>NZ_JBFTJH010000001.1:0-679196 GCF_056395325.1 Arthrobacter sp. 10L424 | reverse complement strand
CGCCGCGAACGGAGCCAAATCCCAGGGCTACCAAAACGGTGCGATCTACTGGACCGCAGCGACCGGCGCCCGCATCTCATCCGGTGTCATCCGCGACGCCTGGGCCGCCCAAGGCTGGGAATCCGGAACCCTCGGCTACCCCACCACCGGCGTATATTCGACCGGGAACGGTAATCTTGCCCAGAACTTCCGGGGCGGCCGAATCGACTGGTCTTCAGCTGCGGGAGCAAAGACCACCCTGTCGCGATGACTGATGCCTGCCACGAGCATTTGACTCGACGGCACATCCGCCGGAGCAGCGCGCTCTCCGGAGCTTAAGGTTCACGGACGGGACGTCGCCTCATGCAAGATAAGCTGGATAGATGCGAGAAAAACCAGTAACCAACGGAACATCTGCCGAAACCCGGCCGCTCAGAGTCGCCGTTGCTATGCTCACCCTGGTACCCGGCGGGATGGGCGGTGGCGAGACCTACGCCCGCGGGCTTCTCCGCGGCCTGGCCTCCATCCGGGATGTTGCCGCGACTGCATTTGTCAGCAACGCAGCAGCCGGTTTTTCGGACCCCATTCCGGAGGTTGTCTGCCCCGAGATAGCTGGTGGAGGGTCCGCCAGAGAACGAATATCGACTCTCGTGGCTGGCCTGCTCAAGCGCAAGTCGCTCATTGCCCGCATGGGGGGCAACGATGTTTTTCACGTTCCGTTCGCCGTGAACGTGCCGCGTCCCTCTGGGTCGGTGGCGACTGTGCAGACGCTGTGCGACGTGCAGCATCGTGACCTTCCCCACCTCTTCAGCCGCGTGGAGCGGCTCTACCGAAGAGTCTTCTACGAACGCACGGCACGGAAAGCTGACGCCGTAGTCACCATCAGCGAATTTGCGAAGCGGACGATCGTAGAACACCTAAAGATCTCCCCCGACAAAATCTTCACCGCCCACTTGGCTGTCGACACAGACCAATTCACGCCCAATCTCGGTGAGCGGGAGAACTTCGTCTTCTACCCGGCACGTGGCTGGGCCCACAAGAACCATGCCGTCCTCTTCGACGCCATGCGTCTTTTGCAGGACGAACGGCCCGAATTGCGTTTGGTTCTCACTGGTGGAGGCCTCGACCATCTCATTGATGTCCCGGAGAATGTAGAGGTCAAGGGCCTGGTGCCCTTCCCGGAGTTGCTTGAGCTGTATCGCAAGGCAAAGTGTCTGGTCTTCCCCAGTTTGTACGAAGGATTCGGCTTGCCTCCCTTGGAAGCGATGGCCTCGGGATGTCCGGTGGCGTCCTCTACGGCCGGCTCTCTGCCCGAGGTCTGCGGTGACGCTGCCGTCATGTTTGATCCGCATTCGCCCCGTGCCATCGCCGACGGAATCCTCGAAGCCATCGACCGGGCCTCCGAGCTCCAAATCAAGGGGTTCCAGCAAGTTGATAGGTTCACCTGGGAGAAATGCGCGGAGGCACACGAAGCCGCCTACCGCTACGCTGCAAGGCAGCACGCACAGTCCGTTCGCTAGCTCCAATCCGCTGTTCAGCACCCAACCGGATATAGTGGCTGTGCTTGACTCTTCGACTTAAAGGACAATTTCCCCATGCCTCGTGCGCTCATTACCGGTATCACTGGTCAGGACGGCCTTTACCTTGCAGAGCTGCTGCTTTCCAAGGGCTATGAGGTTTTTGGCCTGATCAGGGGCCAGAACAATCCCAAATTCGATCTGGTCCGCAAGACAGTCCCCGATGTAAAGCTCCTCACGGGGGACCTGACGGACGTGTCCTCGCTCGTCCGAGTACTGGCAATTTCGCAGCCTGACGAGATTTACAACCTTGGGGCGATCTCCTTCGTAGCCTATTCGTGGGAAAACGCGTCCATGACGTCGGATGTCACTGGCAAGGGCGTGCTCAACATCCTCGAGGCCACCCGGCTATACGCAGGTGATGACATTGGCAAGGTTCGTTTTTACCAAGCCTCTTCGTCCGAGATGTTCGGGAAGGTCCAGCAAGTCCCCCAGAGGGAGGAAACACTGCTGTGGCCCCGCTCGCCTTACGGTGTCGCGAAGGTCTTCGGTCACTACATGACCATCAACTACCGCGAGTCGTACGGAATGCACGCCTCCAGCGGAATCCTGTTCAACCACGAGTCTCCCCGACGCGGGCCGGAGTTTGTTACGCGCAAGGTCTCTCAGGCTGTCGCCCGCATCAAGCTCGGTTTGCAGGATGAGATCGTGCTGGGAAACCTGGACGCCAAACGTGACTGGGGTTTCGCCGGGGACTATGTCGAGGCCATGTGGCTCATGTTGCAGCAGCCCGAAGCGGATGACTACGTCATCTCCACCGGGGAAACCCATTCCATCGAGGAACTGCTGGCAGCAGCCTTCGCGGCAGCGGGACTCGACGATTGGCGCCGCTATGTCCGCCAGGACCCCAAGTTCATGCGTCCGGCAGAGGTTGACCTTCTTATCGGCGACGCGGCGAAGGCACAGACTGTCCTCGGGTGGAAGCCCAAGGTTTCCTTCGATGAGCTCGTAACCATGATGGTCGAGAACGACCTGCTGGAGCAGCGGCTGCTCGCCAAATGACCACAGCACCAGCCCGCGATGGAGTTCGCAGCACCCGAACGGCCTTCATTACTGGCATTTCCGGCCAGGACGGCTCCTACTTGGCCGAACAGCTGGCCAGCGCCGGGTGGAGCATCCACGGGATGGTCCGTGCAGAGGATGCGTCACCCCCGCAGTATCTTCATGCAGGGGTGACGCTCCACGACGGAGACCTCTCGAATGCCCCGCGGCTGTCGCGGCTCGTGGAAGAAATCCAACCCGACACGATCTTCAACCTTGGGGGCACCAGCTCGGTTGCCGCGTCGTGGAAAAAACCATACGAAACGTCGCTCAGCACCGGCGCAGCCTCCATTGCTTTGCTCGAAGCCGCGTGGTTGCTTCAGGAACGAACCGGAAATGAGGTCCGGTTCCTTCAAGCGTCCAGTGCCGAGATCTTCGGCAATGCCGCTCAGGTACCGCAGAATGAGCGCACTCCGGTCAGTCCGCTTACACCGTATGGTGCGGCCAAAGCTTTCGCGCACCATGCCGTTGCCACTTACCGGGCACGCGGGCTTTTCGCCTGCTCGGCGATCCTATACAACCACGAGTCGCTCCGCCGGCCCGCGAGTTTCGTTACGCGACGGATCACCTTGGGCGTAGCTGCAATCGCACTGGGGCTCAAAGACCGTTTGAGTTTGGGCAACCTTGAAGCTGTCCGGGACTTCGGATGGGCACCAGACTACGTTGATGCCCTGGCGAGAATAGCGACGGCCGAACAGGCGGATGACTTCGTGGTCGCGACCGGAGTTTCGCACAGCGTGAGGGACTTCGCGGAAGCTGCTTTCTCTGCTGCCGGAATCTCGGACGGACTGTCGCGAGTAGACACTGATCCCAGATTTCGCCGCCCGGTCGACGCCTCCGAGATGCGTGGCGACCCTGGCAAGATTTCAGCGACTCTTGGCTGGAAGGCGACCACCACTTTTGACGGCATTGTACAGACCATGGTCGAACACGACATCGAAGTCGTCCGCAACAGCGGACTAGCGGCGCTACCAGCGGATTAGACGGACGGCGCATCACGACAGCCAGTGCATCACGACAGCGTTCGGATGCTGATTACAACGTGAAAGCTCCCGAATTGACGGATATTACCCAGTCATCCGAGTTTGTCCCCGAACAGCCTCCAAGCAGCGGTGAGACAATATCAGCCAAATCTGCCGCGGGCGTCGGTGGGGCTTCGGTGGTGGCGGCCGCAGCCGGCATCGTCATTCTCTTCATCACGAGTCACGCGCTGTCGCCGGCCGACAATGCAGAGTTCCTATCGTTCTGGGCCGCATTGTTTTTCGTCTGCGGCGTTCTCGGCGGGATTCAGGCAGAGACGACCAGGGCTGTGGGCGCGGCCCGCAGGCCAGGGCCTACGGGCACTCCCAGAGGCGCGCGCGTACTGGCATCCGGACTGATTGTTGGTTTGGCCTCAGCAGTGGTCATCCTCGCCCTGTCCCCCATTCTGAGCAACCACATATTTCACCGTGACTCCGGAGCCATTACTGGAGCCCTTGTTGCCACGGCGGTTTTATTCTCATGCCACGCCACATTGGCCGGGGCCGCACAAGGCCATGACAAGTGGTCGCTCTTCGCCGGATTGGTCTCACTGGAAGCCCTGCTCCGCCTTGGAGCCATTGCGGTCGCAGCCGCGCTTGCCGCTCCGCTTCTGGGACTGGAACTGGCATGCCTCGCTGCCCTCGCCGCCTGGCTGATAGTGACGCTTATCTTCCCGACCGCCAGAGCCTCGCTCGCGGCCCGCGCCGATGTGGGCCTCGGCAGGCTTCTTCAGAACACCGGACATGCCCTGCTCTCAGCCGCATCTTCCGCTGCGCTGATCGTCGCGTTCCCGATCCTGCTGAAGCTCACCACCTCGCCAGCCGACTACGCTTTGTCCGCGCCCATTCTCCTGGCCATATCGCTCACCCGTGCGCCGATCATGGTTCCGCTTCAGGCCTTCCAGGGCGTTGCCCTGACCGAGGTTGTCAAGAACCCCCGGGACGGCTGGAAGGCGTTGAAGAAGCCACTTGCTGCACTGCTCGCTATCGGCGTCGTCGGCGCCGTCGCGGCGTGGTTGATCGGCCCCTGGCTGATGCTCTTTTTCGGCCCCGACTATCGTGTGGACGGGTGGGCTCTCGCCGCCCTGACACTTGCTGCAGTGTTGATGGCAGTCCTCACCTTGCTCGGCACCATCGTCATCGGCTTAGGCAATCATCGGGCATACTCTGCCGGATGGCTGACAGCAACAGCGGTAGCCGTCGCGCTTCTCCTGCTCCCGGCCAGTGTCGAGGTTCGCAGCATTCTGAGTTTGGGGCTGGGCCCCCTCGCCGGGATCGTCGTCCATGCATTGGCGATTGCTCGCATTGTTCGCATCCAGCGTGAAACTGCCGACCAGGTCGTAGATCCCTAGGCCACCCAGAGGCCCCGGGGGGGCCGTCCGCCTACCTCGCCCCTAACACGAAGTCTTTCAGCCGGCCCAGAACTATGCTTCGTTCAAGGTTCGCGAAGTGGTAAGCCTTGCCGCTCTCGCCAAGGCCCTTGCGTTCCTGCGGAGACATTCGGTACAGCGTCCGGATGTTTTCGGCCAAAGCGGCGGCATCGGCAGCCGGTCCCACGAGTCCACAGTGTGCTTCATCCTCGACGAGCGTTCGGACTTCGCCATCCATGGCCAGTGCAAGCGGGCGGCCGGAGGCGATGTAAGACATGACCTTGGCCGGAATGGTCGCTTCAAGCAGATCGCTCTTGACGAGACAACCGACCAGCACATCCGCCAACGTCGTGTACTTCGGGATGTCGGAAACCGGATGGTGTCCTTCAAAGCGGAACACGCCCTCAAGACCCCGCCGCGCCACTTCCCGTTCCAGTTCGCTCCGGCTCATACCGTCGCCCACTATTACCCACACGATGTCTGTCAGGCCCTCGTGATTGAGCTCTTCGGCCGCATCAACAATGGTTTCGAATGATTGCGCAGGGCTGATGTTTCCGGTGAAGACGACCTTGAAGCCCTCGCCCAGGCGTTTGGCGAGCTCAGGCTCATAGATCTCTTCTTCGTAGAGACTTTCGCAAGCCTGCGGCACGACAGTAATCCGGTCATCGGGGAGGCCTGTTATGCCTTTGACTTTGGCACGCATCTGTTCGGACAGCACGACAATTTTTTCCGGTTGGCGGTAATGCCAATGAGATATCTTTTCTGCCAACCTGCGGAACAACTTGTTTTTCACGTGCAAAACAGAAAAGAGGTTTTCCGGCCACAAATCGAGGACGTACATTGTGGATTCTATGCCCCTCATCTTCGAGATAAGAATCCCTGTGATCGACATCATTACCGGCGAAAGCTGGTATAGAAAAACTTTGTCGTACTTGCCGAAAAGTAATCTCGGCAAATGCAGCAGACTCCCGACAGGAAATGACACATAGTTCAGGAAGATTCGAAGGCTCGAATTATCTCCCCGGGGGATCTCCGGTGCCCGGTAAATCTTGATCCCCTTGTGTTCTTGCCTAAATGGACCTCGCAACGAGTATCCAGGATAGAATTGCCCCTGCGGATAGTTGGGAAGACCGCATAGAACCTCCACATCCAGTCCGTTTTCGACAAAGTAATCGCAGATATCGTTTATCCGGAAGCCCTCCGGCCAGAAATGTTGGCCGACGACAAGTACTTTGGGCTTACTGCTCATTCCTAAGACGCTGACGTGATCGAGGGAAGCAGGTCCTGGACGAAGTCCGTGGTCTTCATCTTCTCGATAATCTCGTCAATGGTCAGCTGTTGGGTGTTGTGGGATGTGTATTCCTCCAACGTCTCGCTGACGATGTCTCCGGAATCAACGAACTTTTCGTAGTTGAGGTCCCTCGTGTCGGCGGGGACCCGGAAGTATCCGCCAAGGTCCTCCGACTTCGCACGCTCTTCGCGGGTGAGAAGCGTTTCGTGCGCCTTCTCGCCGTGCCGGGTCCCGATGACATTGATTTCGACGTCGGAATTGAACAGGCGCTTCATCGCTGTTGCCAAGTCACCAACGGACGAAGCGTCGGCCTTTTGGACGAACAAGTCGCCCTGATTGGCATTCTCGAACGCGAAGAGGACGAGCTCGACTGCTTCATCGAGGTTCATCAGGAAGCGGGTCATGTGCGGATCTGTCACCGTCAGAGGCTTTCCAGCTCGAATCTGGTCTGCGAACAAGGGGATGACCGACCCTCGCGACGCCATGACATTTCCGTACCTGGTGCAGGAGATCAACGTTTCCGACGGATCGACGTTGCGGGACTTGGCGATCACGACCTTTTCCATCATGGCCTTGGAGGTGCCCATGGCGTTGATCGGGTAGGCAGCCTTGTCGGTGGAGAGGCACACAACCTTCTTGACCCCCGCGTCAATTGCCGCGGTCAGGACGTTATCGGTTCCGAGGACGTTGGTCCGGACGGCTTCCATCGGGAAGAATTCGCACGACGGTACTTGCTTGAGTGCCGCAGCGTGGAAGATGAAATCCACTCCCCGGACAGCCTCGCGCACGCTGTCAATGTTGCGCACGTCACCTATGTAAAACTTCAACTTGTCGTTGCTGTAGGCCTTCCGCATGTCGTCCTGTTTTTTCTCATCCCGGGAGAAGATACGGATCTCACCGATGTCTGTGTGCAGGAAGTGCTTCAGTACAGTGTTCCCGAACGAGCCAGTGCCTCCGGTAATCAAAAGTGTCTTGTCCTTGAACAACTTGTCTCCTTGTTTTGCAGGTGGCTACGGCTACGAACATGGGCTGCAACCGTTAGATGATATCAGCGAGTCGGGATCGGGACGGGTAAACAATCCTCGCGCGACCCCGGCCATGGATTCGGCTTGCATGTGATTCGGCGTAGAATCTCAAGCATGCTTAGCCCAGAAACCCGCAGAGTTCTAGTGATCATGCCTGCCTGGAACGAAGGTGAAACCGTCGGTGACACGGTTGACGAGGTGATCAGCCTGAACGAAGGATACGACGTCCTGGTCGTGGACGACGGCTCAAGAGACGCGACAGCGGCTGTCGCGGCCGCCGCCGGCGCGACGGTCCTTCGGCTCCCGTTCAACATGGGAGTCGGCGGTGCCATGCGGGCTGGATTCAAGTACGCCGACCGATACAACTATGACGCCGTAATCCAAGTAGACGCCGACGGCCAGCACGACCCTCGGGAGATCGCTTCGGTCTTGGAGGGCTTGACCGCTGCCGACATTTGCATTGGGGCACGCTTCGCCTCCAAGGGTGATTACAAGGTCTCCGGTCCGCGCCACTGGGCCATGGTGTTCCTTGCTGCGGTGATCTCCAGGCTGGCACGCACAAAACTTACGGACGTGACGTCGGGGTTCCGTGCGGGAAACAAGCGGGCTATTGCGCAGTACCTCGACCACTATCCAGCTGAGTACCTGGGCGACACTATCGATTCATTGGTCGTCGCGATCAAGTCTGGCTGTAAGGTGACCCAGATCCCCGTGGCCATGCGGCCCCGGCAGGGCGGAACCCCGAGCCACAATCCAGCTAAATCCGCAATCTACCTGCTGCGGTCCGTCTTTGCGCTGCTGTTCGCGCTGACCCGGAGCCGCTCAAAAATCGCTGCACAGGAAGGCATCGCCTGATGGGAAACACGTTGGCCCCCTTCATCTTCGCCCTGGTGATGGTAGCGATCGTACTGGAGCTGGTCCGCCGCAAGGTCTTTCGTGAGAAGTATGCAGCCCTCTGGCTGGTCATTGGCGCCAGCGCCCTGGTCTTGGCAGGCTGGCCGGACCTTCTTGCGGGTGTCAGCAAACTCCTTGGCGTTCAGGTTGCGTCGAACCTGCTCTTTGCGTTGTGTATCGTCTTGCTGCTTGGCGTGTGCCTCCATCTCTCCTGGGAACTCTCCGTCGTCGAAGATGAGAACCGCACGTTGGCTGAAGAAGTCGCGATTCTGCGCACTGCCGTTGAGCAGTTGGAAAGCGATTTCCGGCGCATCCCGCAGCCCACACCGCAGGCCGCGAAGCCGCAGCTTCAATCGGCGCCTGGCCCCTGCGACGACTGACATATTTGGCACAGTTCAGGGGTGGAGTCCGGCACGCCATAGACTGCTACTGTCCATTCGGAACTTTCATCGCGCCTCGCAGGGAGCGGGCCATGGATCAATAAAGGTCGTGACATTGGGGGAACGCCGGCTTAAACCGGCCACGAAGGAATCATGCTCAGCCCCGATCTGCAAGACAACCCCCGGACCTTCGGACTCCAAGGTGTCCGCCCGGCGCCGAAGAGACTCGCCCATCAGTACCGGCACAACTGCCCCACAGTGGCTCTGCGTCGCCTTGGTTGCGAGCCTCGTGGCCCTGGCCGTATTCATGGTCCGGGCCGCTGGAGGCTTGACCGGCTGGCGGTACGGTGTTGCCCTGGGCCTGGTGCTGATTCTTATCCCGACCTCGCGGACGTTTTCACAGAGAATTCTTTTATCGATCGTCGGACTGGCGGGAACAGCCCCGATCATGTGGTGGGTCACGGGCCCGGTCCCGGATCTTAACCGCGGTTCCGCGGTCTTGGCCGTGGCAGCCGCGGCCCTAGCCGGGTCAGCATGTCACTGGCGCGTCAAACGTCAGCCACTCCGTAAGTTTCTGCCCCATTTCCGTGCCGTGGATGGCCTGCCAGTTCTCGCGGGGCTGGCTTCCCCGTGGTGGTTCAGAGTTTCGTCTCGGTCCGGACACCAAGGCAGGCGTTGCTCGTGCTGACACGGTCGTGGGATTTCGCGCCGCACTTCAACAGCCGCACTTCAACATGTTCAACATGGCTCGAAATCACGGCTCAGTTATCGCGGTGCTGCCAGCAGCCCCCGACGGCGGGAGGTGGTCCGCGGCGACGTATCCCCAAGGTTTCCACTCCTTGGCCGCCACGTTTGCCGAGGTGGTTGCCGGCCGCACTGCAGATGACGCAGGGCAGGAAGTCCTCCTGTTTTGCCGGCTGGTCGGTGTTATCCGCGTTCTCTGCACCCTGCTGGTCGTCGCTGGGCTGACGTCGCTCCCCGTGCTACGCCACAACTTCTTTGTGACGCTTCCTCTCGTTGCCATCGTGTCTACGGCCTGGGTGGTGGGTCCCGGCGCCATTCCAAAGTTCGGGGCCTTCCCAGATTTCGGGCTGGGGGTGGCACTTTGTGTGGCCTGTGTTGCGATCGTGCAGCTTAGGCGGGTCATTCACCCGGCGTTGGCGTCAACGGCCCTGATCCTTGCCCTGGCTGGGGTTGCTCACGGCTGGATTCTCCTGCTCGACCTTTGTCTTCCCAGCGCGGTGGTTTATGGCTGGCACCTGTTTCGGCATCGTGCACAGTCGGGGACGGCGGCCGCTTATCGCCATTCACTGTCTCCTGGCTGCTCGGCGCCGCCGCCCTTATGGCCGCGCTCTGGCAACTGCTGGGCAGGTCTGCCGGGGATGTTCTCAACACTACTGGCGGTATAGCTCTGGCCGACACGGGAGTGGCTGTATTGTGCATCATTGCCAATGCTTTCGTGGCGTTGGCCTTCTACTCTCGTCGAACAGTCGGAACCGACGAGGTTCGGCTCGGAACCCTTACTTCACTACACGTTGTGGCCACTCCGCTCTTTGCTGCGGCACTGCTTGTCTGCCTTGCCGTCTTTCAACTGGTCCAGGCCGGCGTGGTTACGTACTATCTCCATAAGTCATTCCTGGCTGTCGAGCACCGCGCTGGCCGGCCCTATGCCGCCGCTCATTCCGAAACTGCTCGCCGTGTCACGCGTGGAGCAGCGCAGCCCCTTCATCTACGTGGGATTCAACGACTTATTCGATCCTCTTCTGGCCGCCCAGTGGACACTGACCCTCCAAGGCAAGTGGACGAACAATATATTGAGCCCGCCATTCCAATGGTCAGCCCTCTGTTCAAGGGACCGTCCAAAGTCTCGGACGCCATTGTGGTGATCTTGGAAACGATGCCCGATCTGGACGTCATGGTCGATGCGGAGCTGGCCCCGAGTTGCGCGCCACACTTCCCCAATACGCGTCAAGAATCATAACCTACTAGCCTCCGCCCGCTCGGGGCAGTGTGAGAGCTTCGTACGGTCCCTGACCGGGTCCGGGCGCCTTGGACTGCGGGGAGGCACGGAGAGGCGAAGCTGCGGCAGGCAGTCACCTGTCCATTACGGACCCCAGGGCGTCAAACCCGTCCCCAAGAAACCAGACCCCCGCCACGCAAAACGCTCGGCTGGAAATTCCAGCCGAGCGCCAACGTGATCCAATGCCGCAGCCTAAGCCAGCGCGGCGAACCCTAAAACAGCCTGTTCTTCGCTTCGTCACCGATCGATGTTGACGAAAATTCCTGACCGTTGATGGTGTGTGTGGGCGGTCGAACGAATGAAGTTCACTGCCCGCCGAGACGTGTCGCCAATCTGGTAGTCCGCCGGAATGACGGGCGGACCGTCAGTCTCGAACTGGTCGAGGACAATGTCGATGGCGTCGACAATCGCGTCCGCCTTGACACCGGTGGTGATGATGGCCGCGGTATCCAGTGACTCCGGACGTTCGATGGCGTCCCTAAGAGTGACTGCCGGGAAGCCCAACAGGGAAGACTCTTCGCTGATGGTGCCGCTGTCGGATAGCACAAGCTTGGCTTCCTGCTGAAGCTTTACATAGTCGTTGAAGCCGAATGGCGGGTGGAAGCGCAACCCGCGCTTCAACTCCTCGGGCTGGTCCTCGAGCCGTTTACGGGTCCGGGGATGAGTGGAGACGAGCACAGGCAGTCCGTGCCGTTCGCTGATTGTCTGAAGTGCCTTGAGGATCTCGGCCAGGCGTTCTGGGCTGTCGACATTTTCCTCCCGGTGGACGCTGACCATAAAGTACCCGCCGGACGTGAGCTCCTGCTTTTCGAGCACGTCACTTGCTGCAATGGCGTCGGCGTTGCCGACGAGAACTTCCTTCATCGGGGACCCCGTCAGCAGGATCCGGGACGGGTGCAGTCCCTCTGCCAGCAAATTCCTGCGAGCGTGCTCCGTGTATACGAGGTTGTAATCCGCCACGTGGTCAACCAAACGGCGGTTCGTCTCCTCCGGGACATTTTCGTCGAAGCAGCGGTTGCCGGCCTCCATGTGGTAGACGGGGATCCGCAGGCGCTTTGCCATGAGAGCAGAAATGCAGCTATTGGTATCCCCCAGCACCAGCATTGCGTCCGGCTTTTCTGCCAGTAGGACCCGCTCCGTCTTGGCAAGGATCGAGCCCAGGACGGCACCCAAGGATGTCGTGTCCGCTTCCAGGAAGTGATCCGGCTTTCTGAGGCCAAGGTCTTCAAAAAAGACCTCGTTGAGTTCGTAGTCGTAGTTCTGGCCGGTGTGGACCAGTACGTGCTCGGTACTGCGATCAAGTCGCCGAATGGTGGCCGCCAAACGGATAATCTCGGGCCGTGTTCCTACAATGGTCAGTACTTTTAGCCTGCGGCCAGCGTCGGTCATACTTCCTCCGGGAAAGTGTCGGGAGAGGCTGCGTCAAATATTTCGTTGATCCAGAACATGGTGTAAAGCTTATCTGATCCGGTATTTGTGATCTTGTGAGACCACATTGTCGGCATATCAATAGCGACGGGCTGCTGCCCGTCGACCGAGTAGGTCCGCACTTCATCGGAAAACAACTTCCGCATGGAGATTTCGGCAGTTCCCGACAGCACCGTAAACCGTTCAATTTTTCGCCGGTGGTAGTGCTGCCCCCTGGTTACGCCCGGCTCCGTGGTGGAGAATGACGCTTGCCCCTCGCCCCCTGCGCTTCGGATGACTTCGAAAAAGGCGCCACGGGCATCCTCCTTCCGGTCCAAGGTGACGGGAAGACGATCGCCGACCAGGAACGAGCGGTAGGTATTGAACATATCGCGGTCAAACGGTTTCGAAATGTCCGGAATGGTCCCGGTGGAATAGATTTCGGCCATCTCTTGGATCAGCGCGGCCACCTCGCTTACGCGGCGGCTGGTTGCGAGCCGCTGGGTGTCCTCGGGATGGTGCAGCCCGAGGAGGATTTCGGCGGCTGTCTGCACGTGCAGAAGCAACAAGTCCTTGTCGTCCTGGACTTGCAGAGGTTTTCCGTCGGCGGCCAGCTGGCAGAAAGTCGCCACCACAGAGTTGTAGAAAGGCACTCCGTGCTCACCGAACAGATTGGGAAGGCTGACGTTGACAAAGTCGGCTCCGGCGTCTTCGGCGGCTTTCTTCAGGATCAGGCCGGCCTCCTGCTTGCCCCGACCGTACGCGCTGTCGTTGCCGGCCTGAATGGAATTGGCATAAACCACAGTCGCGGGTTTCGTCGTCGTCTGGTCCAGGGTCCACGCGAGTTGCTCAGCGAAACGGATGTTGCCGAGCCTGACGGCATCGTCGTCACCTCTGTTCACGCCCGCCACGTGCACCAGGACCGGTGCCCGTTCCATGATGCCAACCGCAGCGTCGATGTCGAATTTGTCCCCCAAGGCCAGCGCTTCAGTCGGCTTGCCAACGCTGTGCGCGAGAACGCGCGTGTGCCATCCAAGGAAGCCATTGCTTCCGGTCAAGGCGATCGTCATATTTGAATTCCTTTCACGTAGCTACAGTCACTGCCCGCAGACAGTCAGTTTGTAAATTTTCGCTTGGCCCTGGGAATCCAAGAGGGTCGCTACTCCGGAAGCTTCGAGGTTGTCCAGCCCGCGGAAACCGTTGTCGCCGCCGTGGACTTCCTGGTGGCCAAAATCAAGCACATATCCGACGTGAAGCCGCTCAACGATCGGACATAGGGTCGGATCCGAGCCTGCTTGGTTTAGACGCGCGAACAGCTGGTCCGAGCCTCCGGGGAGTTCGCTAAGCATGTGAAGCTGGATGAGTTTCCTGCCGGTAAACGCATAAGCCAGGGCGCTCCCGTTCCACGGATTGCCCACCATTACCGCGTCGTGCGGGATTTTGTCTGGCAGTCGCTTCAACAACGCCATCTCGTCTGCAGACACAAGCCGCGAGTCGTTGTTCAATTGATAGCCGCCCGCGGCTGAGTTGGTCGCCGCCCGAACGTTGGCTTGCTGGGTACCGACCGCAAGCAGGCTTGCAGCCACGACTGCAGCCGCTACGCCTACATACCGCCGGGACCGACTCGCTCCGTCCGCGGCCGTAGGCTCCTTGGCGGAAGGGTATCTGGCCGTCAGCGGAGCCACCCACTTGTCCCAGCCACGAACAGCTCCAATGACGGCCAGCGGCAGAATTACGGTGGGGAGAAGCGATGCCAGGCGGGGTGGATCGTTGTACCAGACACCTGTGAAGAACGTCCGAAGATCCCCAAACGGGAAGGACGCCACGATGACGAAGAGGCCCGCAATGACCGCGTACATTCCGACAAGCCAAAGCTGCTTGCGTCGCAGGATCAGCGACACCAGGCCTGCCACCGCCAGCACCATCACGGCCCATGAGACCGGGCGTCCAATGGCAGAACTGGTGAGTACCTCGCCAATGGCCCGCCCTGTCGTTTCGATGGGGGGCCAGAAGGCCGCAATCTCGGGAGGCCGGACCGTTTTCCACAGAACAGCAAGTGCGCCCAGTCCCAGCAGGAGCATCAGGATCATTCCGGCCACAGGCAGTGCGACTCGCTGCGACCGTCGCGCAAGCCTCACTGTGAGCCCCGCCCACAGGATCAGCAGGGGTGGCACCATAAGCGCCACAAGCGCCATTGTGCTGCTCGGGTGCGCCAGGGTCAGGCCTGGAAGCACTAGAACGAACAGCAACCAGGACACGGTTCTTGATTCTGACGGGTTCCGCCCCAATCCCAATGCCTGGATTCCCAGCGCTAGCGCCACCGGCAGCAACGCGTTACCCAGGAAGTTCGGATAAAGGACACCAAAATCCAGCAGCAACAGTGGAAACGCGCCGAAAGCCGCGGAGAGGACCCCTGCCGCGACGCTGACGGCGACCCGGTTTCCAAGGATCTTGTGTGCCAGGAAGATGCAGCCCAGCGGCCAGACGATGGCTCCCACCACGAGATTCACCACATTTACGGCCACGGGGATGGCGGCACCCGTCGTTGCGGCAAGCAGCGCGACCAGATCGTGCCAGGCCGCCGGGTAGAACCCGCCACCGGTCATGGAGCTCACCGTAATGGACGACGCTGAGCCCGTGTCGAGTATGTAACGCACGGCGTTAAGGTGAAAAACGTTGTCGAACGTTTGCGAGAACGCCTCCGGCCGTCCGAATGCGGCCATGAGACGTCGGCCAATGAGAAATGCTGCAACAACAATCGCAAGCCCGTGGCCAGCCCCCGCCCACCAGTTGATCGCCCTGCGTCCGCCGGGTTTCTTGGTATGTGTTGTTTTGGTGAGCAAGGTGGTTGTCGCCAGGGCAACAGCACCAATCAGGGCCGTGAAGACGAAGACCGGGAGAAGCGACCACTCCATGTTCAGGAGCGGTGCCACCAGAGCTGAGACGGACACGATTGAGACCGTGATGGCGGGAGCCATGGCCAGTAGCGCCATCCCGCGGGCCCGGCTTGCCCAGGCCACGAGTGCCCCCGGGACGAACAACAAGCCGATCGCCACAACGACAAGCGGGACTACAGACCACCACGACAAAGGAATCCTCCGAGAACTTTGATTGAACGAATGCAAAAAACCTATTGGTCATTGTCATGAGCCGCCCTCCCGAATCTTACTCGACTGGGGTTCGGCGGTTTGTGCTACAAGTTGAGTCGCTGAGCCAACGCCGGCGCCAGCGTCTTGGCGAATGTATTGGTCATGTGGTTGTCCCGATAGACCATCACGTTGCCGATAACTGCCGGACAGATCCCCTGGCGGCAAAAATACGCCGACATGTCGAGGAGTTCGACTCCTTGTACCTGTGCTCCTGCCAGCTGCAGGGGATCTGTCCGGGCGTCCACTTCGCGCATCTTGGTCTGGCACATCGGTGAATCGGTTCCGTTGAGCGAAACGCACTCAGGAGTGGAGACGTCGGGATAAGGGTTGTCGCCCACAACGGCCACGCGGATACCGGCTGCCCGAAGTGGCTTTAGGACCTCGACATAGCCGTCGACCAGCGCGTGGGGATTATCCCACCCCCATTTGAGCGCACGGTGGTAGCCCGCTGGCGCCATTCCGGAAACCACTACCAGTTGCGGCCGGAGGAGCAGGATCCGCTCCAGGGTTACCTTGTTCTGCTCGGAACAATTGTGGTAAACCGTCGTGCCGTCCGCTGGCGGGGCTGTAGAAAAGGGACAGCCATTGCGAACCATGGCCCGCACGTTCCATCCCGAAGGCGTGCCGGCGATAAGAAGCGCATCCACGTATTGTGCCGCGTGCGAGTCCCCCACAACGACCATCGTTTTCGAGGCATCCGCCGGACCGTACAAGCATTGCTCGATCCTGAGGTTAGCCGGATCAAAGGTCCCGCATTCGTCCTTGCCGGTGAGGGGCACATCCTTCAATGCCACGGCGGGATCCGGCTGAACGGGGAGGGCAGCAGGAACCGTTGCAGGGCGACTGGGGTCAAATGCCGTCGCTCCCGGATATTCGCGCAGGTTCAGCGCCCCGCTCAGCTGCTGGGATTTGGCTTCGACGACGACCCAAGGCACAAGGGCCGGAGCTGTCGTGGCTGCGATCAATCCCGCGGCCACAACGAGTGCGTTCCCCGCCAGGGGCCTCCATCGTCTTGCTTTCAGCGGAAGACCCGGGAAAGGGCTGACCGCGTGACGGAACCTTTGCTCGACGAAGTAGTAGGAGGCAACGGCCAAACCCAAGCTGATCCCGACAATGGCCGCACCGTGAAGGTAGCCGGGCGTTCGGCCAAGGAGAAACACGTAGAACACCACCACGGGCCAGTGCCAGAGGTAGAGGGAGTAGGACAAATCACCAACATAGGTCACCGGCCGGAGGCTCAGGAGCCGGGTAACCGAATAACCGCGGTCGACTGATGGCTGCAAGTGCGACGCACCCGAAGCGACTACCAAAACCGTAGCCAGCACCGGCAAGAGTGCGACGGATCCTGGGAAATCCATGGCGGTAGAGAACGTCATCGCGGAGTAGAGGATTGCGCAGAGACCGATCCAACCGGCAACACGCAGGAACACCGCCCGTGGATGCATCTTCGGCAATAGGACGGCGGCAATACCCCCCATACCGAGCTCCCACATTCGGGTGCTCGTAGCGAAGTACGCGATGCCGTGCTCCGTGGACGAAAACAGGATGCTGTGGACGAATGACACAAGAGACACTGTCGCCAGCACGGCGAGACAAATGGTTTCAATCCTTAGGCGCAGTTTCGCAGCGACGGCCACCCCCGACAGGAGGATCAGTGGGGTTACCAAATAGAATTGTTCTTCGACGGCAAGAGACCAATAGTGCTGCACCGGCGAAACAGCGGCTGTCGCGCCCGCATAGCTGTTTTCGCTGAACGCCTGATTCCAGTTCTGGACCTGCAGCCCGGACATGATCACGTCCAGGGAAATTGACTGCCACCTGTTTTGTGGCAGGAAGATCACAGTCGCGATGGTGGTCGCAATCAGGACCACGCTGGCAGCCGGCAGCAGCCGCCTGATGCGCTTGGCGTAAAAAACGGACAGCCGAATCCGTCCGGTATCGGAGAGTTCCCTGACCAGGGATCCCACAATGAGGAAGCCTGAGATGACGAAGAACACGTCGACTCCGACAAAGCCACCGGGCAGCAGTTCCGGCCAGATGTGATAAAGAATCACAAGTCCCACGGCCAGGGTGCGCAGCCCCTGGATGTCCGTTCTTAGGCCCGTGTTCGCCTTGTCAGGAGGGGAACTTACCCGTATATGGCGCCCCTGAAGCACCATCGCCGACGGCCTACTAGTCACAGTTCTCTTCCTATAGTGAAACGGTCGTCGTCGATGTGCTCCGGTCAGGGGACTGAGACGCTCAGTTCCCTTGAGGGCAGCCCTGCCGCTGCCCGGCCCTAGGCCCGAAGAAGGGCCACGGCCTGATCAATAGGGCCGTCGAACAACAGGTTCCCGTGCTCAAGGAGGACACCCCGCTCGCAGATGCGCGACACCAGGTCAAGGTCGTGGCTGACGACAACGAGCGTCTTGCCGTTCTGGGCCAGCTCCTGAATCTTGGAGATGCACTTGCGCTGGAAAGGCTCGTCTCCGACCGCCAGAATTTCATCGATGAGGAAGACCTCAGGGTCCGTATGGACTGCTACCGAGAAGGCCAACCGCAGATACATTCCGGACGAGTAGAACTTCACTTCCGTGTCAATAAACTGCCCGATTTCTGCAAACTCCACGATGGCGTCGAAGCGATCGTTGACTTGCTGCTCTGTCATCCCCAGGATGGCTCCGTTGAGGTAGACGTTGTCCCGGCCCGACAAGTCGGGGTGGAAACCCGCACCAACTTCAATGAGGCCGGCCACCCGTCCCCGGGTACGGACAGTGCCGGAGTCGGGAAGCATGACCCCGGATATGTGTTTAAGGAGCGTTGACTTACCGGACCCGTTCAGCCCCAGGAGGGCCACGGACTCTCCGGTCCTTACTGTCAGCGAGACGTCTTTGAGCGCGTGGAACTTCTCCGACAGGTCGCCTCGGCGACCCTTGGCAAGCCAAACGACAGCCTCCTTCAACGACCGGGTGTGACGCAGCACAAACTGCTTGCTGACGTCCCGTACTTCAATAGCGTTTGCCACTCACAACTCCTGCGCGAATCGGCCCTCAAGCCGACGAAATGTAAATTGGCCCACGACAAGGACCGCGATCGAAAGAACGATTCCCACGGGCAACCACAAGGTGAACAAGTTCGGCGGCATCGGCGCTGAACCATCGGTGGTCGGCAACCAGAAAGCGTAGTGGAAGAGCTCCACTCCAACGGTGATCGGATTCGCCTGGTAGACGGCGAAAGCAACGTCCCCAAGCTTGTCCCGAACCATGGTCCACGAGTACATGACCGGCGAAGCCCACGTCGCGATCATCAGCAACATGTCGACGATGTTCTCGGAGTCACGGAAATAGACGTTTGCCGAGCCGAACAGCAGGCCGAGTCCTGTGGCAAGGAGTGCAACGATGACAAAGCCTCCGACCGCAGCCAGGAGCTGGAGCAGATTGGGGTGCCACCCAGCAAAGACACAAGCTGTGACGAGCACAACCAGCTGCGGAAAGAAGTGAACCGCGGAAACCCACACAGAGGCGACAGGGAACAGCTCCCGCGGAAGATAGATCTTTTTGATCAAGTTGCCGTTATGGACTATCGACCTCGCAGCATTGCCCAGTGCCTCGGAAAAGAAATTGATGAGCACAATTCCCGAGAAAAGGTAGATGGCATAGTTGGCGAGCCCGTCAGGGTTCTTGGGACTTTTTTCCAGTCCAAGAAATACGCCCAGGGCGATGTAAAAAACAATGAATTGGACGCCGGGCTTCACGTAGGACCACATCAGCCCCAGAACGGAGCCCCTGTAACGGACCTTGAGCTCTTTCCGTACCAACAGCTTCAGCAAGAACCCGGACTGGCGGATGTCGCGGATCCCACCGCCGACGCCGGGGGTGGTGAGTTCGCTTAAGCTGACGCCGCTCACTTGATCTCGTTCTGCGTGTGCTGCTCGAAAGTCTTCCTCCATGACTCCATCGAAGTCAGATCCCCCACGGCAGCCTGGTACTGGGCGCTAAGTTCGCGCCAGTCCTTGAGCAGGACTGAGTGCAGGTGCGCGCTCTGGGCGAGCATCTCGCGGAGCTGCTTCGGGTCCCTCTTGTACCAGGACGCACCTGTTCCCTCTGCATTGGAGACCACCGCGCTGTCGTACTGGGCCATCCGCCACCAACGGTTGTCCTGGTGCGGCACGGTCGCCTGGGGGCGCTCCATGCTTGATCCGCTCACGGGGTTAAGCAGTTGCCGGATGACCGTCTTGGCTGCCCATGGCAGAAGTGAGACCTTCGAGGGCTGTGTGATGCCGTGGCCCCGGCGGGGCGGCTTGTCCATTTTTGGTGCAGGGAAGTCGTCCTGGTCAGGGCGGAACACCGAGTCTGAGTAACCAGCCATCATTTTTCGGATCTCCGGCAACTTCGTCGGCAGAAGCTCCCGAAGACCGGCCGGCCCCTTGAGGACATCTTCCATTGCCCAGTTACGCCCCCGGACAGTTGCATACTGCATCGAAACGAGGTGCTTCACGTCATGGTAGTGAGACTCGCGGACGACGCGCCCGCCGTACTCGTAGGGGCTGTGCAGCAGCGCCACGACAACACGGTTGCGCGCGTGGAAGTACGCCTGCCAGCCGACCAGGTCGTCCTTGTCGATCCACGAAACGTGCCAAACCGCTGAACCCGGCAGGGAGACGGTCGGGAATCCGTGCTTCTTGGCACGAAGGCCGTACTCAGAGTCATCCCACTTGATGAACAGTGGAAGCGACAAGCCAATCTCGCGGATAACGGCGGTAGGAACCAGACACATCCACCAGCCGTTGTAGTCCACATCAACACGACGGTGCAGCCAGGACGTTTGGCGAAGATTTGACGACATGAAGTCGTGCCCCAGAATCATTTCCTCGCTCGGCAGTGCGGGCTGGAACCTGTACGGATTCACAACTTCACCGAACGTGTGCATGACGGTCCGGTTGTAAAGATCGAACATGTGCCCACCGACGATGGTCGGCGTCTTGCACCGGTCCGCGAATGTGAGGAGACGAATGATGCTTTCCGGCTCGACGACTATGTCGTCATCCATAAGAAGCACATAGTCGCTGCCATTTTCAACGGCCTCGAACATTCCCCGGGCGAACCCGCCGGACCCTCCGAGGTTCGACTGGTTGATGATCCTCAGTTTCCCCTGGAGCGCATCCCTGACTTCCGCGAATCCCTCGGCCTCAGAGACTTTTTGTGAGCCCTGATCCACAAGGAGCACTTCCTGAACGTGCTCAAGGGCTTCAGGATTCTCCGCCATGAGACGCAGATTGTTCAGGCAGAAGTCGTTCTTATTCAGCGTCGTGATCTGCAGGGTGACAGACCCCGACGGCTTGTCGACCGCAGGTCCCTGCCATTCTGCCTCAAGCATCACAAGGGGTTCCGTCCCGGCGACCAGATCGAACCAGTACCAGCCGCCATCGCCGAACGGTGCCAAACTCAGTTCGAAGAAGCTGTCAGCAGTGCCTTCAACCCTGCGGGTATCGACCCGCTGGAGGGAACCCCGGGCATTGGATTTGTAGACAATGACCGAGCCGGGTCCCTGGGTGCGGACCTGCAGCCGAATATTCTCAACGGTTGTCCACCGGCGCCAGTAGCTTGCGGGGAAGGCGTTGAAATAGCTTCCGAAAGACACTCGCTCACCCGAGCGGACAAGGGTGGACCTGCGGGAGAGGAAATCCTCTATGTGAGCTTCTTTAGTGGGGGCTGCGAAGCTGCGGGCACTGGCCGTTTGTCCTCCGCGGTCCCCCGCCGTGGGCAGCTGCGTCCCGGTGGCGGCACCCATGTCCATGTAGAGCGGGACAGTGTCCATTTGGCTCTGGCTGGGCAGAATTACCCTCTGGAGAGTCGACCAGCTCAGTTTCGTTTCAACTTCTACTTCGCTTGAGACTGTCATGCGTCCACTCCTCCGCTTTCAATCTTCGCGCCGCCCTCGAAATGCGGTCGGATCTGGTTCTCGAACATTGTCAGCGCGGACCCGATGGCCATGTGCATGTCCAGGTACTTGTACGTTCCGAGGCGTCCGCCGAACAGGACGTCCTTTTCGGCTGCCGCGAGGTCGCGGTACTTCAGCAGGCGCTCCCGGTCCGTTGCCGTGTTGATCGGGTAGTAGGGCTCGTCGCCCTTCTCCGCCGCGCGGGAGAACTCGCGCATGACGACGGTCTTTTCCGTCTGGTAGTCGCGCTCCGGGTGGAAGTGGCGAGGCTCGATGATGCGGGTGTAGGCCACATCGGCGTCGTTGTAGTTGACCACGGACGTTCCCTGGAAATCGCCGACGTCGAGCACTTCTTCCTCGAAGTCGATGGTGCGCCAGGAGAGGTCGCCCTCGGCGTAGTCGAAGTAGCGGTCGACGGGGCCGGTGTAGATGACCGGGACGTTGCCAACAACCTTGTTCTTGCTGTATTCGTGCGACTCGTCGAAGAAATCGGTGTTGAGCCGGACCTCGATGTTCGGGTGCTCGGCCATCTTTTCGATCCACGCGGTGTAGCCGTTGGTCGGCAGGCCCTCGTACTTGTCGTTGAAGTACCGGTTGTCGTAGTTGTAGCGCACCGGAAGCCGGGAGATGATGCCCGCGGGCAGGTCCTTGGGGTCCGTCTGCCACTGCTTGCCGGTGTAGTGCTTGATGAACGCTTCGTAGAGCGGCCGGCCGATGAGCTGGATGCCCTTGTCGTTCAGGTTCTGCGGGTCAGTGCCGGCAAGTTCCCCGGCCTGTTCCTTGATGAGCTCCTGCGCCTGGCCGGGAGTCAGGTTGGCGCGGAAGAACTGGTTGATCGTGGCCAGGTTGATGGGCAGGGAGTAAACCTCACCCTTGTGCACGCCGTACACCTTGTGCACGTAGTTGGTGAACGTCGTGAAACGGTTGACGTACTCCCAGACACGTTCGTTTGAGGTGTGGAAGAGGTGTGCGCCGTAACGGTGCACCTCGATTCCGGTCTGCGTGTCCTTCTCGCTGTAGGCATTACCGCCGATGTGGTGGCGGCGGTCGATGACGACAACCTTCAAGCCCAGCTCAGTGGCGGCCTGTTCTGCGATTGTCAGGCCGAAAAAGCCTGACCCTACGATGACAAGGTCAGCGGTCACAAAATCTCCTGGTTCGAATATGGGCAGCGCAACGTTGTGCGTTGTCTGCTGCTCTAGCCTACCCGAGACAGGGTGTAAACCGGCGAATCGGGGCCCGCGGCGGGGGTCGCCGCGGGCCCGGTCGTTTGTACGTTTCCCGAGGTCAGCACGGCTTTCCACATACCAGGATTTCCTTGGCGCGGGCCGCTGCTTCCGCGACTAGCGTGGGATTCAGCGACGCCGCGGGAAAGGACCCCCAGCCGATGATGCTGCACTGCACTCTCGTTCCGGCGCCGGGATCCGCACTCGCGGCCGGGCCGGTGGAGCTGTCCATCGAACTGCCAGCCATGTGTTCCGGAGTGGAACTTCAGGCGGCGATCGCCCGTCGCTACGGGACCCGGGAGCTGACCGTGGACCGGGTCCCGGTCGCCGCGTTCATTGTCGGCGAGCGCCCCCTCGTCGACGGCGCCGTCTTGGTGGACGGCGCAGTTCTGATTGACGGCGCAGTGACTGCCGCTGCCCCGGATACGGCACGCCTGGTCCTTGCCGTGCACAGCGGGCCGGGTGCCGGCCTGGTGGTCCCCCTACGGCGCGGGAGGTTCCGGATCGGACGCAGTGGCACGGAGATCGACATCCCGGACACGGAATTGTCCCGCGAGCATGCGGAGCTGGATGTCTCCGACTCCGCCGTCACCCTGCTCGATCTTGGGAGTGCCAACGGGATCAGCGTCAACGGAAAAAGAGTGCAGGCTGCGGCCCTCTCGTCAGACGCCATGATCCGGTGCGGCGGTTCGTCGATGTCCCTGGTTTTCTGCGGCGCCTTGGCCCCCGGAGTCCAGAGTTCTGCGGGTTCCGACGCCTCGGAACCGTTGGTAGTCAGCAACCCCGCGGCGAACAGCAACAGGGCTGCCTTGATGCTGGCGGCGGCCCTTCCGCTGGCAATCGGGGCCGGACTGGCGGTCGGAACGGGAATGTGGATCTTCCTGGCGTTCACGGCTGTGTCAGCGGTTTCGGTCCTGGTGCCCGTTGTCTTGGGCAGACGGCAGCGCCGGGAGTTAAAGGCTGTCGTCGCCGCGGCGGCGATTGAGGACATGGACCGACGGCAGCGGGCCGCACCGTCTGCAGGAGAGCTGTCCCTGCGGGGCTCCTTTGCCGGGCCTGACCCTGTTGTGGCGGCCTCTGCCGGCACAGGGCCCGTATGGCTGCGCCTCGGAGAGGCACAACAATGCGCGAACATCCGGTTGGAGCCGCCCGACGCCGGCTTTCGCCCACCGGTACTCGGAATGATGCCCGTGACGCTGGATCCCGGAACCACCGTAACGACCGTTCGTGGCCCGGAAGCTGCTGTGGCGGGCCTCCTGCGATCTCTTGTGCTGCAGCTCGCCTGCTACCCCGCTGCCCGGCGGACCAGGATTCTCATTCATGGCCCGATCCCGTCTCTCCTTGCCGCGCGCTTCCTTGCAGCCGCGACTCTCTCCACGCAGGAAGCCGCCACTCTGGCAACCCTGGTGGCCGGCCCGGACGGGGGCCCCGAGAGCGGGGTACTGATCATCGTCAAAGCCGCCGGAACGTCCGCGCTGCGCGCCGTGGCAGTCAGCCGCGGCTGGCAAGTAATCGACTGCGCCGGCGATCCGGGCGCAGGTGCAGAGTCATCCATCGTTCTCAATGCCCGCACCGGAAAGCTTTCATCAGCCCGCTCCTCGCTGGAGTTCACGCCTGACCTCGTTCCGGCCGGCGTCTTCGACCGCAACTGCCGCCGCTTGGGAGCCGGAGTTCCATCGTCAGTCCCACGGACGGGCATCCCCCCGGCCTCTTCGCTCGGTGGGCTTGTCCCGTTCTCAGCGCGGGACATTTCCCAGCGCTGGACAGAGTCCGCCTCAGCGGGTGGCCTTCCGGTGGTGGTCGGCGTCGGAAGCTCCGGTCCCCTGCGGCTGGACCTCCAGGCTGACGGCCCCCACTTCCTCGTGGCGGGCACCACGGGGTCAGGCAAGTCGGAATTCCTCCGGACCCTGGCCGCTGCGTTGGCAGCCGCCCATCCACCCGGCCGAGTCAATTTGCTGTTCATAGATTTCAAGGGCGGCGCCGGTCTGCGGCCCCTGGCCGGCCTAGCCCACTGCGTTGGGCTCCTCACCGACCTCGACACCAATGAAGTAGCCCGCGCTCTCGTCTCCCTGCGCACGGAAGTTCGCCGCCGGGAGGAACTCCTCGCCGAGTTTCGGGCCGCCGATCTCATAGCTTACGAATCTGCTCATCCGGCCAGGCCGTTGATGCCTCATCTGGTCATCATCATCGATGAATTCAGGATGCTGGTCGATGAGGCCCCTGCCGCCCTGGCTGAACTGATGCGGATTGCCGCCATTGGCCGTTCCCTCGGAATACACCTCATCATGGCAACCCAGCGTCCCCAGGGCGCCGTGTCCGCCGATATCCGCGCAAACGTCACCAGCTGCGTCGCCTTGCGGGTCCAATCCGAGATGGAGTCCGTTGACATCATCAATTCCCGTCTGGCCGCCGCCATCCCGATCACCAGACCGGGCCGGGCCTACCTGGTCCGCGGCAACGAAGCGCCGGAGGAGTTCCAGTCGGCCACGGTCACTTCGCCCGTCCAGGACACGACCCGCCGCCCCGCGGTGATGGAGGCAATGGAATTCCTCAACCGCCCGCCGGCCGGCTCATCAGGCTCGGCGGGCAGCACCGCCCCGCAATCTGCCGGGGCTATGGCTCGGCTGACGGAAACAGTATCCGCCCTGTGGGAGGCGGCCGGCGGCAGCCCGCCACGCCGTCCCGTCGCAGAGTCCCTCCCCAGGAATCTGCCGTTTCCCGCGGACGGGATCCGCGACGGGACCCGGCTGGGGCTGTTGGACCTTCCCGAAGAGCAGCGCGTCGCCGAGTTTGGCTGGCTTCCGGCCGCACACGGTCATCTGGGATTGATCGCGGGCAGCAATGGCGGCGCCGACGCCGTCCTGGGGCTCATCCTCGGGCAACTCCTTAGCTGCGAGGAGGAATCGCATCTCTATCTCCTTGATGCCGCCGGTTCATTCACCGAAGCGGCCAAGGCGCCGCGGGTCGGCGCAGTCGTGGGGCTGCACGAACTCCGCCGGGCCGCGCGGGTTCTGGAACGGCTCTCGGAAGAAATGACCCGGCGACTGGGCGCGGCGCCCACGGCCGGCCCACCTGACCTGGTCCTCGCACTGTGCGGCTGGGGCTCCTGGATGTCGGCGTTCCGGTCCGGCCCCCTGGCCTGGGCCGAAGACCTCGTCCAGGACCTCGTCCGCGACGGCGCCAGGGCGGGAATAACGGTGCTTGCCGCGGGCGAACGCGAGCTTGTGAGCGCCAGGTTCTTCGCTGCCGTTCCCAACCGGATCTTCCTGCCCGCCGGATCGACGGAGGAGGGGAGGCTCGGCTGGCCCCGGTTGCCAGTCTTTGACGCCGCTTCCGGCGGGGTGGTGGTTTTTGGGCCGATGTCCCCGGCGTCCTCTCCGTCGGGGCATGTGGGACAGCTGTTCGGGCCCGCCTCCCCTGCTGCGCTGGCAGGGACCGTTGCCCCGCGGACCCGGCCGTTCCGCGTCGAGCCACTTCCCCGGCTGCTCACGGTCGCCGAAGTCCACTCCCGCCTATCGTGCCCTGCTCCCCCGCCCGGCCACGTGTGCCTTGGCGTCGGAGGCGACGACATGCTGCCGGCGGGCCTACCACTGCATCAGGGCGATGTCCTCGCCGTCCTCGGCGGCCATTCCTCCGGCAAGAGTTCGCTGCTGACTGCCCTGCCAGGCCTCAATCCGGGGGCCAGTTGGCTCCGCGCCCACGCGGAGGAGGACGCGGAGCAGTACTGGGCGGGGCTCCATGAAGCGGCAAGCTCCGGCGCCCTGGACCCGGCAGCGATACTCCTGGCGGACGACCTCGATCTGCAGTCGCCCGAAGCCAACAGCCGGCTGCTTCTGCTCAACAGGCTCGGCTGGCGGGTGGTCCTCACCGCCGTCTACAGCCCGGGCATCCGGCAACGGGTTCCCCTGGTTCTGAGCGCGGCCAGCCAGGTTCGGGGCGTCCTGATCGCCCCGCGCAGCCCTCTGGACGGAGAGCTGTTTGGCGTCCGTTTCGATCTTGAGCCGAACCCTCCTCCGGGGCGCGCGGTCGTGATATCGGACGGCCGGTCGCAGATGGTGCAGTTGGCGTTCGATCCTGCGGCAGATGGCAGCGACAGGGGACCGTGAATCCGCGGCTACAGGGCCGGCGGTGCCCCGCCTGCCCGCGACGCGAAGGCGATGACACGCTTGTCAAACAGCAGCACGATGGCGATTACCGCCGGTACGAGCATGGCCAGACCCGCCAGGGGGAACCCGCCCGTCAGCGTTGGAAAGCCGATGGTGAGCGTAAAAAGCTGAGCAACGAGTGCGCCCGCACGCGGCCACCGGTATCCGCGGAACAGGAAGGTGGCAACCGCAAAGAGCCAGGCGGAGAAGGCCAGCAGGAGCCCCAGCGTGAACACCGCGCCCCAGAAGGAGAGTACCGGGGCGCCGGTCAGCAGTTGGCTTCCGTACCAGATGGCCGCCACCAGCAGCGCTGACGCTTCCAGCGCGACGACGACCGCAATCACCAGGATGCCTGAGGGCCGTGTGGGAAGGCCGGCGCCGGGATCGCCGGCAGGGACACCTGGGGGAAGACCATCGCCGTTCGCGGCAGGTTCGGAGGGGTTTTCAGGAGCTCTTGACACACTGGCACAGTACCGGACATAGTCGTCTAGATGTGAGGGCGCCGCCAGCGAATGTGATGCATCGCTCACGATCCCGAGGCATATTGAAGCGGGTTATCCCTTGTTTACGCAGCGTTAACATGACACGCTTAAACCAGATGACCGAGGGGGCCCCAGAGGGCCCCTTTCTTATGAAGCCTCTAGTGAATAGTTTCACAAAGGCATTTAACGAGTGCCCAGGAAATGGAGTGACTGATCAGCATGGATTGGCGTAACCGCGCAGCGTGCCTTGACAAGGACCCGGAGCTTTTCTTCCCCGTAGGAAATACCGGCCCCGCCCTCCTGCAGATCGAGGAAGCCAAAAGTGTTTGCCGTCGATGCCCCGTTGTCGACACCTGCCTCCAGTGGGCGCTGGAGTCCGGCCAGGACGCCGGCGTCTGGGGCGGCATGAGCGAAGACGAACGCCGCGCCCTGAAGCGCCGTGCGGCCCGCGCCCGCCGCGCCTCCTAAAGACCAAGTTCCTGACGCCGTATTCAGCGGCAGGACAGCAATGGCCGCAGACCTCCGTCTGCGGCCATTTGCCGTTTAACGGCCGCCGGGGCGTGCCGCCGGCCGGACGGGCGAGTTCAATGAACCGGCCCGCCGCCGGCCAACGGTTACCGTTTAGCCAGGCTCAGGACAATCTGGACAGCGGTTCCGCCGCCCTCCCTGGCTTTCCACTGAATGCTCCCGCCCAGTTCGCTCGTCACCAGGGTGCGCACGATCTGCAGGCCCAGTCCCTCCACATACGGCGTGGCCGGGATGCCGACGCCGTCGTCCGCGACGGTCACGGTGAGCAGCTCCTCGCCGTCCTCGCTTTCAGAGCGGTCGGCGATCAGCCAGACGGTTCCGGTCCGGCCCTCCAGACCATGCTCGACGGCGTTCGTCACCAGCTCGTTGATCACCAGGGCCAGCGGGGTGGCAAAGTCACTCGGCAGCTCGCCGAAGAGTCCCGAGCGGGCCGTTTTCACCTGCTGCGACGGGGACGCCACTTCAGCCGAGAGGCGGAACTGGCGGCCGATGAGCTCATCGAAGTCGACGCTCTGGGTCAGGCCCTGGGAGAGCGTCTCATGCACGAGGGCAATCGTGGCCACCCGTCGCATTGCCTGCTCGAGTCCCTGCTTGGCCTCGTCGCTGACCATGCGCCGTGACTGCATCCGCAGCAGCGCAGCGACGGTCTGCAGATTGTTCTTCACCCGGTGGTGGATCTCGCGGATCGTGGCGTCCTTTGTCACGAGTTCCATCTCCCGCCGCCGCAGCTCGGAGACATCACGGCACAGCACCAGGGCCCCGAAGCGCTGCTGTTCGTCCCGGAGGGGAATGGCCCGCAGCGACAGGCTGACCCCGCGGGACTCGATTTCACTGCGCCATGGCATGCGTCCCGTCACAACGAGCGGGAGGGTCTCATCCACCATGCGGCGGTCTTTCAGCAGTCCCGCCGTGACCTCGGCCAGGCTCCTGCCCTCGAGCGACTCGCCGTCGCCGAGCCGGCGGAACGCGGAGACCCCGTTGGGGCTCGCGTACTGGACGATCCCCTCGGCGTCGAGCCTGATGAGGCCGTCGCCGACGCGGGGCGCGCCGCGACGGGAGCCGGTGGGCGAGGCGAAGTCGGGCCAGAGCCCGAGGGTGCCCATCCTCAGCAGATCGTAGGCGCATTGCCGGTAGGTCAGCTCAAGCCGGGACGGCATCCGGGAGCTGGAAAGGTCCATGTGGGTCGTGACGATGGCCAGCGTCCGGCCGTTGCGGACCATGGGTACGGCCTCGACCCGGAGGGCCATGTCACTGCTCCAGTTGGTCTCGTTGGAGCGCTCGATCGTGCGGCTCTCCCACGCCTTGCCGACCAGCGGCAGCAGGTCCGACCTGATCCCCTCCCCCACGAAGTCGGCATGGAACACCGTGTGCGTGGTGGAGGGGCGGACGTGGGCCAGCGCCACGTAACCGAACTCAGGGTGCGGGAACCACAGCGCCAGGTCGGCGAACGCAAGGTCCGCGACCATCTGCCAGTCGCCGACAAGGAGGTGCAGCCATTCGGCATCCCCCGGCCCGAAATCAGCATGCTCCCTGATAGGGTCCGTAAAGATTGCCACAGCACCTCCATTTGCGACGCCGGGGGCGGCAGCCCCTAGCGTCGAACGATTGACCTCAAGAGCCTCAATGCTACCGACAGCGAGGCCATGTCATCGGCCTCGAGGGCATTGACCTCGTCAAACATGGACTTCGCCCGGCCGAGCTGCTCCACATTCTGGCTCTCCCAGGCCGCCAGCCGCTCCTCCGCCGGAGTTCCGGCCGGAGTACTCTCCAGGACCGCCGTCGTCATGTCGGAGACGGTGGAGTAGAGATCATCCCGCAGGGCCGCGCGGGCCAGGGCCTGCCAGCGGTCCGCCCTCGGCAGCTTGGTGATGCGTTCGAGCAGGGAATCCGCGTGGAAGCGGTTGAACACCGTGTAGTACACGTGCGCAATGTCGGCCACGGATTCCGGGCTGACATGGACGATCTTGGCGATATCCAGGAGCACGAAGCTCTCGAACAGCTCCGCCCAGCGGTGCGCCAGGTCCTCGGGAAGGTCCCAGCTGCGCGCCTTCTCCAGCCATTCGGCCACGCGCGCGCGGTCGTCGCCGCGGAGGTAGTCCAGCAGCCGGGCCCGCATGGGGTCCATGAGCGGCTTGAATTCCGCCACAATGTCGGCGATGGGACGGGACGTCGAGCCCTGGCCGAGGAGCCACCGGACGGCGCGGTCCAGGAGCCGCCGGACGTCCAGGTGGACGGTGCTCCAGTGTTCGGTCGGGAACGACGCCGGCAGTTCGTTGAGTTCCTTGACCATGATGTCGAGTTCGTAGACCTCGCGGAGGGCCACGAACGCCTTGGCGACCGCGGCTTCCGTGGCCGAGGTTTCCTCCATGGCGCGGAACGCGAAGGTGATGCCGCCGAGGTTGATCATGTCGTTGGCCACCACCGTCGCGATGATTTCGCGCCGCAGCGGGTGTGTGTCCAGTTCGGCGTCGAACCTGTCCCGCAGCTGTTGCGGGAAGTAGGCACGCAGCGTGGCACGGAACCACGGGTCGTCGGCCAGGTCGCTGTCCCGGAGCGCCGAGGCGAGTTCGATCTTGGCGTAGGCGGCCAGCACGGACAGCTCGGGCGAGGTCAGGCCCTGGCCCTGTTCCAGCCGCTCACGCAGCGTCTCGGTCGTCGGCAGGGCTTCCAGCTCACGCTTCAGATCGGCGCGCTTCTCCAGCCAGTCCATCAGGCGTTCGTAGCTGGGGCTCCATTCGGAAACCCGCATCCGGTCATTGAGCAGCAGGATGTTCTGGTCGATGTTGTCCTCCAGCACCAGTCGGCCGACTTCATCGGTCATCGAGGCAAGGAACTCCGAACGCTCCGCAGGATCCAGCTTCCCGGCGGCGACCATCCGGTCCACGAAGATCTTGATGTTGACCTCGTGGTCGGAGCAGTCCACCCCGGCGGAGTTGTCGATCGCGTCGGTGTTGAGGATGACCCCCTGGAGTGCCGCCTCGATGCGGCCCCGCTGGGTCATGCCCAGGTTGCCGCCTTCACCGACCACCTTCACGCGCAGCTCGCGGCCGTCGACGCGGATGGAGTCATTGGCCTTGTCGCCCACTTCGGCATTCGTTTCCGTGCCGGCCTTGACGTAGGTGCCGATTCCGCCGTTGTACAGCAGGTCGGCCGGCGCAAGCAGGATCGCACGCAGCAGTTCGGGCGGGCTGAGCCGTGTGGTCCCGTCGGGCAGCCCGAGGGCGGACCTGACCTGGTCCGAAACCGGGATGGATTTCGCCTGGCGGGCAAACACGCCGCCGCCTTCGCTGATCAGTGCCTTGTTGTAGTCGTCCCACGAGGAACGGGGCAGTTCGAAGAGCCGCTGGCGCTCGGCGAAGGAAACGGCCTCATCCGGGGTGGGATCGAGGAAGATATGCCGGTGGTCAAAGGCCGCGAGGAGCCGGATGTGCTTCGAGAGCAGCATGCCGTTGCCGAACACGTCCCCTGACATGTCGCCGACGCCGACCACCGTGAACGGCTCGGTCTGCGTGTCCAGGTCCAGCTCGCTGAAGTGGCGCTTGACCGATTCCCAGGCACCGCGGGCGGTGATGCCCATGGCCTTGTGGTCGTAGCCGACGGAGCCGCCGGAGGCGAAGGCATCCCCAAGCCAGAAACCATATTCCGCGGCCAGGCCGTTGGCGATGTCGGAGAACGATGCCGTGCCCTTGTCGGCCGCGACGACGAGGTAGGAATCGTCGTCGTCGTGCCGCACGACGTCGGCCGGCGGCACGAGCTGCTCGCCCTCCGGCGTCGTGATGAGGTTGTCGGTGACGTCCAGGAGGCCGCGGATGAACGTCTTGTAGCTTTCGACGCCCTCCGCCATCCAGGCGCTGCGGTCCGCCGCGGGGTCCGGGAGTTGCTTGGCGTAGAACCCGCCCTTGGCACCGGTGGGCACGATCACGGCGTTCTTGACGGTCTGGGCCTTGACCAGGCCGAGGATTTCCGTGCGGAAATCCTCGCGGCGGTCAGACCAGCGCAGTCCGCCGCGGGCCACCTTGCCGAAGCGCAGGTGAACACCCTCGACGCGGGGCGAGTAGACCCAGATCTCGAACATCGGCGTGGGGAACGGCAGTCCGTCAATCGCAGACGGGTTCAGCTTGAAACTGAGGTGCGGCTTGTTCTGGTAGTAGTTGGTCCGCAGCGTCGCCTGGATCAGGTTCTTGAACGTGCGAAGCACGCGGTCCGCGTCGAGGGTCGCGACCTGTTCGATGGCTGCGTCCAGTCCGCCGAGGACCTCCTTTTGCCGGAGCCTGCGCTCGTCCTCACTGAGTGAGGGATCGAAGCGGGCCTCGAACAACGCGATGAGTCCGCGGTTGACGTCAGGGTTGGCCAGCAGGGTGTCGGCCAGGAATCCGTAGGAGTTCGTGTTGCCCATCTGCCGCATGTACTTGGCGTAGGCGCGCAGCACGACGACCTGGCGCCAGTGCATCCCCTCGCGCAGCACCAGTCGGTCGAAGCTGTCCGATTCCACCTCACCGGAGACCGCGGCGCCGAACGAGTCCGCGAGCAGCTGCCCGGTCTTGAGGGGGTCCACCCCGGCCGGGTATTTCAGGCCCAGATCGTAGAGGAAGAAGTCACGTTGGTCCGCCGTTTCGATCTCGAACGGGCGTTCGTCCAGGACTTCCAGGCCCAGGTTGTGGAAGTAGGGCAGGATCTGGCTCAGGCTCTTGGGTTCGAGCATGTAGAGCTTGACGCGTGCGTCCTCTTCCAGCGTAGCTCCGGCGCCTTCGGGGAGGTAGACATGGACACCGGGCTGTTCCTTTCCGGTTTCCTCGGCCTCCCCGGCGCCGGCACCGTACTTCTCGAAGCGGGCGATGTCCTCCAGGGCATCCTCCACTTCGTAGTCGACGCGGTAGGTCGCGGGGAAGGCCTCCGCCCACATGGCGGCACGCTCCTTGGCGCCGTCGTCCTCGGTGCCGCCGTCGCCGTCGGCACGGGCGTGCAGGACCTCCGCGATGCCCTCGCTCCACGAGCGGGCCGCGCGGACCAGCCGCTTCTCAAGCTCGTCGCTGTTGATGTTGCTGACGTCGGCGTTCTTTGGAAGCCTGATCCGGAAGAAAAGCCGGGCCAGCGCGGATTCCGTCATCCGCGCCTCGTAGTCGATTGAAACGGCATCGAAGGTCTCGCGAAGCTCCTCCTCGATGCGCAGGCGCACGTTGGTGGTGTACCGGTCCCGCGGGAGGTAGACGAGGGCGGACATGAAACGGCCATAGATGTCCGGCCGGAGGAACAGCCGGGTCCGGCGCCGCTCCTGCAGCCGCTGGATGCCCGTTGCAATGGCGGCCAGATCGGGGATTTCGATCTGGAAGAGCTCGTCGCGGGGGTAGGTCTCGAGGATGCCCAGCAGGTCCTTGCCGGAGTGGGAATCCGGCGGGAAGCCGGCATCGCTCAAGACCGCGGCGACCTTTTCGCGGACCACCGGGATGTCACGGACGGATCCGGCGTACGCGGTGGTGGCGAAGAGCCCGATGAAGCGGCGTTCGCCGTTGACGTTGCCGGCCGCATCGAAGCTCTTGACACCGATGTAGTCGAGGTAGGCCGAGCGGTGCACGGTGGAGCGGGAGTTGGCCTTGGTGATGACGAGCGCGCGCTTTTCGCGGGCTTTTTTCCTGCCGGTTTCCGTGAGGTGCTGGATCTGGTGCGGGGTGTCGGTTCCTCCCCGCAGCAGTCCGAGTCCGCTCTCTTCCCGGGGTTCCAGCACATCTTCGCCGGATTCGTTTTTGAGGTCGTACTCGCGGTAGCCGAGGAACGTGAAGTTCCCGTCATCCAGCCAGCGGAGCAGTTCCTGGGCCTGGCGGAGTTCGGCGATCTGCGCGGGATTGGCCAGTTTGTCGAGGTCCTCGGCGATCTGAAGCGCCCGGTGCCGCATCTTCGGCCAGTCTTCGACGGCGGCGCGCACGCCGTCGAGCACGCGCCCGATGCCCTCCATCAGCGCCGCGCGCTTCGCGTCGTCCACGAGGTCGATTTCGACGGCGATCCACGACTCCATGTGCGAGGCGTTGTCCCCCTGGGCGATCAGGTGCGAAAGGTTGGGCATCGCTGCCGTGTCGCCGCTCGAGATGCCCAGGTGCGAGGGGACGCGCGCGACCTTCACGAGTTCACCGCTTTCGCGGTTGCGGGTTACGACGAACAGGGGATGCATCACCAGGCGGATGGGGGCACTCTGCCGGACCAGTTCGGCGTTGACCGAGTCAACGAGGAAGGGCATGTCGTCGGTGACGATGTAGACGACGCTGCGGTCCGCTTCGTCGGCGATGGTGATGCTGGCGGCGCCTGGGAACCGGTGCGCCGCCGTGCGGCGGTGCGTCTCTGCCCGTTCTGCCAGCAACTCCCCGGGATACGCGCGAGCGTCCTCTTCGGCAAGGTGCTCGTAGTAGTCCCTCAGGTAGCCTTCTCCGGCACCGATCGAAACGGGGTGATCCTCCACGCTGGACCCAGACGACATCGACAAACGCCTCCATCAAAAAGTTCACGGCCGCTTCGTTGCGGCCCTCATGGCGAGCCTAGCCCTTTAGCCGAAGCTTCGCTGTGGAAGAAAATACAGAGGATCTGCGGTTTCGCTGGACGGGTGCACAAGCCAGCTCGGCGATACCCCTCCGCAGTGGAGAATCCGGTGCGGCCTCCAGCAGGAGCGATCCCGAGAGCAGCGCCGCATCGCTCGAGACCGGATCGGCCGGCAGGAACGCAAAGATGGGGACGGTGGGGCCGTACCGCTCCCACGCATCGCGGAGTTGCCGCTCCGGGGATCGGCCCACCGCGGACTGCCGCACCTTGTTCAGGACCACCCGCGGGGACGCCTGCGGGACGGCCGATTCAAGCTCTGCGAGGCCACGGACCAGCCTCGGGACGCCGATCGAGTCCGCCGCCCCCACGGCGAACACCGTGTCAGCGAGTTCGAGGCTCCTCAGCGTCGCGGCGTTCCGGCGCGGCGCCATGGTGTCGAAGCTCAGCTCTTCGTCGGATTCAAGGCAAAAACCGGTGTCGATGACAGTGACATCAACGATTTGCCGGGCCCGGGCAAGCACCAGCGAAAGCGCCGCGGCGCGGAGTTCAGTCCAGCGGTCCGCACGGGTGATGCCGGTCAGCACCCGGAAGGTCCCTGATCTCGTGACCACCGGTGCCGCAATCCTGAGCAGAGCCTCCGCGTCGAGGAGGCCATGGTCCGCCAGACGGCACGCCTGCGCGAGCCCGGCCGCCTCGTCCAGCAGCCCGAGCATGGCGGCGACGCTGGCACCATAACTGTCGGCGTCCACCAAGAGCACCGACTTTCCGCCGGCTGCGAGTTCTGCCGCCATGTTGGCCGCGAGCATGGTCCGGCCAGGCGAACCGGCGGGCCCCCACACCGCAATGATCTGCCCCTCGGCGGATCGCTCCGGCCGTCCCTCGGCTGGGCCGCCGGACGGCCCGGGCTCAGTGCCCGCGCCCGCCTGGCCGGGAGTGTCGGTCTGCCGGAGCGGGTCAGTCCCGGCGAGCAGTGCGACAGCCCCCGCTATGCGGTTGGCAAGGGCGGCGGCGTCGACTCCAGTTCCTTCGGCGGCCACGCCGATCCCCCGGAGCCGGACGTTTTCATCCGGATTGTCCGTAAGTGCAACGACCGCGACGCCGACGGCGGACAGCCGGTCAACCAGCGACGCCGTCAGGTCCTCGCTGCCCTCCGCGACGACGGCGGCACGGGCCAGCCCGCCCTGGCAGGCGGCCAGCAGCTCTGCCAGTTCGTGGCACCGCCGCACAACTGATACCGGCCCGTGGAGCCGCTCCAGCCGGCCCACCAGGTCTTCGCGCGAGTCTCCGACCGTGACGACGGGGATGCTCATCGGCCTGCCCCACCCGGGTTCCAGACAACGGAGATCTTTGCCTTGTTGGCCTGCGCCCCCAGCAGATCAGGCATCTGCCCGTCCGCAACAAGCACCATAACGACTGTGGACCGTGCCGAGCCCAGGGCAGTGCTGCCCGGAGTGATCTGGGCGATTTCCGCGCCGGGCAACAGCAGGGTGGGCTGGCTGAATCCGTTCCGGGCATCGGGCAGCGCCACCCAGACGTCCACCCGGGAACCCGCAACTGCCTGGGCCGGCAGTGTCTCGTCAATGGTGACCGCGACCGGCTTCCGGCCCAGCCCGTCCGGCTGCCCGAAGCTCTCGCGCGGCACCAGCTGGTCCTTGCCGATTCTCTGGGCAGCCACGAGCCCGTCAGCCACTCCGGTCGCCGGCGTCAGATAGTGCTGCTCAAGGTCGCCAAGGCGGACCTTGACGCGGTTCAGCTTATCCACCGTCAGCTTTTCGCCCACTGCGATCGCTTCCCGCGCGGTGTACGCCTCGGCGGTTTGATCCGCGGCCCCGACCAGGGACGTGACCCCTGCGACGGAGGCCAGGACGAGCAGGATGCCAACGATGAGCTTGGGATCTTTCCAGGATGGTTTCTTCAGCCTCGCCCCGCCAGCCACCGTGCTCACACTCATGCGCCCGCTCCCCTGTAGTCGCCGCCCGAATCCGGCCGGGCACCATCATTGTTTCGCCTTCGTGCCCCGACGGGAAGCCTCAGGAACAAAGAAGTGCAAACTGTGGATAACAGCCTCAGATGGACTCATCGGTGGCAAAATGGTGCCATGCCCCGATTCCTTACCCTCGCCGACGTCGCAGAACAGCTCCAGATCAATGCCCCGGCCGCCTACGCGCTGGTACGCAGCGGCGAGCTCAAGGCCATTCAGGTGGGCGGACGCGGCCAGTGGCGCGTCGAGGAGAAGATGCTCGAGCAGTACATCGAAGAGCGGTATGCGGAAGCCAGCCGGATGATCGAAGAAGCCAAGTCCAAGTCCCGCTGAGCGGCATGTGCCGAGCGCGGCAGCCATGCCGTATCCGGCACCCGCCTACCGGCCGGGCGCCAGCTAGCCGGCAGTCAGCGCCGACCTGATTCCGGCCAGCGCCGCGAACGGAATGGTCGCCACCTGCCGCACGTTGGCCGCCCGGCGCTCCTCGCCCTCCCCGGTGACCGCCAGATCAAGGTAGTCACGCCCGACCCGGTCAATCACACCGAAGAGCGTCGTTTCGCCCGTTAGGCCGCCCGCGGTCAGGACGCCCAGGCCGGCGCGGTCCCGGGCAAGGCCGCGCAGGGCGTTGGCCAGGCCAAGTCCTTGCCGGACCTTGGAAGGCTCGGTTACGGCCAGCCGGGAGAGCCCGACGTAACGGACCGCGGAGGCATAGGGAACCAACACCTGGTGCCGTGGTTCGTCCAGCACCATCGCCTGGCTTCCCGCGTGGCTCAAGGTCCCCTCGAACGTCGATCCGGACGCGAGCTGGACCATAATCAGCCGTCCCAGCGAGCCGCGAAGCCGGTCCGCGAGCTCCACCGAGGCCTCCTCCGTCCGCGTCCGCTCCGCGATTTCGGCATCGAGATCCAGGCGCTCCCCGGCGGCCATCTGGGTCTCCAGATCGGCAAAGAGGGCATCCCAGCGCATGGCGCCAGCGTAGGCGAGCCCTTCCTTGCGGTCAACCGCACCTTTTCGAAGCAGCTATAGACAAATCGGCCACTTAGAGTGCAAACTGCATCTAAGTGCATCAAACAGCATCAAACACCATGTAATTGAACCACTCCAATGTGAGGCGGCCTGAACATGAGAACTGCAGAACTCCCGACGTACCCGTGCCGCCGAGTGATTTCCGCTGACGCGGCCATGGCAACAGCCATCCTGCTGATGGGACTGTTCCTCGCCGGAACGGGAGGCCTGGCTGTCCAGCGGTGGGGCTCCTCGACGGCCCGCCACGAGTCCCCCGGGTTCGAAGACCAACTCGGCGTTGTGGCGAACACGACCGGACTCATCGTGACTGTCTGGTGGGCCATGTCATTTGCCATTGCCGTCGCGGCGGCCCTGCTGGAACGGTCCGGGAAGGTCCGCGCCGCTTCGGCTGCGGAAAAATTCGCCCCCGCGTTTATACGCCGCCTCGCCTTGGCTGCCGTCGGACTCCAACTGCTCACAGCACCGCTCGCCACTGCGTCCACCTTGCCGCCGGGGCAGGGCCCGGCGGCTTCCGCACCCGCGGCCGCATCCGCAGGGTGGACCCCGACGCCGGCGCCTACGCCGCCCGCCGTTCAGCCTGCCGTTCCGCCCGGCACTTCGGTTGCCGTCCATCCGCAATGGCGGCCACTCAACCCGGTCATCGAACCCGGTCCGTTGACCGGCCGGCCGCTTCGCCTTCAGCAGCCCGCGGGCGAGGGAACAGAGGTGACGGTGCGCCCCGGGGATTCGCTGTGGAGCCTGTCCGCGGCCAGGCTGGGGCCGTTCGCCTCCGACGTCGACATAGCCCTGGACTGGCCCCGGCTTTACCAGGCCAACAGGGACGTCATCGGAGCCAACCCCCACTTCCTGCGGCCGGGCCAGGTACTGAGGATTCCGCCCGGGCCCTGACACACCGCCGAAACCACCAGCATCGAAAAGAACCACAGCGGTCCCCCAACAGCCCCCGTCCCCCAGCAAAAGGAAGTCTCATGAGCGCCATGACCAGCCCCCGCGCCGCCGCGCAAGACCACGCAGCCAATGCTTCGCCCTTGCGTCTGGTCGCAGGGGGCGCAGCACCCGACACGTCTGGGCCATCGGCGCCGCTGGTTCGGGTTGCCGATGAAACCCGGGAGATCTGTGCGATTTCCCGGAGCACGGTTCAGGCGGCCATCGAGGTGCTGGCCGGCATCCGGCCGGCGCAGCAGCTCGCCCGCCGGCTCGACGAGCGCTGCCTTGCTGCCCTGCAGCACCGTGCCGCGCTGACCCGCAGGGTGCCGTGCGGGGCGTCGCCAACCGCGGGACGGCTGCACCGCAACCCCTCCGTCCGCTCGGTCCGGGCCTGCCGGGTGTCCGCGGATGTCTATGAGGCCAGCGCCGTCGTGGTCGAGGAGCTGCGCGTCCGGGCCGTGGCGCTGAGGCTGGAACGCAGCAGGCTTGCCTGGCGCGTCACGGTCCTGGAAATCGGCTGACAGCCACCGCGCACTGTTACCGGAAAGCAGGCTGGGGCCACCGGCTGCAGCGACGGAAGGAGGAGAGAGCGGCAACGAAAGAGGACCGGAACACGTTCCGGTCCTCTTTCGTTGCCGCAGCTATTGCGGCGCCGTCAGTTCTGGCCGCGGCGGGACAGCCAGCAGTAGATCAGCTAGCGCCGCTTCTTCTTGTTCGCGCGGCGCGGGGCATCCTGCGCCGCGGCCTTGGCCGGGTTTCCGGACCGGCCGGAAGCCTTGGCCTCGACACGCGTCTGGGCCGAACCGTCCTCACCGGGGGCCGTGTACTGCAGCTGGGCCGGCTTTTCCGGCGCTTCCAGTCCTGCGGCCCGGATCTGCGGCTCATGATGTTCTGTGTGTCCGCCTGCGGCGTCTGCGACCACCACGTCTTCGGCCGGGGTCACCTCAACCTCCAGGTTGAACAGGAAGCCGACGCTTTCCTCCCGGATGGCCTCCATCATGGACTGGAACATAATGAAGCCCTCGCGCTGGTATTCCACCAGGGGGTCGCGCTGGGCCATGGCGCGCAGGCCGATGCCTTCCTTGAGGTAGTCCATCTCATAGAGGTGTTCCTGCCATTTGCGCCCGATCACTGAGAGGACAACGCGGCGCTCGAGCTCGCGCATGCTCTCCTGTCCGATGGCTTCTTCGCGGGCCTGGTAGACCAGCCGCGCGTCGGAGAGGATCTCTTCCTTGAGGAAGTCCACGGTGATCCGCGACTTGCCGCCGGCCTCGTCGATGAGGTCGCGAGGGGTGACACTGACCGGGTAGAGGGTCTTGAGGTTGGACCACAGCAGGTTGAAGTCCCAGTCATCGCCGGTGCCCTCGGCGGTGGCTCCGTCGATGAACGCGGTGATGGTGTCTTCCAGGAAGTACTGGACCTTTTCGTGCAGGTCATCGCCTTCGAGGATACGGCGGCGGTCGCCGTAGATGGCTTCGCGCTGGCGGTTCAGGACGTCATCGTACTTGAGGACGTTCTTGCGCTGTTCGGCGTTGCGGCCCTCCACCTGGCCCTGGGCCGAGGCGATGGCACGCGAGACCAGCTTGGATTCGAGCGCGACGTCGTCCGGCACCGAGCTGTTCATCAGCCGTTCTGCCGCGCCGGAATTGAACAGGCGCATGAGGTCGTCGGTCAGGGACAGGTAGAAGCGGGACTCGCCGGGGTCGCCCTGGCGGCCGGAGCGGCCGCGCAACTGGTTGTCGATGCGGCGTGATTCGTGCCGTTCGGTGCCCAGCACGTACAGTCCGCCGAGGTTGAGGACTTCCTCGTGCTCGTCCTTTACGGACTGCTTGGCGGCCTCGAAGGCTGCCGGCCAGGCAGCTTCGTATTCTTCGGAGTTCTCTTCCGGGTCCAGCCCGCGCTTGGCGAGCTCGGCGACGGCGGTGAACTCGGCGTTGCCGCCAAGCATGATGTCGGTGCCGCGGCCTGCCATGTTGGTTGCAACGGTCACGGCGTCCTTGCGGCCGGCCTGTGCCACGATCGCGGCTTCACGGGCGTGGTTCTTGGCGTTGAGGACCTCGTGCCGGACGCCCTCCTTGGCCAGCAGCCTGGAGAGGTACTCGCTCTTCTCGACGCTGGTGGTGCCGACGAGAACCGGCTGGCCCTTTGCGTGCCGCTCCGCAATATCCTTGACGACGGCGTCGAACTTGACGGCCTCGTTCTTGTAGACGAGGTCCGCCTGGTCCATGCGCGTCATGTCGCGGTTGGTGGGGATGGCAACGACGCCGAGCTTGTACGTGCTCATGAACTCGGCGGCTTCGGTCTCGGCGGTGCCGGTCATGCCGGCCAGCTTGTCGTACATGCGGAAGTAGTTCTGCAGCGTGACCGTGGCCAGGGTCTGGTTCTCGGCCTTGATCTCGACGCCTTCCTTGGCCTCGATCGCCTGGTGCATGCCCTCGTTATAGCGCCGGCCCGCGAGGATGCGGCCGGTGTGCTCGTCAACGATGAGCACCTCGCCGTCGAGGATGACGTAGTCCTTGTCCCGCTTGAAGAGTTCCTTGGCCTTGATGGCGTTGTTGAGGAAGCCGATCAAAGGGGTGTTGGCGGACTCGTACAGGTTGTGGATGCCGAGGTAGTCCTCGACCTTCTCGATGCCTGCCTCGAGCACGCCGACGGTGCGCTTCTTTTCGTCGACTTCGTAGTCATCCTCGGGCTTGAGCCGCGTGACGACCTTGGCGAACTCGCTGTACCAGCGGTTGGTGTCGCCCTGCGCCGGGCCGGAGATGATGAGCGGCGTACGTGCCTCATCGATGAGGATGGAGTCGACCTCATCGACGATGGCGAAGTTGTGGCCGCGCTGGACAAGCTCCGACTTGTCCCACGCCATGTTGTCGCGCAGGTAGTCGAAGCCGAATTCGTTGTTGGTGCCGTAGGTGATGTCAGCGGCGTACTGTTCGCGGCGCACGGCGGGGTCCTGGTTGGAAAGGATGCAGCCGCTGGTCAGTCCAAGGAACCGGTAGACACGGCCCATGAGGTCCGACTGGTACTCCGCCAGATAGTCGTTCACGGTAATGACGTGCACGCCGTTGCCGGCCAGTGCGTTGAGGTAGGCCGGAGCGGTGGCCACCAGCGTCTTGCCTTCACCGGTCTTCATTTCGGAAATGTTGCCCAGGTGCAGGGCGGCGCCGCCCATCAGCTGGACATCGAAGTGGCGCAGGCCAAGGGTGCGCGAGGAGGCTTCGCGGACGGCGGCGAACGCCTCTGGCAGCAGGTCGTTGAGCTTCTCGCCGTCAACGTGGCGTGCGCGGAGACGGTCGGTCTCTTCGCGCAGTTCGGCGTCGGTGAAGGTCTGGAAGGAGCTTTCCAGGGCATTGATGGAATCGGCATAGTTCCGCAGTTGCCTCAGGGTCTTTTTATCACCCGTGCGGAGAAGTTTTTCGATAAGTGATGCCACGTGAAGTTGCTCCCAGTCTCAAGCTGCCGAATTCTGGCGTGTTTAGTCTACGGGAGAGACGCAGCGCCGGTTACGCCTGTTCCCTCAGAGCGGATACACCGCTTCCCGCGCCGGACACGGCGTCCGCGAGTGACGGCGCCAGGTCCCCTTTCGGGGACACAACAATCCGGTCCAGTTCCAGCCACTCTGCCATGAGCTGCAGTTCCGCGGCGAGTTCGACGGCGGTGTCGGCCGGGGCGCCCGGCTCCGCGTGCGCAGCCCGGGCCAGCAGGAGGCCGTTGGCCCGGTCGGCCTTGAGGTCGACGCGGGCCACGATCCCGTCGCGCAGGAGGAACGGCAGCACGTAGTAGCCAAACCGGCGCTTCGGCTCCGGCGTGTAGATCTCGATGCGGTAATGGAAACCGAACAAGTCCTCGAGCCGACGCCGCTCGAAGACCAGCGAGTCGAAAGGGCTCAGCAGCGCACGGCCCGTGGCCGTGCGCGGGAGCTTGGCCTCGACGTGCCGGAAGACGGGTTTGTTCCAGCCGGTCACGGTGACCGGCTGGAGCCTGCCGGCGTCAACGAGGTGTTCCACGGCAATGGCGGACGCACGCATGGGCGTCCGGAAGTAATCAGCGAAACACCGCAGCGTGCCGATCCCATGGGCCCTGGCGGCGGCGTCGATCAGGCGGACCAGCGCTGCCGCCGGCTCCTGCCCGGTGTCTACTGCGGCGGCTGCGTCGGGATCTGCGTCCGGCCTGGCGGGGAGGACCTTGGCGGTAAGGGTGTAGCGCCGTTCAAAGGAGTCCGTGCGGGACGCGGCCGAAATGAGTCCGGCTTCGAAGAGATGCTCCAGGACCCGCTTGACCGCGTTCCAGTTCCACCCCCAGTTGTCCTGCGGCCGGTCCTCAACGTGGCCCAGCCGGGCGGTGAGTTCGGCGGCGGTCATCGGCCGGCCGGCTGCCAGCGCCTCGAGCACCCGCTCGGCAACGCCGCTGCGCAGCTCGGGGTCCATGGCATGCGCCCCCACCCATTTCCGGCTCTGCCACAGGACCAGGTCCTGGAAGTGGTCGGGCCGGATGAAGCTGGCCTCGTGAGCCCAGTACTCCATCATGCGGCGCGGGTGGGTGCCGGCCATCCGTTGAAGGATGGCGCGGTCGTAGTTCCCAAGACGGGAGAAGAACGGCAGGTAGTGGCTTCGCGACAGCACGTTGACCGAGTCGATCTGGACCAGCTGGAGACGGGCAAAAGTACGGCCCACCGCCCGTGCAGTCACGGGTCCGGCGGGCCGTACCTTGTCCAATCCCTGGGCTGCCAATGCGATCCGCCGGGCCTGCTTGAGGCTCAGCAATTCCTGCACGTCAGTCCTTTCGTCGGATGGTCAGCACCAGCTTATGCGGTGGCCGGCTCATCCTCGGACCGGTAAGCGAGGATCTTCTCTTCCAGCGCAGCCGCCCCGGGCTCGCAGGTCTGGTCAAGGGAGATCACTCCATACGTCCACCCGTCCCGGCGGTACACGACGGACGGCGCTTTAGTCTCCTTGTCCACGAAGAGGTAGAAGTCGTGCCCCACGAGCTCCATGTTGTCGACGGCGTCGTCGAGCGTGAGGGATGATGCGGGAAAGACCTTCCGGCGGATGAGCACGGGCGAGTCTCCGGCCGGGATATCGTTCTCGACCTCATAGGGCGATTTTTCAGCGGGAGCCTCCTTGGGCTCAAGCCAATGGTTCGCCTCTTCGTATATGGGCTCGCGGGTGCTCGCGGGCTCGAGGGTTGCCGTCGCTTCGGTGACGGACTTGGGGGTGTGCCGGCCGTGGTGGACCTTCTTGCGGTCCTTCGCCCGGCGCAGGCGTTCAAGAAGCTTGTTGTAGGCAAGATCGAACGCGGCGAACTTGTCGGCGGCGCTGGCTTCGGCCCGAATGACGGGGCCCCGGCCCAGGACGGTCAGCTCAACCGTAAGCATCTCATCTGTCTGCCGGGCCTTGGTCTCCTTGGAAACCTTCGCGTCCACCCTCTGGACTTTGTCCCCCAGCGACGTGATCTTTGAGATCTTCTCGTCGGCGTACTCGCGGAACCGGTCCGAGACCGTCAAATTGCGTCCGCTGATCATGAACTCCATGGTGCCCTCCAAATGACTTCGGTGACACGACGGCGGCACTTCCTGGGGCTGTTCTGACTGACAGTCGAGCCCCTTTCCGAGCCGCTATCGACAGGTACATCTGTTCTTGGTACCCATCTTCGACGTTAGTTCATAGCAACCTCTTATTCATCCTTTTTTGGTTTATTTTTTTCATTGACGGGCCGCTTCCCTGCCATCGCGGGGCCGGCTGCGCCGAAGTCGCGCGTGCCGGGCGGGCGTGTCGCGGCGAGGACGACGGCGCCCGTCACCAGCGCTCCGGCCGCCCGCAACGCCCGGGCAGCCTCGGCCAACGTGGCGCCCGTGGTGAGCACGTCGTCAACAATGATGCACGGCCGCCCGTTTACGCCCGGAGCGAAGAGCCCGCGACGTACCCGCATGGATCCCCGCACCCGTTGCGCCCGGTCCCCGCGGCCCAGCCCCTTTTGTCCGCCGGGCTGTCCCCGGAACCCGGGGAGACCGTAAGGGGACCCCGGCGCCGGCCCCGGGGCTCCTCGCCCGGCCGGCCCCCTGCGGGCCCGCAGCCCCGTCTTGTGGAGAGCGTGGACGGTGGACAGGCCGGATTGCCCGCCGGCTCCCGCTGCGCGGAGTGGTCCCAGGCCGCCCAGCAACACATGGACGGGACTGAAGCCCCTCCGCCGAAAGGCGCTTCCGCTCGTTGGCACGGGTACGAGCAGCACCCCAGGCGCCTCCCCGGCGGCAGCCCGTATGGCCCGGGCCAGGCCCGTTGACAGGACCTCCGCGAGCTGTCCCTGGCCGTGCTTCTTGAAGGACAGCACCGCGAGGGCCAGCTCCGCGCGGTAGGCACCGGCGGCCACGACCGGCAGCAGCACCGAGCCGTCCACGTCCATGAGGGCCGGGGCCCGCGCTTCCGCCCGGAACGGTGTGCGCATCAGCTGCCGGACTTGCCGTTCGCAGCCGCCGCAGAGCGCAAGGTCTTCAGCCCCGCAACAGACGCAGTCCACCGGCGCGGCGAGTGCCAGCACTTCGGCCACGGCGGCCGCGGCCCCGTCCGCCAGCCGTGACAACGGGCGGCGGTAGCCACCACGGTGTCTGGCCGCAGCCGTTGCCGGCGGTGCCAGGTCGGGGTCTACAGCTCTCCTCAGCCCACGGGCTGCGCGGGTCGGGGTTCTCTTGCCTTTGGACCCGGCCCCGGCGTTGGCTGCGGCGCCGGGATCAGCCCAGCCGCTGGCGCTTCCACCACGGCCGGTGTCACGGAGCTCCCTGAAAATCGCCACGTGACAAGATTCCGCCCGCGCGGTTGCCTGCGGGAGGCCCCGGTGGCGCCATGTGGACAGCCGCCACGCACTGACCCGCCCCGCACCGGCCGGGCACGGCAGCCAAAGGGTCCCGGCCGTACCCGGTGGTAGCGCTAGCCCGGGTAGGACGGATCGATCGGTCCCTTGAGCTGCGGGGACCATCCGTTGCCGATCCGCTGGAAGATGCCTTCCGTCGACTGGGCGTAGATTTCTTCCCCGCCGTTGCCCGCGCTGAGCGCGGTCAGTCCGGGCCAGGGCGCCAGCTTCTGCGTTTGCGACGAGGTGAGGAACAGCAGCTCGGGGGCGACGGCGTCGCTTGGCGAGCCCTTCATCACAGCCACTGTGGAGTCGTCCACCCACACGCCCTGATCCGGGTCATTCGACGCGAGGAGGGTCATCGGCACGGTCAGGTCCTTGGGCGTTCCGTCCGCTGCCCGGACGATGCCGGTTATCTGGACTTTCGTTTTGCCGTTTTGCTCCGTGATGACGAGGGCGCGGGTGCCCTCGCGGGAGACCTTGAATTCCTTGACCGTCCGTCCGGAAAGCCACGCCGGCGACACCGTCACAGTGGGCACGCTGGTGCCTTCGGCCACGCCGGCCGGCCGGTAGGCGACCAGTTCCGTCGCGCCGTTGGCTCCCGGCCCGGCCGTCCAGACCCAGTCGTACCGGTCGAAGGAGGGGCGGGTCAGGGTGGCGCGGGTGGTGAGGGACCTCGCGGGCTGGCCGGGCACGACGGAGTACAGCGTGCCGCGTCCGGCGTTGAGGAAGGCCGCGGATTGCGAGACGGGCGACTCCGCCGGTGCCCGCGGCGACAGGGACGAGACTGGCTGGATGTCCGGAAGCGGCGAGATCCTGTTGTTCTCATACCGGACCAGATCGTTGTTGCTCACGGCGATCTGGCGGGCCGGGACGTTTTTGTCCCGGATCGGCGGGAGGACCGAACCGTTGTCTTCCACGCGCACCAGGTCCTGGTTGGCCCTCAACTCGACGTTGATGACATCCGGCTGGCTGCGGAAAGTGAGGGCAAGCTGGGTCTGCATCCGCAGCCGGTCCTCGTTGGAAGCCTCCACAAGGTCCTTCGCCGTGAGGTCCACCTGGGCAGCGCCGGAGACCACGGGAACCGACTCGCGGGCCAGCTTGATGCCTGAGGGGAAGGCGCTGACGACGGCGCCCTTGAGGTACGGCGCCGGGCCGCCGAGCAGCGCGCTGGTCATGGCCTTGACGGTCTTCTTTTTGATGAACCAGCGGACGTCGGGCACGGCGTAGGTGAACGTGGGGTCATAGAAATAGATCGGATAGGCGCCGTAGATGACTTTGAAGGTCTCCTCCGGGATCGCCGTGCCGTCCGGGAGTTCGGCAATCCGCCATTCACCGTCCACCTTGGTCAGCGTGGCGGGAATGTTTTCCTTGGTCCCCTCCGGCAGCTGGGTGGCCACACCGTCCGCGTCCACGGAGTAGGACAGGTCCAGCTCGTAGTTGAAGACGTTTTCGACGCCGGTCGGCACCACCCGCGCGGAGCGGAAGACGAGCACCCGCTGGTCGGGTTTCCAGGTCACTGACGACGCCTGGGTGAGGTACTGGCGTGCCACCGCGTAGTCGTCCTCGTAGCCGCTGCCGGCGAGATAGAAGTCCTCGATGACCGCTTCCGGCCCGGCACCTGCACGGGGTGCGGACGGGAAGAACACGGGGGCATTGTTGGGGTTCCCCGCGCTCTCGTCAGTGCTCTTTCCCACCGGGCCCGAGCGCGGGATCTGCGCGCAGGACGTCAGCAGGAACAACAGCACCGCCAGCAGCGCGGCCGCGGCACGGGTGGTCTTCCGAGTGGCACCGTTCATGACCCCTCCTTCGTTCCGGTTCCCGTTGATCCGGTGCCCGTTTTTCCGGGGTCCGTGGTTCCGGTACCGGTCTTGCCGGCACCGTCAACGCGCGGGGCCGGCGAGGGGTCCAGCAGCAGCATGGTGCGTTCGCTTCCCGTGCCGTGGAGTCCGACGTCGACCGGCTCCAGCTGGAGGGGCGATTTCGTGATGGTCTCCCCCTGGCGCAGCGGGAGGGTGAGGCGGAAGTTCGCGCCGCTGCCCTTGCTTCCCCAGGCCTGGAGCCAGCCGTTGTGGAGTTTCGTGTCTTCGGCGGCGATGGACAGGCCGAGTCCGCTGCCGCCCGTTGTGCGCGCCCGGGCCGGGTCAGCTCGCCAGAAACGGTCGAACACGCGTGCCGCTTCCGCGGGAGTCATGCCGATGCCGTGGTCCCGGACTGCGACGGCTACGGAGTTGCCGTTGGCGGCCACGGAAATGTTCACCGGGCGGCCCTCACCGTGTTCCAGCGCGTTCAGGATGAGGTTGCGCAGGATCCGGTCGATCCGGCGGTCGTCCATATCCACGATGATGCTGTCCCGGGGCGCGTTGAGGGTGACGTCGGAGCCGTACTCGGCCGCCACCGGGGCAACGCCTTCCATCACGTGCGCAACGAGCTGCACAACGTCGCCGGGTTCGGCGTCGAGCGTGGCGACGCCGGCGTCGAAGCGGGAGATTTCCAGCAGGTCGGCCAGCAGAGACTGGAACCGCTCCACCTGGTTGTAGAGCAGTTCCGCGGAGCGCTTGTTGATCGGGTCGAAGTCCTCGCGTGCGTCGTAGAGGACTTCGGCGGCCATCCGCACGGTCGTGAGCGGAGTACGCAGTTCGTGGGAGACGTCTGAAACGAACCGCTGCTGCATCTGGGACAGGGTGGCAAGCTGCGTGATCTGCTCCTGGAGGCTCGCGGCCATGTGGTTGAAGGAGGCCCCCAGCCGCGCCACCTCGTCCTCGCCCTTGACCACCATACGTTCCTGCAGCTGCCCCGCCGCGAGCTTCTCGGACACGACAGCGGCGTGGCTGACCGGGCTGACGACATTTCGGGTCACGTACCAGGCCACGGCGCCAATCAGCAGCGCCAGGACCGCGCCGCCGGCCAGCAGCACGTTCTGGATCTCGTCAAGGGTCTTCTGTGCCGTATTGAGGTCATAGATCAGGTAGAGCTCATAGACCGTGCCGTTGAAGGTGACCTTGTTGCCGACGGCAATTCCGGGCCGGTCTTCGGTACCCACCGGGAACTCCGTGGATGCCCAGAACTGCTCTTTGCCCGAATCCTGCACGGCCTTGCGCAGGTCGGTCGGAATGACGCTGATGGTGAGCTGGTCCGAGGCCCGTGACTCCACCCAGCGGTTGCGGGGTTTGGTCTGTTCCGGCATGGCCTCAAAGACGTAGCGCCGCTGAATCACCGAACCGCGGCCCTCGACGGCGTTCAGCGTGTCGTAGACGAGCGTAATGACACTGGACTGATCGGTGACCTGGGCGCCGTCGAACGTGTCCTGGACCTGTTTGACGTTGTAGCGCGTCTCCGACTCGGCCTGGGCCAGCCGTTCCTGGAAGAGGTTGTTGGCGATCTGGTTCGACAGGTACGCGCCGACGACGGCGAAGGACATGATCGCCAGCATGAGCGTCGTCAGCACGGTCCGGAACTGCATCGACCGCCGCCATTTGCTGTGCAGTGAACGGAGCAGGTAGCGGATTCCGGGGAGCAGGCGGGTGGCTCCCATCCGGACCAGCCTCGCCACGCGCACGCCCACAATCCGGGCGCGCTTAACCCAGATCCTGGTCTGGAAGCCCACGGCATGCCAGCCGGCGGGACCGTCGTGGTGCCCAGCGGCTGTGGGTGCGAACGCGCCGGCGTCGGCGGTATCGGCATCGGCTGTTTCGGGTTCGACGGCGGCCGGCTCCGGGGCCGCCGTCGGCGTGCCGGCAGCGGGTGCGTCGGCACTGGGTGCGTCGGTAGCCGGCGCGACGGAAGCGGGCGCGTCGGCGGCGGGAACGGTCAGGCCAGGCTCGCGGAGATCAACCGATGCGCGGGCAGCACTTTTCGGAGCGGCCCCTTGAGCGGGTGCGCCCGCCGGACCATTTCCGGGGCGGCGGTCCGACGGTTCAGGAACCTGCTTTGTAGCCGACACCACGGACCGTCAATACAACTTCGGGGGCTTCGGGGTCACGTTCGATCTTTGACCTCAGCCGCTGGACGTGGACGTTGACCAGCCGCGTGTCGGCGGCGTGCCTGTAGCCCCAGACCTGCTCCAGGAGGAGTTCCCGGGTGAAGACCTGCCAGGGCTTGCGGGCCAGTGCCACCAGCAGGTCGAATTCCAGCGGTGTCAGCGAGATGCGCTCGGTGCCGCGGCTGACGAGGTGTCCTGCGACGTCGATCGTGACGTCCGCGATGCGCAGCGTCTCCGGGGCCTTCTGGTCGCCGGGCCGGAGCCGGGCCCGGACCCGGGCGACGAGCTCGGCCGGTTTGAACGGCTTCGGGACGTAGTCATCAGCGCCGGACTCGAGGCCACGGACGACGTCGGAGGTGTCTGCCTTGGCGGTGAGCATCACGATCGGCACGTCGGATTCGGCGCGGATCTGGCGGCAGACTTCAATGCCGTCTATGCCCGGAAGCATAAGGTCAAGCAGCACGAGGTCCGGCTTGGCGGCGCGGAAAACTTCCAGGGCCTTCCCGCCGTCAGCGCAGAAGACAGGCTCGAACCCGTCATTGCGCAGCACAATACCGATCATCTCGGCCAGCGCCTCGTCATCGTCCACTACCAGAATGCGTGCCTTCATATGTATATATTCCCCTATTGAAATGGCTTTGTCGTATTCGGCGGTGCCCGGGCATGGCGCCGCCGGCGCCCGGACCGCACTTCGACGCCGCAGCCGGGGTTATGACAAACCCCCGTTTGTGCCGCAGGCTGTAGGCAGGAACCCGGCACCAGGCCGGCAACCCAGGAGGTTTCTGTGAGCACCCCGATCTATCAGCTTGCGCTCGGCGCGGACTTTGCGCTCCTGCAGCCGGAGCTGCAGGAGTACTTCTCACTCGCTCCCGGATCCGGCCGCTACGGCGTCGGCGAGGGCGTGTTCGAGGTCGTCGGCTGCCGGCAGAAATGGCTGCGCCCGCTGCTGCGCCTCGCCGCCGGCGAGGAGTCGTTCTTCCCGGAATATGGGGAGGGCATCCGCTTCCGGATCGAGAATCATGCCCACCTGGACCCGTTCGGGCGGTCCAGCCTCACCGCCCGGCGCGAAATCTTCTTCCCGGGCACCACGCGGTTGTTCCACGACACCACGAGCTTCGATGATTCAGGCGGCCGGCACGGTCTGGTGGATTACGTCGGGCGGTACAGGCGGCTCGTGACCGACCTCAACCTCGGCGTCACCGCCGGCGGCAGGCTGCGCGGGGTTTCGGAGGCGTCGCGGCTGTTCCTGGGCCCGCTCCGGATTCCCCTGCCGGCCGCCCTTGATGCCAAAGCGTACGCCGAACAGTGGTGGGCTCCGGAGGAGGGCCCAGCCGGAAAGCACCGGATCCAGGTGAAGGTGATCCAGCCGCAGCTGGGGCTGGTCCTCGTCTATGCCGGGCACTTCGACTACCGGCTGGAACCGTACCCGGACGGCCAGTCGGCCCCGGGGTACCTTCCGGACCGGGCCCGGCCCGAACGCTGGGAAGCCCGCAGCTAGCCGAGCGCGAGCTGGTTGAGGCCGTCGGCGACCTGGGTCAGCCGCCCCAGCACCGCCGTCGCGGATGACGGCGAATGACCGTACAGCCCGTCGGACGGCGTGACCCGCAAGGCGCCAAGGGTCGACGCCGGCAGGCCCAGTTGGCGCCACGGCCGCCAGACGGTCTCCACGACGTCGGCGACGCGGGGCAGCGCAGCGGCGGGATTGGCGACGTCGAGCGCCCCGGCCCACAGCCGCTTACCTGACTCCACAGCGCCGGCAAGCTGTTCCCACTGCCGGGACGTCAGCGCGCGCAGGGGCACGGCGATCCCGTCGGCGCCGGCCGCCAAAATCCGTTCGAACGGCGCCTCGACTTCCGGGACGGACACCACCACCTCGACGGCGCCGGCCGCCCGCAGGGCGTCTATGACCAGCTGCCAGGCGTCGGTGGCTTCCCGGCCCGGCACCGAGCGCAGGGTCCGGTAGCCGCTGGAGGTGGGAATGGTGCCGGCCAGTACCGAGGCGATCTCCGGCTCGTCGATCTGGACCACGATGCGAGCCCCGGGGGCCGCGGCAGCCACACGGCTGAGGTAGCCGCCGGCGCCGGCGGCCAGCGAAGCCGCGAGGTCGCGGCGGGCACCATGGTCTATCAGCGCACGCTCGCCGTTGTGGAGGTGCAGGCCCGCGGCAAGGCTGAGCGGGCCGCGGAGCTGGACCTTGATGTCCGTGGCCGGGGTGTCCTCGGCGCCGATGACGTCGGCAAGGATGTTGATGTCGGTGGACAGGGCCGAATGCGCCCGCCGGAAATCCTTGCCGGGACGGTCCACGATCCGCCAGCCGTGGGGCTGGACGTCCACGGCGAGGTCCACCAACAGGGACGCTGTCCGGCCGAGCGCGTCGGAACCGACGCCCCGGTCCGGCAATTCGGCCAGGAATGGCAGGTGCGGGCTGCCGAGCTCGCCGCGGATGATGCGCGCTGCTTCGAGGGGGTCCTCGCCGGGCCAGGTGCCCAGGGCGGTGGCGGTGACCTGTTCCGGCTGCGCTGCTTGGGGTCCGGCCACGGCTAGGCGGTGGCGGAGACGGTCGGGCCTGCGGCGCCGGGGACTTCGCCGGCGGTCGGCTGGCGCACGGCGTTGGTGGCCCCGGGATCGGCGGCCAGCGCCGCTTCATGGTCCTCGGCAATGGCCTCGTGGTGCCGGATGACCTCGCCGATGATGAAGTTGAGGAACTTCTCTGCGAAGGCCGGGTCCAGGTGGGCCTCCGCGGCAAGGCGACGCAGCCGCGCGATCTGGGCTGTTTCCCGGCCGGGGTCCCCGGCGGGAAGTTTGTGGGCTGCCTTCAGGAATCCGACCTTCTGGGTGGCCTTGAAGCGCTCGGCGAGCAAGAAGACGAGGGTGGCATCGATGTTGTCAATGCTGGAGCGGATCGACAACAGCTCCGCCATCACCGCGGGATCCACCTGACCGGCCAGCGAGCTGGCCCCGGGGTCATAGGAATCGGCGTCAGGATTAGTCTGGTTCTGCTCGGTCATTGGTCCAGTCTAGGGGCACGGGCGTTAATCACTTCTGCTGTTAAGCGGGCGTGGACGGCCTGCCGGGAGTCGACTTCCGTCCCGTCTCCGGGGTGCGGAAAGGGACATGCCCGCCGTAGGTTGCGAACGGCGGGCATGTCCCTTGGATAACTTGCGGAACGGCTCAGCTGTGAAGGACTGCGCGGAATTCCTGCCGGCGTCTGGCCTGTTCGTCCGGATCCGGAACCGGCAGGGAGGCAATCAGCTTCTTGGTGTATTCGTGCTGCGGATTGCCCATCACCTGGTTCCCGAGACCCTGCTCCACCATTTTGCCCTTGTAGAGGACACCGACCCAGTGGGACAGGATGTCGACGACGGCGAGGTCGTGGCTGATGAACAGCGCGGCGAAGCCGAATTCGGCCTGGATGTCCTTGAACAGTTCCAGCACGACGGCCTGGACCGAAACGTCCAGGGCCGACGTCGGCTCGTCGGCAATGAGCAGCTTCGGGTTCAGGATTAGCGCCCGCGCGAGGGAAGCACGCTGCCGCTGCCCGCCGGAGAGCTCATGCGGGAACCGGTCGGCGTAGGCGGCCGGCAGTTGCACGGCTTCCAGCAGCTCCCTAGTCCGCTTCCTGGCCTCGGCCGGGGTTGGTTTGGTGTGAATGACCAGGGGCTCGGCAATGCAGTCGCCGATGGTCAGCTGCGGGTTGAAGGACGCCGCCGGATCCTGGAACACGAACCCGATCTCTTTGCGCAGCGGCTTGAACGTGCGCTCCTTCAGGTTGAGCATTTCGTAGCCCAGGACGTTCAGGCTGCCACCGGTGGTCCGGTTCAGGCCCGCGATGGCCCGCCCGATCGTTGTCTTGCCGGAGCCCGACTCCCCCACCAGGCCGAAAACCTCGCCCGCGGACAGAGTGAAGTTGACCCCGTCCACGGCCTTGAAAGCGGGGCTTCCCAGCCGGCCCGGGTACTCGATGGTGAGGTTCTTGGCCTCAACGAGCACCTCGCCGCCCTGGTGCGCCCGCTCCATCATGCCTTCGGAAGCGGAGTTCCTGCCCAGGTGCGGCACCGCAGCCAGGAGCTTCTTGGTGTAATCCTGCTTCGGCTCGGCAAAGAGCACCCGCGAGGTTGCCTCTTCGACGACGTCGCCCTGGTACATCACGACGACGCGGTCGGCGAGGTCCGCCACCACGCCCATGTTGTGCGTGATGAGCACGATCGAAGTGCCGTACTGGTCCCGGAGATCCCGCAGGAGCTCGAGGATTTCGGCCTGCACGGTAACGTCCAGCGCTGTGGTTGGTTCGTCGGCCACGATGAGCCCCGGGTTCAGGGCCAAAGCCGCGGCGATGACCACGCGCTGCTTCTGCCCGCCGGAAAACTGGTGCGGGTAGTAGTTGACCCTTGTTTCGGCGTCCGGGATCCCCACTTTGCGCAGCGCCTCAATGGCGCGGGTCTTGGCTTCTTTGGCGCTGATGCTGCCGCCTCCCCCGTGGCGGGCATGGGAGCGGATGCCTTCGGCAATCTGCCAGCCAACCGTAAAGACCGGGTTCAGTGCCGTGGACGGTTCCTGGAAGACCATGGCCACGTCGCGGCCCCGGATTTCCCGGAGCTTCGCCGGGCTGACACTGATGACGTTGTTGCCGTTGATCAGCACCGCCCCGGAGCTGATCGCGGTCTCCGGCAGGAGGCCAAGGATCGTCTTGGCGGTGACGGTCTTGCCGGAGCCCGATTCGCCCACGATCGCGACGACCTCGCCGGGGTTGACCTCGAGGCTGACGTCCTTGACGGCATACACATCGCCGGCGTCGGTGGCGAAGGTGACCTTGAGGTGGTCGATGTCGAGGACCGGGCCCGCGCCGGTGCCGGTGCCCTGCTTGTCGATGTTGATGGTCATGAACTTCTCACTTCTGCTTCGAGTGCGGCCTGGGCACCGGTGGTGGAGTCCGGGCCGCCCTTGCCGGAGACAGCCTTCTTGCGGCCCCGCAGCCGGGGGTCGTTGAGGTCGTTGATGCTCTCGCCGACGAGCGTCAGTCCGAGGACGGTGAGCACGATTGCGAGGCCGGGGTACACGCCCGTCCACCAGATGCCGGACGTAGTATCCGCCAGGGCCTTGTTGAGGTCGAAACCCCACTCCGCGGCCGACGTCGGCTCAATGCCGAAGCCCAGGAAGCCCAGGCCGGCGAGCGTGAGGATGGCCTCGGAGGCATTGAGGGTGAAGATCAGGGGCAGGGTGCGGGTGGCGTTCTTGAAGACGTGGAGGCGCATGATGCGGATGTTGGAGGCGCCCACAACCTTCGCCGATTCCACAAACGGTTCCGCCTTGAGCCGGATGGTCTCGGCCCGGATGACGCGGAAGTACTGCGGGATGAAAACCACCGTGATGGAGATTGCTGCAGCGAGGATGCCGCCCCAGAGGCTGGACCGGCCGCCGCTGATGGCGATCGCCATGACGATGGCCACGAGCAGGGGCGGGAACGCGTAGATGGCATCCGCGATGACCACGAGGGTCCGGTCCAGCCAGCCGCCGATGTAGCCGCTGACCAGGCCCAGGGCCACGCCGATGAAGATCGACATGACCACGGCCACGATGATCACGAGGACGGCTGTCTGGGCACCCCAGACGACGCGGGAGAAGACATCATAGCTGCCCACGGTGGTGCCCCAGATGTGTTGCCCGCCGGGTGCCTGCTGCGACGGGAAGTTGCCCTCGGCGTCGGAGATCTGCGAAAAGCCGAACGGCGCGATCAGGGGAGCGAAAATCGCGGTCAGCAGGAAGACCGCGGTGAGGATCAGCCCGGCCACAAGCATGCCCCGCTGCAGGCCGACGCTCTTATTGAAGTGCGAAATGACCGGCAGCCGCCGGAACCAAGGCCCTCGGGGATCCTTGACGGGTTCACTAACGGCAGTGGTGCTCATATCAGTACCTCACGCGGGGGTCGATCAGCGCGGCGAGAATGTCCACGAAGAAGTTGGTAATAGCCACGATCACGGCCAGGAGGACCACGATGCCCTGGACGGCCACGAAGTCGCGGGCTGTCAGGTAGGTCGCGAGCTGGAAGCCCAGGCCCTTCCATTCGAAGGTGGTTTCGGTCAGCACCGCGCCGCCCAGCAGCACGGCGATCTGGAGTCCCATCACGGTGATGATGGGAATGAGGGCCGGCTTGTAGGCGTGCTTGGTGACCAGACGGTATTCGCTGACACCGCGTGAACGGCCGGCCTCGACGTAGTCCTTGCCGAGCGTGCCGATCACGTTGGTCCGGACGAGGCGCAGGAAGATGCCGGCGGTCAGCAGGCCAAGGGCGAGTGCGGGGAGCACGGCATGCGCCATGACGTCGGCCAGGGCGGCCATGTTGCCGCTGCGGATGGCGTCCAGCCAGTAAATGCCCGTGGGTGACTCGAGCGAGGTCAGGGCCAGCTCATTGGCGGGCGTGGCACGTCCGGCGACCGGGAGCCAGCCCAGCCAGACGGAAAATGTCAGCTTGAACAGCAGCCCGGAGAAGAAGACCGGCGTGGCGTAGCAGAGGATCGCGAAGACGCGCAGCCCGGCGTCCGGACCCTTGTCGCGCCGGTGGGCGGCGATCAGGCCCAGCGGAATGCCGACGACCAGGGCCACCAGCAGTGCGTTGAGGGTCAGTTCCAGGGTGGCCGCGCCGTAAGTGAGGAGCATCTCCGAGACCGGGCGGTTATCGGACAGGGTGGTGCCGAAGTTGCCGGTGATCAGCTGGGCCAGGTACTCGAAGTACTGCACCAGAATTGGCCGGTCATAACCGGCGGCTGTGATGCGTTCCTGGAGCTGTTCCGGCGGCAGCCTGCCGCCCAGGGCAGCCGTAATGGGATCGCCGGTGGTGCGCATCAGGAAGAACACCATGGTGACGAGGATGAGAATCGTCGGGAAGATCAGGAAGAACCTGATCAGGATGTAGCGGCCCAGTCCCCCACCGGACGTTTTCTTCTTGATCGGCAGGAGGCCTTCACCGTCGGTCGGCGGTGCCTCGATAAGTGTTGTCATTGGTACCTAAGTGTGTGTTCCGGAAAGCCTTGTGGGCTGCGGAAGCTGTTGTCCTGTATCACCACCAAAGGCGGGACGCCGTGTGGGCGCCCCGCCTCGTTGGCTGGTCAGAACCGGATGGGGAATGGACCTACTTGGAAATGACACCAAGGCGGGTCTTGAAGGAAGCATCCAGGGTCTGGTCTACGCCCTTGACGTCCTTGCCTGCGACCATGAGCTGGGCGCCCTGCAGGAGCGGCAGCGTGGACAGGTCCTTGGCGACGGCCGTCTGCGCCTCGCCGAGTACCTTTTCGCGTTCTGCCTTGTCGACGGTGGTCAGCTGCTTGCTGATGAGGTCCGTGACGGCGGGGTTTTCGTAGTGGTTCTTCAGGAAGTTGCCGGGGACGAAGAACGGGGTGAGGTAGTTGTCGGCGTCGGAGTAGTCCGGGAACCAGCCGAGCTGGTAGACCGGGTAGGCGTCGGCCGTACGGTCCTTGGAGTAGGTGACCCACTCGGTGGACTGCAGTTCAACCTTGAACAGGCCGGACTTCTCCAGCTGTTCCTTGATCATGGCGTACTCGTCGCCGGAGGACTTGCCGTAGTGGTCCGGGTTGTACTGGAGCTTGATGGTGACGGGACCGGTGACGCCCGCGTCGGCGAAGGCCTTCTTGGCCTTGTCGAGGCTGGGCTTGCCGCTTCCGTCGCCGTACATTTCCTTCAGCGGCTGGATGGCGCCGACGAAGCCGTCGGGAACGACGGAGTAGGCCGGCAGGTACGTGCCCTTGTAGACCTGGCTGGCGATCGCGTCACGGTCAACGACGTCGGCCATGGCCTGGCGGACTGCCAGAGCCTTCGCGGGATCGGCGTCAGCAGTCTTGGCACCAAACGGCATGGTGTCGAAGTTGAAGACGATGTAGCGCAGCTCGCCGCCCGGGCCCTTGTGGACCTTGACCTTGGCATCCTTTTCCAGGTCCGCGACGTCGGTCGCGGTCAGGCTGCGGCCGGCGACGTCGATGTTGCCCTGCTGGACGTCCAGCTTGAGGTTGTTGGGATCGGCGTAGTACTTGATCGTGGCGCCGCCGTTGGCCGGCTTGCCGAGGAGGCCCTGGTAGTCCGGGTTGACCTTGAGGCTGACGAGTTCGTTCTTCTTGTAGCTCTCGATCGTGTAGGGGCCCGCGAACGGCTTGCCCTTGACGATTTCGTCGTCGGTCATCAGCTTGTCGGCCGGGAAGACCTCTTCGTCGATGATCGGACCCGCGTTGGCGGCGAGGACGCCGGGGAAGACCTGGTCGTTGCCGGCCTTCAGCGTGAAGACCACGGTGGAGTCGTCCTTGACGGCGACCGATTCGAGGTTGCCGAGCAGCGAAGCCGGGCCGTTGTCGTCGGCGATCTTGACCACACGGTCGATCGAGAACTTCACGTCGGAGGACGTCAGCGCATGGCCGTTGGCAAACTTCAGGCCGGGCTTGAGCTTGACGGTGTATTCGGTGGGGCTCGTGAAGGAGGCCGACTCGGCAATGTCCGGGGTAGAATCCGCGGTGCCCGGCTTCGAGTTGAGCAGGAACGGATAGATCTGGTTCATCACCATGAAGGAGCCGGCGTCGTACGAGCCGGCCGGGTCGAGGGTGACAACCTTGTCGGTGGTGCCGTACGTAATGGTGCCTCCACCGGCGGCGCTGCCGGTGGCCGTGCCGCCACCGGAGGGGCCGGTGCAGGCGGTCAGCGCGAAGGCGGATACCCCGGCGAGCGCGATGGCGCTCTTGAGGGCCTTTTTGTTCATTGCCATCTGTGAACTTTCTGTTCGATGAGTACTAGTGCGCAGCCCGGAAGTCGCTAAGAGGACTCGGGGGCAGAAACACTGTCCTGATGCCTCGATTCAACCAGACGATCAGTAGGTGAATCGTTACATCCTGTGAGATGAGACACAAAATTTACACGAACGGGCACAACTCATCACTATCTTCAGTAATTCCGCCCGAAATTCGGCAGGCGCACAGACTCCGCACTCGCCTGCTCCGCGCGGCCCCCGCCCCCGCGCAGCAAACGAAAAAGCCGCACACCAACGGTGTGCGGCCTGGTCGCCGGCCTGGTACGGCCGCCGGATATCGGGAGGGTCAGAGTGCGGCCCGCTGCAGCGAACGCGCCGCATCGATCGTGGCCTGGCCCAGCACCCGGCTGCCCTGGTACAGAACAACGGTCTGGCCGGGAGCCACGCCGCGCAGCGGTTCGGTCAGCGTGACCACGAGGTCGCCGGCCCCTGCCGCGCCTTCCATGCGCGCGGTGGCGGGCACGGGATCCCCGTGGGCGCGGACCTGGGCGTAGCAGTCGAATTCCTCGCCAGTGTCGATCTCCGCGATCGGCAGGCCGGCCCAGGAGACCTTGATGCCGCGGATCTCGTCGATAGCGAGGAGTGCCTCGGGCCCCACGACGACCTTGTTTTCCTTCGGCCGGATCTCCAGCACGAAGCGCGGCTTGCCGTCCGCTGCCGGGGTGCCGAGCTTCAGCCCGCGGCGTTGCCCGACCGTGAACGCATTGGCGCCGGGGTGCTCGCCAACCTTGGCGCCGGACTCGTCGACGATGTCGCCGGTGGTCATCTCGATCTTCTCGGCCAGCCAGCCGGCGGTGTCGCCGTCGGGGATGAAGCAGATGTCGTGGCTGTCCGGCTTGTTCGCCACGGACAGGCCGCGGCGCTCCGCCTCGGCGCGGACTTCGGCCTTGGACGGCGTGTCCGCCAGCGGGAACATGGAGTGCTTGAGCTGCTCGTGCGTGAGCACGCCCAGGACGTAGCTCTGGTCCTTGGCCCAGTCCGCGGCACGGTGCAGTTCCGGGTTGCCGTCGGCGTCGCTGATCACCTTGGCATAGTGGCCCGTGCAGACGGCGTCGAATCCCAGGGCGATGGCCTTTTCCAGCAGCGCGGCGAACTTGATCCGTTCGTTGCAGCGCATGCAGGGGTTCGGGGTGCGGCCCGCGGCGTATTCGTCGATGAAGTCCTGGACCACGTCTTCCTTGAAGCGCTCCGAGAAGTCCCATACGTAGTACGGGATGCCGAGCACGTCGCAGGCGCGCCAGGCGTCGCGGGAGTCCTCGATGGTGCAGCAGCCGCGGCTGCCGGTGCGCAGGGTACCGGGCATCCTGGACAGCGCAAGGTGGACGCCGACGACGTCGTGTCCCGCCTCGACGGCGCGGGCTGCGGCAACGGCGGAATCGACGCCGCCGCTCATGGCTGCAAGAACTCGCATACTGACTTTCTTTGGGGTTCAGGGGTTATTGCCGGCACCGGCGGCTGCTGGACGCAGAAATAGCACAATGCCTGCCGCCCCATTCTATCGCCACGCCGAATCCTCACCCAAAAGACCTTGACGGCAGTCGGTGGCGATTCTAAAGTCAAAAATATCGTTTTTAGATGCACCTCCCGCGACATGCGGCCCCGGTTGCGCCGGCAGCCGCAGGAATCGAGCACATGATGGCCTCCGAAAACATTGTGATCGTGGGCGGCGGACTCGCCGGCGCCACCGCTGCCAAGACCCTCCGCGCGGAAGGATACGGCGGACCGGTGATCCTGCTGGCGGAGGAGCGGCACCATCCCTACCTGCGCCCGCCGCTGTCCAAGGAATACCTCCTGGGCAAGGCCGACGACGATGCGCTGCCCGTGGCTCCGGGCGGCTGGTACGAAGAGAACGGAGTCGAACTGCGGCTGGGTGCCACCGTCACGGGGATTGATCCGGCCGCCCGCAGCGTGAACCTCCGGGACGGCGGGACCCTGGGCTACGGCTCCCTGCTGCTGGCCACCGGCGCACGTCCCCGGCGCATTCCGCTGCCCGGAAGCGACGCGGAGGGGGTCAGCACCTTCCGCACCGTGGACGACAGCCGCCGCCTGCGCGCCGCGCTGGCCGACGGCGGCCGGAACGTCGTGATGATCGGTTCGGGCTGGATCGGGATGGAGCTCGCCGCGGCGGCGAGCGCCTATGGAAACTCCGTCACCCTGCTGGGGCTGGAGGAGGTTCCGCTGGGCGCGGCGATCGGGCGGGAGTTGGGCGGGTTCTTCCGTGGGCTGCACGAGGCGAACGGCGTCCGGTTCCGGCTCCCTGCCTCGGCTGCGGAAATCAGGGAACAGTCGGGCCGGGTCACCGGCGTGGTCACGGATGCCGGGGAGGTCCTGCCCGCGGATCTCGTGATCATCGCCGTCGGAGTCGTCCCCGAGGTCTCACTGGCCGAAGCGGCGGGCGTCGCCCTGCAGAACGGCATCCTCACGGATGCCTCGCTGCGGACGTCTGCGCCCGGAATCTTTGCCGCCGGGGACGTCGCCAACGCCCTGCATCCCTTCACCGGCGAGCACCACCGCAGCGAGCACTGGTCCAATGCCCTCAACGGCGGCAAAGTGGCGGCCCGGGCGATGCTCGGCCAGGACGCCGTGCTGGATGCGGTTCCCTACGTCTACACCGACCAGTTCGACGTCAGCATGGAGTACTCCGGCTTCCCGGCACTCGTCTCCGGGCCGCCCACGATCCGCGGCTCCCTCGAGGGCAAGGAGTTCCTCGCGTTCTGGCAGCGGGACAGCCGGGTGGTCGCGGGAATGAGCGTGAACTGGCCGCGCTCCGGCAAGCCGCAAAAGATGATCAAGCAGCTTGTCTCGGCGAAGACCGCAGTGGACCCGGCAGCCCTTGCCGATCCGGATGTCCCCCTCGACAGCCTGCTGCCGGAAGCCTAACCTTTCGCGGCAGTGTGGCGGGCGACGGTCCCGGCGGTCTGGATGCTGGACTCGTGGCCGGCCATGCCGGCCTGGCGTGCGCGGGTGTAGGCGCCGGGCAGGGCAGCCAGCAGCGCATCGACGTCGGCCTCGGTGGAGGAATGCCCAAGGCTGAACCGCTGGGCGCCCCGGGCCGCATCCTCGTCCAGTCCCATGGCCAGCAGCACGTGGGACGGACGGGGTACTCCCGCTGTACAGGCCGAACCGGTGGAGGATTCGACCCCTGCCAGATCGAGCAGGAACAGCAGTGAGTCGCCTTCGCAGCCGGGAAACGTGAAGTGGGCGCTGCCCGGCAGCCGCCCTGCGCCGGGGGCGCCGCGCAGCACGGCGTCCGGCACCGCCGCCAGGACGCCGTCGATCAGCCGGTCCCGGAGCGCGGCAATGCGCGCCGCCTCCTCCGGAAGTTTGGTGGTGACCGCCTCGGCCGCGGCGGCAAAGGCTGCGATGGACGCGGTGTCCAGGGTTCCGGAGCGGACGTCGCGTTCCTGTCCCCCGCCGTGCTGGACGGGGGTCAGCTTCACGGCGCGGCCGAGCATCAGCGCGCCGACGCCGACCGGACCGCCGATCTTATGCCCGGAGATGGACATCGCATCGAGCCCGCTGGCCCGGAAATCCACGGGCACCGAGCCGAAGGCCTGGACCGCATCGGAGTGCACCGGAACGCCGGCCCGGTGGGCCAGTTCGACGATCTCCGCGATCGGCTGGACGCTGCCGACTTCGTTGTTGGCCCACATCACCGTGACCAGGGCGATCGAGCCCGGGTCCCGCGCGAGCTCGGCGGCCAGCACCGCAACGTCCACGACGCCGTCCGCATCCACCGGCAGCCACAACACTTCGGCACCCTCGTGCCGCTCAAGCCATTCGACGGTGTCCAGCACCGCATGGTGTTCGACGGCGGAGCACAGGATGCGCGTACGGGCGGGATTCTCGGCTTGCCGGGCCCAGTACAGGCCCTTCACGGCCAGGTTGTCGGCTTCCGTGCCGCCGGAGGTGAAGATGACCTCGGAGGGGTGCGCCCCGGCCGCCACCGCCAGCACCTCGCGGGCGTCCTCGACGGCGCGGCGGGCGCGGCGGCCCGATCCGTGCAGGGAAGAGGGGTTGCCGGTCCGGGCCAGTTCACGGGTCAGCGCCGCCAGGGCCTCCGGGGCCAGGGACGTGGTGGCTGCATGATCAAGGTATACGGGCACAGGGTAATTCTACCCGCGGGCCCGCTGCTGCCCTGGTGTACATTCGAGCGGTGAAAGCGTCCCTGTACCTCGTCCTGGCCACTCTCTTCTGGTCCGGGAATTTTATTGTTGCCCAAGCTGCCGTCGCCTCAATGACGCCCATGGACCTGACATTCTGGCGCTGGGCGCTGGCCGCAGTGCCGCTGCTGCTGCTGGCCCACTTCGTGGAGAAGCCGGACTGGCGTGCTGTGCTGCGCCGCTGGCCGGTGCTGCTGCTTCTGAGTGTGCTGGGCATGAGCGGCTACACGCTCCTGCTGTATGGGGCCCTCGGCCACACGTCCGCGATGAACGCTTCGCTGATCACCGCTGCCAACCCGGCCCTGATCGTTGTACTGGCGATGGTCCTGACCGGTGAGAGGACCACCCGCCTGGGCTGGCTGGGCATCTGCCTTGGCCTGCTAGGCGTCCTGCTGGTGCTGACCCGGGGCGAGCTGCAGCGCGTGATCAGCCTGTCCCTGAACATTGGTGAACTCCTGATGATCGGCGCGATCTTCGTGTGGGGCTGCTACACGATCATCGCGCGCAGGCTGGGACTTCCCGCCATCGCGGCCACCGCCGTCCAGGTGGCGATTGCGGCCGTGACGCTGGCACCTTTTGCCCTCGCCACGAATGTGAGGCTCCCGGAAACTCCGGCCGAGGCCTGGTCTCTGGCGTACATCGTGGTCTTCCCGTCCCTGGGTGCCTACCTCCTGTGGAACCTTGCCCTGAAGACCACCCCGTCCGGCACCGCCGGGAACTACCTCAACCTCATCGTGGTCTTCACGGCGGTTATCACCGTGGCAATGGGGACACCGCTCACCCTGGTCCAGATCGCGGGCGGCGTGCTGGTGATCGCCGGGGTGCTGCTGACCGGGCTGAGGGGGCAGACCAAACCTCCGGCGATTGCCGCGCCGGGCCCTGCTCCCAGCACCGCTTCGAACGCCCAGGCCCCTAAGGCCTGATCCGGGCGCAGCACTGTGCCGGCAGCGCGGCGCCCTGCGCGCGAAGCTCGTCGATGGCGAGGGCCTGCACGCGGTCCGCGTCGATGCCGCAGCCGGCTGCGGCGCCGCCCAGGAACGCGCCGTTCATGGCGCAGACCACCTCAGTGTGCCCTTCGGCGATCCGGTGGAAGGGACAGTTGAGCAGCACCAGGCCGCCTTCGCCGTCGTCCTCGGGGCGGTAGCCCTCCGCGGCGAGGAACCCGGCAAAGTCGGCTCCCCCGGCGCCCGCCCGGGCATCCGATTGCCCGGCCGGGGCCACCTTGGCCTGGGCTGCCGCCAGCCCCCGCGCGTGGGCTGTCCGCACCAGCGCCTCGCGGGCGGAACCGCCGCGGGCGGTTGATTCCTCGATGGCTGAGACCAGCAGCTCGGCGGCCAGGTCATAGTTCCGGTCCGGCACGGACGCTGCGACCTCCCGGACGGCGGCGAGGTAGAGCTTGGCCGGGCGGCCGGACCCCGGCCCGCCCCTGCCGCCCAGCTTCCGGAATTCCACGGTCAGGAGCCCGTCCTGCACCAGCCGGTCCAGCTGGAAGGACGCCGTGCTCCGGGGCAGACCGAGGGCACCGGCGGCGTCGTCGCGGCTGACGGCACGCCCGGCCGACGCGACGTAGTCGAACAGCTTCCGGCGGCTCTCGTCCCCCAGGGAGGCGACGGCCGCAATCCTGCGGTTCCACGGGGCTCGGATCATGGAATCAGCCTAACTCTAAAAACAAGATTCATTGCTTAACTACTGGTTACATTCTAAAATCAAATTATCCATTTTTAGAAGGAGTCATGATGAAATCCTCTGCATCCCTTGCCTCGCCCGCCAGGCCCCTTGCCTCGGCTCCCGAGCGCCAGGCCCTCCTGCTGCTGCGGACGGTCTTTACGGTCGCCCCGGTGCTGTTCGGCCTGGACAAGTTCACCAACCTGCTCACCGACTGGACCATGTATTTGGCGCCTGTGGTCACAGATGTTGTGCCGCTGCCGGCGCAGACCATCATGTACGTCGTCGGCGTGGTGGAGATCGCCGCCGGCCTGGCGGTGGCACTGAAGCCGCGGTTCGGTTCGCTGCTCGTGGCGGTCTGGCTCCTCGGAATCATCGTCAACCTCATCATCCTGGGCAATTTTTATGACGTGGCCCTGCGCGACTTCGGCCTGCTGGTCGGGGCGCTGGCCCTGAACCGGCTCTCGCAGCCCAGGCAGGGGTGAACGGTTCCCGGCTGACTTATGCCGACGGCGGTCCCAGCCGGACGGAGGTCTCAGTCGGACGGAGGGACGACGGCGATCCGCGCCTCGGCCTCGGACCGTGCCGCAGCAAGGGTTCCGGCGTCGGGGCAGGAAACGGAGAGATACACCGAGGAGTCCGGCCTGCTGAACAGCCGGGCGTAGATCGCGGTGGCCCTGGCGCCGGACCGTTCGCCGCCCTTGAACACGAGCATCTCGACCGCCGGGGCGGGCCCGCCGGGCTCGCCGCCCCAGCGCAGGGCCGCCGGTTCCAGGTAGGCCGGGAGGATGCTGGCGTCCAGGTACTGGAAGAGGGCCTCCGTGGATGCCCTGTCGTCCCCGTCGACGGCAAGGGCTGATTGGTTGGTCCGCACCTTCGCGGAGACCACACAGCCGTCGTCTTTCACATATTCACTCGCGCCGGCCAGGTTCTCCTTGATGGGCTTCCATCCGGGCGCGTCACGCAGCCCGTCGGACAGCTGGATGGGCGCCCCGGCGGCCAGGTTCCCGCCGGCGGTGAAGGGCATGTCCTTCGCCGCGACGGCGGCCGCGTCGTGGCCGGGCGTGATGGTGGGGGTGGCGAGGGTCGGGGCCGCCGGTGCCGTCTTGGGGGCGGAGGGGTCCGGGATGCCGACGCTGCAGCCCGCAAGCGCCGCCGCCACGGCGCCCGCCAAGAATGCACGGCTCGCGCGGCGGGCCAGGCGGGAACCGCCGCCAGTGCGAGTGACGGCCGTTGCCGCGGCCCCGGATTCCAGCCTGTTTTCCATGCCCCCGCCCCAATGTCGCCATGCCCGTTCGCTTTTCCGTCCGGGCCTCCGCACGATTCTAGACTCCCGCCACGGCGAGGCCCGTCCCCTGCGCCCCGCGGCGACGGGCTACGCCAGGACGCGAACCGCCCCGGGAACCACCTCGATGGTGAGGGGCAAGGGACCGATCCGTTCCCCGTCGGCGTAGGCCACCACGTTGTCCGCCGACAGCTCGACCTTGCGGACCCGTCGGATGTGCACTGCCGGATGGCCGAGGTGGCCGCCGGAAAAGACCTTTGGAAAGACCTTCAGCAGGCCTGTCCGGGAGAGCCGGCTGACAATGAAAAGGTCCAGGAAGCCGTCGTCGAGCACGGCGTCGGGCGTGATCTTCATACCGCCGCCGATCGACTGGCCGTTGGCGACGGAAATGAGCATCGCGCCCTGCTGCCAGGTCGCGCCGTCGGCCGTCACGGTGTAGTCGATGGCCCCGAACGAGGCGAGTTCGCGGAGCATGGCCAAGTGGTAGCGCGCCTTGCCGCGGGGCCACCGCCAGGCGTTGGCCCGTTCGTTGACGGCCGCGTCGAACCCGGCGGACACCACCCCGGCGAACCACCGGGATGCCCCTCCGGAAGAGGCACGTCCGGCGTCGATCAGCCGCCCGCCGGAGTCCAGAGCCGCGAGCACCTTCGCGCAGGCGGCGGGGATGTCGTGGACCGGCACGCCGAGCGCCCGCGCCATATCGTTCCCCGTCCCGGTCGGGACTATCCCGAGCGGGACCGTCCCGAAGGGCATGCCCGATCCGGCGAGCGCATTGACGCCGAGGTGGACCATTCCGTCACCGCCCACCACAACGAGGGCGTCCACGCCTGAGGCCAGCGCCTTGTCCACCGACGCTGCCAGCGCGGCGTAGTTGTCCTCGCAGAGGAGCAGAACGTCGGCCCCGGCCGCCTCGAAATGAGCGGCCGCCTCGGTGCCGGCGTGCAGCCCGCGGCCAAAGGACGCACGCGGGTTGACGGCAAGGGCGATAAGCATGCGCTGAATTATGCCAGCCGCCGGGAACCTTCCGTGCCGGTGCGCGCGTTCTTCCCCTAGCCGGTTAAACTGGCCAGGCCGGACGTCCAGGCTGTGCTGGCACCATCGAGGCAAAGGATTCTTGCTTGACGCAGGGCAACAGCTCGCATTACCAGGTCCTCCGGATCCCCGTGACGGCGACGGACAAGGAAATCAAGGTGGCCTACCGCAAGGCCGCCCGCACCGCGCACCCGGACCACGGCGGCGACCCGGCTGCCTTCCGGCGCGTCACCCTCGCCTATGAGACGCTGATCGACGCCAAGAGCCGGGCCGACTACGACCGTTCCTACGGCGGCGGCCGCGGCGCCTTCGCATCCCCGCCTGCCGACGAGGGGGCCCACTTTGATGCCCCGGCTGCCGGCAGCCGCGCGTCAGCAAATGTCCGGCGTCCCAACACCCCCCGGAACACGGCCTCCGACGCGCCGGTCTACGTCCCGTCCTTCGAGCAGTACGCCGGGACCGGCGAGGTGCCGTTGATCCCGAAGGACCTGGCCGTACAGCAGGTCCACGGGCTGCCCCGCAAGCGGGGCATCTTCGGGGCTGAGGCAAGGATCCAGCGGGAAATGCGGACGGTGCAGCTCATCAGCCGGCAGGTCCTCCCCGCCATCCCGGCCGCCCGGCTCATCAACGGGCTGCAGTCCCCGGCGGACAACAGCCACATCGACCATGTGGTGCTCTCCGGCTACCGCATGGCGGTCATCGGCTCCATGCTGCTGCCGCCCGGCGCCTACGCCTGGAACGGCGCCGCCCTGACCCACGGCGGTCGGTCCATCGCCCCGCCCCAGCTGGCCCACGTGGTGCGCCGGATGCAGGACATCTTTCCGGAACTCAACGTCACCGGCTGGACCGTGGTCCACAGCACCGACGGAAACCTGCACGAACCGGTAATCGACCGGCACCGCCGTTCCGGCACCCACGAGACCGTCCAGGTGGTCAACGCCGCCGGGCTGGCGCGCGGCCTCAAGCAGTTCCTCAGTTCTGGCCCGGCCCCCAACACCGTCATCGTTCCCGTGCTTGCCCGGCTGCTGCGCGGGATGCACTAGCAGGCTCGCTAGGATGGGACAGTGTTCCGCATCCTCTTCCACACCCCAGAAATTCCCGGCAATACGGGCAACGCGATCCGGCTGGCCGCCATCACCGGCGCCGAGTTGCACCTCGTCGAGCCCCTGGGCTTCGATTTCTCCGACGCGAAGCTGCGGCGGGCCGGCCTCGACTACCACGACCTCGCCGTCGTGACTGTCCACCGGGACATCGACGCGGCCTGGGCGGCCCTCGCACCGGACCGCGTCTTCGCCTTCACCTCCGACGGAGAGGCGTCCTACACGGACATCAGCTACCGTCCCGGTGACGTGCTCATGTTCGGCCGGGAATCCGTGGGCCTGCCCGAGGACCTCAAACACGATCCCCATGTCACGTCCCGTGTCCGCCTGCCGATGCTGCCCTCATTGCGTTCGCTGAACCTCGCGAATGCAGCCTCGATCGCCGTCTACGAGGCCTGGCGTCAGAACGGATTCGACGGCGCCAAGCTCTAGCCTCCGCAAATTCGTCCCGCGTTACGCCCATCCGGGTCCCGCGCTGCCCCGAATCACCTATGAAGCCCAGTGAGCCAACGGGAGCCGGGGGCGGGGAAGGGAGCGAGGAGCGGCAGGTGACAACATTGCAGGTAGACAGGCGTACAGACCGTCGGTTCGCGGGCGGCCACGCCCCCCGAAGAGACCATCCTGACCCGCGATCGCCGGCAGGCACCTTATGCTTGAAGGTGATGGAAACTCCCAACGCCCCGAATCCCGAGGCCACCGCTCCCCCGGGCACTTCAGCCGATGTAAACCGGAGGCTCGGCGCATTGCTGGAACAGATTGCCCGCGGTGACCAGGCAGCCTTCGCAGAGTTCTATGAACTCACGTCCCGGCGCGTCTTCGGCATGGCCCGGCGGGTCCTGATCGACGTGGAACTCAGCGAGGACACCACCCAGGAGGTCTTCCTCCAGGTCTGGCAGAACGCCGCCAAGTTCAATCCCGAGGCGGGGAGCCCGCTCGCCTGGCTGATGACCATCTCGCACCGCAGGGCCGTGGACAAGGTCCGTTCCTCCCAGTCGTCCACCGACCGGGAAGCAAAATACGGCGCCAGCAGCCAGGACATCGACCACGATTCCGTCTCGGATGAGGTCGGCAGCCGGCTTGAGGCCGAGGCTGTGGTCCGTTGCCTGGAGACGCTGACCGATACACAACAGGAGTCCGTGCGGCTTGCCTACTACGGCGGCCTCACCTACCGGGAAGTCGCAGAGAAGCTCAATGCTGCGGTGCCCACCATCAAGTCCCGCATCCGCGACGGACTAATCCGGCTGAAGACCTGTCTGGGGGTGAGTTGAGATGACTGACATGAACGCACACAACAACGGCCGCGTCCCCGCCGGCTTTGCAGCCGAGATCGCCACTGACCTTTCCTCGGGCCGCGCGGCTGACCTCGCCGAGCTGTACGCCCTGAACGCCGTGGACGGCGCCGAGCGTGCCGCCATCGAGGAGTACCTCGCCTCGGCTCCGGCGGCCGAACGCGCCGCCTTCGACGAGCGCGTCCGGCAGGCCCGCGAGACGCTTGCCACCACCTTCACGGCCGAGGAAGAGCCGCCTTCGGGCCTGCTGGACCGGATCATGGCTTCCCTGCCCGCCCAGGACACGGCAGCTGTGGCAGGCATGCACGCGGGACAGGAGCCGACGGCGGCCCCGCCGGTCGTGGCCCGGCCTGTCCGGGAGACGACGGAGCTCTCCGTCACCGACGAACTCGGTGCCGCCCGCAAGCGCCGGGACGAACGACGCCGGCCGCAGGGCATGCGCAACTGGCTCGTCGGCATCGCTGCCGCAGCCATCATCGCCCTGGGCGGAGTCGGCGTCGGCGCCTACGTTGCGAACCAGAATGATCCGCTGAACCAGGTGCTGCAGGCCGGCGACGTGCGGCAGGCGACGGTCGACGTCACCGGCGGCGGCACGGCCACCGTGTCCGTCTCGCCGTCGAAGGACGCAATCGTCGTCAAGATGAACGACGTCCCGGCGCCTCCGCCCGGCAAGGTCTACCAGATGTGGCTGATCCCCAAGGACGGCTCGGCTCCGGTGTCCCAGGGGCTCATGGACGCGGAAGCGCTGTCCAAGCCGGCCGTCGTCAAGGGCATCAGCTCTGCGGCAGCCCTGGGCATCACGGTGGAACCGACGGGCGGCTCGGCCTCGCCGACCATGCCCACCGTGGCGGCTGCCACCCTGGGCGCGTAGCGTCCGGATACGGCACACCTACCGCCGTACACAAAGCCGCGCAGGCCTTGAACCCTCCAAAGGTTCAAGGCCTGCGCGGCTTTTGTCGTTGCTGAATGACGGGCCGATGACCCGGCTAGATGATCATCGAGAGGAGCATCACGAGGCCGAAGCTGACTACGGAAATTAGCGTCTCCATGACGGACCAGGTCTTGAAGGTCTGGCCGACCGTGAGCCCGAAAAGTTCCTTCACCAGCCAGAATCCGGCGTCGTTCACGTGCGAGAAGAACAGTGAGCCGGCGCCTATCGCCAGTGCCAGCAGCGCGGCGTGCGTCGGCGTGAGCGAGCTTGCCAGCGGCGCCACAATGCCGGCCGCTGTCACGGTCGCGACGGTGGCCGAGCCTGTCGCCAGGCGTAGGGCAACGGCCACAATGAACCCGAGCACCAGAACGGACATGTTCGTCCCCTCTGCCCAGGCCTTCACGGAGTCGCCCACGCCGGCGCCAATCAGCGTCTGCTTGAAGCCGCCGCCGGCACCGACGATGAGGAGGATCCCGGCGATCGGGCCGAGGCTGGCAGCAATCTTGCTCGTGATCTTGCCTCCGTTGAGGCCCACGGCGTAGCCAAAGGTCACCATGGCGAGCAGGACCGCCAAAGTCATCGCGACGAGCGGCTGCCCGACGAAGTCAAAGAAGGTCCGGATGGCCGGCGCAGTCTTGGGGTCGGGCCAGATGATGTCCATGACCGCCTTGAGCAGCATGAGGACCACCGGGAAGAGGATGGTCAATAGCGTGACGAGGAAGCTCGGCGGGCGTTTGACGCCCTCCATGTCCGCTCCGTGCACGGTATCAACGCCGCCGGCGACGGCGGGGGCGCCCACAGGCACCCACCGGGCCGCCAGGCGGGAGAACAGAGGGCCGCAGATGATCACCGTAGGGATGGCAACGATGATGCCGAGGGCCAGGGTGGTGCCCAGTTCAGCCTTAACGGCGCTGATGGCGATCAGGGGTCCCGGGTGCGGTGGCACCAGTCCGTGCAGCACGGACAGGCCGGCCAGGGCCGGGATGGCGATGCGCATCAGCGGCATTTTGGAACGCTGCGTGACCAGCACGATCACCGGCAGCAGCAGGACGAGCCCGATTTCGAAAAACATCGGCAGACCGATGATCACGGCGACGAGCGTAATGGACCAGACCAGCTTGTTTCCGGTGGCCTTGGCCAGCAGGGTGTCGACCACCCGGTTGGCGCCGCCGGAGTCAGCCAGCAGCTTGCCCAGCATCGCGCCGAGCGCTACCAGCAGGCCAACTTCCTTCAGGACACCGCCTACACCGTCCTCAAAGTTGGCAATCACCTTCGCGGGTTCGACGCCAGCGGCGAGGCCGACGAACCCTGACCCCAGAATTAGGGCCAGGAAGGGGTGGAACTTGAATTTGGCGATCAGCACGACGAGGAGGACGATGCCCAGGCCCGCGATGAGCAGTAGTTGGGTGTTGACGCCGGTCCCGGCCTCAACGGCAGCCGGAAGCTGCATTGCTATCAGTGATTTCACAAAAATTTCCTTGGTGACGGCAGAACGCGGGAGAGGCTCAGGGCCTGGCGTCCGCGCCGTCGAGGTGGAGCCGGTCGATGATCTCCTGCGCTTCCTCCGAGGGCGCCGAGCTGACGCTCAGCGTGATGGAGTTTTCCTCAGGCGTGGGGGCTTCGAGCGCCTCGAACTGCGATTCAAGCAGGGCTGCGGGCATAAAGTGCCCGTGCCGGGTCGCCAGCCGGTCCGAGATCCGGTCCCTGCTGCCGTCGAGGAAGACGAACACCACGCCTTCGCCGCGCAGGACATCCCGGTAGCGCTTCTTGAGCGCCGAGCAGGTGACGATGCCGGGGGTGCCGGTCTCGGTGTGCTGCCGGATCCATCCGGCGATGCTTTCCAGCCAGGGCCAGCGGTCCTCGTCGGTCAGGGGCTGGCCGGCGTGCATCTTCGCCACATTCGATGCGGGGTGCAGATCGTCGCCCTCCGCAAAGTCCCAGCCCAGCCGGCCGGCCAGCAGGCCGGCCACGGTTGACTTTCCGGATCCCGAGACGCCCATGATGACGAGTACGGGGTGCTGCGCAGTCTTCACCATTAAAGTCTGCCTTCCTCAATAAATATGATTTAAACAGATTCCAGCTTATGGGAGAAGGGCCGCAGGGGGCAACACTAGAAGCCGGCGATCGTCCCGGCGCCGTTGACTGCCACGACGTGGAACGCCTCGGCACTGCGGCCGGCCGGGAGCCCGCCGCGCTCTGCGGTGCGGACCATCAACCCGCGGACGGTGCGGTCCATGGCCTCGATGTCGGGGTGCTGGCTGACATGGATGTGGATCGCGGCGAGTTTGGCCTCGACATGGTCGGTGACGTCGACGACGTGGTTTTCGCGTTCTTCCGGTCCGGCGAAAAGCCACAGCCACGGCAGCTTGTAGGCCTCCAGCCCGGCTTCGGCCAGCTCCGGGTACGCAAACGGGTTCTCCAGGGCCGGGTACACGGCCCGGGTCACCGCCTCGCCCACGGCGAGGTGGTCAGGATGGCTCTTCTGGAGCCGGTTCCAGTTCCGTTCGGGGTGCATCGAGAGCACGACGTCGGGCCGGAGCTGCCGGATCAGGCGCACCACTTCACGGATCACGTCGTGCGAGGGCTCGAGGTAGCCGTCGCGCTCGTGCAGGTAGTGGATGTCGGTCACCCCGACGAGGGCCGCGGCGCGGCGCTGCTCCTCGTTCCGCAGCCGGACGATCTCGTCACGCTGCGCGGGGTCGAAGCCGCCGGCGTCGCCGTCGGTCATGATGCAATAGCTGACCTCGACGCCGGCGGCGGTCCAGGCGGCGATCGTGCCGGCGGCGCCGAAGTCGACGTCGTCCGGGTGGGCAGTGAAACAAAGCACCCGCCCGATCCGGTGGCGCTCCGGATCGAACGGGCTTTGCGCCTGTGTGGCGAAGGTGTTCAAGGACTCAGCCCCTGCGCTTCTTGATTTCTTCGGTGGCCTGCGGCAGGACCTGGAAGAGGTCCCCCACGATGCCGAAGTCGGCGATCTCAAAGACCGGTGACTCGGCATCCTTGTTGACGGCAACGATCACCTTGGCGGTCTGCATGCCGGCTTTCTGCTGGATGGCCCCCGAGATGCCTGCGGAGACGTACAGCTGGGGCGACACCGTCTTTCCAGTCTGGCCGATCTGGGCGTCGTGGCCGATCCAGCCGGCGTCCGTTGCGGCGCGCGAGGCGCCGATGGCCGCACCGAGGGCGTCGGCCAGGTCCTCGACGGGCCCGAAGTTGCCGTCCACGCCGCGGCCGCCGGCCACCACGATCCGGGCCTCGGAGAGGTCGGGGCGGCCGCTCACGGCCTTCTCGGTGCGGGAGGTGATCCGTGCCGAAGCCGCTGCGGCAGTCGCCGGCACCTCGACGGTGACCGTTGCCGGCGCGGTGCCGGTGACGGCGGGCTCCGGAGTGACGCTGTTGGATTTGACGGTCAGGACCGCGACCGGAGTCGTGGCCTTCGCCGTGGTGGTGTAGGAACCGGCCAGCACGGACTTGTGCGCCGTTCCGTCCGTGTCCACGGCAACGACGTCGGTGATGACGCCGGCGCCGAGCTTGATGCCCAGCCGCGCCGCGATCTCCTTGGCCTCCGCCGAGTTCTCGGTCAGGACGATCGTGGCATCCGCGGTCAGCACCGCGGCGGCAAGATAGGACGCCTTGGGACCCACGAGGTAGTCGTCGAGGTCCGCCGAGGAGGGCCGGTACAGCGCTTGGACGCCGTACGCGGCCAGGGTGGCCGCGACGTCGTCGTGCAGGTCGCCGGTGAACGCGACCGCAGGCTCACCCAGGGAACGGGCAATGGTGAGCAGCTCCAGGCTGGCCTTCTTCAGGGCCTGGCCGGGGGTGTCAATGAATACCAGTACTTTTGCCATGTCTGAGAATCCCCTTAGAGCAGCTTCTGGGCGGCCAGGAAGTCAACCAGCTTGATGCCGGCGTCGCCCTCGTCGGTGATGATGGTGCCCGCGGTGCGCGCCGGGCGCGCCTCTGCGGAGTCGACGGCGGTCCAGGAGCCGGCCCGTCCGACCTGCGCGGAGTCGACGCCGATATCGGCGAGTGCCAGCGTGGTGATGGTTTTCTTCTTCGCCGCCATGATGCCCTTGAAGTTCGGGTACCGGGGGTCGTTGATCTGGTCTGTGACCGAGACGAGGGCAGGCAGCGTCGCCTCGACGGTATCGGCGTGGGTGTCGCCGTCGCGGCGGGCGGTGAGCCGGGCGCCGTCGAGCTCCAGCGAAGACGCGAACGTGACCTGCGGCAGGTCCAGGCGCTCGGCGAGCTGGGCCGGCACCAGAGAGGTCTCGCCGTCGGTGGAGGCCATGCCGGTGATGATGAGGTCGGCGGGGGTGTCCGCGCCGAGGTGGCGGATGGCTGCGGCCAGGGCCAGGGACGTGGCGGCGGCGTCGGATCCGGCCAGTGCGTCGTCGGTGAGGTGGACGCCTTCGCTGGCGCCAATCTGCAGGGACTTCTTCACGGCGTTGACCGCGCCGGCGGGACCCATGCTCAGGGCGATGACTTTGTTGCCTGCGGCCTCCCCGCCGCGGGCCTCGATCAGCTGGAGTGCAGCCTCGAGGGCGTACTCGTCCAGTTCGGAGAGGATGCTCTCGGAGCGGTCCGTCGTGTTACCCTCGCCGGTGAGGTGCCGGTCGAACTGAGTGTCAGGGACGTGCTTGACCAGCACGATGATCTTCAAGGTCTCTTCCACTGTGTTTACAGCAGCCTTCCATGCGGGTGGACAGCCAGCCGGGAGGGGTCGTGGCCACGGAGTTCCGGGTGTGCCGGGTTTCTCCTAGCTAACCATATCGGGGGCGGCCGGCGCGGCTTGGGTTAACGCCTGTGTCAGCGCACAACGGGGCACGGCATAACGCAGTACGCCGAAGGCCGGACCGCTCCTTTTGGAGCGGCCCGGCCTTCGGATTTGTGCGCTGTGCGCTGCTGCTGATGCCTGTTACTGTTCGGCGGCAGTGCCGAGGGTCACATCAAGCTGCTGCTCCTTGCCGCCGCGGAGGACGGTGACCTTTACCGTGGCTCCGGCGGGCTGCTCCCGCACGGCTGCCGTCAGCTGGTTCGGGTCGCTGATGGTGAGGTCCTGGAACTTCGTCACGACATCTCCGACCTTGACGCCGGCCTTCTCTGCGGCGGAGCCGGGCTCGACCGTGGCGACCTCTGCCCCGACGGAGAACCCGGAACCCGAGGAACTCGCGGTCTTCTGCTTCACGCTCACGCCGAACTGGCCGTGGGTGGCCTTGCCGGTGCTGATGATCTCCTGGGCGACGCGTTTGGCGTGGTTGATCGGGATGCTGAAGCCGACGCCGATGTTGCCGCTGCTTGAAGAGTCGCCGCCGGCCGACGCGATGGCGACGTTCACGCCGATAATCTCGCCCTTGGTGTTGACGAGGGCGCCGCCGGAGTTGCCGGGGTTGATGGCCGCGTCCGTCTGGATCACGTTGATGGAGATGCTTCCCTGGTTGGCGGTGCTCTGGCCCTGCCCGCCGTCCGGCGGTGCGAACTGGAAGCCCTGGCCGCCGCCGCCCTGTGAGTTGTCCTCGCCTTGCTTGGGAGCTGCCGAGGAGGCAACGCTGATGGTGCGGTTCAGGGTCGACACGATGCCGTCCGTGACGGTCCCGGTGAGGCCGAGGGGCGAACCGATGGCGACAGCGGTGTCACCGACGTTCAGCTTGCCGGAATCGCCCAGGACTGCCGGGACGAGCCCGGAGCCGTTCTGGATCTTGACTACCGCGAGGTCCGACAGCGGATCCGTGCCGACGATCTCGGCGCTGTAGACCTTGCCGTCACTCATGCGTACTTCGATCGCGGCGTTGGCCGCCGTGCCGTCGAGGGTGACGACGTGGGTGTTGGTAAGGACGTGGCCTTCACCGTCAAGGATGATGCCGGAGCCGGTGCCGCCCTCGCTGCCGTTCGTTGCCTTGATGGTCACGACGCTGGGCGTGGCCTTCAGGGCAGCGGCGGTGATGGCGTTCACGTCTTCCCTGTTGTTCACGATGACGGGGCCGGCCTGGCTGCTGTTGCTCGACCCCGTGGACGTGACAGCCTGATCCCCCAGCAGTTGCGTGGTCCCGGCGACGACGCCGCCGCCGACGAGGCCGGCGGCAAGAATGCTGGCGACGAGGGTGGGAACACCGAACGCGGCTTTGCGCTTCGGGGCGTGGGCCGGGTTGGAGGCGTAGGGGGAACCGGGCTGGTTGCCGCCAAAGCCGCCGTGCTGCGGCTGGCCGAAGGAACCCAGGTTGTGCTGGGCGTTCGCGTACTGGCCCTGCGGCTGCTGGGACTGCCCGAAGGCGGAGCTCCCGGCTGCCTGGCCGTAGCCGGGGGTGTGCTGCGGGTTCGGCTGGCCCTGCTGGGCGGGACCCGGCGGTGCACCGAACTGCTGGGTTTCCGGTGCCGGGGGCCGGCCGTAAGACGGCTGGTGCTGCGGGTAAACCGGCTGCGGGGGGTTGTCCGCGGCACGGTCCATCCGGAGGGTCGGATTCTCGGGCGCTGAGTCCGGCGCGGGGGCAGCCTGCGGGTGCCCTGAAGGCCCCTCGTTCGGCGTGGCCGGCTCCCGGTTCTCTGGTGAAGCGCCCTGCGCTGGGTTCTCAGTCATAAGACTTCCTTTCATCCTCGTCTTCATTAACTATGGACGATTTCACTGAGACTAGGGCACACGTTTGCTGGGAGGTTGCTGTGCATCCGGACGGGGCCACTTCCGGTGCCTTCCCGACGGCGCCGTCGGCCGTTCAGCGCTTTTCGCTGGTGGCATATTCCCGCCGGTGGACGGTCCATTGGGTGCACCATAGAATCAAATGGAATCGCCACAGCGACCTGCGGCTTTACATCTGCGTGGGGGCGCTGCTGCATTCTGTGACGACCGGTTCGGCCCGAACTGGTCGCAGAAGTGCTGAAGGGTTGCACATGCGGTCTACCTATAAACGTTTCCTCGCCGTTCTTGGCGTCGTCGGACTGCTGGCGCTTCCTGCCGCTCCGGCCCTCGCCGAAGATCCGGTGACACTCGACCCCGTAACGAAGGTCGTGGACTCCGCCGGAGTCCTGGGCGACCGGACGGGCGAAGTCGAACAGGCCATCAAGCAGCTCGGCACCGACCACGCGATGACCTACCACGTCGTCTATGTGAAGAAGTTCGAAAACCCCACCGACCGATTTGAGTGGGCTAAAGCGGTGGCGGACAAGGCGAGCCTCGGTGCCAACGCCATGCTGCTGACGGTTGCCACGGATACGAGACAGTACCTGTTGAGCAAGCCCGCCAACAGCAAGATCACGGACGCCCAGCGCGACACCATCGTGAAAAGTGCAGTCGACCCGAACCTCCGCGAAGGGAACTATGCGCAGGCCGCCATCGACAGCGCCGCGGCAATCGGCGACGCCGCCGGCGGCGGCAAGGGCACCGTCCCGTCCGAGGGCGGCGCGGGCAGCGCCGTGCTGGTCGGCGTCGGCGTCGTTGCAGCGGGCGGCGCAGGCGCCTACCTCTACCTCCGCAACCGGCGGAAGAAAGCCGCAGCCGGGTCGGGAGCCGGCGCCGGAGCGCAGGGCGCCGAGCTGGATCCGCTCGCCGGACTCACCGTCGAGGAATTGCGCCGCAAGAGCGGCTCACTGCTGATCGAGGCCGACGACGCCATCAAATCCAGCGAGCAGGAGCTTGGCTTCGCGCAGGCACAGTACGGCGACGCCGCCGTCGGGAACTTCACGAAGGCTTTGGAGGACGCCAAGGGCCACATGTCCGAGTCCTTCAAGCTGCAGCAGCAGCTGGATGACCACATCCCCGATACCGAGGAGCAGCAGCGGACCTGGCTCGGCGAGATCATCCGCCGTTCCGAGGCGGCCCTCGGCTCCCTCCAGGAGCAGAAGGCGGACTTCGATTCACTCCGCGAGCTCGAGAAGAACGCCCCGCAGGCCCTTGCCGCGGTCAGCGCCGGTGCCAGCGAGGCCGAAGCCAAGATCGCCAGCGCCGAGCAGTCGCTCGCCGAGCTGCGCGCCAAGTATGCCGAGAGCGCGCTTGTGCAGGTCGGCGACAACATTAACCAGGCCAAGGAACGGCTGGCCTTCGTGCAGAACGCCTCCGTCACGGCCCAGGAGAAGCTCAGCGCCGGCGAAGGCAGCCTCGCCGCCGTCGCCGTACGGGCGGCCGAAGAGAGCCTGCACCAGACGAACGTGCTGATCGGCGCAATCACCAAGGTCGCAGGCAACCTCGATGAGGCCCGCAACGGCCTTGAGTCCGCCGTCGTCGACACCTCGCAGGACCTGGCCCAGGCCAAGGCCCTCATCCAGTCCGGAGCGCACCCGGAACTTGCCGGTCCCGTCGCCGCGGTGGAGGCATCGCTGGCACGGGTCAAGGCCGACATCCAGGCCGGCAAGATCGATCCGATCGCTACTTTGGAACGGGTCGAGACGGCGCACCAGTCCCTGGACGAGGCCCTGTCCGGCATCCGCGACCAGCAGGACCAGGCCCGCCGCGCGCAGGCCTCGCTGCAGCAGAGCATCATGTCTGCGCAGGCGCAGATCAGCGCGACCTCGGACTACATCACCGCCCGCCGCGGCGGCGTGGGCACCGAAGCCCGGACCCGCCTGGCCGAGGCCCAGCGGAACCTGGACTACGCACTGTCGATCTCGCGCACCGACCCTGTCACCGCCCTGCAGTACGCCCAGCAGGCGCACGCGCTGGCGGCGCAGGCAGCGCAGCTGGCCCAGTCCGACGTCGACCATTTCGGGGGCTACGCCAACCAGGGCTACGGCCGTGGCGGGATGTTCGGCGGCGGAGGTGGCGGCGGCCTGGGTGGCGCCATCCTGGGCGGCATCCTGATCAACTCCATCCTGCATGGCGGCGGTGGTGGCGGCGGCGGCGGCTGGGGCGGCGGCGGCGATTCCGGCGGCGGCTGGGGCGGCGGCGGTGACGCCGGCGGCGGCTGGGGCGGAGACTTCGGCGGCGGCGGCGACTTCTAGCAAGCCGCCACCGGCCGCAGACACAGACTAGGCGCCAGGGGGAACGCTCCGAACGGCGGATAGAAGCAATACGTACATAGTTCACCGAATTCAGTGGGAACCCACTGAGCAGGACGAAAGGTATCACCATGAAGCAGTCCATTTTCGGCCGCATGGCGCAGCTGGCGAAGGCCAACATCAACTCCCTGCTGGACCAGGCCGAGGACCCGCAGAAAATGCTGGACCAGATGGTCCGGGACTACACCAACAACATCGCCGAAGCCGAGGCCGCAGTGGCCCAGACCATCGGCAACCTGCGCATGCTCCAGGATGATTACAACGAAGACATCCGGAACTCCAAGGACTGGGGCAACAAGGCCCTCGCAGCCTCCCGCAAGGCCGACGAGTACCGCGCCAAGGGTGACATCACCGACGCCGAGAAGTTCGACAACCTGGCCAAGGTGGCGCTGCAGCGCCAGATGTCCGCGGAGAACGAGGCGAAGTCCGCCGAGCCGAGCATCGCCTCGCAGTCCGAGGTCGTGGACAAGCTCAAGCACGGCCTGGACCAGATGAAGGGCAAGCTCAACGAGCTCACCAGCAAGCGCAACGAGCTGGTGGCGCGGTCCAAGACCGCGGCTGCCCAGTCCCAGGTGCACGATGCCCTCAAGAGCATCGACTTCATGGATCCCACGTCCGAGGTGGGCCGCTTCGAAGAGAAGATCCGCCGCGAGGAGGCCAAGGTCCGCGGCCAGCAGGAACTTGCCGCGTCCAGCCTGGACGCACAGTTCAACTCGCTGGAGGACCTCGGCGAGCAGACAGAGATCGAGGCGCGGCTTGCCGCGCTGAAGTCCGGCGGCTCCCCCGCCGCCATCGGCGCCGGCGAGGGCCGGGCAGCCGGCTCGACGGTCGACGAAGCCGACTTCGACAAGCTCTAAGCACTCCCCCGGCGGGCTTCCGCCGGGCTGTGGGCGCCGGATAACTGCTGAGGCCGGGCCCGGGACCGTCGGTAGACGGTCACCGGGCCCGGCCTCTGCTGTGTCCTGCCGGGCAGCCGGTCTCCTGCCGTCCCGGGCACGGCGGTTGCGCGTGTACCGTTGATCCATGTCTTCGGGATCCCTGTCTTCGACCCTTGTCTGGCTCCGCGACGATCTCCGGCTGGACGACAACCCTGCCCTGAGCGAGGCGGCCACACTGGGCCAGCCGCTGACCGTGGTGTACATCCTCGACGAGTCCTCCCCCGGTGTGCGTCCCCTCGGCGGCGCCACGAAATGGTGGCTGCACCACTCCCTGGCGGACCTCGCCGCCGGCCTGGAGGCCGCAGGATCACGCCTGCTGCTGCGCCGTGGCGAGGCTGCGGGCATCATCCGTGAGCTCGCCATGGAAACCGGGGCCTCGACGCTGCTGTGGAACCGCCGCTACGGGGGGCCTGAACGCGAGGTGGACGCCGGCGTCAAAACCTGGGCCGCTGACCAGGGCCTCACTGCTTCCAGCTTCCAGGCGAACCTGATGTTTGAGCCGTGGACGGTGCGGACCGGGGCGGGCGGGCCGTACAAGGTCTTCACGCCCTTCTGGCGGGCCTGCCTGGATGCCCCGGAGCCCCGGCTCCCCCTGGACGTCCCGGAGCGCCTCCCGGCGCCTGCTGCGGACGCGGACGGTGGACTCCCCGCCGGCGACGACCTCGACAGCTGGGGGCTGCTCCCCCGCACGCCGGACTGGAGTGCAGGCCTCGCGGACACCTGGCAGCCCGGGGAAGCCGGGGCCCACGAACGGCTTGAGGACTTCCTCGACGGCCCGGCGGAGGACTACGGCAACGGACGGGACACCCCGGGCGTCGAAGGGACCAGCCGGCTCTCCCCCCATCTGCGGTTCGGCGAAATCAGCCCGTTCCGGATCTGGCACACACTGCGCGAACGCTTCGGGCCCGCGGCGCCGGCCGACGTCGGGATCTTCCGGTCCGAACTCGGCTGGCGGGAATTCTGCTGGCAGCTGCTGTACGAGAACCCGGAGCTGGCCACCCGCAACTACCGGCCCGAGTTTGACCGCTTCGCCTGGCAGACGCCGTCGGACGCCGAACTCGGGGCCTGGCAGCAGGGCCGCACCGGCTATCCCCTGGTCGACGCCGGCATGCGGCAGCTCTGGCAGACCGGCTGGATGCACAACCGGGTCCGGATGGCCGCCGCGAGTTTCCTGGTCAAGAACCTCCTGGCCGACTGGCGGCTCGGCGAGGCCTGGTTCTGGGACACGCTGGTGGACGCCGACGCCGCGAGCAACCCCGCGAACTGGCAGTGGGTGGCCGGGTCCGGCGCCGACGCCTCGCCCTACTTCCGGATTTTCAATCCCGTCACCCAGAGCAAGAAGTTCGACGCCGGCGCCCGTTACCTGCGCGAGTTCCTCCCGGAGCTGTCCGGGCTGGACGACAAGGCGATCCACGAGCCGTGGAAGGCCAACGGTGCGGCAGCCGGCTACCCGGACCCGGTGGTCGGGCTGCCGGAGTCCCGCGCCCGGGCGCTGGAGACGTACCAGCGGCTCAAGGACGCCTGAGGCGCTCTCCGCCTGACCGGCCGCAGCTACTGCCGCTCGCCGTCGGGGGCGCCTTTGGACACGATTTCCTGCCCTGAGGTCGGCCTCCGCGGCGTGTCCGTGTCAAAGTGCCCCCGGACCGCAGCGGGCGAGACCGGCGGCGCCCGGGGCCGGCGGCGCCAGGGGCCGGCGGCGCAGGGTCCCGGCAGGACTCAGGCGACAGGACTCAGGCAAACCGGGACAACAAGAAAGGCCCGGATCAGCAGATCCGGGCCTTTCTTTTCTTCTTCAGTTGCGGGGACAGGATTTGAACCTGTGACCTCTGGGTTATGAGCCCAGCGAGCTACCGAACTGCTCCACCCCGCGTCGCTTGATCAACACTACCCTACTTTTGGCGCCGTCCGAGCCACCGCCTGATCCGTCGCCCGGGCGACCGCCATGCCGTCGCCCGAACTGCCCCCTGCCGGCCTAAACTGCCGGCTTAAAGCAGAAGGTCCGGGACACTGTTTCCAGTGTTCCGGACCTTCTTTTCAGTTGCGGGGACAGGATTTGAACCTGTGACCTCTGGGTTATGAGCCCAGCGAGCTACCGAACTGCTCCACCCCGCGTCGCAAGATCAACTCTACCTGCCGGTGAACATGAGGCCAAATCGAGGTGGCGTGATGTGCGTCTCCCGGCGCCGCGCCGTGCAGCCGTCGGCTGCGACACAGTACGGTCCGGGAATGCCGAAGGCCGGGTTCCCGCCCCCAGAGGAGCGCGGACCCGGCCTTCAACCGTGTGTCCTTTAGCTGTGCATCAGCTGCTGGGCGTCGGGGCCGGGGTGGGCGCCGGCGTCGTGGCATCCGGTACCGGAGCGGGAGCCGGTGCCGCCGCCGCGATCTTGGCTTCGGCGTCAATGGCCCGCTGCAGGGCCGCCGAGAGCTTCCGCTGCTCCTCGCCGTAGGCGGCGAAGTCGCCCTTCGCGAGGGCCTCCTGGCCCGCCTTGATGGCGGCGTTCGCCTCGTCCAGGGCTGCCTTGAGCTCCGCCTTGGCGTCGGTGCTGCCCGGTGCGGACGGGGTGCCGCCCGGCGCTGGCGCGGCGGGCGTCCTTCCGTTGTTGGCCGAGTCGCCGGCGCTCGCTCCCGACGCACCGCCGAACAACTGGTTCAGGGCCTCATCCAGGGTGGGCGCGAAACCGATCTTGTCACCAAATGCCACCAGGACGCGCTGCAGCGTGGGGTACGAGGTTTCACCCGTGGACCGCAGGTAGACCGGCTGGACGTACGCCATGCCGCCGCCAACCGGCAGTGTCAGCAGGTTGCCGTTGAGCACTGCCGACGCACCCTGGCGCAGCAGGTTCAACGCCTGCGAGACCGTGGGGTCGGAGTTGAACTTGTTCTGCGCCTGGCCGGGGCCGGGGACGTTGGTCTCCGGCGGGATCTGCAGGAGCCTGAGCTGGCCGTAGCTCTCTGCCTTTACGCCCTTCTCCTTGCCGGCATCGGAGTCGGCGGCCAGGAAGCCGTAGAGCACGTTGCGGGCGTTTCCGTTGACCACCTGCGGAATGAAGGAGGAGGTCAGCTGGAAGGCCGGCTTGTCCTGGTCAGGCATTTTCAAGGACATGTAGTACGGGGGCTGCTTTACGTCGCTCTGTACGGTCGGATCGTTCGGCACGCTCCAGGCGTCGTTGTTCGTGTAGAAGTTGTCCGCCTGGGTCACGTGATAGCGGCCCAGGAGTTCCCGCTGGACCTTGAACAGATCCTCCGGGTAGCGGACGTGGCTCATAAGCGCCCCGGACATTTCCGAGAACGGCTTGAGCGAGGTCGGGAAGATGTTCTGCCACGCCTTCAGCACCGGGTCCTGATCGTCCCAGGCATACAGGGTCACCTTTCCGTCGTAGGCGTCCACAGTGGCCTTGACCGAGTTGCGGATGTAGTTGACGGAGGTGTTCGGCAGGGAGGCTGTCCGCCCCGCAGTGGTCTGCGAGTCAGCCGTGGCCTCGGACAGCTGCTCCTGCTGGGAGTACGGGTAGTACTGGCTGGTGGTGTAGCCGTCCACGATCCACTTCACCCGGCCGTCGACGACGGCGGGGTAGGCGTTGCCGTCCACGGTGAGGTACGGGGCAACCTTTTCGACGCGTTCCCGGGGGTTTCGGTCGTAAAGGATCTGCGACTCGGCGTTCACACCGTCGGAGAGCAGCAGGTCCGAGGACTGGAACTTGATCGAGTAGAGAACCTTGTTGAAGAAGCTGCCCACGTTCGGGCCGCCGTCGCCGGTGAAGGTGTACTGCGTTTCGCCCCCGCCTTCCTTGGCGGCGGGCCGGTCCTGCTCGCGGTTCGGGGCACCATCGGGGGCGCCGACGATTGAGTAGTCGGGCGAGTCTTCGCCGAAGTAGACCCGCGGCTGGTAGGTCGAATCATCGCCGAGAACGCCTGTGGACGGGATTCCGGACTGCAGGAACTCGGGCTTGCCGTCGACGGTGAACTTGTTGCCCTTGGCGGCGACGACGCCGTAGCCGTGGGTGTAGACAACGTGGCGGTTCAACCAGGACTGCTGGTTGGCGCTCAGGCCGTCGGGGTTGAGCTCGCGGACCGCAATGACCGTGTCCTGGATCTTCCCGTCAATCTCGTAGCGGTCCACGTTCAGTGCGCTGGGGAACTGGTAGTAGGGGCGGTACTGCTCGAGCTGGGAGAACGCGTCTGAGATCAGGTTGGGGTCAAGCAGGCGGATGTTGGCCGTGGTCTGCGCGTCAGGGGCCAGGGCGCCCGTGGTGGCGTTGGTGGTGGCGTTATACACCGTCTCCTGGACCTTATCCAGACCGTAGGCCGAGCGGGTCATGCTGATGTTCCGCTCGATGTACTGCTTCTCGAGCGTCTGCTCCGAGGGGCGGACCTGGAACTGCTGGATCACCCAGGGGTAGACGCCGCCGGCCAGGATGGAGGTGATGACCAGCATGGCGGTGCCGATGACAGGGAGCCGCCACTTGCCGATCACTGCGGCAACGACGAACAGCACGGCGACGAGGATCGCGGCCACGGCCAGGATGGATTTAGTGGGAATGACGGCGTTGACGTCTGTGTACAGCGCACCGGCCCAGCGGCCGCCGCTGTTCTGGACGGATGCGTAGCGGTCCAGCCAGAAGTTGGCGCCCAGCAGGAGCAGGAAGGCGGCACCGGTGACGGCGAGATGGATCTGCGCCGCACGGCTGGTGAAGATGCCGCGTTCCATGATCCGGATGCTGCCGTAGAGGTAGTGCGTCAGGATGCCGGCGACGCCGGCGACGATGGTGACGCTGATCAGGAAACCGGTGACGAAGCCCAGGAACGGCAGGGTCATCAGGTAGAAGCTGATGTCGAGCCCGAACTGCGGATCGTTTTGGTTGAAAGGTTCCTGATTCAGGAACAAGAGCACCCTCTGCCATTGACTGGCGGCGGCGCTTCCGGCGAACAGTCCGAAGAGGATGGGCAGGCCGATCATAACGACGCGTCGGACCGGTTCAAGCTGGACCTGGTAGCGGTTCAGGTTGTCGCGGATGTCCGAGTCCGGTGCGTACACCGGGCGCGCATGGTAGGCGATGCGGATGGCGAAGAAGACGGCGGCGAACATGATGGCGAAGCCGGCCAGGAAGATGGCGATGCGTGCCAGGTTCTCGGTCAGGAAAACTTCGAAGTAGCCCAGCTGCTGGTACCAGAGGACGTCCGTCCAGACATTGGCGAAGAAAATGAAGCCGACCACGATCAAGGCCACCACAATCAACGTCGGCGTCAATGCGCCTCGTCGTTGCTGGGGTCTTCCGGGCGGGACAGTGCTGGCGGGACGGGACAAACTCGGTACCTCATAGCTGGTCGTCAGTTACTGGTTTTTAGTTATCAGTGCGGTGCTTCGACGCGGCAACCCAGGTTGCCGCGCCGTGCCTGCCGCCGGCACCGCCCGTAAGGGGCGGCGGAGCCGTCATATGTGCCACGAGTGGCAGCGGTTCTTAGTTCCGCGGCCAGTCTAGTTGGTGGAGCAAATCGGAAGACCGGATGTGTCGGCCCCTGACGCGGCCAGTTCGACCGCCTTCCGCGCTTCGGCCAGGGTCTCGACCCGAACCACCTGCAGTCCGTCCGGGATATGGCCGACGACGTCGTCGCAGTTTGCGGCCGGTGCCAGGAACAGCGTGGCGCCGCCGGACCGCGCGCCGTGCATTTTTTGGCTGATGCCGCCGATGGGCCCAACGGCTCCGTCGGGGGTGATGGTGCCGGTTCCCGCGATGTGCTTGCCGCCGGTCATATCGCCGGGAGTAACGGTGTCCACAATGCCCAGGGCGAACATCATCCCGGCGCTGGGACCGCCGACCTTGTCGAGGGAAATCTTGACGTCGAAGGGGAACTTGAACTGGTACTGCAGCATGACGCCGAGGATGAACCGCCCGGCGGGGGTCTTCGACGGCGTGATGTTTGCCGTCACATTGCTGCCGCCACGGTCGACGACGACGTCCACCGGGGCGCCGTTTCCGGCGGCCAGTTCGGCCTGGACGACGCTCAGCGCGGTGGCCGGTTTGCCGTTGATGGACACCAGCACGTCGTTTTCCTGGAGCTTGCCGGCGGAGGCGGACCCCTCAGGGATACCCGCGACCTGCATTTTCTGCTCGAACGGAATGCCCAGTTCCTTGAGGGCGGCAGCTACGGCGTTCTCCTGCGAGGTGGTCATCGCCACAGCGCTCTCCTGCTGTGACTGTTCCTTCGTGACCCCGGTGGGGAAAACGAGTTCTTCCGGGTAGACGGCCTTGGAGCCATTGAGCCAGGCCGACAGCGCTTCCACGACGGTCACCGGACCGTTGGGACCGCCGTCGACGTAGACGGTGGTGAGGTCCAGGTTGCCTTTCGCCGGGAACGACTCATGGCCGGTGACATTGATGACCGGTTTGCCGTTGTCACTGCCGAGAGTGTTAAACGTCGGGCCGGGTGATTCCACGACGTAGGGGACGGGCAGGCTCACCGCGGTGATACCCAGCGCCAGTGCGAGCAGCCCCGACACCAGCATGGCTGATGAGCGCTTGTCCGGCTTCCCCGCGGAACGTGGTCCGGAGAGGAGCGATCGTCTGCCCCGGGACTGGCCGGCGGCCGGCTCGCTGGCGGGCTGCCCGCCCTGCGTAATTGTCAATGAAGGACCTCTCCGTGCCGGCGCCCGGGGACCCTGCGGATCCCCTGGTCAGCGCACCGCGTCCGCAGCCTGGGCCGCGGCTGCCGCCTGCAAATATTCCAGTGTCTAACACTACGCGCTCGGCTGCCTGCCGGGCTCTTTGCCGACAGCGAACGTGGCGGGGTTTCAGCAGACAGCCCGCTGGCAGCGGGGTACCGTGAACGTGAGAAGCAGCCACACCGACGATCGGCGGGATCATGACCTCCAACCCACTTAATCCGTCCAATGGCGACGAGGAACCCCAGGATCCGCTGGCAGAAATGTTGAAGAACCTGATGGGCGGCCAGGGCATGGGGAACATTGACCCTGCGGAACTGGCGAAGGCCGCGGGGCTTCCGGACGACCCGAACCTCCTCGCCCAGATGTTCTCCCAGGTTCAGGCCATGATGAGCGCCCCGTCGGATGGCCCCGTCAACTGGCAACTGGCGCACGAGAACGCCCGGCGCGTAGCCGCCAGCGGCTCCGACCCGTCTGTCACGGCGCAGCAGTCGCGGGAAGTGGATGAGGCCCTGAGGCTGGCCGAACTGTGGCTTGACCAGGTCACCGGGCTGCCTGCCACCGGGCTGATCGGCCGGGCCTGGTCCCGGGCCGAGTGGGTTGAAGAAACGCTCGGCACCTGGAAACGCCTGACCGAGCCGGTAGCCAACAGCATCGCGAATGCGCTGTCCGCCGCCATGACCGAGCAGATGCCGGAGGAAATGAAGTCCATGATGGGCGGCGCCTCCTCAATGCTGCAGAACATGGGCGGGGCGATCTTCGGCATGCAGCTGGGCCAGGCCATCGGCGCCCTGTCGGCAGAAGTTGTCAGCTCCACGGATATCGGGGTGCCGCTCGCCGACCTCGAAATGGCATTGCTGCCCTCCAACGTGGCCAAATTCGGCGAAGGCCTCAGCCTGCCGGAGAACGACATCCGGCTGTTCCTCGCAGTCCGTGAAGCAGCCCACGCCCGGCTCTTCGTCCAGGTTCCCTGGTTGCGGGGGCACCTCCTCGGCGCGATCGAAGCATACGCCCGCGGCATCCACATCGATACGTCCAAGATCGAGGAACTCGCCCGCGAACTGGATCCGGGCAACCCGGAGGGCATCCAGGAGGCCCTGTCGCAGGGCGTCTTTATGCCGCAGCGCACCCCCGCGCAGGAGCAGGCCCTCGAGAAGCTCGAGACTGCCCTTGCCCTGGTGGAAGGCTGGGTTGATGAACTGAGCTGGGCCGCCACCGAAAAGATGCTGCCCTCGGCTGCCGCGCTGCGCGAGACGGTTCGGCGCCGCCGCGCCACCGGAGGACCGGCCGAACACGCCTTCTCCTCCCTCGTGGGACTGGAGCTGCGGCCGCGCCGGCTCCGGGAGGCCGCCGCGCTGTGGGCCTCGCTCAAGGACGAACGCGGTGTAGACGGCCGCGACGCCATCTGGCACCACCCGGACCTGTTGCCCACCGCCGAAGACCTGGAAGACCCGAAGGGTTTCAGCGAACGCCGGAAGCTTGCCGAGGCCAGCGACTCCGAGGTTGACGACGCGCTGCAGAAGCTGCTGAGCGGCGGATTCGACGAGCCCGAGGACGCGGGTCAGTCCATAGAAGGCACCGAAGACACCGATGGCGCAGGGGAATCAGGGAAACCCGGTGACGCCGGTGAAGAGTCCGGCGAGGCCGGAACCGGCGACGCTGCCGGCAACGGCGAGAACCCCAAGCCCTAGCTGAATACCCGGTGGCCCCGGCCGGAACTTCGGTTTCTGCCGGGGCTTTTGCGTGCCGCCGGCAACCGGTCTTCGGCGACGCGGGCGGGTCGGCTAGGGCCGGTCGTGTGGTGCCAGCCCGAACGGCCAGCCCGAGCAGGGAATTCAGACGCTTATGGTGTCCGCGTCCACGTTGCCCTCGCAGGCGCCGTCCACGTCGTCCTCGTCACCGGCCGGCGCGAGGCCGCGGGACGTGGCGAAGGAGACGCCCTCGAGGAATGCCTTGGCCCGGGCCGTGTCCGGGTAGGCCTCGAGCAGCCGCCAGAACGCGGAGTTGTGGCTGGCCACCAGCAGGTGCGCCAGTTCGTGGAGGAGCACATAGTCGATCACCCACTGCGGCATGGGCTGAAGCTTGTCGGAGAGCCGGATGGTCCCGTCCGACGGCGTCGCGGACCCCCAGCGCGAGTTCTGGTTGCCCACCCAGCGGACAGAGGACGGCACCGCCCGGCCGCCGAAGTACCTGGCGGAGAGCTCCGCGGCGTGCGCCGCCAGGGCGGCATCGCTGCGCGGACGCCGCCTGCCGGCGCCGCGGGTACCGCGCTCCCCCTGGAGCCGCAGCTTCTCCAGCATCCGGTGCACCCATTCGCGTTCCTGGGCGCGGCTGAAGGAGGCCGGTATGGCGACCACGGCGGTGCCGTTTTCCCAGAATGCCGCAACGGTGCGGCGGCGGCGGGCGGAGCGCCGCACTTCCACCGGGGCGCCGTCGGCGGTGGTCAGCGGCGTGGCTGCGGGGGTTGCCGGGCTGCCTGCCTGTTTGCCGGAACGTGTGGTGCTGCGGCCGGCCATCAGACGGTGGCGCTTTCGACCAGCACTGCCAGTACTGCCTCACCGTACTTCTCCAGCTTGGACGGGCCCACACCTGGCAACGTGGCCAGTTGCTCGAGAGATTCGGGCCGGGCTTCGGCGATGGCGGTCAGGGTTGCGTCGGTGAAGACCACGAAGGCGGGGACGTCGGCCTCGAGCGCGATGTCCTTGCGCCATTGCCGGAGCGCATCGAAGGTCTGCTCCTCGTAGCTGGGCGGGCACTGGTTGCAGCGGCCCACCTTGCGTTCGGCGCCGGAGGAGAGCATGGTCCCGCAGACCCGGCAGGTGGCCGGCACGGCGGCCTTGCGCCGCGGCGCGGGTCCCTTGCCGCGGGCCGAGGAGCTGGCCACGGAGTCGGGACGCAGCCCGTCCAGGAAGCGCGAGGGCTTGCGGTTGGCGCGCCCGCCCGGCGTGCGCGCCGTGGACCAGGACAGGAACAGGTGCTCCCTGGCGCGGGTGATCCCCACGTACAGCAGCCGGCGTTCCTCATCGACTGACTCGGGGCTGTCGGCGAAGGAGATCGGCATGAGGCCCTCGCTGAGCCCGACGAGGAACACGGCATCCCATTCGAGGCCCTTGGCGGCGTGCAGCGAGGCGAGGGTGACGCCCTGCACGGTCGGGGCGTGCTGGGCGAGGGAGCGTTCCTGGAGTTCGTTGACGAACTCCGAGAGGGTGAACAGGGCACCGCGGCTGACCACGAGCTCGTCGGCCAGCGCCACGAGCGCCGCGAGGGATTCCCAGCGTTCCCGGAGGGCACCGCCGCTGTGCGGGGCGGCCTCGGTGTATCCCAGCGAGGCGACGATGTCGCGGACGAGCTGGCCCAGCGGCTCGGGGCTGGCGGTTTCCGCCACGGCCCGGGTGGCTGCCCGCAATTGCAGGATGGCGTCGCGGACTTCCTTGCGCGCGAAGAACCGTTCGCCGCCGCGCAGCTGGTAGCCGATCCCGGCGGAGGCCAGCGCCTGTTCGTAGGCCTCGGACTGGCCGTTAGTGCGGAACAGCACGGCGATCTGGCTGGCCGGGGTGCCGGCGTCGAGGAGTCCGCGCACCTTGACCGCCACGGTGGCGGCCTCCGCCTCGTCGTCAGAGCACTCCGTGAATTGCGGGACCGGGCCGGGCGGGCGCTGCGCCACGAGCTGCAGGGGCGTGGCCCAGGCGGCGTCGGCAGCGGGGCCGCCGCTGCGCCGGCCGCCCAGCAGCTCGTTGGCCAGTTTCACCACCTGCGGGGTGGAGCGGTAGTCGCGGATCAGCTTGACCACGGTGGCCTCGGGGTACTGCGCCTTGAAGCCGAGCAGGTGCTTCGGCGAGGCGCCCGTGAACGAATAGATGGTCTGGCTGGCGTCGCCGACGACGCACAGCTCGTCACGACCGCCCAGCCACAGTTCCAGCAGCCGCTGCTGCAGCGGCGAAACGTCCTGGTACTCGTCGACGACGAAATGCCGGTACTGCTCGCGGACGGTGGCGGCGACCTTCGGGTCCTCCTGGAGGATGCCGACGGTGATCAGCAGGACGTCTTCAAAGTCGATGACGTTCCGGTCGGTCTTGACGTCCTCGTAGGACTGGAAGACACGGGCGACGGCGGTCAGGTCAAAGCCCCCCGGCGTGCCGCGGCCCTGGGCTTTTTCCAGGTAGTTGGCGGGCGTCAGCATGGACACTTTGGCCCATTCGATTTCGGAGGCCAGGTCCCGGATCGAGGCGCGGTCGGTGCTGAGGCGCAACCGCCGGGCGGCCTCGGCGATCATCTGGGCCTTGTGGTCCAGCAGGTTGGGCAGGACTCCGCCGACGGCCTGGGGCCAGAAGAACTGAAGCTGGCGCAGCGCTGCCGCGTGGAAGGTCCGGGCCTGGACGTTGCCGACGCCGAGGTCGCGAAGGCGGCTGCGCATTTCGGCCGCCGCCCGGGCGGTGAAGGTGACGGCCAACAGCCGCTGGGGGCTGTACACCCCGGAGTGCACGCCGTAGGCGATCCGGTGGGTGATGGCGCGGGTTTTTCCGGTACCGGCGCCCGCGAGGACGCACATGGGTCCCTGCAGGGTGCTGGCGACGTCGCGCTGTTCGGCGTCGAGGCCACCGAGGATGCGCTCCTCAAGGGAGCGGTTGTCCGGCGCCTGGGGTTCCGCTTCCGGCACCCCGTCGCCGGACGGGAAGGCGCTGGACTGGAAGATATCTGTGTTCACTTTTGCTGCTCAGCCGTTCGAGGATGTCCTGTGGATGCGCCGCGGCGGAGGATCTGCCGCGGGTCGGTGCCGTTGGGTGTTGTCACGAGGGCCTCATGCGGTGTCCGCGCGGTCCTGGATGACACCGCCGTACCAGTGCTCGATCAGGGACCGGGCAATGGACAGCCTGCTGGAGATGACGATGTCGCCGCTGAGCACTGCTTCCTGCAGTTCGCTCCGGCTGAACCAGCGTGCCCGGGTGACTTCGACGCCGTCGGGCGTGGCTTCGGTGTCCTCGGTGGTGGCCGTGAAACCGAGCATCAGCGAGGCGGGGAAGGGCCACGACTGGGACCCGAGGTACTGGCACGCGGTGACCCGCACACCGACTTCCTCGCCGATCTCCCGCACGACGGCCTGTTCCAGCGACTCCCCCGGCTCGACAAAGCCGGCGAGGGTGGAGTAGTTCCTGGCATCGAGCGGGCCGCCGCCGCCGAGCAGCAGCCGGCCGTCCGGTCCGACGACAGTGACAATGATGGCCGGATCGGTCCGCGGGTAATGCTCTGAGCCGTCCGAGGGGCAACGGCGTACCCAGCCTCCGGCTTCCGGCGCCGTTGGGGTCCCGCAGCGCGGGCAGTGGGTGTGGGTGGCGTGCCAGTTCGCGATGGCGCTGGCTTCGACGAAGATGGCGGTGTCTGTGGGGTTCAGCGCCGCCGCGACGTCACGGAACCCGGCCCACTGCGCGCCCTCGGGGATCCCGGCAATGTGGGCCTCGAATTCCTCGGCCTGGACCTCGAACTGCTGCGGCAGGATAAACAGCACCAGTTCGGTGCCCGCGGCGAGATCCGTGCCTGGCAGGGCAGAACCCAGGTAGATCAGCTGATCGGGGGCGTAGGCAGTGTCCTGCAGGTGCCGGGCCAGTTCGGCCGCATCCAGCAGCACCAGGCTGTTGCCGTCGATGAGGGCCTGCCGGCCGGACAGCACCATGGCGCGTGCGCCACCGGCGGCCATGAGCGCCTCAAGCATTCCGGGCTTCAGCCGGGCCGCTGATCCGCGGTCGATCAGCGCCGGCCGCACGGGAAGGGCGAAGTCATCGAGCAGGTTGGCTGCCGGGCCGGGGTGCGCGGAGGTTAACGTGCCCGTCCGGGCTTGGTGATTGGGCGCCGGTGACTCCGCAAGACTCATGTACCCACCGTACTGACTCGCGCTGACAAATGACATTTTTCTCCCTCGTATGTGGGCATCCGCACGTGCCCGGCGGGCGGCCGCCGGGGCGGTTTGGCAACGGATTCCCGGGGCGCAATTTATTCCTGATCTTTCAGACTCGCCGTGGTGCATCGCAGTCTTCGGCGCCGGTCAATCTACCGTGGAAGAGTGAGAAGAAAACCAATCGAACTGGCAGCTGTGGCAACCGCGGCAGTCCCCGGACTGACCCCGACCGCCGTTAGCTCTGCGCCCGACGATCCGGCAGACTTCGATTCGGCTTTACTCGTGGATTCCGAAGGCAAGCGCTGGCGCGTCCGCTCGCCGCGCCACGCCGAGGCCAGTGCCCGGCTGGAAACGGAATTCCTGGTGCTCCGCGCTTTCGTCCCGGCCATCCGGGCCGAGCTCCCCTTCCTGATGCCCACCATTGCCGGCACGGTGCGGCAGGGACCGCTGAGCACTTTCGTGTACTCCCATCTGGCCGGTTCCACGCAGTCCGTTGAAGAACTCGGCGCCGCGCCCCCCGCAGTCGCCCGCGAAATCGGCGCGGCCCTCGCCGCCATCCATGACCTGCCCCACTCGCTGGTCAGCAACGCCGATCTGCCCAGCTACACGCCCAACGAGTTCCGCCAGCGCCGGCTCAACGAACTGGACCAGGCCGCGACCACCGGCAAGATTCCGCCGCTGCTGCTCCGCCGCTGGGAACATGCCCTCGAAGACGTCTCCCTGTGGCGCTTCAACCCCTGCGTGGTCCACGGGGACCTCCACGAGGACAACCTGATGGTCGACGGCGACCGCGTCACCGCCGTGACCGGCTGGACCGATCTGCGCATCGGTGACCCGGCCGACGACATGGCCTGGCTCGTCGCATCCAACGACCAGGATTTCGTGGACTCCGTGCTGGAGCACTACACCTCCTCCCGCCGCGACGTGCCCGACGCCCACCTGTTGCGCCGTGCAGCGCTCTCCGCGGAATTCGCCTTGGCACAGTACCTCGTCAAGGGCCTCGCCGCCGGGAACCAGGACATGATCGACGAGGCCGAGTCCATGCTGACCGTGCTCGCCGACGACGTCGCCGAACACGGCGGGCAGCCGATCAGTGTTGAACCACTCCCGGCGCCGGCGCCCGCCCCTGATCTTGGCCAGGCACCGCGACCGGACAACGTGCCGCTCCCGGCCGTCAGCAAGGTCACGCTGCTGGCCCCGGATTCGGTGTCCGGGCTTGCCGCCGTTCCAACCGGCAGCGCGATGCCTGCCGTCCAGGTGACGCCGATCCCTGTCGACGCCCCTGACACCGACGGCGCAGCCGACAGCGTCGAAATCGACAGTGCCGGCGAAGAGGAGCGTGCCGGCACCGCCGACGGCGCCGGGCAGGCCGGGCCTGCGGCCCACAAGGTCTCCAGCGTCTCAGTGACGGCAATCCCCGTCGACGAACCGGCCGCCGACGAGAAGTCCGACGAAGACACCTCGACGCAGTCGATCGCCGCAGTTCAGGCAGACGGTCACGTTCAGGCAGACAGTGCCAATCAAGCAGGCGGGGCAGTTCCAGCAGGCGGTGCAGTTCAGCCGGTTCAGGCAGACGGTCCGGTTCCGGCCGATGCTGACGCGGTGGCCCCTGAAGACCAGGCGCGCGCTGCCGACGACGCGTCGACCACCGCTCTCACGGTGGTCGAGGCGAAGCTCCGCTAGCCTGCTCCCAGGGCCGTGGCCACGATTTGTTCGAGCCGTTCCGCTGAGCCCAGATCGTGCGGGCGGACCACCTGGTTGTCCGCCACGTAGTAGAACGCTGCCCGGACCTGGTCCAGGGGAACGTCCTTGAGCCGGGCCCAAGCGAGCCGGTACACAGCCAACTGCACGGCCTTGGTCTTGAGCTGGGCGGCGGAAGGACGGCGGCCGGTCTTCCAGTCCACCAGGTCCCAGCCGCCGTCGGCATCGCGGAAGACGGCGTCGATCCGGCCGCGGACCACGACGTCACCGATCCGGGTCTCCACCGGCACCTCGACGTGGGCCGGGGCGCGGTTGGCCCACTCGGACCGGCGGAAGGTCTCCACCATGGTGTCCAGTCCGTAGGCCTCGTCGATATGGTCATCGGAGCCTGCCGCCTCGCCGAGGTCCAGCATGCCGGCGGTGCCGAAGTACTCCTCCACCCAGGCATGGAAAGCGGTGCCCTTGCGGGCGGACATCCCCGGTTCCCGCGGGACCGGACGCCGCAGCCGGGCGACGACGGAGCCGGCGTCGTCTTCCAGATCCACCAGGGTGGACGCGGAGATGTGGCCCGGCAGGTGCACATCCTGCACCAGGGTGCGGCGGGAGCGGCGTTCCAGCAAGGTCGCAGCCTCGAGCGCCCAGCCGCCGGCCGGGCCGCGCAAGGGCCGGCGCCGTCCCCGATCAGCGCCGCTTGCCTCTGCCGCGGCGGCCACGAGCACTCCGGAATCGAGTGAGTCCAGCACGCGTGCCGCCGCAGACTGCATGGCCGCACGCCGGCCCGGAACCAGCCGCAGCCGGGCTCCTGTGCGCGGATCGGTCGGCCCCTCAAGCGGGTCATACGGCCACCCGGCCACTTCCAGTTCCGAGGTCAGCGGGCTCTCGTCCGGCAGCGATTCCTCACTGACGGACTGGGGGTGGATCCCGGCGGCGCCGTCGGGAATAAGAATCTCAAGCTCGGCCAGGAAGGGCGACATGTCGGCCATGCCGGCGCGGGAGCCGACCCATGCGGCGCTGGAAACCCAGAGCACGTGTTTGGCCCGGGTGTAAGCCACGTAGGCGAGCCGACGTTCCTCGGCCTCGCCGTGTACCTGCACCGCGGACTTGAACTCCTTCTCGGCGTCGAGCCAGCCTTTTTGGTCCGGGTGGTCGAGGTCCCATTGCGGCAGGTCCGCGCGGTCCCCGCGCAACGGCCACGGCAGCGCGGCGCTGCCGCTGCTCCAGCGCGAATCCCGGCTGCTGGGGAACGCCCCGGCATTAAGCCCGGGCACGAACACCACGTCCCATTCCAGGCCTTTGGAGGCATGGACCGTCAGAAGCTGCACGGCTTCGTGGTTCACCTCCGGCGCAGCGGCGTCAAGGCCGTTCTCTTCGGCGGCCGCGGCCTCCAGCCAGGCCAGGAAGGCGAGTACATCGACCCGCTGTGACGTGTACAGGAAACCGGCTGCGGCGTCCTGGAAGGCGTCCAGGTTGCGGCGGGCCTGGTGGATGCTGATTCCGGGCCGCGCGGCCACTTCGATGTCCAGAAGCATGGCCCGCTCCACCTCGCCGAGGAGGGTCGTGAGGTCATCCCCCATGTAGCCGCGCAGTTGCCGCAGCTCCGCCGAGAGCCGGTGCAGGCGTTCCAGCGCCTCGGGGCTCAGCCGGCGGCCGTGCGCCGAGGTCCAGTCCTCGCGCGGCAGCCAGTCAAGGGCCTCGACCAGGCTGGCGGCGTCAGTGAGGTCACCCTCGATCACCGCAGCCTCTGCAACGTCGGCGGCGGCGGCGTCGTCGTCCGTGCCGCCGGGCCGGCCGCGGCGCCGGGCAAGGAAGCTGGACCAGTCCCGCAGGGCCATCAGGTCCGCGGCGCCGATCCGCCAGCGCGCCCCGGCGAGCAGGCGCATGAGCGAGTCAGAGCGGCCCGGATCGGCCAGCACCCGGAGGGTTGCGACCAGGTCGACAATCTCGGGGGTGTCCAGGAGCCCGCCGAGGCCGACGATCTCATACGGGATCCCGCGCACCTCGAACTCGCGGCGGATGCATTCCATCTGGGCGCGCCGCCGGCACAGCACAGCCATGGCGGGGGGCTCAGGCTCCGCTGTCGAGGCGTCAAAGTCGGTCACCCGGAACTTCAACACGTCGTCCGCGATCGCCGTTGCCTCGTCCTCGTCGGTGCCGAAGCGGCCCATCAGCACGCGCCCCTGGACCGCGGCCGGGCTGGGCTGCAGCGGCGGCACTTCGACGCCGCCGGCGGTGTCGCGTTCGCCGGCCGGGCCGGTCTGGGCTGCGGCCTGGCTGAGCGGTGCCGAGATGACGTTGGCGGCGGCGAGGATGTTCCGGCCGTTGCGCCACGCGGTGGTGAGGTACGACGTCGGCGCCACGGCAAAGCGCGCGGTGTTGTCCGTGCCGGCAACGCCGGACTCGGGAACCCCGCCGCCGGCAGATTCGTCCGCAGATTCGTCTGCGGCAAGCCGTACCGGGAATTCGCGGACGAAGTGGAAGAGCTGGCCGGCGGATGCGCCGCGGAACCCGTAGATGGACTGGTTCGGGTCCCCCACCGCCGTGACCGCGTGGCCGTCGGCGAACAGCCGGGAGAAGAGGACCAGCTGGGCGTGCGAGGTGTCCTGGAACTCATCCAGGAGCACCACCTTGTAGCGCTGCCTTTCGGTTTCCGCGGCGACCGGGATCTCGTTGGCGACACGGGCCGCGAGGGCCACGAGGTCGCCGAAGTCCAGGGCGCCGCGGGCGCGCTTCGCGTCCGTGTAGCGTCCCACCATCTCCGCGACGCTGGCCCGCGTGCGCAGCAGCCCGCTGAGCTCCCCCGCCGCCTGGCTGGGGTTCTTCTTGGCCGTGGCGAGATAGGGCAGAGATTCGAACTCGGCCACCCGGTCCAGCAGCCAGCCGCGGACCCCGGACGGGTCCTGGAGATGTTCGGCGCACTCGCCGGCGAGCTGGATGACGGCCTTGACCAGGGTGGACTTGGCGGCGCGGAAGTGTTCGTAGTCGCCGTCGAACGCCTCCACGACTTCGCTGGCGAGCTGGAAGGACTGGGCGCCGCCGAGCAGCACGACATCCCGTTCGACGCCGAGTCGGAGACCGTAATCGGACACGATCCCGCTGGCGTAGGAGTGGTAGGTGGAGACCTTGGGTTCCAGGGCGTCGGTGCTGAGCAGTCCGGCGGGGAAGACCTGGTTCTGGGTATCGGCCGCGGCGATGCGCTGCAGCGCGGCCAGCTTGGCGCGGATGCGGGTGGCCAGCTCCCCGGCGGCTTTCCGGGTGAAAGTCACGCCGAGCACTTCCTCCGGCCGGACCCACCCGTTGGCGACGAGCCACACAACGCGGTCGGCCATGGTGGCGGTCTTGCCCGACCCGGCGCCGGCAATGACGAGCCGGGGTGACAGCGGCGAGGAAATGATGTGCGACTGTTCGGCGGTGGGGCTGTTCTTTTCCCCCAGCATGGCGGAGAGCTCCCCGGGGGTGAACCGCGGCCGCGGCAGGGCGTCCGGCCGCGTGGCAGCCTCCAGCCCTGCCGCCGTGGTTGTCTCGGCGCTCATTCGGTGACCTGCTTTCCCCGCACGCACAGCGGGCAGACTTCGGGAAGGCGGCAGCCGTGGCCGCCGTGGCCGCCCTTGGACGGATCGTGGCGGGCCTCGAAGGCGCTTCCGGACATGACCCGCGCGGCATCGCCCACCATGTCCAGTGCCCAGTTCTCCGCCGGGTCCAGCGGCGTCTGGGCCTGGATGCCCGGGCTCTTGGTGGTGGTGCCGAGCTGGGCCAGGACGGCCCCGCCGGGGAGCGGGGGCGGCCCGTCGTCGGGGCCGGCAAATCCGCCGGCCAGCACGGCCGCCTGGTAGGCGCCAAGCTGCGGATGCCGCTCGAGATCGGCTTTGCCCGGCTGCCGCTTGCCGGTCTTGAGGTCCACGACGACGAGCCGGCCCTCCGCGTCGATTTCCAGCCGGTCGACCTGGCCGCGGAGCACGGCCGGGCGGGCCGGCCACGATTCGCCCTCGGTGCCGGCGGCGTTGTCGCCGGGGGCGTTGGCGCTGCGGGCCGAGGCCGCAACGTCCGGGAGTTTCACTTCGAAGTCCTGCTCGACGCCCACCAGGGACCGGCCCTCGCTGCGCATCACCAGCACGTACTGGGCGAGCTTTCGGACCATGTTTTCGGCGCGCTGGAAGTCCAGCTTGCCTTCCCAGTTGTCCTTCATCCCGAGCGCCGGCCAGCGGCGTACCAGCTCGGCCACGTATTCGCTGCCGGAGGCATCCGGCAGGTCCTGCCCGATGGCGTGGACCAGGGTGCCCAGGCTGCGGGCAAAGTCGGTGGCGGCCTCGCCGCCGGCCGCCTGGACAAACCAGTCCAGCGGCGACTTCTGCACGGTTTCCACTTTCGACGGCGACACATAGACGGTGCCGCCCGGGGGTACTACGGGCTCCTCGGTGGACAGCGGCGCCAGGCCCCACCAGCTCGCGGGGTGCGCGCCGGGGACGGGCGGCTCGGCGGCGGCCAGGGCACCGAGCACGGCGCCGGCTTCCAGCGCTTCGGGGACTCCGGCGTCGAGCTGGGCGTACTGGCGCAGTTCGGCCACGAGGGCGCGCAGGGTGAGCGGACGCTCCACCGGGGTGAAACCGCGCCGGTCCTGGTCCGGGTCCAGCGGCGCCACGTAGTCCAGGAACGAGGAGGGCTGCTCGTCCTCCGAGGACACGGCCGTGCAGATCAGCACCTCCTGCGCCCGTGACACGGCGGTGGAAAAGCTCCGCAGTTCGTCATAGCGGATTTCGCGCAGCCGGCTGAGGGGATCCAGCTGCAGGGCATAGTCCACGCCATGTTCGACGGCGTCGGCGAACAGCGTGCTGCCGAGCAGTTCGCCGCGGAGCCGGGTGTTGGGCCACACGCCTTCCTGCAGGCCGGGGACGATGACCACGGGCCATTCCCGGCCGGCGGCGCTGGCCGGCGTCATGAGTTCCACGGCGTCCTCCAGCTGGGCCCGTGCGGCGAGGGTGTCCATCGGGAGTTCCTGGCTGAGCAGGTACTCGAGGAACTGTTCCGGTCCCGATCCGGGCAGCTGGTCCACGAAGCGCTCGGCGGTGTGGAAGAGAGCCATCATAGCGTCGAGGTCCCGGTCCGCCCGGGCCCCGGCCGCTCCCCCGGCCAGCGCCGCCTCGGTCCAGCGGGAGGCGAGGCCGGTGGAGCTCCAGAGCGCCCACAGCACGGTTTCTGCGTTGCCGCCGGGAGCCTGGGCCGCGTCCCGGCCGGCCTGGATCATCCGGGCAATCCGGCGCGCGGAGTGCCCCTCGATGCCGAGGGTGGCCAGCGCGCCAGGTTCGAGCAGCGCCTCGACGAGGAGAACATCGCTGGTGCGGCCGCCGCCGCCCAGGAGCTCCTCCCGGCGCAGGGACTGGCGCAGGCGCCGCAGCTCGATCGCGGTGGCCCCGCCGATCCGCGAGGTCAGCAGCGCCACGGCCGCCTCGGGGCTCAGCAGAGCCGGGTCCAGGACCACGGCATAGGCGTCGAGCAGGGGCCGGACGGCGACTTCGTCACGGACCGCGGATTCGGCCACGGGGATCCGGACCGGGATACCCTGGCCGGCGAGGTAGCGCTGCAGCTGGCTGAGCTGGCCGCCGTTGCGGACGATGACGGCGATGTCACCGAGTTCGCGGCCGTCGTTCAGCTGGGCTTCCAGGATCCGTTGGACGACATACCGAAGTTCGTGCACCGGCGACGGCAGCAGGTGCGCCTCCACCGTGCCGCCGGCGGGGCCGGAATCCCGGGGTTGTTCGAGCCGCCGCGCGGACTGTCCGCCGGCCCGGCGGGAGATCCGCCCGGCGACGGAGAGCCAGGCGTCCGCGACGGCCGGAGTGTGGCGGTGCGCGGTCCAGAGCGGCCTTTCGATGACGGTGCCGCCGGCGGGGGCGAGCAACCGGGGAAGCTCAGCCACGAGGTCGGGGCGGGCGCCGCGGAATCCCTGGACCACTGTGTCCGGCGATGAGGTGATGAGGACGTCCTTGCCCGCGGCGATATCCGCGAGCAGCTCGAACACGGCAGGGTTGGCTTCCTGCATGTCGTCCACGAGGACCAGCTGGAGCCTGTCGCGTTCGGCGGCCAGGAAGTCCGGTTGGTCCTGGAAGATCTGGCGTGCGGCGGTGATGATGCCGGCCGGGTCAAAGGATTCGGGCATGCGCAGGTCCAGCACGTCGCGGTACTCGGCGTACAGGGCCGCCGCGGCGACCCAGTCCGGCCGGTGGCAGCGGCGGGCGAGGACCACGAGGTCCCCGGCGGTCCGTCCGGATTCGATGATCCGGTCAAAGAGCTGCCGGACCTCCTGCCGGAAGCCGCGGGTCTGCAGGGCCGCGCCCAGGTCCTCCGGCCAGGGCAACTCGAGCCCGGGCTGCGCGTGCCCTTCCAGCAGTTCCTTGATGATCAGGTCCTGCTCCGGGCCGGACAGGAGTTTCGGCGGGCGGGGCAGCGGCAGGATTCCCTCCGCCTTGGCGCGCCGGATCAGGTCGAAGGCGTACGACGCCCAGGTGCGGGCCGGCGTCGTACTCAAGCTGCGGTCCAGCCGCGCGGTGAAGCGGTCCCGGAGCGAATCGGCGGCGAGGCGTCCGGGGGCGAGGATGAGCATCCGTTCCGGGTCGAGGCCGTCCCGCTGAGCGCGCCGGACGGCCGCCTCCACGAGCACCGTCGATTTGCCGGTCCCCGGCGCGCCCGGGACCAGGACGGGACCGGAGCCGTGGGGCACGTCGACGGCGGCGAGCTGGTCCGCGGACAGCACGGGCACCGCACTGTGCAGCTTGCGCGGCGGCAGCAGGCGCAGCGCGGAACCGGAGTTGCCCGAGGTGCCGGACCGGGCAGGACGCGGCCCGCCCTTCGAAGGCGCGCCCGACGTCGGCTGTTTTTCTGTGGGCTGTGCTGCTGTGGGCTGTGTTGCTGTGGGCGGGGCGGACGCAGGATTCTGGCTGGGGATGCTCACACAGTCATTTCATCATCGGGGGCCGACAGTTTATGCAAGGAGCGCTCCAGCCGTTCGGCAACCGCGTCGATCATGTCGAACTCGCCGTCGCCCGGTGCCCAGCGGGCGGCCATGAGGTCCACGCGCCAGCGTCCCTCGCCGGCCCGGAGATACTCGGCATAGCTGCCCAGCAGCGGGGTGCCTTCCTGCAGGTACAGGGCAAGTGCCTCGCGCTCGTGCCCCGGAGGCGCGTCTCCGCTGGCCTTCAGGACCCGCCACCAGGGCACGGAGCTGCCATGGTGGCTCATGACGGAACCGATCTGCCGGGCACCGCCGGACCCGAGTAGTTCGGCGACGTCGCCATACGCCACCGCGGTGCCTGCGGGGATCAATGCCACCACTTCCAGCACCGCTTCCACATACTCCATCCGCATGGCACAAGCCTAGCGTCCGGAGGACGCCGACCGCCCACCGCGCAGGTCCGCTTCGGCCCGGTTCAGCCGCTGCGGCCGCAAGTCAGGCGGCGCCGTGCGGGGCACGGGGTGGCGGCGCATTACCGTCGGTGGCAGCAGGTAGCGTTGAAGCATGAGCACCTGGAACACCCTCCCCCGCGCAGCCTTCGACCTTGAAACCACCGGACGGAACTCCCGTGCCGCCCGGATCGTCACGGCGTCCATCACCGTGGTTGACGCCGCGGGCGGGATCATCAACGAGCACGAGTGGCTCGCCGATCCGGGGGTCGAAATCCCGACGGAGGCCAGTGACATCCACGGCGTCACGACCGAGCGTGCCCGCAGCGAAGGCCGCCCCGCCGCGGAGGTGACGCGGGAGGTCGCCGCTGTGCTGCAGGAGCTCTTCGACACCGGGGTGCCGGTCATCGCGTTCAACGCCAGCTACGACTTCACCGTGCTCGCCGCGGAATCGGCCCGCTACGGCGTGCCGCAGCTGAGCCGTTTCCCCGTGCTGGATCCGTACATCATGAACAAGCAGGTGGACCGCTACCGCAAGGGCAAGCGCACACTCACGGCCCTGTGCGAGGAGTACGGGGTGAACCTGGACAACGCCCACACCTCGGCGGCTGACGCCCTGGCCACCCTGCGTATGCTCGACGCCATGGCCGGGAAGTTCCCCAAGCTGCGGATGCCGGCCAGCCACCTGCACCAGCTCCAGGTCGAATGGGCCTCCGCGCAGGCCTCGGATTTCCAGAGCTACCTGCGCAAATCCAAGCCCGCCGCCGTCATCGAGGGCGACTGGCCGGTCCTCCCGCCCGAGGACGCCAGCCGCGGGGACTTCTAGCCCGGCAGTTTTTTGTCCGACGCACCGCCCCGGCGCCCGCCCGGACGGGAGGTCCGGCCGCCGCCGCGCAAGTCGTTGGGACGGAAATCACAGTCCGCCCCGGCCCCCGCCACACCCCGACGCCGCTGTCAGGGATTCCGGGAACCGGGGAGGCACAGCCGCGCCGCCCGGGCAATCGGGCGCACAGCTGAATTATCCGCATCGTTTTACCCTTTGTGACGAACTAAATGCGCAAGTGGATGCCAAATGGCGCCCCTGACATAATTAAGTTCAGAACCCGGCGTGTGTTATGCCGCGCCGACCCCAAACCGCCAAGGGATAGATGATCACAGTTACCGACCTGCGCAAGGTCTACCAGCAGGGCAAAAAAGAGGTGGTAGCCCTCGACGGCGTCACTCTTTCGGTGCCCAAGGGCTCCATTCACGGCATCATCGGCCATTCGGGTGCCGGCAAGTCGACCCTGGTGCGCTGCCTGACCCTGCTGGACCGTCCGACGTCGGGCTCCGTCAGCATTGACGGCACCGAGCTCAGCTCCGTGAAGGACTCGGAAATCCGGGCCGCGCGGCGGCGCATCGGCATGGTCTTCCAGCACGCGAACCTGATGGACTCCCGCACCGCGGCCGGAAACGTGGCGCATCCCCTTGAACTCGTGAAAACTCCGAAGGAAAAGATCCGGACCCGGGTGGCCGAGCTCCTGAAGCTCGTCGGACTCGAAGGGTTCGAGAATGCCTACCCTGCGCAGCTCTCAGGCGGCCAGCGCCAGCGTGTCGGCATCGCCCGGGCCCTGGCCTCCGATCCGGACGTGCTCCTGTGCGATGAGCCCACCTCGGCCCTGGACCCGGCCACCACGGAAGAAATCCTGGACCTGATCCAGGACCTCACCAAGCGCCTGCAGCTCACCGTGCTGATCATCACGCACGAGATGAACGTCGTGAAGCGTGTCTGCGAATCCGTGTCGCTGCTCTCCCGCGGCCGCATCGTCGAGCACGGCGCGCTGCGGGACGTCGCGGGTGACCTGGACAGCAAACTTGCCAAGGCACTCTTGCCGCTGCCGGCGTCCGAGCCCCTGACGGGTGCACTGCAGCGCGGGCCGGTGCTGGAGATCCTGTTTTCCGGCGACAGCGCCAAGGAACCCGTCCTCACCGGCGTTGCCCGGCATTTCGACATTGACATCAACGTCCTGGCCGGCAGCGTGGAGACCCTCGGCGGCCAGCAGTTCGGCCACCTGCGTGTTCAGCTGGCCGAAACCACGGACGCTGACGCCGTGCTGGCCTACCTGCACGAACGCGGCATCGGCGCGAAGCGTTCGGCCTCCGCCGCAGCCCAGGACCCCAACACCGCCGGCTCTGCCGTTCCGGCCTCTGTCCTCACCAACGGGGAACAGGGAGGTAACTCATGAACGACATCTTCAGCAATCCCGTCCTGGCCAAGGCCCTGCCCGAGGCCATCATCGAAACCCTCCAGATGGTGGGGATATCGTCCTTCTTCACCGTGCTGATCGGACTGCCGCTGGGCGTGTTCCTGCACGTCTCCGCCCCGGGGGGACTCCGCCCGATGCCGGTCACCAACCGGATCCTCAGCGACGTGATCGTCAACATCACCCGTTCCATCCCGTTCGCCATCCTGATGGTGGCGCTCATTCCGCTGGCCCGCGCCCTGACCGGCACCAGCCTCGGCCCGGTGGCCGCCTCGGTGTCACTGTCGATCGGCACCATCCCGTTCTTCGCCCGGCTGGTGGAAAACTGCCTGCGCGACGTGCACCACGGCAAGATCGATGCCGCCCAGGTGATGGGGTCCACCAAGATGCAGGTCATCAACAAGGTGATGCTGCGCGAATCCCTCCCCGCCCTCGTCGCGGCCGCCACCACCACGGTGGTCACCCTCGTGGGGTTCTCCGCTATGGCAGGCCTGGTCGGCGGCGGCGGCCTCGGCAAGCTCGCCTACAACTACGGCTTCCAGCGCTTCGATGTCACGGTCATGCTCGTCACCATCGTGCTGATCATCGTCCTGGTCCAGGTCATCCAGCTGGTCGGCGAGCGGATCTCCCGCAGCCTCGACCACCGCTGACGCCGGACTCACCTCCTAACCCTGCAGCGGGTAGCCGCCCTCTGCATCTGCGCGGACCACGGCGTCGTCGTCGTGAATCCAGCTATTTCGAAAGGAACGCATCCAATGCGTAAGTCACTCACCCTCCTGGCCACCGGCATTGTCACTGCCCTGGCGCTGACGGCTTGCGGTGGTTCGTCCACCCCCAGCGCCCAGACCACTGCCCTGGATCCGGCCAAGCCCGTCACGCTCAAGGTCGGCGCCAGCCCCGTGCCGCAGGCGAAGATCCTCGAGTTCATCAACCAGGACCTCGCCCCCAAGGCCGGCCTGAAGCTGGACATCAAGGAAATCGAGGATTACCAGACGCCCAACACCGCACTCAGCGACGGCTCCCTGGACGCCAACTACTACCAGCACCTTCCCTGGTACGAAGACCAGGTCAAGACCAAGGGCTACAAGTTCGGGCACGGCGAAGGAATCCACATCGAGCCCTACGCCGCGTTCTCCGAGAAGGTCAAGGACATCAAGGACATCCAGGACGGCGCCAAGGTGGCCATCACGAATGACCCGTCCAACCAGGTCCGGGCCCTCAAGGTCCTCCAGGTCGCCGGCCTGGTCAAGGACATCAAAGATGACTCCTCGGTGATCACGCTGACTGATGAGCAGAACCCGAAGAAGCTTAAGTTCTCGGAGAACCAGCCGGAACTGTTGATCAACGACCTCAAGGACCCGTCAGTCGACCTGGCCCTGATCAACGGCAACTTCATCCTCAAGGCCGGCCTGAGCACCAAGGACGCCCTCGCGGTCGAGTCCGTGGAGAACAACCCTTACGCCAACTTCCTGGCCTGGCGCGAGGACTCCAAGGACGATGTGCGCATCAAGAAGCTCGACGAGCTCCTGCATTCCCCCGAGGTCAAGGCCTTCATCGAGAAGGAATGGCCCAACGGTGACGTGACCGTGGCGTTCTAGTCCCCGGTTCAGACACCGCTTAACAACTTTGGGCACCCGCCGCGGCGGGTGCCCAAAGTGTTTAACGACGACGCCGTAACGCCGCCTTTAGCTTCTGCTGCCTTTGGGCCTAGGCCTTCGCGGCGGCCGCGGCCTTGGCGGCGGCGGGCAGGGCGTCGAAGATCCGGTTCATCGCGACGTCGTCGTGCGCGGCGGAGAGGAACCAGGCTTCGAAGACCGACGGCGGCAGGTAGACCCCGGAGTCCAGCATGGAGTGGAAGAACGGCGCGTACCGGAAGACTTCCTGGGCCTGGGCGTCGTCGTAGTTATGCACGCCGCGGGCGGACGTCCCGAAGGCCACGGAGAACAGGTTCCCGGCGCGCTGGATGGAGTGGTCCACGCCCGCCGAGTCTAGCGCCGAGGACAGGGCTGCAGAGAGTTCCTGCGACCGGGCGTCCACGAAGGAGTAGACCTCGGGCGTGGCGTGGGTGAGGGTCGCGACGCCGGCGGCCATTGCCACCGGGTTCCCGGAGAGCGTGCCGGCCTGGTAGACCGGTCCCAGCGGGGCAAGATAGTCCATGACCTCGGCGCGGCCGGCGAGGGCCGCCGTCGGCATGCCGCCGCCGATCACCTTTCCGAAGGTCAGCAGGTCCGGGGCCCACGGCTCGGCGGCGCCGGCCGCCCCGCCGGTGAGGCCCCAGTAGCCGGAGTAGCCGGTGCGGAAACCGGTGAGGACCTCGTCGAGGATCAGCAGGGCGCCGTGGTCGCGGGTGATCCGGGCCAGCCCGGCGTTGAAGCCCTCGCCCGGGGTCACTACGCCCATGTTGGCCGGCGCGGCCTCCGTGATGACGGCGGCGATGCTGTCGCCGTGTTTGGCGAAGGCGGCTTCGACGGCGTCGAGGTCGTTGTAGGGCAGCACCAGGGTCTCGGCGGCCGTGGCTGCGGTGACGCCGGCCGAGCCGGGCAGCGCAAGGGTCGCGAGGCCGGAGCCGGCGGCGGCGAGGAGCCCGTCCAGGTGGCCGTGGTAGCAGCCGGCGAACTTGATGATGAGGTTCCGGCCGGTGAAGCCGCGGGCCAGCCGGACGGCGGTCATGGTCGCTTCGGTGCCGGTGGAGACCATCCGGACCCGCTCGGCGGCCGGGACGCGCTCCTGGACGATCGCGGCGAGGTTGGCCTCATCCGGGGTGGAGGCGCCGAAGGACAGCCCGCGGTCGACGGCGGCGTGCACGGCGGCGAGGACGGCCGGGTGGGCATGTCCCAGCAGCGCCGGCCCCCACGAGCAGACGAGGTCGACATACTCGTCGCCGTCGGCGTCGGTCAGGTACGGGCCTTTGGCGGAGACCATAAAGCGCGGGGTCCCGCCCACGGAGCCGAACGCGCGGACCGGGGAGTTGACGCCGCCCGGCATCAGCTGGCGGGCGCGGTCGAAGAGTTCCTCGTTGCGAGGATGGCTGGAAGTCATGGTTCCTATTCTTTCAGTTCAGTTCGGGGGCGCAGACGCCAGCAGGGCGGCCACCCGGGGGGCCACCTCGGTGCCGAACAGCTCGATGGAGCGCATCATCGCCTTGTGCGGCAGGGTTCCGTTGCTGTATTTGAGGTCGAAGCGGTCCACTCCGAGGTTCTTTTTCAGCAGTGCGATCTTCGCGGCGACGGTGTCCGGGGAGCCGACGTAGAGGGCGCCCTCGGGCGTGCACATGGCGTCAAATTCGGCCCGGCTGGCCGGCCCCCAGCCGCGCTCGGCGCCGATCAGGTTGCGCTGTCCGAGCCAGTGCGGGAAGAACTCGTCCCGCGCCGCCTCGTCGGTCTCGGCAACGTGTCCGGGTGAATGTGTGGCCATCTGCTGCATCGGATGCCCGTACTTGGCCATCGCCTCGCGGTAGAGGTTCGCCAGGGGGCCGAAGGACCGCGGCTGTCCGCCGATGATCGCGAAGATGACCGGGTAGCCGTACTCGGCGCAGCGCAGCACGGACTCGGGGGTCCCGCCGACGCCGATCCAGGCCGGCAGGAGGTGGTGCTCCAGCGGCGGGTAGGCACTGAGCCCGTTGATGGCAGGGCGCGTGCGGCCTTCCCAGCGGATGGGTTTCTGGGCGCGGACCTTGTCAAAGAGCTCGAGCTTCTCCTCGAACAGGACCTCGTAGTCGGCCAGGTCGAGGCCGAAGAGCGGGAAGGACTCAACGAAGGAGCCGCGGCCCAGCATGACCTCGGCCCGGCCGTTGGAGATGGCGTCGACGGTGGAGAAGCGCTGGAAGACCCTGATGGGGTCATCGGAGCTGAGGACGGTGACGGCCGAGCCGAGCCGGATGTGCTTGGTCCTGGCCGCTGCCGCGGCGAGGAACACCTCCGGGGCGGAGACTGCGAAGTCGCGGCGGTGGTGCTCCCCCACACCGAAGGCATGGAGCCCCACCTCATCCGCCAGCTCTGCCTGCTCCAGCAGCTGCCGCAGCACCTGGGCGTGCGGGACGGGGTGCCCGTCGGGGAAGACCCCCACGTCGCCGAAAGTGTTCAGTCCCAGCAGGATGCGGCCAGGCCCCACTGGGGCAGTCGGGTTCGCCCGCGATGCCGGGCCGGGGGTTGTCGTGTTGTTCATCAGGACTCCTTCAGCCAGCCGGCAAGCTCGCTCGCCCAGTAGGTCAGGACCATGTTGGCCCCGGCGCGCTTGATGCCCAGCACGGATTCGGTGATCGCGGCCCGGCGGTCGATCCAGCCGTGGGCGGCGGCGGCCTCGATCATCGAGTACTCACCGGAGATCTGGTAGGCGGCCACCGGGACCGGGCTCATCGCGGCGACGTCGGCGAGGACGTCGAGGTAGCTCATGGCGGGTTTCACCATGACCATGTCGGCGCCTTCCTCGAGGTCCAGCTCCACTTCGAGGATCGCTTCGCGGCGGTTTGCCGCGTCCATCTGGTAGGTGCGGCGGTCGCCCTTGAGCTGCGAATCGACGGCCTCGCGGAACGGGCCGTAGAAGGCCGAGGCGTATTTCGCGGCGTAGGCGATGACCGCGGTGTTGGCGTGGCCGGCGTCCTCCAGGGCCCGCCGGATCACGCCGATCTGGCCGTCCATCATCCCCGACGGGCCGAGCACGTGCGCGCCCGCCTCCGCCTGCGCCACGGCCATCTGGCCGTAGATCTCCAGCGTGGCGTCGTTGTCCACATAGCCTTTGGAGTCGAGGACGCCGCAGTGCCCGTGATCGGTGAATTCGTCCAGGCAGACGTCGCTCATGATGACGAGTTCGTCACCGACCTCGGCGCGGACGTCGCGGATGGCCTTGTTCAGGACGCCGTCGGGGTCCAGCGAGGCTGTGCCCGCGGCGTCGCGGACGGCGGGGATGCCGAAGAGCATGATGCCGCCGACGCCGAGCTCCACGGCTTCGGCGGCGGCGCGTTTCAAGGTGTCCGTGGTGTGTTGCTGCACGCCGGGCATGGACGCGATGGGATTCGGCTCGCTCAGGCCTTCACGGATGAACGCGGGCAGGATGAGTTCCGAGGCCGAGAGGCGGTGTTCGGCGGTCAGCCGGCGCATGGCCCGGGTGGTGCGCAGCCGGCGGGGGCGGTGGGTCGGGAAGCTCATATGGTGTCCTTTGCTGGGGGCTCGGCGACGGGCTGATGAGGTGTGGACGGTTGGCTGGCCAGGGCCCGGATGACGGCGGCAACCAGGCCGGAGGCGGTGGGTTCCTCGGCGGTGGAGGCAACGCTGAGGCCAAGCGACTCTGCCTCGGCGGCGGTCGAACGTCCGATCGCCACGAAGCGGCAGGTGCCCAGCGGGGCGAGGTCCTCGCGGATCCGCCGGGCAGCGCTCGGGGAAGCGGCGACGACGGCGTGCAGCCGGCCGGCAACGATTTCGGCCTTCGCCTGGTCCGGGGTGAGCACCGTTGCCCCGTTGTCCCGATGTGAGCCGGCCCCGGGCGGCGCTGCCGGCTGGCACACGGTGAGGCTGCGGCCCGGGTCGGCCGGATAATCCACGGTGCGGTACGCGGTCACTGCCTGGACGGAAGCGCCCCGGGCCTCCAAACCGCGGCGGAGCCGGGGGGCGGCGATGTCGGCCTGCGGCAAGAGCACGCTGCCTTGGTGTTCGGGCCAGATGTCAAGGAGCCCCGCGCCTGACTGCTGCCCGGTCGGTGCCAGGTCGACGGCGACTCCGCGGCCTTCCAGGAAACGGCGGGTCGCGGGTCCGACCGTGGCGACGAGGAGGCTGCCCGGGAGCCAGTTGCTGAGGGTTGTGCCCCGCTCGGCGGCTTTGGCCTCGAGCGCCAGGACCGTGGTCACGCTGCTGACCACCAGCCAGGCGTAGGCACCGGCGCCGAGGGCGTCGAAAGCCACATCCAGCGAGTGCTGGTCGCTGGCGAGTTCAAAATCGATGAGCGGCAGCAGCAGCGGCTCGGCACCGGCTCCGCGCAGGGCGGTCACGAGCTCCGCCGCGCGGTCCGGGCTGCGGGCAACGAGGACCCGGGCGCCCGGAGCCCTCATGCCGGGCTGCCCGCTGCGGACCGGGTCGTTCCGGGCGTCGTTCCGGGCGCCGTCGTTCCAGGCGCCGTCGTTCCGGACCTCGTCGTTTCGGGCGCTGTGCCGTCCCATGACCTGATGGATTCCGCGGTTCAGGAAGCGGCCAGGTCCGCGATGTCGGCGGCGCCGCGGGCCAGCAGGACTTCGGCGAGCTCAATACCGAGCAGGGTTGCCCCGACTTCAGTCAGTCCGTCCGTGGCCTTCTGGTCCCGGACGAAGGCTGTTCCGTCGACGGCACAAACCACGGCTTCGAGGTGAAGGAGGCTGCCCTTGCGGTAGGCGTATGCACCTACCGGCGCGGCGCAGCCGGCTTCCAGCCGGGCCAGGAGCGCCCGCTCTGCGGTGACGGCGAGCCGGGTGTCGAGATCGTCGAGGGCGGCGAGGGCCTGCGCCAGCACACCCTGCGATCCCTCGGTGGATCCCGCCTTGCGCGGCGCATCGGCCGAGCGGCATTCGATCGCGAGGGACCCCTGCCCGGCTGCGGGCAGCATGACGTCGGTTTCGAGGTACTCGCTGACCGCGTCCAGCCGGCCGATCCGGTGCAGCCCGGCAGCGGCGAGCACGACGGCGTCGAGGTCGCAGCTCTTGCCTTCCACAACGGCGTCGGTGGTGTTGCCGGGCAGTCCGGGGACGCGGCCGAGCCGGGTGTCCACGTTGCCGCGGATGTCCCGGATGTCCAGGTCGGGGCGGGCGGCGCGCAGCTGGGCAGCGCGGCGCGGGGAACCTGTGCCAACGGTGGCGCCGGCGGGCAGGTCGGCGAGCTTGAGCCCGTCGCGGGCGCACAGCACGTCCCGGACGTCGACGCGTTTGGGTGTCGCGGCAAGGGTCAGTCCGAGGGCGGGGCCGGTGGGCAGGTCCTTGAGCGAGTGCACAGCCACGTCGCATGCGTCCTGCAGCAGCGCATCGCGCAGGGCCGCGACGAAGACGCCGGTGCCGCCCATCTGGGACAGCGAGCCCTTGAGGACATCGCCGTCGGTGCGGATATGGACCAGCTCGACCGGGAAACCGCCGACGGCGGCGAGCTGGTCAGCGGTCTGCTGCGTCTGGGTGAGGGCCAGTTTGCTGGCGCGGGTTCCGATCCGGACGGTCATGATGCGTTCCCGCCTGCCGGAGCGGACGCGCCTGCCGGGGCGGAGGCCGCCGGGTAGGGATCGTGGCCGGTGCCGACGGTGGTGTCGGCTCCTGCGATGGTGGGCTTTTCGCCACGGAAATTGGCGCAGCAGCCCGGGCGGCAGACGTCGTACCAGGGGCCGAGTTTGGTCAGGTGGGGCCGGTCGGCGATGTTGTTGGCGGCGGTCCGCTCGCAGATGAGGTCCACGATGCCGCCGACGAACTTGCGGTGCGTCCCGGGCGTCGGGACCCGGCTCGCGGCGAGGCCCAGCCTGGCGCAGGTTTCCAGGGCTTCGGTGTCGAGGTCCCAGACAACTTCCATGTGGTCGCTGACGAAGCCGAGCGGCACGATCACGATGCCCTTGACACCCTGGCCGGCGAGTTCCTCGATGGCGTCGTTGATGTCGGGTTCCAGCCACGGCACGTGCGGGGCACCGGAGCGTGACTGGTAGACGAGGGACCAGGGGGCGGTGTCGCCGGTCTCGGCTGCGACCCGGCGGATGATCTCGGTGCCGGTCGCGAGGTGCTGCGCGGCGTACGCGGAGTCTTCCGCGAAGTGGCGCGGCTCGGCGTCGGAGCGGCCCGCCGCCTCGGCGTCACGGGTGGGGATCGAGTGCGTGGCAAACAGGATGTGCACGGGCGCGTCGGGGGTGCCGTCCGCGGCCAGCTTGGCCCGGACGTCGGAGAGGCCGGCGGCTGTGCCCTCGATGAACGGTTCGACGAAGCCGGGGTGGTCGAAGTACTGGCGGACCTTGTCGACTTCGAGCTTCCCGTCAAGGCCGGACTCGGTCAGCGCGATGCCGATGTCCTCGCGGTACTGGCGGCAGCTGGAGTAACAGGAGTAGGCGCTCGTGGTGACCATGAGGACCTTGCGGTGCCCGGCGTCGTACATGTCCTGGAGGGTCTGCGGGATGTAGGGGGCCCAGTTGCGGTTGCCCCAGAACACCGGCAGTTCGATCGCGCGGGCGGCGAGCTCGGCCTCAATGCCGGCCTTGAGTTCCCGGTTCTGCTGGTTGATCGGGCTGATGCCGCCGTTGGCGCGGTAGTGGTGCGAGACCTCTTCGAGCCGCTCGTCCGGGATGCCGCGGCCGCGGGTGACGTTACGCAGGAACGGAATGACGTCGTCCTGGCCTTCGGGCCCGCCGAAGGAGGCGAGGAGCACGGCGTCGTACTCCTTGGGGGCCATCCGGCCGGCTTCGGTCACCTCATTGACGGCTGTGACGGCAGCTGCAGTTTCCGCCGGATCCAGCGGGCTCATGACAGGACCTCGGCGATCTCGGCGGCGCCCACCCGGCGGCCGGTGTAGAACGGGATCTCTTCGCGGACGTGGTGGCGTGCTTCGGTCGCCCGCAGGTGGCGCATCAGGTCCACGAGGTCCACGAGGTCGGGGGCTTCCAGGCCCAGGATCCATTCCCAGTCGCCCAGGGCGAAGGAGGACACCGTGTTGGAGATGACCTGGGGGAAGTCACGGCCCAGCATGCCGTGGTCGCGGAGCATTGCGCCGCGCTCGGCGTCCGGCAGCAGGTACCACTCGTAGGAGCGGACGAAGGGGTACACGCAGAGCCACTCGGCCGGCTCCACGCCGCGGGAGAAGGCGGGGGTGTGGTTCTTGGCGAACTCGGCCTCGCGGTGCACGCCCATGGCGGACCAGGCGATCTCGGTGCCGGTGAAAAGCTTGCTGCGGCGGATGTCCCGGATGGCCCGCTGAAGGGCTTCGGGCTGGGGGCCGTGCAGCCAGATCATGATGTCCGCATCTGCGCGCATCGCCGACACGTCATAGCTGCCGCGGTGGACCACCCCTGCCTCGGCCAGCCGCGCAATGAGGGCGTCAAACTCTTCGGCAGCATCGCCGCTGCGGAGCACGTCGGCGGAGCGCTTGAAAACCGTCCAGAGCGTGAAGAACTGCTCGGCTGCTTCTTCGCTTGCTGATTCAGTTTTAGTGACAGTTTCGGCAGAAGTGTGGCTCATGGATACCAGTTTGCCCCTTCCCCTCAGCTAAGTCGAAATGAAGCACTTCTACAGCGCGTAGAAGTGCTTTATTTCACATCGATGGGGATTCCGGCGCCGGATCCGGCGCTCCGGGCAGGGAGGCGTCAGCGCCGTCAGACGCGCCGCATCCGTAGGACCACAGCACCGGCGACGAGAGACAGCGCAACGAGGCCGATGCCCGCACCCAGCAACGGCGACGGCCCAGCGGCCTGGCGCGTCGACGTAGCCTCCATGGAAGTGCTGCCGGACCGGGGCTTGGCCGACGCCGTGGCGGGGCCGCCAGTGGCCGTCGGGGAAGCGGCGGCGGCCGACGGCGATGCGGGAGCACTGGCCGACGGCGACGGTGCGGCTTCCGCCGGCGCCAGGATCACGGCCGGGGCGCTGCCGGCCGGGGCCGGAGCGGCGGTTGAGGGGCCCGGCCCGGGAACCGCAGGCACGGCCGGGGCGGGCACGGCCGGCGCGGGCACGGCCGGGGTGGTGGGCTGCGGAGTCCCGGGCGCCGGGGGCGCCACAGGCTGCGGAGCGATCGTCCGGGTGGGTGACGGCGTCGGGGTCCGGCTCGGCACCGGCTCGTCGGGTTCCTCGGAGCCGGTCGGCTGGGGTGAGGGGCTCGAAGGCGAAGGGGTGGGCGACTTCGACGGACCCAGCAGTCCGTCGACCAGGCCATCGAGATCAATGGACAGCGTGCCCGTCGCGGCTGGAACGGCGGCGTTGACGCCCGCGGCCGCATGTGAGGCGGGCGCGCCCGCGGATAGAGCCAGCACAACTGCGAGCGCTGCAGCTGCCGTGCCGCGCCGAAGCCCCCCATGGTGACCGGCCGGCGTTCTTTGGACGTTGGACCTGTGAGTAAGCATGGTCATCGACCTTAGCCGCCAAAGGACGCGGGGGAAAATTTGCCGTTCCCCCGTTTTCCGGGTAGCCGCTGCCCGGAACGACGCCCGCTCCGGCGGGCAGTTCCGGCCGGATTCAGGCGCCCGCGCCGCTCAGGACAGCAGCTGCCGGACCTGGTTTGGGGTATCGGCAACGATCGCTGCGAGTCCGTTGCCGGACAGCCAGCCGCCGACGACGGCCAGGGTGCCGTCCGCCGCGCAGATGCTGCGCACTTCCGCGACGCGGCCCTTGTGGCCGAGGGAGGCGAACGGCAGGGCGCCGCCCCAGCGTACGACGTCCCAGTCCACCACGTCCCCGGCGGCGACCGGAACGGACAGCAGGGTGGAGGCATCCCTCAGGGCAGCCTCCAACAGCTCGTCGTCGGTGCGGGGCTCTGGCCGCGCCTCGGCGCCGTGCCGGGCATCACCGCGTCCGTAGGAGAGCCGGACAACGTGGGTGCCGGGGCCGGTCTGGTCTGCGAGCCACCCCCATTTGGCGGTGGCGTGGGTGAGGGCCTTGGCCTGGATTCCCGGGCTCTGCGGCGCGACCAGGACCCCGGTGCCGCGCGGCCTGGCGTCGAGCGGGGGCAGGTCCACCACGAGTGTGACCAGGCTGACGTCGGGTCCGGCCTCGGGGCGGAGCCGGGCAAGGTCCGGCAGGGCGCCGGAGAGCAGCCCGACGGCGGCCGGTCCCTCCACGGCGACGACCAGCAGCCGGGCGTCGTGGGTCGAGTCCCCGGAGGAGACCCGCCAGCCGCCGGCAGTCCGCTCCACGGAGTCGGCCCGTGTGCCGCCGAGCAGCGTCACGCCCTGGCCGCGCAGCTCGGTGATCAGCGCGGAGATGAGGGTATGCATCCCGCCGCGCAGTCCCGCAACGGCGGACCCGGCCTTCTGCAGCCCCGGCGCCGCCGCCGCCGCGGCGGCTCCGCCGCTTTCGTTTCCGCTGCGCTGGCCTCCCCCGCGCCCCGCTCCCCCGCGTTGGGCGGCGACGGCGCCCGCGAGGGACCCGTGGTCCCTGATCCCGGCGCGCAGGCCTGGCGCCACCATGTCGATGTCGAGGACGTCCGGGTCCGCGGAGTGGACCCCGCCGACGACAGGTGCCACCAGCCGCTCGAGGACCCGCCGCCCCATCCGGGCGCGGACCAGCGCCGCGACGCTGGTGGCCTCGGCTGTGGTGCCCAGCGAGGCGGGCAGCAGCTTGTCCAGCGAGGCCCGGAGCGAACCGGCGAGGCCGAGCGAACGGCGGACTTCCGGATCCCAGGGATTGGCCGGGATGCCGAGGACACCGGTGCGGGGCAGTTCGCGCGGGCCGTCGGGCAACTGGACCCAGGCGCCGCCGGGATTCGGCGCGACGATGTCGCCGGCAATGCCCAGCTCTGCGGCGAGGTCCGCCACTGCCGAGGAACGGGTGGCGAAGGATTCTGCACCGCTGTCCAGCGTCAGGCCCGCCACTGTATGGCTCCCGACGCAGCCGCCCCACGCGCCGGAGGCCTCCAGCACCGTGGTGCGGACACCGGCCCGGGCAAGCGTCCGGGCGGCAAGCAGGCCGGAGACTCCGCCGCCCACCACCACTGCGGTCCGCCCTGTCCCCGCAGGCGTGCCGGCTGCCTCCATGCCCTTACTCCGGGGAGATGGAGTGGATAAGTTCGACGACGCGCGTCAACACGGCGGGATCGGTGTCCGGCGGTACCCCGTGGCCGAGGTTCAGCACGTGGCCGGGGGCCGAGGCGCCGGCGGCAATGACTTCACGGACGTGGGCTTCGAGCACCTCCCACGGTGCGGACAGCAGGGCCGGGTCGATGTTTCCCTGCAACGGCACCGTGCCACCCAGCCGGCGGTTGGCTTCGTCGAGCGGCAGCCGGTAGTCCACGCCGACGACGTCGACGCCGACGTCGCGCATGGCGACGAGCAGTTCCGAGGTGCCGGTGCCGAAGTGGATCAGCGGCGCCCCGAGGTGCCGGACATGGTCCAGGGCGCGGGCGGAAGCGGGAGCGACGAAGCGCTGGTAGTCGGCCAGGCCAAGGGAGCCTGCCCACGAGTCGAAGAGCTGCCCGGCGGAGGCACCGGCTTCCAGCTGGGCGCGAAGGAACATGCCGGAGGCGTCCGCGGCCCAGTTGGCCAGGGCCGTCCAGGTTTCGGGATCGGCGTGCATCATGGTGCGCGGGCCGAGGTGGTCGCGGGACGGCTTGCCCTCGACCATGTAGGCGGCCAGGGTGAACGGCGCGCCGGCGAAGCCGATCAGCGGGGTGTTGCCGAGTTCGGCCACGGTGAGCCTGACGGCTTCGCGGATCGGCTCCAGGGCTTCCCAGGTCAGCTGGGGCAAGGCGGCGACGTCCGCGGCGGTGCGGACCGGCGTGTCCAGCACGGGACCGACGCCGGGGACGATGTCCACGCCGACGCCGGCCAGCTTGAGCGGGATGACGATGTCGGAGAAGAAGATGGCGGCGTCGACGTCGTGGCGGCGGACCGGCTGCAGGGTGATTTCCGAAGCCAGCTCGGGGCGCAGGCAGGAATCCAGCATGGCGACGCCCTCGCGCACCTTGAGGTATTCGGGCAGCGAACGGCCGGCCTGGCGCATAAACCAGACCGGGCGGCGGGAGGGCTTGCCGCCGCGGTAGGCCGTGATCAGGGGGGAATCCGCGGTGCGGCCGTCCATCAGCGGGTGCCCGGCGTCGAGGCCGGAGATTTCGGGAGTTGCCGCAGTGCTAGGAGTCATGACTTCGATTGTGCCCAAAATCAGCCCCAAAAGATAACGACAGCCTGTCACCGGCCCGGGCACGCACGCGGGCCACCCCTGCGCGGTGGCGGGAATCACACCCCGGCGTGTGCGGTTCCACGCCGGACAGTTGTTCTACACGGGTACGAAAAAGCTATGATTGTCCTGCTGTGGTTCTTTTTTCTCTGGTGGCGACCCACGCCGACATCGACCTCGAGACCGTTGCTCAACTGAGCACCGGCGCTTCAGAGCTCGCCTCATCCGCCCTCGCCGGGTCGCCGGCCGTGGCGGGTGCCATTGTTCTTGCCACCTGCAACCGCTTCGAGATCTACGGCGAAGCGCCCCGCCCGGATGACGTCGACGACGCCCGCGCGGCCCTCATCGCCCAGCTCAGCGGCTCCACCGGACTGAACGAACAGCTCGTCGCGCAGTCTTTCAGCACGCGAACCGGCTCGGACGTCACCCGGCACCTCTTCTCGGTCAGCTCCGGCCTTGACTCCGCCGTCGTCGGTGAACGCGAGATCGCGGGCCAGGTGCGCCGGGCCCTGATTACCGCCCAGCACGAAGGCACGGCCAGCTCCGGCCTGGTCCGGCTGTTCCAGGCCGCATCGAAGACCGCCAAGGACGTCGGCGCCCAGACCGCCCTGGGCGCCCGCGGCCTCTCCGTCGTTTCGGTGGCCCTGGACCTCGCCACCGAGCTCTCCGAGGACCCTGACTGGTCCACCAAGAAGGTCGTCGTCTTCGGCACCGGCGCCTACGCCGGCGCCACCATGTCGCTGCTGCGCGAACGCGGCTGCACGGACGTTTCCGTCTACTCCTCCTCCGGCCGGGCGGCAGGCTTCGTCGCCACCCGCGGCGGGACCGCGCTCGACGGCGAAACCCTTCCGGCCGCCGTCGCCGCGGCCGACGTCATGATCGGCTGCAGCGGAGCGGACACCCGCGTCGAGGCCGCGGAACTGGCCACAGTGCGGGCGGCGTCGCCCCAGCCGCTGATCGCCATCGACCTCGCCCTCACTCACGACTTTGATCCCGCCGTCGGCGGTCTCGACGGCGTCGAACTGCTCACGCTGGAATCGGTCCGCCTGGCCGCCCCGCAGGAACAGTCCGAATCGCTGGCGCAGGCAAGCAGCATCGTGGCCGGTGCGGCCAGCGCCTTCGAGCAGGAGCGCGAAGCCCGCTCGGTGGACTCGGCGATCGTCGCACTGCGCCGGCACACCATGAACGTGCTCGACACGGAAATGGAAAAGGTCCGGGCCCGCCACGGCTGCACCGCCGCGGCCGAAGAAGTTGAATTCGCGCTCCGCCGGATGGTCAAGCAGCTGCTGCACGTCCCCACGGTCCGGGCCCGTGAGCTCGCCGCCAACGGCCAGCAGGAAGACTATGTCGCCGCCCTTGAGGCGCTGTACGGGATCACGGTCGAGCCGGCCGCCGCAAAGACCGCCGGCGCCGAGTGCCCCGTCGTCCACGATGCGATTGCACCCGACGCGGTCATCCACGATGCCGGGGATGACGCCCACCGGCACTCGGCCTAGGCTGCGCGCCGCTCCCCTTTCGGCAATACTTTGGCCCTGCGGCCGCATGGCACGGCACGCGCGTTCAGGAAGCTACGTCGAGCTTCTCCCCCGATGTCCGTCGCAGCGTTCCCTGGATCGCGTCCAGGGAGAGGGCCAGTTCTTCGGCGAGGGAAGCCACGATCATAAACGACGGAGTCGCGATCCGGCCCGTCTCGATTTTCCTCAGCGTCTCAGGGGATATACCCGCACCAAGAGCTACCTGGACCAGGGTCCGTTCCCCCCGCGCATTACGGAGCATCTCTCCGAGCAGCCTCCCGGCACGGACGTCTTCTGGGCTCAGGGGGACTCTAACCATCTTCCAAGCATAGTACCGTTATAATAATACCGGTAACATTTTTGGAGGAACATTGTTTTGGAGGAACATTGATAGAACTGCTCACACCCCGGGAAGTTGACGAGGCACGTCTCTCCGGCCAATTCGTGGCGAAGACCCTGTCGGACTTGCGGGCGAGAATCGAGCCCGGAACCAATCTCCTGGAGATTAACGATTGGGCAGCCTCGATGATCCGGGCCGCAGGTGCCCGCTCGTGCTACGTCGACTACGCCCCGTCATTTGGGCGCGGCCCCTTCGGAAAAGTCATCTGCACGTCAGTCAACGATGCCGTTCTCCACGGGCTCCCCCATGACTACGTCCTGAGGGACGGGGATCTCCTGACGCTTGATTTCGCGGCCAGTGTCGACGGTTGGGTCACTGATTCCGCCATCAGCTTCGTGGTCGGGGACTCTTCCGCGCCCGTTGACCGGCACATGATCGAGACCACCGAGAACGCATTGCTGGCCGGTATCCAGGCCGCGCAGTCCGGGGCGCGTATCGGCGATATCTCCCACGCCATTGGCTCGGTCCTCGAATCGGCCCGCTTCCGGGTCAACACCGAATTTGGCGGACACGGCGTTGGCAGCACCATGCATCAGGACCCGCATATTCCGAACACCGGCAAACCCGGACGCGGCTACGTACTCCGCCCGGGCCTGCTGTTGGCAATAGAACCCTGGGTCATGGACGGCACCAGCAAGCTCGTCACAGCTGCCGACGGGTGGACTTTGTGCAGTTCCAATGGCCGCCGGACTGCGCACTCCGAGCACACGATCGCCGTCACGGAATCCGGACCCGTCATCCTCACTCAGCTGGCCTAAGAACTTTGACACCGGGCCGCCGAGGCGAAGGCCTGCGTGGCCCTAATGCGTGGGGATGTCCCCGCCCTATTTCAGTCCCAGTCCGTGTTCTGCAAGCGCCTCCTCAAGCATTCGCAGAGCCTTGGGCCCGACGCCATGCATCTTGGCCAATTCGGACCGCGGGACGCCGGCGAGCCTCCTGAGAGACAGATAGCCGGCGCCGCTCAAAGCTCGCGTAGCTGGCGCTCCGATCTTGGGGAGGGCGTCCAGCGGTGTGGTCATGCATCGACCATAGGTCGACTTCGCAACGAGAACCAGGGACAGAAGGAAGATGTGATGCCGGTTCCCCGCGTCAGCCGGGCCGGATGTGTCGGGCCCGGTGTGTCACCGTGGCGCCGGGTCAGTGGCCGGGTCCGGTGACGATCTTGTTTCGTTCGGATTCGTGTGCGCCGCCCTTCTTCGCCAGCGTGGAGCACGCCTCTTCGATGTCCCGGGCCAGGGTGTCGACGTGCTCGCGGCTCATCGTTTCCTTGACCAGGGCCCGCATGATCGTCACGTCCTGGGCGTTCGGCGGCAGGGTATAGGCCGGCACCATCCAGCCGCGTTCGGCCGAGAGCTGCCAGGCGATGTCGAACTCGTCGTACCCGGGGTCGCCGGCGAGCCGAAACGCGACCAGGGGAAGTTGCTCCTCGTCCGGGCCGATGATCTCGAACCGGCCCATGGCCTCCAGCTTCTCTGCGAGGACGCGGGCGTTGGTCTGCATGTTCCGCATGATGTAGGTGTAACCGGCGCGGCCATAGCGCACGAAATTGTAGTACTGGGCGAGAACCATCGACGAGCCGGTGGAGAAGTTCAGGGTGAACGTCGAGTCGGTCTTGCCGAGATAGTTCTCCTCGAAGACGAGCTCCTTGGCCAGATCGGCCTTCTCCCGGAAGATCAGCCAGCCGATGCCGGGATAGACCAGGCCGAACTTGTGCCCGGAGACATTGATCGAGCGGACCTGCTCGAGCCGGAAGTCCCACTCGGAGGCCGGGTAGAGGAACGGCCAGACGAACCCGCCGCTGGCCCCGTCCACGTGCAGCGGCACATCAAGGCCCTGCTCACGCTTGATCTGCAGCAGCAGGTCGTTGATGCCGGCGATGTCGTCCTTGTGCCCGGTGAACGTCGTACCCAGCACGGCTGCGACGCCGATGGTGTTCTCATCGACGTGGGCCCGCACGTCGTCCGGGCCGATCGTGTACTTCCCCGGCTGCAGCGGCACGATCCGCGGTTCGACGTCGAAGTAGCGGCAGAACTTCTCCCATACGACATGCACGTCGCCGCCGAACACCAGGTTCGGGTTCGACGTCGGGGCGCCGGCGGCCTCGCGACGCTTGCGCCAGTTCCATTTCAGGGACAGGCCGCCGAGCATGATCGCCTCGGAGGATCCCTGGGTTCGCGCGCCGGTCGTCTCGCCTGGCGCGTGGAAGAGGTCGGCGAGCATCCGGATGCAGCGCTGCTCGATCTCGGCCGTGCGGGGATACTCGGCGTGGTCGATGAAGTTGCGGTGCAGGTTCGCGGCGATGATCTGCTGGGCCTGCGGCTCCATCCAGGTCGTCACGAAGGTCGCCAGGTTCCGGGCCGGATCACCCTCCAGCGCCAGGTCCTCAGACACCAGCCGCAGAGCGTCCTCGGCCGGAATGCCGGTTTCCGGGAACTCCCGGCTCGGAACTTCCTGGGTCACGAATCGGTTGCCGAACAGTGCCACGTCGGCATCGGCCGGCTGGAAATTGGCTGACATCACTTCTCCTTCAAGGACTATTGAAAAGGGTTACGGCTGAGTTCCCCGGTCCGCGGGAACCGAGGCGTCGGTGGATTCCGGATTGAGCATCAGAATCGCGCCGGCCAGGAAGCACAGGGCTCCCACGAGGGTGCCGAGGTTGGACAGTTCGGCGTTCCAGACACTGCCGCTCGACGGTATGACAAAGGCCGCGGCAGCCGAGATGCCGAACGCAACTGAGCCGGCCACGTTGATGACGCCGATCTTCCATGCCCGGGGCCTGGGCCGGCCGGCAATGGTGCCGCGGCCGGCATACCGCAGCGCCACACCGCTGGACAGGAGGAAGGCGACTGAGCCGAAGGCGTCGGGTCGCCACACCCTTTGCTCGGTCTGCGCCGCACTGAGATTGCCCAGCAGTGCGTTCGCTGTGCTCCAGTTGAACCACAGCGTGCCGGCAAGTTGAATCGCACCAGCGAGCCAGACGAGATCCCTCGGAGCCCATACCCACAACGGACGGCGTCCCCCGGCACCGACGGCCGGAAGCGCGTCAACGGCTTCGCGGTACTGCAGGAACGCCGCACAGGTGAAGAACAGCGAACCGACGAAGAAGGTGACTCCGCACCAGAACAATCCCACGGCCTCGGCGTAGAACGGCACCGCCCCCACGGCGAACAGACTCGAACCAACGATGAACAACCAGGCGATCCACCGGTCCCGTACGGTCGATCGGCGCGCGCTCACGTTGCCCTCCGGGGAGCCCGCTGTTGGACACTGCCGGCGGCGGCGGGCGCCACCTCCGCCGTCGGACCCGGGGCCGGGAGCACATTCGTGATCACGAAGGCCACCGCCACAGCCACCACTACCTGGGGTGTGACGGCCACACCATCCACCCCCAGTAACAGCGTGGCCAGCAGGGTCGATGTCAACGGCAGCCGCAGCATGGCTGCGCACATGGCTCCTATGCCCATGCCGATGGCTGCCGCGAGATTCATTCCGGGCAACGCACTCGCAGCAATACCGAGCGCGGCACCGATGAACATCGACGGGAACACCGGCCCACCACGGAATGCGCTCAGCGAGAGCCCGTAGGCCAAGGTCTTGCAAGCGATCAGCAGGATCAGGACAGGAAGCGAGTAGTTCGTGGCGTGTTCGACCAGCTCCGGAAGTGCGTCCTGCCCCGAGAACAACACCTGCGTAAAGCTGTTCCCGGAGATCAACTGGTACGCCATCGCGGTAAGACCGATCAGCAAACCGAGCGCGGACGTCACCAACGCCCGGTTCAGATGCACAATCGGACGAAGCGACAGACCGACCCAGCGGATCAACCATCCCAGCAGTGCACCGACCGCGCCCATGACCACCGCCCAGCCCAACGTCGCCAGGGTCGGCGCCTCCGCAGGCGGCACCACCGGCAGTGCCAGCGAGAAGCTGCCCAACCCGGTCCAGCCGTCCAAGCCGACGAACACCAGCGCCCCCACACCCGAAGCGAGCAGGCCGGGCAGGGCCATCAGGCTCAGAGTCATTCCCCCGATCCCGGCCGCCTCCATGATCAGGAAGGCCCCGAGCACAGGAGACCCGAGCAGGGTGCTGATCGCTGCGAAACTGCCTGCCGACGCCATGATCGTCAGGGCCATCGGCGGGGCGTCCTTGTTCACCAGGTGCACCGCCAACGCCCCGAGGCCGCCACCGATTGCGATCAGCGGCGCCTCGGGTCCGAGCACCGCACCCAGGCTGAGCGTGGCCAGCGCCGCGAGAAAGATGCCCACGAGCTCCCGGCCGGCGGGCGGACCGCCGCCCGTCTTGAATCCGAAGGCGGGCGAGTGGCCCCCGGTTCCCGGCAAATACCGGATGGTCAACGCCGTCAACAGCCCACACAGCACCAACCAGGGAACCGGCCACCACGCGGGAGCAGGACCCCCGAGGACTTGATTCGGCAGCCCGTCGAAGATGTAGCGCTGGACTGCAGCGACCAAAGCGAGAAAGCCGTACGCAACAGCCGAGATGGGGACGCCCAAGACCGCTGCCAGCAGGAGCGCGGCGATGTATGGCCTGGAACGAATTACGACAGCCGGATCGAAGCTGGGCGGCGACGCGGCGGGCCCGCTCATTACCGGCAACCCGGCGCGGCTGTGACGATTCGGGCCACCCCGAATGTCCTGCTTTCAGAGCGGGTCGACATCAGCCAGCGTCCGCCCGAAAGACGGCTCCCGGCAAACGGAAGCGCCGCGGGAACGGGACCGGCGCGACCATGGTTGCAGTTGGGCATCCCTCCTCCTTCCGCTGGCCGTCCGCCGGACTGCGGGAGCTTATAGTGAGGACTCACAGGCGACGGAGGCTGGTCAATCACATGTTCGCCAAGCTAGCGGTTCCAGTGGGGGCAGTCATCACCCACTGCGGGTGAAAGACCATCTTGAGGCACTCAAGCGGCCCGGCATCGGGCCGTCAACTGAGCTCCGCCGCTAACACCGCGCACTGGGTCAGTAGACCGGTTTCCCGGGCTCAACGTCCCGCACCCAGGCCAGGATTCCGCCGTCGAGGTGGCTGACGCGCTCGTAGCCGGCAGTCCGGGCGGCGGCGAGGACGGCCGCGGACCGGGTCCCGCCCTTGCAGAGGAACACGATGTCCCGGTCCTGCGGAAGCTCGTGCCACGCCTCCCCGGCCAAGATCCGGCCCTGCGGGATCAGCACCGCCCCGTCGATCCGGACGATCTCGAATTCCCCGGTCTCGCGCACGTCGACGAGTTGGAAGTCCTTGAGCCCGGCCGTGCGGGAGGCCAGCATCGTGGCCAGCTGCGCCGCCGTCACGGTATGTTCGGTGCCCGCCTCCGCGGCGGGGGCGATGCCGCAGAACGCCTCATAGTCGGTGAGTTCCGTGATCCGTTCCGCCTCGGGATCGCGGGAGACCTTGATTTCGCGCCAGGTCCCGCCGAGTGCGTCGAAGAGCGCCACCCTGCCCAGCAGTGAGCGCCCGACGCCGGTGATCAGCTTCACGGCCTCCGTCACCATGAGCGAGCCCACGGCAGCGCACAGCATCCCGAACACGCCGCCTTCCCCGCAGGACGGCACGGAACCTGCGGGCGGCGCCTCGGGGTACAGATCGCGGTAGGTGGGGCCGTGCTGTTCCCAGAAGACGCTGACCTGCCCGTCGAAGCGGAAGATCGAACCCCAGATGTAGGGCTTGCCGAGGATCGCTGCGGCGTCGTTCACAAGATACCGGGTGGCGAAGTTGTCCGCGCCGTCGAGGATGAGGTCGTAGCCGGCGAACAATTCCAGCGCGTTTGAGGCGTCCAGGCGGACATTGTGGAGGCGGACCTCCACCAGCGGGTTCAGCGCGGCGATGGCGTCCCGGGCGGACTCGATCTTGGGCCGGCCCACATCGGCGACGCCGTGGATCACCTGGCGCTGCAGGTTGCTCAGGTCCACGGTGTCGTCGTCGACGATGCCCAGGGTGCCCACGCCGGCGGCGGCCAGGTAGAGCAGCGCGGGAGACCCGAGGCCGCCGGCGCCGATCACGAGGACCTTGGCGTTTTTCAGGCGGCGCTGCCCGATCGCCCCGATCTCCGGGATGATGAGGTGGCGGGAGTAGCGTTCGACTTCTTCCGTGCTCAAGCCGTCAGCCGGCTCCACCAGTGGTCCGGGCGCCGTTTCCGGGGTTGCGGGGGCAGCATTGGGGGTGAACTTGGAAGCCATACTTCAATCTATGCCCGAAGTTGCCGCCAGGTCATATTACTGACACGTAAAGTGGAAGTAACAGCAAGCGAAAGAAGGCCGACAGTGGTTCATCAGGCACCGGTTGAGCGGGGTCACGCAGGTAAGTCGCCGGAGGCACCGGCACGAGGCGGACAGCGGTCGGCACGGCTGCCCCGCGATGAACGCCGGGCACAGCTGCTCGCGGCGGCCCAGGAAGTGTTCGTCGCCAACGGATATCACGGCGCCGCGATGGACGAGATCGCCGAGACCGCCCACGTCAGCAAGCCCGTGCTGTACCAGCACTTCCCGTCCAAACGCGAGCTGTATATCGCGCTGCTGGACAGCCAGCTGAGCAAGCTGACCGAGCTGCTGCTGGGGGCCCTCAACTCCACCACCGACAACGATGAGCGCGTCCAGGCCGTCATGCGCGCCTACTTCCGCTTCATCGCCAGCGACGACCAGGCCCACCGCCTGGTTTTCGAGTCCGATCTCGTCAACGACCCCGACGTCAGCGCGCGGCTGGAAGCGTTCAACAAGACCTTCGCCGACGCCGTCGCCCGGGTCATCGCGGAGGACACGAAGCTGCCCGAACTGGAGTCCCAGTTGCTGGGCCGCGGACTCGCCGGACTGGCGCATGTCAGCGCCCGGTACTGGCTGGAAACCGACGGCAATCTTGACCTCGATGTGGCCAGCGACCTGATCTACCGTTTAGCTTGGCGCGGAATCTCACGCTTCCCCAAGGAAACCTAGACTACAAATAGAGATGACGCTTTGATTTTTGTTGGACTTTGATTGGCTGGGAGGCCTTGCTGTGGAAGTAAAGATCGGCATTCAGAACATCGGCCGCGAGATTGTCCTGGAATCGGCCCAGGATGCCGACGCCGTGGCTAAATTGGTCGGCGAGGCCATCGCCAAGGGCTCGGAGCTGCGGCTGACGGACGAAAAGGGCCGCCAGATCATCATTCCCTCGAATGTCCTGGGCTATGTTGAAATCGGCGCCGAGGAAGTGCGCCGCGTCGGTTTCGGCGCGTTCTAGTCACCACCGGCCGCTGCTGAACCCAGTCCCCAGATCCGCAAGGAGTCCAAACATGCTTTCCCTGATTGTGGTTGCCCTGGTGACCGTGGCCGCGGGCTTTGTGGTCTGGGCCAATGACAAGCGGCACGCCAAGTACGGCATAGCGGTCCCGGCAGGGGTATCGCTCACCGCCGGGATGTTGAGCTGGATCATCTTCATCGCCGCCGGACTGGGCTACCAGCCCGGGCTGACCTGGATTCCGTGGATACTGCCCATGGTCCTGGGCGCCGCCGCCGCCGTGGCGGCTGTGCTCTACCTCGGCAAGACCCGCACCGGCCGCGACACCGCCCGGCTCACCGCCATCCTGCGCTACTAGCCGTTCGCGGCAGCAGCCCTGCAACCTTGACCACCGCCCGCCCGGGTGCGTGGTCACGGTTCGTTAAGGCCCCGATCGCCGCTGTTTCCGCTGGCCCGGGACCGGCCCCGGACCTACTGCGGCGGAGGTTCCGCGACAGCGCCGAGCCGGGCGGCGGCCGCGCCGGCGGCTGTTGCGGCGGCGACGTCCCGCCGCGTGACGTTGTCCCCGGCGTCGTGGGAGCTGTATCGCAGGAAGACTCTGCGGTAGCGCCAGTCCAGGTCGGGGTGGTGGTTCTGTTCTTCGGCCAGGCGTCCGACGGCGGCGATCAGTTCCAGCGCCGCGGCCGCCGTCGGCGCTTTGTAGACGGTGACGAGACCGCCGAGCCGGTGCCTCCAGTCCGGCAGCCCCGCCAGGGCCGCGTCGACCTGGCCCTCGTTGAGGATGTCCTCTGTGGCTGCCATGGCAGGCTCCTTTGCTGCGCCGGAGGGGCCTACAGGAATTCGGCCCGTCCCTCCATGGCCGAGGACGCCAGCGCGTGTTCCCGGCGCGGGATCCTGCCGGCCCTTTTCGCCAGCCTACCGGCGATCACCGCGTGCTTGAAGGCCTCCCCCATCAACACCGGATTCTGTGCCCGGGTCACGGCCGTGGCCAGCAGCACGGCGTCGCAGCCAAGCTCCATGGCGAGGGCGGCGTCGGAGGCCGTGCCGATGCCGGCGTCGAGGACCACGGGCACGGAGGCACGCGAGACGATGAGTTCGATATTGTGTGGATTCAGGATGCCCAGGCCGGTGCCGATCGGCGCGCCCAGCGGCATCACCGCGGCGGCGCCGAGGTTTTCGAGCCGCAGGGCAAGCACGGGGTCGTCGTTGGTGTAGGCGAAGACTTTGAACCCCCGGCCCACGAGCTGCTCGGTGGCCTCGACGAGTTCGACGGCGTCCGGCAGCAGGGTGCGCTCGTCCGCGATGACTTCCAGCTTCACCCAGTCCGTTTCGAGGGCTTCGCGGGCCAGTTCGGCGGTCAGCACGGCGTCCCTGGCGGTGAAGCAGCCGGCGGTGTTGGGCAGCACCCGGATGTTGTGGTCCAGCAGCAGCTGGAACAGCGAACCCGTCTCCGCCGGCGAGTAGCGGCGCATGGCGACGGTGGTGAGCTCGGTGCCTGACGCCAGCAACGCAGCCCCAAGACCGTCCAGGCTCGGCGCCCCGCCGGTGCCCATGATCAGCCGCGACCCGAGCTGCACGCCATCCACCTCAAACGGATCCCCGCCAGCCGTTGACGCCTTCGGTGCCGCTGCCAGTGTGGTGTTTTCCGCGCTGCTCATCCTCCCTGCACCGCCGTGACCAGCTCGACGTCGTCGCCGTCGGCGAGCGCGGTGCCGTGCCACTGGCTGCGGGGAACCACCTCGGCGTTACGGGCGACGGCGACCCCGAGTTTCCCGCCGTCCGCAGACTGGCCGTTCGGGGCCAGCGGCCGGCCGGTGACCGCGCTGACGAGGGCGCCCACCGAGGCGCCGTCAGGAAGCGTGTGCCCGGTTCCGTTCAATGTGATGTTCATACCGATTCCTTGCTGTGCTCAGGGTTGGGATTGGTGGTCCGCGTGGTCATGTTCTGCTGTCGGGTGGAGGCCTGGCCAGCGGGCCCGGTACCGGCGGCGAACCTGTCCGGCCGGAAACAGGCCCAGCGGGGGTCCTCGACGCCGTCGAGCAGCTGCCGGCAGATCTCCGCGGCGGCCGGCGTGAGGAGGATTCCGTGCCGGAAGAAGCCGGTGGCGATAATCAGCCCCGCAATGTCCCCCTGGCCGCCCGGTTCCGCCACGCGGCCCAGCAGGGGCGCGTTGTCCGGGGTCCCGGGCCGGGCCCTGGCGGTGGCCTCGAGCAGTTCGAGTTCGGCGACGGCGGGGACCAGGTGCTGGGCGTCGCGCAGCAGCTGGTAGACGCCGCCGGCGGACACTGCGGAGCCGGCGGAGCCGGGGGTGGCGCCATCCGGTGCCTGGCCGTTTTCGCCGAGGGCATCCTCCCGCTGCGTGGCACCGATCACCACTGTGCCGTCCTGCCGGGGAACGATGTAGACGGGCACCCCGCGGACCAGTCCCCGCACGGTGGATGTCAGGAGCGGCCGCAGCTTCTGCGGGACCCGGAGCCGGAGAATATCGCCGTGGACCGGCCGCAGCGGCAGCCGGAGTCCGGCGGGCAGGCCCCGGAGCGCGGCGGCGCCGAGGCCGTTGGCGACGATGGTTTCCCGGGCCAGGACCGTGCCGCCGCCGGCGAGGTCCGCCCCGGCCACGCGCCCGTCCTGCCAGGACAGCCCGGCAGCGCGACGCCCGATCGTGTCGCAGTGGCTGTCCGCGGCCAGGAGTTCCGCGATCCGGGCGAGCAGCCGGCGGGGGTCCACCTGGTGGTCGGCGGGAATGCCGAAGGCGCAGGAGATGCCGGGGCTCAGCAGGGGTTCGCGCATGCGCGCCTCCCGGACACTCAGCGGCTCGACGGCAAGGCCGGACGCCTGCTGGACGGTGCGCAGGTCCGCGAGCGCCCGGCGGTCGGCGGCGTCGGCGCCCACGGCGAGGGTCGGCGTCGTGAGGTACCCCGTGCTGGCGGCACCGGCGGCGGCGCAGGTATCCGGCCCGTCTCCCCCGTCCTCCAGCGCGGCGGCAAATGCCGGCCAGAGGCGTGAGGACTCGAGCATGAGCTCCAGGAGGGATTCTTCCTGGTAGTGCAGTTCACTGACGGGGGCGAGCATGCCGGCGGCGGCCCAGCTGGCGCCGCTGCCCGGGGCGTCGTCGATGAGGGCGACCGTTCGGCCGGAGCGCCTCGCCGCCCACGCGATTCCGTGGCCCACAACGCCGCCGCCGATCACGGCGACGTCGTAACATTTCCCGGCTTCGGTGTCATCGGCAGCGGCCGCAGGCGCCGCGGCGTCATTGCCCGCGGCCGTGCCGCGGGCGGATGTGGTGTCCATGAAGGATTCCTTCCCTACGCCGGTACTAACCGGATCAGGTCAAGCGGTCGGCTCTGACGCCCTCTCAGCCTGCCGGCGCCGGACGCTGGTGGCGTCGACGGCGGCGGGCTCCCGCGGTATTGGCCCAGTTTAGAGGAACTAGGCTGGGGGCATGAGCCAGGATGCCGTCCACACCACCGCCCGCCTATACCTCTGCACCGATGCCCGGCAGGGCCGCGGCGACTTTGCTGACTTCGTGGACGAGGCTTTTGCCGGCGGCGTCGATATCATCCAGCTGCGCGACAAGTCGCTGGAGGCGGCCGAGGAACTGGAACTGCTGGAGGTCCTGCACCAGGCAGCCCGCCGCCATAACCGCCTCTGGGCTGTCAACGACCGGGCGGACCTCGCCTCGCTCGCCGGGGCTCCGGTATTCCATATCGGGCAGAAGGACATCCCCACCGGCGCCGCCAGGACGTTCCTGGGCAAGGACACCGTGATCGGACTGTCCACCCACAGCCCGGAGCAGGTGGACGCGGCCCTTGCGTCCTCAGCCGGCAGCGATGGCCTGGACTACTTCTGCGTCGGACCGGTGTGGGCCACTCCCACGAAACCGGGGCGCGCCGCCGTCGGACTTGATCTGGTGCGCTATGCGGCGGAGGCGGGCCGCCGGGCCGGAGCCCCGGCGGGGAAGATAACCGAGGGGAAGACAACCGAGGGGAAGACTGCCGAGGGGAAGACTGCCGAGGGCCAGGTGGCAGATGGTGTGCCGTGGTTTGCGATCGGCGGCATCGACCTCGGAAACGTGGAAGAGGTGGTGGCAGCCGGCGCCCGCAGGATCGTGGTGGTCCGGGCCATCACCGAAGCCGACGATCCCGCCGGCGCCGCCCGGGCCCTGCTGGCCGCACTCGACGCCGCCGGCAACTGAGCGCGGCGCTCAGCCGGCCAGACTCAACCGGCCAGACCGAGCGCCGTCATCCGGCGCGAGTGGTTGGCTGCCAGTTCCGCCATGAGCCCGCGGACAAGTTCCCTGGACCCGTCGTCCGTGGACCCGTCCTCATTCGCGCCGGCCAGGCCGCCGACGAACGCGTGCTCGAAGCTCACCCGCTGGGCCTGGGTCAGGGCTTCCCCGAGGAGGCGCCTGGCCCACAGCGCCAGCCGTGACGCCAGCCGCGGGTCATCGGCCAGGGCGGACTTGAGCCGTTCCCGCAGCACCGCCGTGGCCTCTTCATCGGCCTGGATCTGCTCCACCAGGTCCCGGGTCCCGGCGTCGACGTAGCGTGAAATGGCCCGGTAGAAATCGGCGGAGACGGTGTCGATCACGTACGCCTTCATGAGGGATTCGTACCAGTCCGCCGGGCGGGTTCGTTCGTGGAAGTGGTCCACGGATGGCTGGAACGGCAGCATGGCCGCCTCCGGGTCCAGGCCCATGGCATCGAGCTTGGCGCTCACGAGTTCGTAGTGCTGGAACTCGATCACGGCGATCCTGCCCAGCACCGCGCGGTCGTGCAGGGACGGTGAATACCGCGCGTCGGAGGAGAGCCGTTCGAAGGCGGAGAGCTCGCCGTAGGCCATCACACCGAGCAGATCCCTCAGAAAGCTGTGGTATCGGGCGGGATCAGCCGGGGATGTGCTCATGATCCAAGACTAATGGCGCAAATGAAGCTAATCTGATTTTCGTGTCCCATCACCGCCTGACCCCGAGCGTCCACCGGCAACAGAATCAACTGGCCGAGGCGCTCAGCGCGCTGCGGGCAACGCTTGAACTGCCCGGCCCCTTCCCCGAGGACGCGCTCCGGGAGGCCAAGGAGGCAGTCGCCCGCCACGAGCTGCCGGACCTGGATTTCACGCACATCGAGTTCGTGACCATCGATCCGGCGTCGTCCACCGACCTGGACCAGGCCCTCTTCATCGACCGCTCCGGCGAGGGCTACACGGTGTTCTACGCGATCGCCGACGTCCCCTCCTTTGTTGCCCCCGGAGGTGCCCTCGACGCCGAGACCCGCCGCCGCGGCCAGACCTTTTACACCCCGGATGGCCGGATTCCGCTGCACCCGGAGGTCATCAGCGAGGAGGCCGGAAGCCTGCTGGCCGGCCAGCTGTGCGCCGCGTTTGTGTGGGAATTCGAGCTGGACGCCGCCGCCGAGGTGTCCACGGTGCGGGTCCGCCGGGCCGCGGTCCGCAGCCGCGCCAAGCTCAGTTACCCGGGCGTGCAGGCCGAGCTCGACGCCGGCACCGCCGTGCCCGTCCTGCAGCTGCTCAAGGAAGTCGGAATGAAGCGGGTGGAGCTGGAACGGCTCCGTGGAGGCGCCAGCCTCAACATGCCGGAACAGGAAATCGAGCAGCTGCCCGACGGCGGCTACCGGATTGTCGCTGCCCCGCCGCTGCCCGTAGAGGACTGGAACGCCCAGATTTCCCTGATGACGGGGATGGCGGCCGCTGGGATCATGCTGCAGGGCAAAGTCGGCATCCTGCGCACCATGCCGGCCCCGGATGCCGCATCGCTGGCGCACTTCCACCGCCAGACCCGCGCCCTGGGCAAGCCCTGGGACGGCGAAATGAGCTACGGCGAATACCTGCGCACCCTTGATCCGACGGACCCGCAGCAGCTGGCGATCGTGCACTCGGCCGGCATGCTGTTCCGCGGCGCCGGGTACACCCCGTTCGACGGAACGGTTCCAGACGCCGCCATCCAGGCCGCGATCGGGGCCGCCTACGCCCACTCCACTGCTCCGCTGCGCCGGCTGATCGACCGTTTTGTCCTGGTGATCTGCGAGGCACTCAGCAACGGCGCGGAGGTCCCGGCCTGGGCCCGCGAAGCCCTGCCGTCGCTGCCCGCGATCATGGCCGCCTCGGACCAGCTGGCCGCCCGGCTGGAGCGGCTCGCCCTCGACACCGTCGAGGCGGCACTGCTGGTCAACCACGTCGGCCAGGAGTTCGACGCCGTCGTGATCTCTGGTTCCAAACCCTCCGGTAACGGGAAAGGCGCGAACGGAAAAAGCAGGAACGGGAACGGCAACGGAAAGAACGGCAACGGGGGCGGCAACGGAAACGGTCCCTCCGGGATCGTGCAGATCGCGGAGCCTGCGGTCACGGCCCGCTGCCCCGGCGAACTGGAACCCGGCACCCACGTCCGGGTGCGGATTGTTTCCGCCGACATTGCCGCCCGCGAGGTCCGGCTGGAGCTGGTGGGCTGAGCGGTCGGCGTGGTGTCTGCGCGCGCATCATTAGTGACACATTTCGGTCCGTCAAGGATCCGGGCCGTGTACAGCTAGACTGGAAGGGTAGATATGGATGCCCGGTCGTTGATTTCCTTGATTTTCGAATTCAACAAGCCCGCCCCTACGCGATCTTGAGATTGACCCGCTGGTCCCCAGTGCCAGCATTTAGATAGCCCGCGATCGGCTTCCACTGGATTTGCTTGCGCGCCTGAGCGTGCTCCGGAACGGCCACCCGGCCGGCCCCGTTGAGCAAGCAGCGCAGCCCAAATGAATAAGGAAACTCCCCTGTGAGTGAATTGCACACGCACCAGCTTCTGACCGACGACTCCGGAACGGAAACGATCGAGCCGGAAGAGACCATCATCTCGGACGAAAAGCCGCACGAGATTGCCGAGAAGACCTTCGCTGACTACAACGTCCGCGCCGATATCGTGGAGTCCCTTGCCGACGCCGGCATTACCCACCCCTTCCCGATCCAGGCCATGACCCTGCCGGTCGCCCTGAGCGGCCACGACATCATCGGCCAGGCCAAGACCGGAACCGGTAAGACCCTCGGCTTCGGCATCCCGGCGCTGCAGCGCGTCATCGGACCGGACGACGCCGGGTTCGACAAACTCCCCGCCCCCGGCGCCCCGCAGGCCCTCGTGATCGTCCCGACCCGTGAACTGGCGGTCCAGGTTGCCAGCGACCTGCAGAACGCCGCCCGCAAGCGCAACGCCCGGATCACCACGATCTACGGCGGCCGCGCCTACGAGCCGCAGGTCGAGGCGCTGCAGAAGGGCGTCGAGGTGGTCGTCGGTACTCCCGGCCGCCTCATCGACCTGTACAAGCAGAAGCACCTCGTCCTGAAGAACGTCAAGATGGTCATCCTCGACGAGGCCGACGAAATGCTGGACCTCGGCTTCCTGCCCGACGTCGAGACCCTCATCGCCGGCACACCGCCCGTCCGCCAGACGCTGCTGTTCTCCGCCACCATGCCCGGCCCGGTCATCGCCATGGCCCGCCGCTACATGACGCAGCCGACCCACATCCGCGCCGCCGACCCGGACGACGAGGGCCTGACCAAGCGCGACATCCGCCAGCTGATCTACCGTGCCCACAGCATGGACAAGATCGAGGTTGTTGCCCGCATCCTGCAGGCCCGCGGCCGCGGCCGCACCATTATCTTCACCAAGACCAAGCGCACCGCCGCAAAGGTTGCCGAGGAACTCGTGGACCGCGGCTTCGCCGCCGCCGCCATCCACGGCGACCTCGGCCAGGGCGCCCGTGAGCAGGCCCTCCGCGCCTTCCGCAACAACAAGGTTGACGTTCTCGTCGCCACCGACGTCGCCGCCCGCGGCATCGACGTCGACGACGTCACGCACGTCATCAACTACCAGTGCGTCGAAGACGAAAAGATCTACCTGCACCGCGTGGGCCGCACCGGCCGCGCCGGCAACAAGGGCACTGCCGTGACCTTCGTCGACTGGGACGACATGCCCCGCTGGGGCCTGATCAACAAGGCCCTGGGACTCAGCGTCCCGGAGCCGGTGGAAACCTACTCCTCCTCGCCGCACCTGTTCGAGGAACTCGACATCCCCGAGGGCACCAAGGGCCGTCTGCCCCGCGACAAGCGGGTGCTGGCAGGCGTCGACGCCGAGGTTCTGGAGGACCTGGGCGAGACCGGCAAGAAGAACACTGGCGGACGCGACAGTACCCGCAGCGGCGGAAGCCGCAGCGGTGGTGCCGGCAGCAGCACGGGCGGGCGCGACGGAAGCCGCAGCGGCGGACGCTCCGGCGATGCCGACAGCACCCGTAGCGGCGGACGCTCCGGCGATGCCGACAGCACCCGTAGCGGCGGACGCTCCGGCGGCCGCGACGGACGCCGCAGCGGTGGCGCCGCCGGCGGACAGGACAGCACACGGTCAGGAGACCGCCGTCGTCGTCCCGCCGAGGCCGAAGCCAGCACCGGCCCCGCCGCCGACGCCCCGGCCAAGGCAACGGCCAGCGCGCCGACCGAGGTTGACCGCGCCACCCGCGCCCGCCGCCGCACCCGCACCCGCCGCCGCAACGGCGAAGTGGTCGCAGGCGAGGCACAGGCCGGGGCTCCGGCCAGCAGCACCGAGGCCTAAACCCCAACGTGGCTGACACCGTCTGGGCGCCGGACGGCAGCAACCTGGTGGTACACGCGGACAACGCGGAGTACCTCCCGACGCTGCCGGACGGCGCCTTCACACTGATTTACGTGGACCCGCCCTTCAACACCGGCCGGGTCCAGAAGCGCCAGGAAACAAAGATGGTGCTCAACGCCGGCGGCGAGGGCGACCGGGTCGGGTTCAAGGGCCGGTCCTACGACACCATCAAGGGCGCGCTGCACAAGTACGACGACGCGTTCAGCGACTACTGGACCTTCCTCGAGCCGCGGCTCGTCGAGGCTTGGCGGCTGCTCGCCGACGACGGCACCCTGTACCTGCACCTGGACTATCGGGAGGTGCACTACGCCAAGGTCATGCTCGACGCCATTTTCGGCCGCGAGTGCTTCCTGAACGAGATCATCTGGGCCTACGACTACGGTGCCCGCGCCAAATACCGCTGGCCCACCAAGCACGACAACATCCTCGTGTACGTCAAGAACCCCACGAAATACCACTTCGACAGCGCCGAGGTGGACCGGGAGCCGTACATGGCCCCCGGCCTCGTCACTCCGGCCAAGCGCGAGCTCGGCAAGCTGCCCACGGACGTCTGGTGGCACACGATCGTCTCCCCCACCGGCAAGGAGAAGACCGGCTACCCCACGCAGAAGCCGGAAGGGCTGATCCGTCGTGTCGTGGCAGCGTCCAGCCGGCCCGGCGACTGGTGCCTGGACTTCTTCGCGGGTTCCGGGACGCTGGGCGCCGTCGCGGCGAAGCTGGACCGCAGGTTCGTCTGCGTGGACCAGAACCAGCCCGCGATCGACGTCATGGAGAAGCGGCTCGCCCCGCACGCCGCGTTCACCGCTTTCCCGGGCAACTAAACCCCCGTTGCGCTATCACTTGTGGTGGCTATTCGGGCCCGATAGGGACCAAAACTGATAGCTCAACAGGCGAGGGTGCGGGGGTCAGCGCACCACGGGGGTTCCGGTTCCCAGTTCCTCGATCCGGGCAAATACCTCGGGCGAAGTCAGGTTCTCGCCCAGCAGGTTCGGTTTCCCGGCCCCGTGGTAGTCGGAGGAGCCCGTGACCAGCAGCCCGTGCCGGTCCGCGAGCTTGCGCAGGAACGCCCGGCCCTCCTCCGGATTGTCCCGGTGGTAGATTTCCAGCCCGGCCAGCCCGGCGTCGATCATCTCCCGGTACGTGCGCTCCCCCACGATCCGCCCGCGGGCGGACGCCACGGGATGGGCGAACACCGGCACGCCGCCTGCCGCGCGGACCAGTTCGACGGCGAACGCCGGGTCAGGCGCGTAGTGCTGCACAAAGTAGCGTGAACGCGAGGTCAGGATGGATTCGAACGCCTCGGTGCGGTCAGCGACCACACCAGCGGCGACGAGCGCGTCGGCGATGTGCGGCCGGCCAAGCGTCGCGCCGGGGGACACATGGTGGATGACATCGTCCCAGCTCAGCGGGTAGTCCTCCGCGAGCAGGCTGACCATCCGTTCGGCCCGGGTGAACCGGGCGTCCTTGGCTTTGGTGATTTCCTCCAGCAGCCCGGGGTGCGTCGGGTCATGCAGGTAGCAGAGGAGGTGCACGCTGATGCCCTCCACCGTCCGGCAGGAGACCTCCATTCCCGGCACCAGCGCAACGCCGTGTTCCCGGGCCGCCAGCGTGGCCTCCGCCCAGCCGTCGGTGGTGTCATGATCGGTCAGGGCGACGACGTCGAGTCCCGCCTCCGCCGCCGAAGCCATCACCGCGCCGGGCGCTTGGGTGCCGTCGGAAACATTCGAGTGGGCATGCAGGTCGATCCTCACGTCACCAGCCTAGTAGATCGGTGTGGCAGACCCTGGAGGGATACAGCGGATGAACGCCCCGGCCTGTTGGCCTAAGCCGCTCCGCTGGTGAGACTATGGGACGGTGAACGATGCAGATAACACCCAAGTCTCCGCTTCCCAGCCCCTCGACGAGCGCGTCAACAACCGCTCACAGCGGCCCAGCTCCGATGCCTTCAAGGCGTTTATGGCCAGCAACTGGGCCCCGTCCCGCGAGCAGCTGCCGGAACGCGACGCCGTCGCCGGCCACGCAGCCACCCGCCGCCGCGCCATTTCAGAGCAGTTCAAAGGCGAACGCCTGGTCATTCCCGCCGGTCCGCTGAAGGTCCGCTCGAACGACTGCGACTACCGCTTCCGCCCGCACTCCGGCTTCGCGCACCTGACCGGCCTCGGCCTGGACCACGAACCCGACGCCGTGCTCATCCTGGAACCCGTGGAGGAGGGCAAGGGCGACGACGGCGGCCACCACCGCGCGACGCTGTACTTCCGCCCGCTGGCCGGGCGCGACACCGAACAGTTCTACGCGGACTCCCGCTCCGGCGAGTTCTGGATCGGCGCCCGTCCCACCCTGGCCGAATTCAAGGCCCGCCTCGGCCTGGACACGGCGGACATCAGCGAACTCGAACTTGGCATCACCAAGAACGTGGGTGCCCCCGAAATCGGCGGGATCTCCATCCGGCTGGTGCGGAAGGTGGACGAGAACATCGACGCCCTCGTGGACACCGCGCGCTACAACACGGCCAAGGACCCGGAGAACCTGGACCTGGGCATCCTTGACGCCCTCGACGAGAAGCTCACCGAGGCCCTCTCCGAACTGCGCCTGCTCAAGGACGAGTGGGAAGTCGAGCAGATGAAGATTGCCGTCGCCGCCACCGTCCAGGGGTTCACCGAGGTTGTCAAGTCCCTGCCGCGGGCACTCACCCACCAGCGCGGCGAGCGCGTCGTCGAGGGCGCGTTCTTCGCCCGTGCCCGGGAGGAAGGCAACGAGCTCGGCTACGACACGATCGCTGCTTCAGGCAACAACGCCACGGTGCTGCACTGGACCCGGAACACCGGCAAGGTCAATGCCGGCGAGCTGTTGCTGCTCGACGCCGGCGTCGAAGCCGATTCGCTCTACACCGCGGACATCACCCGGACCCTGCCGGCCAACGGCACGTTCTCCGAGATCCAGCGCAAGGTCTACGAGGCAGTGCTCGACGCCGCCGACGCCGGGTTTGCCGCCGCACAGCCGGGCACGAAGTTCCGCGACATCCACACGGCCGCGACCACCGTACTGGCGGAGCGGCTGGCCGGCTGGGGCCTGCTGCCGGTCTCCGTCGAGGAAGCCATCAGCGCCGAGGGCCAGCAGCACCGCCGCTGGATGCCGCACGGCACCAGCCACCACCTGGGCCTCGACGTGCATGACTGCGCGCAGGCCAAGCGCGAACTGTACCTCGACGGTGTGCTCACCCCCGGCATGGTCTTCACGATCGAACCCGGCCTGTACTTCAAGGACGAGGACCTCGCCATCCCCGCGGAATACCGCGGCATCGGCGTCCGGATCGAGGACGATATCCTCATGACCGCCGACGGTCCGGTCAACCTCAGCGCCGCCCTGCCCCGCAAGGCCGACGACGTCGAGTCCTGGATGGCGGGCATCTACCAGGAAGTGGACGGCCAGACGGCGTAGTTCCGCTTGTCCCGGCGGCGCAGCCGCCGGCACGCAGAAGGCCTCCGCCCGGATCGTTCCGGGCGGAGGCCTTCAGCATTTCCGGGTAGCGGCCGCGGGCTACTGCTGCGGGCCGCCCTGACCGGGCTCCTGCTTGGGCGCGTCGTTCACGCGGACCCCGTACTGCGGGCGGCCGTCGGGCAGATCCGGGTAGGAGAACCCGGAGGGCTTGGCCGCTTCTTCCTTGTCCGGCGCGGCGTCGGGAGATCCCGCCGGCTGGTGCGAAGGCCCGGCCTCATGGCCCGGCGCCGGCTGGTTGCCGGGCTGCCAGCCGCCGGCGGGCTGTCCGCCGGACTCGGGAGCCCGCTGGCCGTAGGGGTCGTTCCAGCCCGCGGGACGCTGCGGACCCTGGCCCTGCTGGCCCGGCTGGCCCTGCTGGCCCGGCTGGTCGGAACCCTGCCCGGGACCCGGCTGGTAGGGCTGGTGCTGGTAATCCCGCTGGGAGTAGGCGGCCGTTCCTGCCGATGCCGAGGCGTCACGCTGAGTCATGGGCAACTGGTGGAGCAACCGCCGTGCCTCGTTCGCGGCCTCAAAGGACACCACCACGTCGTAATTGGTCGCCACCACCTGGCTCGTGGAGGTGAAGTCGCGCTTCCCCCGCTGCATGGCGTACGTGACGATGCCGAACAGCATAAAGAACGCCGCGCCCATCAGCACGGACGTCACAATGGAGAAATACCCGGGCGTGGTGGCGAAGAAGGACAGCATGATGCCGACGAACAATCCGAACCACATGCCGCTCAGCGCGCCGGACAGGGCCACCCGCGGGTACGTCAGCCGGCCTGTAACCCGTTCCACCATCTTCAGGTCGTTGCCCACGATCGAGACCATCTGCACCGGGAACTGCTGGTCCGCGAGGTAGTCCACCGCCTTCTGGGCGTCCAGGTAGGAGTTGTAGGAACCGACGGTGTCGCCCTTGGGGACACTGCGGGCCTCGTCCGGGCCGTTGGGGGCGCCAGCCCTGGGAGCACCAAAAATGTTTGACATACGCCTATTCTTACCTATCCTGCTGGGCACCGGCTGTAAATTCAGCTAAAAGAGAGCGGACTCGGTAGCCTGTACAGGTGAGCACAAATGTTTCGCGGGTGTTTGTCGCGCGCCTGCTCGGCCTCGACGTCTTCGACCCACTGGGCGACCGCCTGGGCCGGCTGCGCGATGTTGTCGTGCTCTCCCGCGGCACCCGCGGCGCCCCGCACGTTGTGGGCATCGTCGTCGAGGTCCCCGGGAAGAAACGGGTCTTCGTGCCCATGACCCGGATCACCTCGATCGACCAGACCCAAGTCATCTGCACCGGGCTGGTGAACCTGCGCCGCTTCGAACAGCGCGGCGCCGAAACCCTCGTGGTGGCCGAAATGTTCGACCGCCGCGTCACGCTCGCCGACGGCAGCGGGGACGCCACGATCGAGGACATCGCGATGGACAGGCACCGCTCCGGTGACTGGTTTGTCAGCAAGCTCTTTGTCCGCCGCGGCCACTCCCTGTCCCCGCTGAGCAGGCTGCGCCGCAACGAGACGCTGATCATCGACTGGGCCGACGCGCAGCAGGGCGCCCACACGGAGCCCCAGGCCGCCACCCAGTTTGTCGCCACCCACGAGGATCTCAAGCCTGCGGACTTCGCCGAAGCCCTGCAGGAGATGAGCGACAAGCGCCGCTTCGAGGTCGCCAGTGAGCTGCAGGACGAACGGCTGGCGGACGTCCTGCAGGAGATGCGCGAAGGCGACCAGGTGGAGATCCTCTCCGCCCTCGACGTGAACCGTGCCGCGGACGTGCTTGAGGAGATGGACCCGGACGACGCCGCCGACCTCCTCGCCGAACTCCCGAGCGCCCAGGCCGAGGAGCTGCTCCAGCTGATGGAGCCCGAAGGTGCCGAAGACGTCCGGCGGCTGCTCGAATACGACGAGGACACCGCCGGCGGCCTGATGACCCCGGTTCCGGTCATCCTGCCCCCGGAAGCCACCGTCGCGGAGGCGTTGGCCCACGTGCGCCGCGAAGAGCTCTCCCCTGCCCTGGCGTCGTCGATCTTCATTGCCCGGCCCCCGCTGGAGACGCCGACGGGCCGGTTCCTCGGCGTCGTCCACATCCAGCAGCTGCTGCGCTTCCCGCCGCCCGAACCGCTGGGCAACCTGGTGGACAAGACCCTGGAGCCGGTGTCGGACCAGGCCCACATCAGCGAGGTGGCCCGCACGCTGGCCACCTACAACCTCAACTCGCTCCCCGTCGTCAACAGCGACGGTCGGCTTGTGGGGGCGGTGACTGTTGACGATGTGCTGGATCATCTGCTGCCCGATGACTGGCGCGCCCACGAGGACGACGCCCCGATAAGGAAGCTTGGAGGCCGCATTGGCTGATAACACCGCACCACGGAACCCGCACGTCCGGGCGGGCAGCAAATCGGCCAAGGGAAGCCTCGACACCCCGCTGAGCGGCCGCCAGCGGATCCTGCCGAAGTTTTCCCCGAATCCGGACGCGTTCGGCCAGACCACCGAAGGCTTCGCCCGTTTCATGGGCACCCCGCAGTTCCTGGTCTACATGACGGTGTTCGTCGTCATTTGGCTGGCCTGGAACACTTTTGCCCCGGAGGCCTGGCAGTTCGATTCCCGGGCCATCGGTTTCACCCTGCTGACCCTGATGCTCTCGCTGCAGGCCTCTTACGCCGCGCCCCTGTTGCTCCTGGCCCAGAACCGGCAGGACGACCGTGACCGCGTCTCCCTCGAGCAGGACCGCCAGCGCGCGGAACGCAACCTCTCTGATACCGAGTACCTCACGCGGGAACTCGCTTCGTTGCGCATCGCCCTGCGGGAAGTCGCCACCCGCGACTACGTCCGGGCCGAGCTGCGCAGCCTGCTCGAGGACATGCTGGAAGCGCAGGAGGAACTGCGCACCCACGACCCCTCGGCCGGAGCGCACGAGTCGCCGCGGGACAAGGTCAAGGAAAAGCTGAAGGAACGCCGCGACAAGCAGCGCGGCCCCCGGACCCAGCAAATCCCCCGGGTCAAGGCCGACAGAAGGAACGACCCCAAAACCAGCAAGAGAGCCGGCACCCCGCCGGACACGCTGCGCGGCGCCGCGCCGGACACGGCCGGTGCCCCGGCACACCCTGCATCCCCCGAGAGCTGAGCATTCACCGCATGAACCCCACCCAGGACAGCAACAGCCAGGGCACAAGTACGCAGGGCACGTCCCCGGAATCCTCCTTGGAGCAGGCCGCGCATGCCGCCCTTGCCACGGTGATCGACCCCGAGCTCCGTCGTCCCATCACCGAGCTGGGCATGGTGGACACCGTGGAGGTCTCCGACGGCGGCCGGGTGCGGATCACGGTGCTCCTGACCATCGCCGGCTGCCCCCTCCGCGGCACCATTACCGCTGATTGCGAGGCGGCGCTTGCCGCCGTGCCGGGCGTCACCGGCGTCCACGTCGAGCTGAAGGTCATGACGCAGGAACAACGCGACGCCCTCAAGGAGCAGCTCCGCGGCCCCGGCGGACAGCGCGGGATCCCGTTCAACGAACCCGGCTCGCTGACCAAGGTGTACGCCGTCGCGAGCGGCAAGGGCGGTGTGGGCAAGTCCTCCGTGACCGTCAACCTGGCCTGCGCGCTGGCCGCCCAGGGGCTCCGTGTGGGGATCGTGGACGCGGACGTCTACGGGTTCTCCGTCCCGGCGCTGATGGGCATCACGCAGGCCCCCACCCGGGTGGACGACATGATCCTGCCGCCGGTGGCCTACGGCGTCAAAGTCATCTCCATCGGCATGTTCGTCACCGGCAACCAGCCCGTCGCCTGGCGGGGCCCCATGCTGCACCGCGCCCTGGAACAGTTCCTCACCGACGTCTACTTCGGCGACCTCGACGCCCTCTTCCTGGACCTTCCGCCCGGCACTGGCGACATCGCGATCTCCGTGGCCCAGCTCCTGCCGAAGGCCCAGATCCTCGTGGTGACCACGCCGCAGGCCGCGGCCGCGGACGTGGCCGAGCGGGCGGGGGCCATCGCGACCCAGACCGGCCAGAGTGTCGCCGGCGTCGTGGAAAACATGTCGTACCTGGAAATGCCCGACGGCGGCCGGATGGAACTGTTCGGCAGCGGCGGCGGCGCCGTGCTGGCCGAGCGGCTCTCCGCGACGGTGGGCACGGACGTCCCGCTGCTGGGCCAGATCCCGCTGGACATCCTCCTCCGGGAGGGCGGGGACGCCGGGGTCCCCCTGGTGCTGGGCCGCCCCGAGACCCCGGCGGCCGTGGCGCTGCTGGACATCGCCGGGAAGCTCGCCGCGGTCCCGCGGGGGCTGAGGGGAATGTCCCTGGGCCTGCAGCCCCGCTAAGTCGCCTCGGAGTCGAAGGGCGCCGGTTCGCCGTCGGCGAGGCGCTCCATCACGCGGGCCGGACGGCGTTCCGCAGCCGCGGAGGCAGCAACCGCCGTGGCTGCCGCGGCCGGGGCGCCGGCACTGACCGGCTTGGTGTCATCGTCCAGCAGCGCTTCCTTGATGATCCGGCGCGGGTCGTACTGCCGGGGATCGTATTTCTTCCAGTCGACGTCATCGATGTCGATGCCGACTTCTTCCTTGATCTGCTCCCGCGCCCCGGATGCCATCCGGCGGACTTCCTTGACGATGTTGGCCAGTTTCTGGGTGTATTCGGGCAGCCTGCTGGGGCCAATCACCAGAAGTCCGATGATCAGCAGAAGTAAGAACTCCGGTCCATTGATTCCAAGCACTGTAGGAAGATTACCCTCTCAATCGGAGCTGGGACGATTCGGCCGTGACACACGGCGCCGGCCCTCGGCGGAACCTCCGCTCACGGGGCCAGCAGCTCCATGATCCTGCCCAGGCCGCGCTCCAGCCGGATGGTGAAGGTGTCCTCCGCGCCGGACCCGGCCGCGTCTCCGGCGGCCGCCTTTGCCCCTGAGCCGGCCCGCACCAAGGCGGCCACGCCGTCGTCGGCCTGGTCCGAGGGCTCGTCGGACACGTAGGTGAAGGTGGCATCCGCTTTCTGGTAGATGGCAGCGAACGGGGGACCATCATCGACCCACAGGATCCCGCTGCCGGGCCCCGCGGCTCCCCCGGCGTCCGCCGCTACGCCCGTCGCAGCACCGCCCGGGACAACCGCAGAAGTGAAGCCGTCCGACGTCGCGGGATGGCCCGTGAGCACATTGACCGGAGGGGAGGTTCGCGGCCCGCTCTCCGGCGTGCCGGGCTGCCCGGGCAGTTCACCGTGCTGTTCGAGGATGGTGGCGAAATTCCTGCCGTCGGTGAGGCGCAGTTCCACGATGTCGACGCCGGTCAGCACCCCTCCCCGGGCCCAGACCAGGTGGTAGCCGAGTTCGCGGAGCTCCGGGCAGGTCCAGCCCTCGGAGCGCAGACTCGCGAGCTGCGCCGCCGTGAGAGTTCCGGCCGGAGTGAAATCAGGTTTGCCGGTGAGGCTCCAGCCGGCGGGCGTCCCGGCGCCCGCCTCAACGGCATCCGGCGTGGAGACGGCAAGGTCCCGCTGCAGGAAGGCTGAAGCCGGTGTGCCGGCCGCCCGCGGGGCGGTGTCCCCGCCCATCACGTAGGCCGATCCGCCGAGCAGGGCGGCGGCGGCTGCCGCGCCGCCGGCCACCAGCACGGCGGCCCGCAATGCGGGATTGAAGCCACGGGCAGCGGGCGCGGACAGGCGTCGGGGATCCGGCTGTGCTGTGTTTGCCATTGCCCCGGTACGGGCCAGTTCCTCGGTGCGGGCCAGCAGGCGGGCCGTCAGGTCATCGCTGGCCTGGGGGACCTCGGCGCCACGCAGCCGCTCCAGATACTGGCGTTCCCGGCGCAGCTGTTGCCGGCACTCCTCACAGGACTCCAGGTGCCGGCGCCGCGGATCGCGGCAGCCCAACAATCGCTCGAGCAGACGCATCGCCTGGTTCAGAGGAGACCGGCGATGCGCGGCATCTTCAGCCGCGGCTTCAGCGAGGTCTTGGCGGCCTGCTGCGGCCGCGGGTCGCGGTGCGCCAGCTTCTCCCGCAGCATGGTGCGGCCGCGGTGGATCCTGGAGCGGACGGTTCCGAGCTTGATGCCCAGGGCCACGGCCACCTCGTCGTAGGACAGCCCCTCAAGGTCGCACAGCACGACGGCGGCGCGGAAATCCGGGGGAAGCTCTTCCAGGGCAGCCTGCACATCGACGTCAAGGTTGTTGAATTCGAAGCTCTGTTCCGGGCCGGGCTCGCGTCCGGGCAAACGCGACTCGGCGTCGTCCGCCAGCGCGTCGAAGCGGATCCGGCTCTTGCGCCGGGCCTGGTCCAGGAAAAGGTTGGTGGTGATCCGGTGCAGCCACCCGTCCAGGGTGCCCGGCTTGAAGTTCTCGAGTGAGCGGAAGACGCGGACGAACACCTCCTGGGTGAGGTCCTCGGCGTCGTACTTGTTGCCGGTGAGCCGGTACGCGAGGCGGTACACCTTCGCGGAGTGGTTGGTCACCACTTCCTCCCAGGTCGGCCGGACCCACTCGGTTTCCGCCGCGGGCTGGGACTCTTCAGTTGTAGGGACAGCTGCCAGTGCCGACATTGTCCGCTCCCCTCGTGGATGGTGCCTACGCCGTGGACGGTGCTTGCGGCTGCAAGCTCCTGCACCCTTGATTCGGCGCCGATCACCACGCGGATGAGCGGATCTCCATCATTTCAAAATAAGCTGGGAATTACCTGACGCCCGGGCACCTTCTGCCCACGGCAGAACCGGCGGGCCGCACCGCCTCCTCCGCGCCGGCCGGCGGTCTCGCGTCCGATTGCGCGGGGGACCGCCATCACGTTCCGCAGCGGGGGCGCCTCCCGGCCGGGCACCACCTGACACAGTAGGCTGGTGGAAACACTCCCCTGCCGCCCAGAAAGCGAAGTTCCATGAGCGCCGATAAGTCCACGAGCTGGTCCTACGCAGAAGATCTGCCTGCTGAGGATGAGGTTCTGTTGCACGCGCGCGAACGGTCCTTCGAACTGGGTGTGACCCCGGTTGGCCCGGGCGTCGGAGCCGTCCTGACCGTGCTGGCCGCGGCGTCCAAGGCCCAGACGGCGGTCGAAATCGGCACCGGCGCGGGCGTCTCCGGCGTCTGCATCCTGCGCGGACTGGGTCCGCACGCCGTGCTGACCACCATCGACGTCGACGTCGAGCACCTGAAAGCCGCGCGCGAGGCGTTCCAGGAAGCGGGCAGCCCGGCCAACCGCACGCGGACCATTTCCGGCCGGGCCCGCGACGTCCTCCCCCGGCTGACGGACGGCGCCTATGATCTGGTCTTCATCGACGCCGACAAGCCGAACTACCCCGGCTATGTGGAACAGGCCATCCGCCTGCTCAAGTCCGGGGGCCTGCTGATCGTCAACGACGCGCTGGACAAGGACCGGGTCGCCAACCCGGCCGCCCGCGAGGCCACCACCGTGGTGCTCCGCCAGGTGGGCAAGTCGATCCGCGAAGACGACCGCCTCGCGTCGGCCATGCTGCCCACCGGCGACGGCCTGCTGGTCGCCGTCAAGAAGTAGCGGGCACCAACGAAACCTGACACGAAAAAGAGGGCGGGGTCCGTGGCCATGCGGCCGCGGACCCCGTCCTCTGTCAAACGTGCTGAGAGGCTACTCGGTAACGCCGACGAGGCATTCCTTCAAATTGGTAGCTTCGGCGGAGTTGAGTTCGACCACAAGCCGCCCGCCGCCTTCGAGCGGGACGCGCATAATCAAGCTGCGCCCTTCTTTGGTAACTTCCATCGGGCCGTCGCCGGTGCGTGGTTTCATAGCCGCCATAAGGAATATCCCCTCCATTAGTCCAGTGACATACCAGCCCGGCCGGGCTGCGTCCGCTTAGTCAATCAAGCTGCCCGGCGGGCCGTGATGGAAGCCATCAGGGCCATATACTCAGTTTGCTTCTTGTCCTTGCTTACCTTCTATTATCGCGTAACAACGCGGCTGTAGCTAATCGTTGGACTTTCCGACGCGCCGCGTGGGGCCGGGCCGGCGGCCGGAAAAGGTGCCGCGCGTCACGGCGGATAGTCCCCTCCGCCGGGCAACGGCGCCCAGGCCCACAGCCAGACGATCCAGACAATCTGCAACAGCACGAACATGATGACCACCGTGCCGCGGTATGCGCGGGACCGGGAGATGAATGCCGCACTGAGGGCCAGCGGGAAGAGCGGGAGCAGCATCCGGAACGTGCTGGTCTGCGGGTGCAGGAAGAGCAGCAGGTAGCCCATGTAGCAGGCGCACCAGAGCCGCAGCTCCATGCCCAGCGCCCGCACCGGGCGGCACATCATCAACAGGGTGAACAGTGCCACAAAGAGGAACGGCGCCAGCACCCCCAGTACCGGGCCGAAGAGCAGGATGCCGGTGTCGAACCAGGGCTTGAACGGCACCAGGTCATGCCCGCGCCACACGGTCTCGGTCTTCGTGTAGGCCTGGATGTCGCCGGTGACGGCCCAGGCGATGGCCGGCCACAGGAGGGCGCCGATTCCACTGACCGCCGTCAGCCCCGCCAGCGACCCGAGCTGGCGGCCGCTGTGCGGCACAAGCTCGGGCTGCCCCGCCTCCCGCCCGCCGGGGGCCTCCCCGCGTGCGGGTTCCCGGCCTGCGGAGTACGCCTGCCACAGCCGGTACAGGAACAGCAGCCCCACGGTCGCCGCGAACGGGACGCCGGTCGGCCGGGACAGGCACATCAGCACAACAACGGGCATCGCCCACAGGTAGCGGCGTTCCACCACCAGCAGCAGGGCGGCGGCCAGCAGGAGCAGGTTCAGGGACTCGGCGTACGGCACCTGCAGCACGGGCGAGACGGGAAAGGTGGCCACGAACACGGTTGCCCAGAGCGCCGTGCGGTGCAACGCCTTGAGCCGGAAAAGGCGGTAGATGACCAGTGCCGCTCCCAGCCCGGACACCATGGCGATGAGCGTCAGCGTGAACGCCGGGGGCAGGCCGGTCAGCCCGGCGACCGCCCGGCCCAGGAAGGGAAAGAGCGCGTAGAACGCCCAGGCGTTCTCCTGCACGTTGCCGGACCCGTCGGTCGGGAGGACCTCCGGGTAGCCGTTCTGGAGGGCCTCGCCGTACCAGCGGGCGTCCCAGATATTGACGAAGGACCAATAGTCCGGCTTGGCGGGAAACCAGGGGTTGACTCCCTGGTGCAGGGCGGCGGCCATAAAGATGCAGGCGCTGACGAGCCGGGCCGCCACATAGAGTCCGCCCACCTGAACCCACCAGGGCCAGCGCGCGACGCGGGCGCCGGCTGCCGCTGCCACGCCCCAGGCCGCGGCGGTAGGGCCTTGCAGCGCCGGGCTCCCTGCCCGGTCTCCCACAACGTCGCTCTGTTGCCGCGGTTCAGTCTCCGGAGCCTCCGCCCGGGGGTGTTCACCGCTCACGGAGCCTGCTCAGGTTCGTCCCGGAGGCGTCCCAGTTCGGCGGACAGATCCGCTACGTGCCGGTCCCTGGCGGCGAGCTGGTCCCGCAATTCGTCAAGGACCTGGTCCACCTGGTCCATCCGGTACCCCCGCAGGCCCACTGCAAACCGGAGACGGTCGACGTCGGACGGTTCCACCTCGGCCGGCAGCAGCACGGGCGGGAGGTTGGCGACCGGCTGGTCAAAGCCGTCATCAAGGGCACGCGGGCCCCGCTCGTCCGCCCCGCGTCGGCCGCGGAAGACTTTCGAGGCCCTGCCGGTACCGAGGAGAAACGCGGCGCCGACCAGCGCAATCGCAAGGAAGACCAGGAAGAAACTCACTCCCCCATCGTGCCAGACGGCGGCGGGTCCGGCGGGTGGGCCGTCAGCCCCGCGTGCCGCCCGGGTTTGCGGGCCCGGTCCCGTTGCCGGTGCTGGTGCCGTTGGGGTTCCGGTGCCGGGCCGCCCCTTCCACCACCAGCTCCACGGCGAGCGCCGGATCGTCCACCACCTGTAGCAGATCCAGGTCCTCCTCGGACACCATGCCTTCGGCAACCAGGGTGGTCTTGATCCATTCGACCATCGGGCTCCAGAACGCCGTTCCGAGCAGGACAATCGGGAAGGACGTCACCTTGCGGGTCTGTACGAGGACCATTGCTTCGAAGAGTTCGTCCAGGGTTCCGAGGCCGCCCGGGAGCACGATGAAGCCCTGGGCGTATTTGACGAACATGGTCTTGCGGGCGAAGAAGTACCGGAAGTTGATCCCCAGGTCCACCCACTGGTTCATCCCCTGCTCGAAGGGCAGTTCGATGCCGAGCCCCACGGACACCCCGTTGCCCTGCACGGCGCCCTTGTTGGCGGCCTCCATCGAGCCGGGGCCGCCGCCGGTGATGACGGCCAGCCCGGCTTCGGCCAGTTGCCGCCCGACTTCGACGGCGAGTTCGTAGTTTTGGCTGCCGGGCACGGTCCGCGCCGAGCCGAAGACGCTGACCGCCGGGCCAAGGTCGGCCAGGGCGCCAAATCCTTCAACGAACTCGCTCTGGATCCTCAGGACGCGCCACGGGTCTGTATGGACGAACTGGCCGGGCCCCTTCGTGTCCAGCAGGGTCCGGTCCGACATCGTCACCTTGGCGGCCTTGCGCCGCAGTTCCAGCGGCCCCTTGTGCCGGATCGCGGCAGGGGGCGGCGTGTCGCGGGGTTCGGAGGCGGTCCTGCTGCCAGCCGGCCCGTCGGTCTGGCCAGCTTTCCCCCCGGCCGGCTTTCCGGCGGGCTTCCCGGCTGGCTTTCCGGATGAAGCGGGGGCTCCCTGTGGCTGCGGATCGGTACTCATGCCCACAGGTTAGCGCGGAAATTCGCCCGCGCCCGTCCGGCGCGGCACTGGTGCGCGGGCGGCGGCACCGGTTCCTCCGTCCGGCACCGCCCGCTGCCGGATCCCCCCTCAGGCAGTCTGACCTGCAGGTATCTCTTGAATCACGATCCGTAGGAAGTAGGAGTGATTGCGGTCATAAACCCGTAATGTTCGCTAGATTCTTCTTATGACTACTCAAGTGCCCGGCGACGCGCTCGTCTCCCTGAACGCCGTCAATAAGCATTACGGCCAGTTGCACGTCCTGAAGGACATCAACCTGAACGTCCGCAAGGGCGAGGTTGTTGTTGTCATCGGACCGTCGGGTTCCGGCAAGTCGACGCTTTGCCGGGCCATCAACCGTCTGGAGACCATCGACGACGGCGTCATCAAGATCGACGGCAAGGAACTGCCCGAAGAGGGCAAGGAACTCGCCAAGCTGCGGGCCGACGTCGGCATGGTCTTCCAGTCGTTCAACCTCTTCGCCCACAAGACGATCCTGGAGAACGTCACCCTCGGCCCCATCAAGGTCAAGGGCCTCTCGAAGACCGAAGCCGACAAGGACGCCATGGCGCTGCTGGAACGCGTCGGCGTCGGGCACCAGGCACCCAAACTGCCTGCGCAGCTCTCCGGCGGGCAACAGCAGCGCGTGGCGATTGCCCGTGCCCTGGCCATGAAGCCGAAGGTCATGCTCTTCGATGAGCCCACCTCCGCCCTGGACCCGGAAATGATCAACGAGGTCCTCGACGTCATGATCCAGCTGGCCAAAGAAGGCATGACCATGATCGTGGTCACCCACGAGATGGGCTTCGCCCGCAAGGCCGCCGACCGCGTGATCTTTATGGACGCCGGCCAGATCGTCGAGGATGACACCCCCGAAGAGTTCTTCAACAACCCCAAGAGCAGCCGCGCCAAGGACTTCCTCTCCAAGCTGCTGACCCACTGATCCCTGACGAGTTCGCACCCTGGCCGCCGCAAGGCGGCCGTCCAATGAAAGGAATGTCATGAAGGCATTTTTCCGAAGGAAATCCCTTTTGGTTGCCGCGTCCGCGGCTCTGGCACTCAGCCTGAGCGCCTGCGGCGGCAGCAGCTCCACGTCCAACCCGCCTGTCGCCGAGAAGCCGAGCTTCGCGGCCGACACCACCATGGCCAAGCTTTCATCCGCCGGCAAGATCGTCATCGGCACCAAGTTCGACCAGCCGCTGTTCGGCCAAAAGGGTCTCGACGGCAAGCCCGTCGGTTTCGACGTGGAAATCGGCAAGCTGATCGCCGCCAAGCTGGGCATCCCCGCTGACAAGATCGAGTGGGTGGAGACCGTCTCCGCCAACCGCGAGCAGTTCATCAAGCAGGGCAAGGTCGACATCATCGTCGCCACCTACACGATCAACGACAAGCGCAAGACCGAAGTCGACTTCGCCGGACCGTACTACGAGGCCGGCCAGGCGCTGATGGTGAACAAGGACAACACGACCATCACCAAGCCCGAAGACGTCAAGGGCAAGAACGTCTGCTCCGTGACCGGTTCCACCCCGGCCGCCACGATCGTCGAGAAGTACGGAGCAGTCCTCGTCCCGGCCGCCACCTACTCCGCCTGCCTCGAGCCGCTGCGCAACAAGCAGGTCGAAGCGATCACCACCGATAACGTCATCCTGGCCGGTTTCGTGTCCAAGGAACCGGACGCCTTCAAGCTGGCCTCGGATCAGACCTTCACCAAGGAGCCCTACGGCATCGGCCTGAAGAAGGACGACACTGCGTTCCGCATGTGGATCAACGATCAGCTGGAAGCCTCTGACAAGGACGGTTCCTACAAGAAGGCCTGGGAATCCACCTCCGGAACGGTCATCAAGACCACTCCCGCACTTCCCACGATCAACCGCTACTAGGCAGGTGTGGCGGTTGCCGGGGCACGCGCCCGACGCGGCCCCGGCAACCGCCTTTCCCGTCTCCTGCACCACTCCCGTCAAGGCAGCCTAAGGAACCTATGGACGTCATCATTGATAACCTTCCCGCGTATGTGGACGGTTTTCTCAGAACCCTCTTCCTGTCCGTGGTCTCGGGGATCTTCGCACTGATTTTCGGCACGCTGCTCGCGGCGGCCCGTGTCTCGCCCGTCGCGGCCCTGCGCGGCTTCAGCATGACGTACGTGGAGATCGTCAGGAACACCCCGCTGACCATCGCGTTCTTCTTCGCCGCCGTGGTCCTGCCCCGGCTCGGGGTGACGTTCCAGCAGTTCGAGGTCGCCGCCATCATCGCCCTGAGCGCCTACACCTCGGCTTTCATCGCCGAGGCCGTGCGCTCCGGCGTCAACAGCGTCCCGGTCGGCCAGGCCGAGGCCGCCCGCAGCATCGGCATGAAGTTCAGCCAGGTCCTCACCCTCATCATCCTTCCGCAGGCCCTGCGCACGGTGATCCCGCCCATGATCAACATCCTGATCGCCCTCGTCAAGAACTCCTCGGTGGCAGGTGCCTTCTACGTGATGGAGCTGTTCGGCTACGGCCGCCAGCTCGCCAACGCCAACGGCGACGCCGTGCTGTGGGTCCTCGTCGGCGTGGCCTTCTTCTACCTGCTGATAACCGTCCCGCTTGGCTACGTCGCCAACGTCGTTGAACGAAAGGTGGCGATCGCCCGATGAGCTCGGTCCTTTACGACGTCCCCGGCCCCAAGGCCCGCCGCATCTCACTGATCGGCTCGATCATCGGCGTCATCGCCATCGTCGGACTGCTCTGGTGGGCCATCTCCATCCTCGCCCAGCAGGGCATTTTCGAACCCGAACGCTGGGCCGTCTTCCAGATTCCCGACGTCTGGGTTTTGATCGGCAACGGCATCGGCGCAACCCTCACCGCCGCGGCGGTCGCCGCGGTCATCGCCTTCCCGCTGGGCCTGGTGCTGTGCCTCATGCGCATCTCCGACGTCGCCTGGATCCGCATCCCCACCCGGATTGTGCTGGAATTCCTGCGCGGCATGCCCGTTGTCCTGATGATGTTTTTCGTGCTGCTGGTGTTCGCGACCGGTTCCTTCGTCGCCGTCGTCGCCGGCCTGGTGCTGTACAACTCGGCGATCTTCGCCGAAATTATCCGCGCCGGCATCCAGTCCCTGCCGAAGGGCCAGCGTGAAGCCGGCCTCGCGATCGGCCTCACCAGCTTCGCCTCGCGGCGCAGCATTGAACTGCCCCAGGCAATCCGGCGCATGCTGCCGTCCCTCGTGGCGCAGCTCGTGGTGCTCCTGAAGGACACCTCGCTGGGCTACATCGTGTCGTACGAGGAACTGCTCCGCAAAGTACAGATCATGGCCGACTTCCTCGGCCCGGATTACCTGTTCCCGGTCTTCTTCGTGGCGGCGGCAATCTACATTGCCATCAACTTCTCCGTGTCCCGCCTCGCGATCTGGATCGAGAGGCGCGGCTCCAAGAAGGCCGCCGGCGGCATGGTGCACGTTCCCGTCGCCGGGATCCCCGCCAAGTAGTCCGCAGCAGGCGGGGCGGGCGCAGGCTGCTCCTGACACAGAAAGGTCCGGAATCCCGAGAGGGGTTCCGGACCTTTTGTGTTGCCGTTTTCTGTACCTGTATCTGCTCCGCGCCCTAGGCCGTAAGCCAGCTCCGCAGCGCCCGCAGGCATTCGCGGATCGCGTCGGCGTCGACGTGTTCGTTGTCCTTGTGCGCCAGCAGGGGGTCGCCGGGCCCGAAGTTCACCGCCGGGATGCCCAGCTCGCTGAAACGTGCGACGTCGGTCCAGCCGTACTTCGGTTTCGGCTCGGCACCGACGGCGGCGACGAAGGACGCGGCGGCGGGGTGGTTGAGTCCGGGGCGGGCGCCGGCGGCGCTGTCGGTGCGGACGACGTCGAACCCTTCCAGCAGTTCCCGAACGTGCTGTTCCGCCTCGTCCGGAGTCTTGTCCGGGGCGAACCGGTAGTTGATCTCCACGACGCACCGGTCCGGGATGACGTTGCCGGCGGTCCCGCCGTTGACCTTCACGGCGTTGAGGCTCTCCCGGTAGTCCAGGCCGTCCACGGTGACGGTCCGGGGTTCGTAGGCGGCAAGCCGGGCCAGGATCGGGGCCGCGGCGTGGATCGCGTTGCTGCCCATCCAGGCCCGGGCGGAATGCGCGGCTTCGCCCACCGTTGTCGCTTCGAAGCGGATGGTGCCGTTGCACCCGCCCTCCACCGTCCCGTCCGTGGGTTCCAGCAGGATCGCGAAGTCGCCGCCCAGGAGGCTGCCGTGGTTGCGGACCAGCCGGCCAAGCCCGCTCTTGACGGCCTCGACTTCCTCGTGGTCGTAGAAGACGAAGGTGACGTCCTTGTCCGGCTCCGCCCCGCCGTCGAACAGGGCCGAAGCCAGTGCCAGCTGCACCGCGACGCCGCCCTTCATGTCGGTGGCACCGCGGCCGTAGAGGATCCCCTCGCCGGGCGCTCCTGACGGCCAGTACGACGGGACGGTCCCCAGGGACCCTTCCGTGGCCGGCAGGGGTACCGTATCCAGGTGGCCGGCCAGGATGACACGCTCGGCACGGCCCAGGTTGGAGCGGGCGATGATCGAATCGCCGTCGCGGACCAGCTCCAGCTGCGGGATCGAGCGGAGGGCATGCTCCACGGCGTCGGCCAACTCCCCCTCCGCACCGGAAACGCTGTTGATGTCGAGGAGCCTGGCGGTCAGCAGTGCCACGTCCTGGTGCAGGTCCAGGCGGGCGGCGTGGGGGCGGGAATTCGGGTTCGCGTTCAAGTCCGGGGCAGTCACCGTCCCACTTTATCCGCTGTCCTCCCCCAGCCCCTGCCCATATGTCACAGGTTTCGGGGTGGGCGGACGCCGTCTATAGACTTGTGGCATGACTGAAACCGCTTCTTCCGCTGTGCCCGCAGACACCCGCTCCGCCTATGGCTATGGAGTCGCCACAATCGCCACCGGCAACGGTGCAGCCACCGTGCTGGACGTCTGGTACCCGGCACCGGCGCTCGGAACAGCGGCGGAGAACCTCCGCGACGTGGCCAACGCGGACCAGTCGCTGCTCGACATCGCCAGCACCGGGGCCGACGCCGACCGCGGCACCGAGCAGCAGGTCGTGTTCGTGCAGATCCACCTCGACGAGGCCCCGGCCGACACTGCCGACGCCTACCTGCGCCTCCACCTGCTCTCGCACCGCCTGGTGCAGCCCAACAGCATCAACCTGGACGGGATCTTCGGCAAACTCCCCAACGTCGTGTGGACCAACTTCGGGCCGGCCGCCGTCGAGGGCTTCGAACTGACCCGTGCCCGGCTGCGCAGGCGCGGCGCCGTCACCGTCTACGGCGTGGACAAGTTCCCCCGCATGGTGGATTACGTCATCCCCTCCGGCGTCCGGATCGCCGACGCCGACCGGGTCCGCCTCGGCGCGCACCTGGCCGAGGGCACCACGGTCATGCATGAAGGCTTCGTGAACTTCAACGCGGGCACCCTGGGCACGTCCATGGTGGAAGGACGCATCTCCGCGGGCGTCGTCACCGGTGACGGGTCCGACGTCGGCGGCGGCGCCTCGATCATGGGCACCCTGTCCGGCGGCGGCAAGGAGAAGATCTCCCTGGGCGAACGTGTGCTGCTGGGCGCCAACTCGGGCGTGGGCATCAGCATCGGCGACGACTCCGTCGTCGAGGCCGGCCTCTACGTCACCGCCGGAACCCGCGTCCGCGTCGTCGGAGCCAAGGACGCCGACGGCGAGGACACCAGCCAGATCGTCAAGGCCGTCGAGCTCTCCGGTGTCCCCAACCTGCTCTTCCGCCGCAACTCCTCCACCGGTCAGGTCGAGGTCCTCCCGCGCAAGGGGCAGACCGTCGAACTCAACGAGGCGCTGCACACCAACTAAGGTTGGTTGCGGACAGCCGGACCGTTAGAAGAATGCACCGGCCCGGAAGGGCCTGAGGGAGTCGTTTCGTGGCACGCAGACGCAGCTTGCGCCGTTGGATCGTGCTGCTGCTGACCCTGGCGATGGTCGTGGGCGGCATCTACACGGCGGTCGCCTTCGTGCAGCGGTCGGAGGTCCTCATCAGCGAACGCTGCACGGCTGCCGGCGGCGGCAGCGCCGAACTCGCGACGGACCAGGCGGCCAACGCCGGCCTCATTACCGCCGTCGCCGTCCGCCGCGGGCTCCCGGCCAGGGCAGCCAGCATCGCGCTGGCTACGGCCATGCAGGAATCCAAGATCCGGAACATCAGCCACGGCGACCAGGCCGGCCCGGACTCCCGCGGGCTCTTCCAGCAGCGCCCCTCGCAGGGCTGGGGCACCACCGAGCAGGTGATGGACCCCTACCACGCCAGCAACGCCTTCTACGATGCCCTCGTGAAGGTTCCCGGCTACCAGACGCTGGACATCACCGACGCCGCCCAGCGCGTCCAGCGCTCCGCGTACCCCGACGCCTACGCCCAGCACGAGGTCATGGCCCGCGCCTTCGCTTCCTCGCTGACCGGACAGACCGCCGCCGGCCTCGACTGCTCCCTGCGCGCCCCCGAGGAGGCCGGAGACCCGGCCGTAGTGCAGGAGCGCCTGGCCGCGGCCTTCGGCGGCGATCCGGCGTCCCTGGATGGCAGCACCCTCGTGCTGAATGCCGAGGGCCCCCGGGCCTGGGCCGTCGCGCAGTGGGCGGTTGCCAACGCCAAGGCGCTGTCCATCATTGACGTCCACACGGATGGCCGCGGCTGGACGCGGCAGGACCGCAACGGCTGGCAGCCCTCCGACGTGCCGGCGGGTCAGGTCCGGATCACTGTCGCCGAAGCACCGGCGCAGTAAGCCGGCCGCAGTTAAGCCGGCTCAGACCAGCAGGTCCACCACGGGCTGCACGTAGCTGCGGAAAAGTTCGGGCTGGGACAGCAGGTCGGAGCTCATGATGATCTTGTCGGGCTCCAGATACCAGGCCCGCGGCTCAGCCAGTGGCAGCTCGATGATGGTCAAAGAGAAGTCGTTGGCGGCCCGGCCGACTTCGAGCAGCCGGTCATCCACCATGTCCTGGAGCAACTGCACCCCGCCGGCGGCCTCGCGTTCGGCTTCCAGGGCCAGGTACTCGCCGCGGCGCTCCCGGGCCCACGACAGGGCGGCCCCGAAATGCGCCTGCAGCACACGCCGGAGGGCCGGGGAATTGCTGAAGCTCCGGAAGCCGGGCGGGCCCAGTTCCGGAGACATCTCGGGATGCGCCTTCAGGAGCTGCTCCCACCAGGCTTCCCACTCGGTCTTGAGCGCGCTCTGCCCGCCGACCTCGGAGATGAGGTGGGCGTGGTCCGCAGGACGGATCTTCGGTGCCGCGTGGCAGAGTGCCGGATGCCCAGCGCTGTCCAGGCCGGCGGCGTCGCGAACGTAAAGTGCAATGAGCATCGGACCCGAAGTGTCCATGGTGATCCGCCAGCCCGGCCCGCCTGTGTGGTGCATCCAATTGCCTCCTTGGCAAGACGTACGTTCCCAGTCTATTCCTCAAGCAAACGCACGTTAATGACTGCCAGCGTAGCTGCCCAGTCCGGTGAGATGGGACTCCAGCACGTCGCCGCACATCTGTGCGGTCATCCATTCGGGCTGCAGAAGGGCGTGCATGGTGAGCCCGTCCAGGGTGGCCAGCAGCCGCTCCGCCTCGGTGACCAGCCGCTGTTGGTCCACAGTTCCGGTGCTGGCGGCGGACGACACCTCCATCACAAGCCTCCCGACGATCGCAGCGACGGCGCGGTGGCTCCGGTCGGCTTCCGCGGCCAGGAACGGCTTGGTCCTGGCCGCGTTTTTGAACGCCATCCAGACACACGCGTCGACCGCGCGTTCGTCATCGAGGGGAAGCAGCTCGCCCAGCAGGGTTAACACGCCCTGGTGGTGTTCCGGGGTCCCGGGCTGTGCCTCCGCGAGGCGGTCATCCGCAGCCGTCAGGCGGCCAACAATCCGGTCCACGACGACGCCGAAGGAGTGGGCCAGGAGTTCATCACTGCTGGCGAAGTAGTGCCGGACAGATCCGACGGCCAGTTCCGCCTCGTCCGCGACTTCGCGGAGCGAAGCCCTCTCGAGTCCGTCTGCTGCGACGATCCGGAAGACCGCTTCGACCACTTCCTGGCGCCGCAAAGCGGCGTCGACAAATTTGGGCATTAGTCTTTTTTAGCACGGATGTGTGCCCGACGGCGGCGGGCCACACCGGCCGGCAGGCTTCCCACCTGCGCAAATACCGAAATTTCCCGTGCCGGCGCTGGTCCCGGACACAACGACGCCGGCCGCGCACCCTCGAAAGGTGCGCGGCCGGCGTGGTGCTGCCGTGGGGGTGGCTGACTACACCGAAGGGTAGTTGCGCTCCGGCTCGCCGATGTAAAGCTGGCGCGGACGGCCGATTTTGGTGTTGGGGTCGCTGATCATTTCACGCCACTGTGCGATCCAGCCCGGAAGGCGGCCGATCGCGAATAGCACGGTGAACATCTTCTCCGGGAAGCCCATGGCCTTGTAGATCAGGCCGGTGTAGAAGTCCACGTTCGGGTAGAGCTTGCGCTGGATGAAGTAGTCATCATTCAGGGCCTTCTCTTCGAGGCGCAGGGCGATGTCGAGGAGTTCGTCGTTGCCGCCGAGCTTCGTGAGGATCTCGTGGGCGGTGGCCTTGACGATCTTGGCGCGCGGGTCATAGTTCTTGTAGACGCGGTGCCCGAAGCCCATGAGGCGGACGCCGTCTTCCTTGTTCTTGACCTTTTCCATGTAATCCTCGGGCCTGGTGCCGTCGGCCTGGATCTGGCGCAGCATCTTCAGCACGGCCTCGTTGGCGCCGCCGTGGGCGGGGCCGAAGAGGGCGTTGATGCCGGCGGACACGGAGGCGAAGAGGTTCGCGTTGGAGGAGCCGACCAGCCGGACCGTGGAGGTGGAGCAGTTCTGCTCGTGGTCGGCGTGCAGGATGAGGAGCAGGTCCAGTGCCTTGGCGACCACCGGGTCCACCTCGTACTGCTCGGCGGGCAGGCCGAAGCTCAGGCGCAGGAAGTTTTCCACGAGGTTGTGGGAGTTGTCCGGGTAGAGCATGGGCTGGCCGATGCTCTTCTTCAGGGCGTAGGCGGCGATGACCGGCATCTTGGCCAGCAGGCGGTAGGTGGAAACTTCCACCTGCTCGGCGTTGAAGGGGTCCAGCGAGTCCTGGTAGAACGTGGAGAGCGCGGACACGGCCGAGGACAGCACGGGCATCGGGTGGGCGTCGCGCGGGAAGCCGCTGAAGAAGCCCTTCAGCTCTTCGTGCAGCAGGGTGTGGTGGCGGATCCGCTGGTCGAATGCTTCCAGCTCCGTGGCGCTCGGCAGGTTGCCGTAGATCAGCAGGTAGGAAACTTCGAGGAAGCTTGAGTGCTGGGCGAGCTGCTCGATCGGGTAGCCGCGGTACCGCAGGACACCGGCGTCGCCGTCGATGTAGGTGATGGCGGAGGTGGTTGCGGCGGTGTTCATGAAGCCGGGGTCAAAGGCCACGGCGCCGGTCTGCTTCAGCAGCTTGGAAACGTCGTAGCCTTCGTTTCCTTCTACAACCTGGATGCGCGGGAGTTCGAGCTCGCCGCCGGCATGGCGCAGGGTTGCGCTGGTGGTCTCAGTCATGGAGTCTCCTCTGAGGCGTCGGGGCCTCTGTAGAAAGCTGGTCCAACTTCTGGTGAAGCCGCCCACGGAACCTGTTTTAGACACGGATTCCAACGGCTGCGCTGCCTTCTTGTGGAAAGCCACCATTGATAGTCAGTTAAAAACTACCGGCAGTTTCCGGGTGGCACTAATCCAAGGCCCTCCGTAACCACCTAAAACGCGCCAGTTGTGGTACGCGTCACAGCATTGTTACGGCCCTGTGGCCAGACGGGCGGCCGCGGCGTCGATCCGCTCGTCACTGGCCGTCAGCGCGACGCGGACGAATCCGTTGCCGGCGTCGCCGTAAAACACGCCCGGGCCGACGACGATCCCGCGGTCCGCGAGCCGGCCGACCGTATCCCAGGTGGCTTCGCCCGCGGTGGCCCAGAGGTAGAGTCCGGCCCGCGACTCGTGGATGGCCAGTCCGAAGCGCTCCAGCGCAGGCACGAGCCGTTCCCGGCGTCCGCGGTAGAGATCCTTCTGGGCCTGGACATGGGCGTCGTCGCCAAGGGCCACCCGCATGGCTTCCTGGACGGGGTACGGGACGATCATGCCCGCGTGTTTGCGGCTGTTGACGAGGTTCGCCATGATGGCGGGGTCCCCGGCGACAAAGGCGGCGCGGTAGCCGGCCAGGTTGGACTGCTTGCTCAGGGAGTACACCGCCAGGAGGCCCTCATGGGAGCCTTCCGCGACGCGCGGGTCCAGGATGCTGGGCACAGGCGTGCCGCCGCGCTGGACATCCCATTCGCCCCAGCCGAGTTCGGCGTAGCACTCGTCCGAGGCCACGACGGCGCCGAGTTCCCGGGCCTGCCGGACGATCCGGCGCAACGATTCGGCGTCACGGACGCTGCCCGTCGGGTTCGCCGGGGAGTTGACCCAGACCAGGCGCACCCGCGCGCGGGTGGCGGCGTCGAGCTCATCCAGGTCGTCCGCGGCGATGTGCTCCGCACCGGCGAACGTGGCGCCGATGTCATACGTGGGGTACGCAACCGTGGGGCGGACGACGACGTCGCCCGGTTTGAGGCCGAGCAGGAACGGGAGCCAGGCCACGAGTTCCTTGGAGCCGACCGTGGGCATAATGTCCTGCGGGTCCAGGCCGGGAACGCCGCGGCGGCGTTCAAACCACGCCGCGATGGCCTCCCGCAGCCCGGCTGTGCCGTGGACCGTGGGGTAGCCGGGGGCGTTGGCTGCTGCGCGCAGGGCGTCCTGCACCACCTCGGGGGTTGCGTCCACCGGGGTTCCAATGGACAGGTTGGCTGCCCCCCCGGGGTGTTCGGCGGCCCTGGCGAGGTACGGCGCCATGGCTTCCCACGGGTAGTCAGGCAGGCTGAGGCCGAAGCTGCGCAGCGCAGAGGTCACCGGGGACCCGCCCTAGCTCTCTTGGTTCTGCGGCGGGAGCGCCGCGATCATCGGGTGGTCCGTGTGGGTGTTGCCTACCTTCGCGGCCCCGCCCGGGGAACCCAGAACATCGAAGAATTCAACGTTGGCCTTGTAGTAGTCGGCCCATTCCTCGGGGGTGTCATCCTCGTAGTAGATCGCTTCGACGGGGCAGACCGGCTCGCAGGCACCGCAGTCAACGCATTCGTCGGGGTGGATGTACAGGGAACGCTCACCCTCATAGATGCAATCGACGGGGCACTCTTCAATACATGCCTTGTCTTTGACATCTACACACGGCTGCGCGATTACGTACGTCACGTCCCTGGCCTCTCCACGTTGGTTCCGGCGACCGCCGGATCACTGCTCCCGGCCTGAGCGCCGGGCTGCTGACTTCTGAGCCTATTATCTCCCAGCCTGTTCCCGCGAACCTAGCCGGGCGTCACACGGGTCCGAACTCTTGAATCTACCGGACCTATTATGAACAGGTGAGTTCCTCGATGCCGCCGCCCCAAGCGTTCCTGGCCGCCGCCGGCCTTGGCACCCGGGTGGTGGTCCGGTACCGGATCGAGGGCGGGACGACCGACGCGGTGGGCGAGCTGGTGGCACGCACCGACGGCGACTGCACCGTGCGGACCCGGCGGGCCGACGTCGTGATTCCCCTGCCGTTGGTGGTGGCCGCCAAGCAGGTCCCTCCAGCGCCGCCCCGGCGGGCCCCGCGGACCCCTCCCGCCGGACATGCCCTCCCCTGACCCTGGCCAGGCCCACCGTGAGGACGTGAGGAGTGGGCATGTCCCCCGGGCCGGGATGAAGAACGGGCATGTCCCGTGGGAGGGCGAGGTGCCGCGGGACGACGGCGGTCCCTAGGCCTGGGGCTCCCTGTAGCGGCGGCACCAGGCCAGCATGACGAGGGTGACCACCGCGATGCCGTAGATCCAGAGATTCCCGGCCAGGTCGCCGATGATCAGGCGCTTGCCGTCCCCGAGGGTGGACCACCAGCCCGCCAGCGCGTAGCAGACGACGCCGCAGGCCGCCGTCGGAAGCGGGGAACGGAACGCGGCACCGAGCCACAGCTCGACGGCGCCCAGCAGCACCAGGGCGGCGGCGGCGCCCCACGGCACCTCGATGCCGGCGACGAGCAGGTCCTGGCCGTGCAGCACCGTGCCGGCCAGGGCAACAAAAAGAGCTGCCGGCACGGCGGCGGCAATACCGCCTGCCATGCCGGCAGCTCTCTTATTCACAAATGATCCGTTGTTTCAGCGCAGGACGCGGAAACTAGACCTTCGCGCGGGCGCGGTTGGCCTTGGCACGCTCGTTCGTGTCGAGGATGACCTTGCGGATACGGATGGAGTCCGGGGTAACTTCAACGCACTCGTCTTCGCGGGCGAATTCGAGGGACTCTTCGAGGGTCAGGTCGCGCGGGGGCGTCAGGTTCTCGAAGGTGTCGGAGGAAGCCGCACGCATGTTGGTGAGCTTCTTTTCCTTGGTGATGTTGACGTCCATGTCGTCGGCGCGGGAGTTCTCGCCGACGATCATGCCCTCGTAAACCTCGGAGGTCGGCTTCACGAAGAAGGAACCGCGCTCCTGCAGGTTGATCATGGCGAACGGCGTCACAACACCGGCCCGGTCGGCGATCATCGAACCGTTGGTGCGGTATTCGATCGGCCCGGCCCACGGCTCGTAGCCTTCGGAGATCGAGGCTGCGATGCCGGCGCCGCGGGTGTCCGTGAGGAACTTGGTGCGGAAACCGATCAGGCCACGGGCCGGAACGATGAACTCCATGCGGCACCAGCCGGTGCCGTGGTTGGCCATGTTGGTCATGCGGCCCTTGCGTGCGGCCATGAGCTGCGTGACGGCGCCGAGGTACTCTTCCGGCACGTCGATGGTCATGTGCTCCATCGGCTCGTGGATCTTGCCGTCAACGGTACGGGTGACAACCTGCGGCTTGCCGACGGTCAGCTCGAAGCCTTCGCGGCGCATCTGCTCGACCAGGATGGCGAGCGCGAGCTCGCCACGTCCCTGGACTTCCCAGGCGTCGGGGCGCGCGGTGGGGAGCACCTTGATGGAGACGTTACCGATCAGTTCCTTGTCCAGGCGGTCCTTGACCTGGCGGGCCGTGACCTTGGCGCCCTTGACCTTGCCGGCCAGCGGGGACGTGTTGATACCGATGGTCATCGAGATGGCCGGGTCGTCAACGGTGATCAGCGGCAGCGGCTGGGGGTTCTCGGCGTCGGTCAGGGTCTCACCGATGGTGATTTCCTCGATGCCGGCGACGGCGACGATCTCGCCGGGGCCGGCGGAATCGGTCGGGACGCGGTCCAGTGCCTTGGTGGCGAGGAGCTCGGTGATCTTGACGTTCTTCAGTTCACCGTTGGCGCGTGCCCAGGCAACGGTCTGGCCCTTGCGCAGGGTGCCGTTGTAGATGCGCAGCAGGGCGAGGCGGCCGAGGAACGGGGAGGCGTCAAGGTTGGTGACGTGCGCCTGCAGGACACCGTTCGGGTTGTACGTCGGAGCCGGGATGTGCTCGATGATGGCCTGGAACAGCGGCTCCAGGTCCTCGTTCTCCGGAGCGGAGCCGTCGGCGGGCTGCTCGAGGGAGGCGCGGCCAACCTTGGCTGCGGCGTAGACGACGGGGACGTTGAGGATCTTGTCCAGGTCGAGGTCCGGAACTTCGTCGGCGAGGTCGGAGGCCAGGCCCAGCAGCAGGTCCATGGACTCGTGCACAACTTCTTCGATCCGCGCGTCGGGGCGGTCGGTCTTGTTGACCAACAGGATTACCGGCAGGTGGGCGGCGAGGGCCTTGCGGAGGACGAAGCGGGTCTGGGGCAGCGGGCCCTCAGAGGCGTCTACGAGGAGGACAACGCCGTCGACCATGGACAGGCCGCGCTCGACCTCGCCACCGAAGTCGGCGTGGCCGGGGGTGTCGATGACGTTGATGGTGATGGTCTCGCCCTTGGAGGACGGTCCGTTGTAGGCCACGGTGGTGTTCTTGGCCAGGATGGTGATGCCCTTTTCACGCTCGAGGTCACCGGAGTCCATGACGCGGTCTTCGAGGTGGTTGTGCTCGGCAAAGGAGTTGGTCTGCTTGAGCATGGCGTCGACCAGCGTGGTCTTGCCGTGGTCAACGTGGGCCACGATCGCGACGTTGCGCAGGTCACTGCGCGATGCAGTGGCTACCGCAGTGTTGGTGGTGGTTTCAGACATGCGTTATTGCTCGATTCAGTGGTGAAGTCAGCTGTTGTATCGCGACATTTCCAACCGGAACGCACGACGGATACGCCCCTTTGGCACAGGGCACCTTCATCCATTCTAAACGCTTGGGTATTTATTGGCCTAAAATCCGTTCCGCCCGGCAGACGGCAGGAGTGGTCAGCGCCGGGGTTCACCGCCGCGAATGTGAGTAAAGTCACTGGATTTTCCGGCCGCGATGCCCCATCATTGCTGGGACAGCAACGCCAGCCCGGAGACATTAATGCGCAACGCCTCGGCCCTGTCCCGCTTGGTCGCACCGATGATCGCCGTAGGCATCCTTGTTGGCGGCTGCGGGCAGCCCCCCTCCCCCCGCACCGGCGGAACCACCGGCAGCGCCGACGTCGGCGCCCCCGGTCTCTACGGCGCGACCGCTCCGGCGCCGGCCGGGGCTCCCGGCGAGCCGATGGCCGCCGGCTCGAACGGCAACACCAGGCTTCCCCAGTCGACCGCCCCGGGCAGCATGCCGGCGGGCAGCGTCTACCGGAATCCCGCCAGCGGCCGCAATGAGGTGGTGGTGGAGGACGTCGCCCGGACGGCCGTGCTGATCGGCGACTCCCAGTCCGAGCCCGCATATTCCTGGCCCCGGGCAGCCCTGGCCAGCCTGGGCTACACGGTCCACTTCTGCGGCCGCGGCGGCACCGGCTTCGTCGCGTCCAACGGCAAGACCGGAAATTACATCGACGCCCTGCAGCGCGGCGACTGGCTGCTCCCCTACGGTTCGCCGCCCCTCGTGCTCATTGAAGGCGGCGGGAACGACGCCTCCCGCGGTGCAACCGACCAGCAGATTTCCGCCAATGCCGAGCGCCTGATTACCAGCGTCCGGCAGCGCTACCCCGGGGCGCAGCTGGCCATGGTCGGAACCCTCGCCCGCGGCACGTCCGACGGCGGCGGGCGGCGCACCGAGGTCGATGCACTGCTGGGCACTGTTGCGGCCCGGCACGCGATTCCCTTTGTGGGCGTCGGAGACTGGCTGACCCGCTACAACCTCACCCGGTCGATGGCCGACGGCGTGCACATGGACCCCGAGGGGCACGCAGCACTGGGCGTCCTGCTGGCCCGCCGGCTCGACGACTTCGGTTTGCGTTACGGAAGTTCCGGGCAGGCTGAGCCCGCGGCAACCCGCTGACGCGGCCCAGGCTGCCCCAACAAGAGCCCCGAACGGCAGGAGCCGGTGCCCGCCCCCGAGGGGCGGACACCGGCTCCTGTGTCAGTCAGCTCACGCTGTCCGGATCAGGCAACTTCCGGAGGCAGCATGAGGCGTGCACCAGGGATCGCGTTGAGCAGCGCCTTGGTGTAGTCCCGCTGCGGCGCCTCGAAGACGTCGTCGGTCGAACCTGTCTCGACCAGCTTGCCCTTCTCCATGACGCACACATGATCAGCGATCTGCCGCACCACCGCGAGGTCGTGGGTGATGAACAGGTAGGTCAGGCCCAGCCGGGACTGCAGTTCCGCGAGCAGGTTCAGCACCTGCGCCTGCACCAGGACGTCCAGGGCTGACACGGCCTCGTCACAGATGATCACCTCGGGATCCAGTGCCAGGGCACGGGCGATCGCGACGCGCTGGCGCTGCCCGCCCGAGAGCTCGTTCGGGTACCGCTGCATGGTGGACTGCGGCAGGGACACCTGATCCAGCAATTCGCGGACCTTCCTCTCCCGGCTGGCCTTGTCCCCGATCTTGTGGACCCGCAAGGGTTCCTCGATGGTCCGGTAGATGTTGTACATCGGATCCAGGGAACCGTAGGGGTCTTGGAAGATCGGCTGGACCCGGCGGCGGAAGGCGAAGATCTCCTTGGGCTTCAGCCCGGAGGTGTCGACGCCGTCGAAGATGATCTTGCCGGACGTCGGCTCCAGGAGGTTCAGCACCATCTGCGCCACGGTGGACTTGCCGGACCCCGACTCGCCCACGATCGCCGTCGTCGTTCCGCGCTTGACGTTGAAGGAGACATCGTCGACGGCGGTGAAGTCGGTCGACTTGCCGAACCCTGCACGCATCTTGAAGACCTTGCTCAGGTTCTGGATCTGCAGCACGTCTTCAGTCTTGGCCGGTTCAACGGCAACGGACTCGCTGGGGGCCAGCAACTCGTCCGTCGAGACGCCGAGCTCCTTGGCCACCTGGATGCGGCGTGATGCCAGCGACGGCGCCGAGGCCACCAGCCGCTGGGTGTAGGGGTGCTGCGGGTTCTGCAGCAGCTCCAGGGACGGACCTGCCTCAACGACGTTGCCCCGGTACATGACCACGACTTTGTCGGCCCGCTCGGCGGCGAGGCCGAGGTCGTGCGTGATGAGCAGGACGGACGTGCCCAGGTCCGAGGTCATCTTCTCGAGGTGGTCCAGGATCTGGCGCTGCACGGTGACGTCCAGGGCCGACGTCGGCTCATCGGCGATAAGCAGGCGGGGCTGGCAGGACAGACCGATGGCGATCAGCGCGCGCTGGCGCATGCCGCCGGAGAACTCGTGCGGGTACTGCTTCGCCCGCCGGGCGGCGTCCGGCAGTCCTGCCTGAGCCAGGACCTTGGCGACGTCGTCCGGGCCGCTGGGGCGGCCGTTGGCCTTCAGCGTCTCCCTGACCTGGTCGCCGATCTTCCAGACCGGGTTGAGGTTGGACATCGGGTCCTGCGGGACCATGCCGATGATGTTGCCGCGCAATTCGATCATGCGCTTCTCGGAAGCGTGCGATATGTCTTCACCGTCGAGCAGGATCTGCCCGCCGGCCACACGGCCGTTGCCGGGCAGCAGGCCGATCGCGGCCAGCGCCGTCGTCGACTTTCCGGACCCGGACTCGCCCACAATGGCCACCGTCTCGCCGGGCATGATGGTCAGGTGTGCGTTCCGTACGGCCTGGACCTCGCCGCTGCCGGTCTTGAAGGAAATCGCGAGATCGCGGATTTCCAGCAAGGGCCGGTCGGCCGGGGTTCCGGCTTCTTGAATCGTGACGTCGGAAGTTGTCATGTTTGCCTCCCTCATCGCTGACGGCTCTTCGGATCGAGGGCATCACGGAGGGCGTCGCCCAGCATGATGAAGCTCAACACGGTAATGGACAGGGCTGTTGCCGGGTAGAGCAGCACAGCCGGGTTGGTGCGGATGGACGCCTGCGCGGCGGAGATGTCATTGCCCCAGGACATCACGGAGCCGGGCATGCCGATTCCGAGGAACGAGAGCGTGGCTTCGGCGACGATGAAGACGCCGAGTTCCATGGTGGCGAGCACGATGATCGGTGCCAGTGCGTTCGGGAGCACGTGGCTGACGAGGGATCCCAGCCGGGAGACGCCAAGTGACCGGGCGGCCGTCACGAAGTCGGCGTTGCGCACCTCGATGACGGCGCCGCGGGTGATGCGGGCCATCTGCGGCCAGCCGAGCACCACAAGGACCAGAACCACCGTCCCTACTCCGCGGTTTTCACGCATTAGCGGGAGCTGGGTGAGGACCAGGGCGCCGAGGACGATGGGCAGGGCGAAGAAGATGTCGCCGAGACGGGCGATCACCGTATCCACCCAGCCGCCGAAGAAGCCGGCCAGGGCGCCGAGGGTGACGCCGATGATCAGCACGGAGATCACGGAGAACACACCCACCATGAGGGAGGCCTGGGTGCCGTGGATGATGCGCGAGTAGATGTCGCAGCCCTGGAAGGTGAACCCGAGGGGGTGTCCTTCGGTGGGAGCCCCGTTGGAGTTCGCCAGGACACAGCCGTTGTCCGGGGCAACCTGGGTGAAGAGCCCGGGGAAGATCGCCACGATGATGATCAGCGCAATCATGACCGCGGAAATGATGAAGAGCGGACGACGGCGGAGCTTGCGCCACGCGTCTGCCCAGAGGCTCAGCGGGGCGTCGTCAACCTTGACGGCATCCGTTGCCAGCAGAGGGGTCTCCTCGACCGGGGCAACGAAGTGCTCGAATGTGCGATTAGTTTTCATAGCGGATCCTCGGGTCAAGCCAGGCGTACAGCAGATCGACCAACAGGTTGGCGAGAACGAAGACCAGCACCAGGACGCTCACAATGGCGACCACGGTGGGGCCTTCACTACGGAGAATGGCCTGGTAGAGCTTCTGGCCAACTCCGGGGACGTTGAAGATGGCTTCGGTCACGATTGCGCCGCCCATGAGGCCGCCCAGGCTTGCGCCGAGGTACGTGATCACGGGGATCAGTGAGTTGCGCAGGACGTGGGTGGTCACCACCTGGCGGCGGGCCAGGCCCTTGGCGGTGGCGGTGCGGACGTAGTCGGCGTTCATGTTCTCGATGACGGACGCACGCGTCAGGCGCAGCACGTAGGCGAACGAGACCATGCCGAGGACGACCGCGGGAAGGATCAGGCTTCCCCACGTGACATTCGAGCCGACCGTGGGTTTGGCCCACCCCAGTTGGACGCCGATCAGCAGCTGCAGCGCGAAGCCGAGCACGAACGTTGGAATGGCGATCACAACGAGCGAGAGCACGAGGACCGTGCTGTCGAAGAAGCCGCCCTTGCGCAGTCCGGCGACGAGGCCGAACGCGATGCCGAAGACGCCCTGGATGATGAGGGCCTCGATGGCGAGCATGGCCGTGACGGGGAAGACACGGGCCAGGGTGTCGGCGATCGGCTGGCCGGTGAAGTCGACGCCGAGGTTGAAGGTGAAGAGGTTCTTGAGGAACAGCCCGTACTGGACCCAGAACGGCTCGTCCAGGTTGTACTGCTGGCGCAGCTGCGCGATGACGGCCTCGCTCGGCGGGCGGTCGCCGAAGAGTGCACGGATGGGGTCGCCGGGAAGGGCGAAGACCATGAAGTAGACGAGCAGGGTGGTTCCGAGGAAGACCGGAATGACCTGCAACAGGCGCCGGAGGATGAACTGGATCACAGCAGTGCCTCTGGTGAGATGGTGGAACGAAGGGGAATCATGGGGGACAGCTTCCTGCCGGTTTCAAGCATATGGGGGTCCGGCAAGGCCGGACCCCCAAGCTTTAGTGATGTGGAAAAGAGTTCCGCAGAACTCAGGAACTACTTGGCCGTGATGGCCCAGTACTGCAGAACGCCGTTCCAGCCGGAGTCAACGTTGCTGACATTCTGGCTCCAGACAGCCTGGCGTGCGGAGTACCACAGCGGCAGGTTGGGGAGGTCCTTGAACAGGATCTCCTGTGCCTGGGTGAACTTCTTGTTGGCGTCGTCCGTGGACTTGGCGCCCAGGCCCTCGTTGAGGAGCTTGTCGAACTCAGGGTTCGTGTAGCCCTCGTAGTTGGCGCTGGCGCCGGTCTTCAGGAGCGGGCCGAGGAAGTTGTAGAGCGACGGGTAGTCGGCCTGCCAGCCGGCGCGGGTCAGGCCCGGCAGCTCCTTGGCGGTACGCAGCTTCAGGATTTCAGCGAACTTGGCGAACGGCTGGCCTTCGGCCTTGATTCCCAGGTTGTTCTTGAAGTTGTTGGCAACGGCGTCGATCCATTCCTTGTTGCCGCCGTCAGTGTTGTACGCGAGCTGCAGGGTCTTGTCGGCGGGCCACGGGCTGATGGCGTCAGCCTTGGTCCAGAGGTCCTTCGCCTTGGCGGCGTCGAACTTCAGGACCTCGGAACCGGCAACGTTTTCGTTGTAGCCGTCAACAGCCGGGGACGTGAAGTCCTTGGCCGGGATGCGGGTGCCGGAGAAGATGACCTTGGTGATCTCGTCGCGGTTGATCGCCATGGAGAGGGCCTGGCGGCGCAGCTGGCCCGCTTCGCCCTGGAACTCGGGCAGGTAGCCCGGGATGTTCAGGGTGGAGTTGCCGGCGTACGGCTTGTTCAGGTGGTTCTCCGGGAAGTCCGTGGTGTAGGTCTTCAGGGCGTTCGTGGGCAGAACGTCCGTGACGTCCAGGTTGTTGGCCTGGATGTCGGTGTAGGCCGGGGCCGGATCGGTGTAGAACTTGAAGGTCACGCCGCCGTTTTTGGCTTCGCGGGCACCCTTGTAGTCAGCGTTCTTGACCAGGGCGATCTGGCTGTCGTGCTGCCAGGCGCCTTCCTTCTCCATCTTGTACGGGCCGTTGCCGATCGGGTTCTCGCCGTACTTCTTCGGGTCCTTGAGGGCGTCGGCGGGCAGCGGCATGAAGGCCGAGTAGCCCAGGCGCAGCGGCCAGTCGGCCTCCGGCTGCGAAAGCTTGACCGTGATCGTGGAATCATCCTTCAGCGCCAGGCCGGAGAGGGTCTGGGCGGTGGGGGCGGGAACCTCGGTTTCCTTGCCGTCCGCTCCCATCTGCTTCGAGGTGGCGCTGACGGCGTCGTAGCCCTCGACGGACTCAAAGAAGCTGCTGTTGCCCTGCGCGTTGGTGCTCAGCGCGGCAAAGTTCCAGGCGTCAACGAAGCTCTTGGCGGTAACTGCCTCGCCGTTGGTGAACTTGGTGCCCGACTTGACCTTGATGGTGTAGTTCTGGCCGTCCGGGGATTCGATGGACTCGGCCAGCGCGTTTACCGACTTGCCACTGGGGTCGTAGCTGGTGAGGCCTTCGAAGAGGAGCTCGACTACGCGGCCGCCGTAAACTTCGCCGGTGTTGGCGGGCATCAGGGGGTTCTGCGGTTCGTTGCTGTACGCGGTGATGACCTTGTTGGGGTCGCCGGCTGCCTGGCTGGCACCGTTTGAGGTGCCGCCTCCGGCGCCGCATCCGGTCAGGGCGAGGGCGGCGATGGCCACCATGCCCAGTGCTTTGGAAGTGCGCGAAAAACGCATTCCGCCTCCTAAGAGTTGTGGGAGTTCGTGAGGGAAAACTTCTGCTTCCCCGCAGGCAGGCACAGGGGTATCCCCTGTGACGTGGCCTACATATACGAGTAGCCTAACCCCAGATTGTCCAGATGGTGGAACTCTGTTGCCAAACCGTGACCCGACAAAAGCATGACCGGTAGCGTCAAGCGCAATGTATTTCAAGTCACACGCTACCGGCTGGTAGTATTCGCTGCCCGGTGATCCGGGTTAGGTTGAGTTAACTCGTTTCGGCCCCCAGAAGCTGCGCCCGCAACTCGCGGCGTTCCCGCTGCTTTTCCGGATCCGGCAGCGGCACCGCAGCCAGGAGACGCTGGGTGTAAGGCTCCTGGGGATTGCGCAGGATCTGGTCCCGGGTGCCCTGCTCGACGATTCGGCCGCGCTGCATCACGCAGATCCGGTCCGCCAGCACATCGACGACAGCGAGGTCGTGGGTGACGAAAAGGCAGGCGAACCCGAGCTCCCTCTGCAGGTTTTGGAACAGGTCCAGCACCTTGGCCTGCACGGACACGTCCAGTGCCGAGGTGGGCTCGTCGGCGACCATCAGCTTGGGCTTGAGCGAGAGCGCCCGGGCAATGCCCACCCGCTGCTTCTGCCCGCCGGACAGTTCGTGCGGGTAGCGGTTGCGGTAGTTGCGCGGGAGCTCGACCTGATCCAGCAGCGCCTCGATCCGCTGCTGCAGTTCGGCGCCTTTTGCCACTCCGGACAGGAACATCGGCTCACCGATGCTTTCGCCGATGGGAAGCCGCGGGTTCAGGGACGACGACGGGTCCTGGAACACCATGCCGACATGGCGGCGCATCTCCTGGAGCTGCCGGCCGTTCCGCTTCGCGGCCGAAATGTCCTGGCCGACGACCTTCATGGTGCCGGCCGCGACCGGTAGCAGCCCGACGGCGGCGCGGCCGATGGTGGTCTTGCCCGAACCGGACTCCCCCACCAGGCCGACAACCTGCCCCGGGTAGATCGCCAGGTTGGCGCCTTCCACGGCACGGAACGCGGGCACGCGGCCCTGCTTGGGGTACTCGATGGCCACGTCGGTCAGTTCCAGCACGGGCTGGCCCTGCGGTTTGGCGGCTTCCGCGGCGGCCAGGGCGGCGGCGTTTTCACGCTCGCGCCGGAGGAGCTGCTCCTCCGGGATGGAGGTGAGTTCGGCATGTGTGGCGGCGGCGAGGGCTGCCGTGACGTCCACTTCCGCGGCGGATTCCGCGCCGCCCTGTCCCAGGTGCGGGACGGCGGCCAGGAGGGCCTTGGTGTATTCGTGCTGCGGGTTATGGAAGATCTCTGCGGCCGTGCCGGTTTCCACGATCACGCCGCGCCGCATCACGGCGATGCGGTCAGCAAGGTCGGCCACGACGCCCATGTCGTGGGTGATCAGCACGATTGCACTGTCCAGCTTGTTGCGCAGGTTGCGCATAAGGTCCAGGATTTCCGCCTGGACCGTCACGTCCAGGGCCGTGGTGGGCTCGTCGGCGATGAGCAGTTTGGGATCGCAGGACAGCGACTGCGCGATCATCGCACGCTGCCGCTGGCCGCCGGAAAGCTGGTGGGGATAGGAGCGGAACGCTTTCTCCGGGTCGGGCAGCTCCACAAGCTCGAGCATGCGCAGGGCCCGGAGCCGGGCTTCGTCGGGAGAGACCTCGCTGTGCAGCCGCACCGTCTCCACGATCTGGGCGCCCACGGTGTAGACCGGGTTCAGGGCCGTCATCGGCTCCTGAAAGATCACGGCCACTTCCTTGCCGCGGACAGCGCGGATATTGGCCTCGTTGGTTCCCAGCAGCTCCTGTCCGGCGAGCTTGACGCTTCCGCTCACGCGGCTGTTGCTCGGCAGCAGGCCCAGCAGGGCCATGGAGCTGGCACTCTTGCCGGAGCCGGATTCGCCCACGATCGCCAGGACCTCGCCGGCCCGCACCTCGTAGTTCAGGCCGATGGCGGCGGGCACCCATTTTTTGTCCACGCCGAAATCGACGCTTAGGCCGCGGACCTCCAGTACGGGCTCGTTCCTGCCCGGCGCGGGGGTGATGGCCGGATCGAGGGTGATGAAGTCAGTCATGATGGGGCTTTCCTTCCACCCGGGCCGCCGGTCCACCGGGGATTAGTGCTGCGGCTCGGAATACTGAATTATTGGGGGCATGAGCTCTGCGCCACATGCCGGTACCGTCGAAATCTTCAAAGCCCGAACGAACGCCTGGTTCGCCTGGCTGTCCTGGTCCGTTGCCGCCCTGGGCATCGTTGTCACGGCGGTCACCGCCGGCCCGGTGGCCCTGGCCGGAACGGCGCCGCTGCTGCTGATCGCGTTCCTCGGCTGGCAGCTGTTCTGGATGCCCGCCGTCGTGGTGCACGACGGCGGGGTGACCCTGGAGAACCCGTTCCGGTCCGTCCTGGTGCCGTGGGCAGCGCTGGTGCACGTCGATACCCGCTTTGCCCTCACCCTGGTCACGGCCCATAAGAGCTACGCGGCCTGGGCTGCGCCCGCTCCCGGCATCTGGGGCGGGCGAAATGCCCAGCCCGAAGACCTCCGGGGCCTGCCAGCAACGACGTACGGTCCGGGCCAGTCCGTGCGGCCCGGAGACCTGAAGTCCACGGACTCCGGCCAGGCAGCCCGCCTCGTGCGGGCGCGCTGGCAGGAACTGGTGGAAAGCGGCGCGCTTGCCGCCGGCGATGCCGCCACCACAGCCGTGAAAGTGAAGTACCGCTGGGTTGCGGGCAGCGCCGTCGTACTGTTGCTGGCGGCCAGCTACTGGGCGATCGCCGCCCGTTAGCCCGCCCGCGCACGCACTGCGGGTGGCGGCCACCTAGTCGCCCTTGGTTCCGTCGAACGCGGTGACGGGTGTCGCCCCGAGCGGATGCCCGGTGTCCTTGGCCTTCTTCGCGTTGAATTTCTTCTGCCGCGGATCGAAGGCGTCCCGCAGGCCGTCGCCGATGAAGTTAATGCTGAGGCAGATCATTACGATGAACAGCCCAGGGAACCAGAACAGCCACGGGCGGGTGGCGAAGGCCTCCTGGTTCTGCGAAATGAGCAGCCCCAGTGACGTGTCCGGGGCCTTGACGCCTACGCCGAGGTAGCTCAGGGCCGTCTCGGTGAGGATCGCGGCGGACATCGTCAGCGTGACGTTGACGATCAGCACGCCGATGGCGTTGGGCAGGATGTGCTTGAAGATGATCCGGGCATTGCTGGCGCCCGAGATCCGTGCGGCGTCCACGAACTCGCGTTCGCGCAGCGAGAGGAATTCCCCGCGCATCAGGCGGGCGAGTCCCACCCAGGTGATCAGGCCCAGGAAGATGCCCAGCGCGAGGATGCCGTTGTTGCTGGCGAAGGAGGCGAACCAGCTGCCGGAGTCTCGACGGCCGGCCATCTGCGCCATCACGGCGGCGAGCAGGAGCGCCGGAATGATGATGATGACGTCGGTGAGGCGCATCAGCACCGCTTCGGTCCAGCCCCGGAAGTAGCCGGCCAGGGCGCCGACCACGACGCCGATAAAGCCGGCGATGAGTCCGATCACCACCATAACGGTGATCGACTGCTGGGCGCCGCGCATGGTCATGGCGAAGAGGTCGCGGCCGATCCGGTCCTGGCCGAAGGGGTGTTCGCCCCAGGCGAGCGGCCACAGCGAGGCGGTGGGCACGCCGTCGTTGACCAGGGGTGACACTTCCTCGTGGTTGTATTTCCACCAGCCGGGGATGCCCCAGTAGCCCACGGAGGTGAAGGCCATAACAAAAATGATGGCGAAGGCGACCAGCCCGATGATGGCGCCGGAGTGGCCCAGGAACCGTTTCCGGACGATCTGCCCCTGGCTCAGGCCCTTGGCTTCGAGGATCGGCTCGATGCCGGCCGCCGGACGCCTCAGTGCTTCGTCTTCGGCCATGATCTCGTCCTGCTGACTTGGCTGGCTCATGCTTTTACCCTTACGCGTGGATCAAGTGCGGAGTACGCAAGGTCCGCAATGAGGTTGAAACCCATGGCCGTGATGGCCACACAGACGAAGACACCCATCACGGGGTTGGGGTCGACGTGGGTGATGCCGTCCAGGAACAGGAAGCCCATCCCCCGGACCGAGAAGACGGTTTCGGTGATGACGGCGCCGCCGATCAGCCCGCCGATGTCGAAGGCGACGATGGTGGCGATCGGGATCAGCGCGTTGCGGAAGGCATGGCGCATGACCACAGTCCGTTCCGACAGGCCCTTGGCCCGGGCGGTCCGGATGTAGTCCATGTTCATGATTTCAAGCATCGAGGCGCGGGTGAAGCGTGTGTAGCCGGCCAGCGAAATCAGGATGAGGGCCAGCGTCGGAAGGATCAGGTGCGTGAACGAATCCAGGCTCAGGGTCCAGAAGTCGCCTTCGATGTTCGGGGTGCTGGCGCCGATGGTGGCAATGGGGCGGCCACGGACCCGGCTGTTGTTGAAGTAGCCGGGCCACGCCTGCATGTAGCGGTCCAGCAGGATCATGAATCCGACCAGGAACGACGTGAGCGCCGCGGCCCGCATGGACTGTCCGCGGTCGTAGCCGCCCATCAGGTAACCGATGCCCAGTCCGACCAGAATCGCGGCGACAGCGAGGAGCACGATCATCAGGAACGTTGCCTCGTTAAGCAGCGGCTGGATGAGGAAGTAGACAACCAGTCCGACGCCGACGGCGATCAGCGCCGATTGCAGCGCCTTGCGGTTCTTAAGCCCTGCGGAAAGCAGGGTTACGGCGAACGCAATGCCGACGCCGGCGATCGCAATGACCACCGGGCCCAGACCGGGCGTTTTGAACCACTCGGTAGCGGAGAAGTACATCAGCACAGCGGCAGCGAACAAGAAGGCGACGCCGCCGATGAGGAGCCTGCGCTTCATCTCGCCACCGACCGTCACGGCTGTCAGCACACCAAGAACGGCGCCGATGGCGAGGGCTGCCGGTATGGGTATCTCGGGATTCCTGAGGAAGTTGTTGAACCCGATGGCGCCGAACTCCTTGAGGAGGACCGCGACCCAGAAGATGGGGAGGGAGAAGAACAAGAAGGCCATGAACGTCACGCCGTAGTCCAGCGTGCTGTACTGGCGCAGGGCAGTGATGATGCCAAGTGTGATGCCGATCAGGATCGCCAGCACGGTGGCTCCGGTGACCAGGGTCAGGGTCTGGACCAGCGCGAAGCCGAGGGCCTCCGTAACGGGCTGGCCGGCGATGTTCTTGCCCAGGTCGCAGGCGTCAGCGAACGGGATGAGGCATCCGGCCGCACCGCCGAGCCACTGGAAATAGCGGATGGGAGCGGGTGTGTCCAGCTGCAGCAGTTCGATGCGGGCGTCCATCAGCTGCTGTTTGTTGGCGGCGCTGATGGCGCGGAATTCCTCGAGGGGGTCGCCTGACGCCGCTGTCAGGAGATACACCAGAAAGGATGCGCCGAGAAGTATGAGGGCGGCAGTGATAAGCCGCCGGACTATGTAGGTCACCATTGGAATAGAACCTCAGTATTCGGGCCCAGGGGTTGCCCGGACCGGTCGCAGAGTTTGGCCGTTGTCCCGCGATGATGGGGCGGGGGCCCGCCGTCGTCGTGGGGGTGTCGCTAGAAAGGCGTCGGGACCAAATTGCCCGGTCCCGACGCCTTTAGCTAGCAAGTGTTACTTGCGGTCGTCGGCTACTTCTGTGCCCACTCCCAGAAGTTCCACCAGACACCGGTCTGGTTCGGCATGTACTTCACGCCGGTGATGCGGTCGCTGTACGCGTCCACGCCGACTGCCTGGAACAGCGGCAGGCCGTAGGCGGAATCCCAGATCTTCTTGTCGATCTGCTTGATGAGCCCGTCCTGCTTGGCCTTGTCGGTGGTGACAATCAGTTCATCCATCAGCTTGTCGGCTTCCGGATCGGTGAACAGGTTGAAGTTCGAGTCGTTGCCCGTCTTGAAGATCTGCGGAACGCCGGAGACGCCAACACCCGAGTTGATCCAGCCGAAGATGGTCGCATCGTAGGAGCCGTCGCCGAGGGCCTTGCCCCAGTCAGACTTGCCGAGTCCGCCGTCGACGATCTTGAAGCCGGCCTTGGAGGCGGACTCGCTGATCAGCGCGAACATGTCGGCACGGTTGGGGTTGTCCTTGTTGTACATGATGCGGACTTCAGGCGTGGCACCGTTGAGGAGCTTCTTTGCACCTTCGATGTCCACGTCCTGGTAGGCCGAAGAACCGTTTTCCTTGACGGAATCGGCGTACAGGGCCTGGTCCGGCACGAACAGCTGCGAGTCCAGCGGTGCAGCCTTCGGGTCCAGCTTCTTGACGATCTTGTCAACGATGTCCTTGCGCGGGACGCTCTTCATGAACGCTTCGCGGACACTCTTCTCAGCAAACACGCCGCTGAAGTTGAGGTCGATGTGGTCGTAGGAAAGCTGGTTTCCGACCTCGACCGTGACGCCCTGGCTTTCGAGGGCCTTAAGCTGCTCCACCGTGTCGGCCGAGGCCTGCGGTGCGATGATGTCAGCTTCGCCGTTCTTGAGCGCCTGCACCTGAGCGGGAGCGGAACCAATGTAGCGGACCGTGATTTCGTCCAGCTTGGCTTCCGGACCCCAGTTGTAGTCCTTGTTCTTGATCATGGTCAGGGACTGGTCCTGGTTGACACCCTTGACGATGTAGGGGCCGTTGGAGAGGTAGAGGCTCGGGTCGGCCGGCAGGGTCTTGGAGTCGAAGCCGGTGTTCCACATCTCCGCCATTGCCTGGAGCTGCGCGTTGGCCGGCTTCGGCGCCTTGGCGTCGCCGCGCGGCATGCCCTTGACCAGGTCAACGAATGCCTTGGCATCCGCCAGTCCGGCCTTCTTGGCCAGGACGTGCGCCGGGATGTCGATGCCGGGGCCGCCGAGAGCGATTTCCCAATCGGAGAACGGCTTTGAGTACTTGACCGTCATGGACTTGCCGTCGTCACTGAGCTCCGGGAAGTCCGACAGGGCGATGCCCGTGGGGTCACCGGCGTAGGAGAAGTAGGACGTTCCGGTCTTCGCCTCTGCGTCGGCATCGTTGTAGTATCCGGAGAACGCGGCCCACTGCAGCAGAAGATCGGCACTGGTAACGGGGGTTCCGTCCGACCACTTCACGCCGTCGTTGATGGTGTACTTCACGGTCAACGGGTTGTCCGAGGTCTTTTCCATCTTGCCGAACTTTTCGTTGCGAACAACGTTCAGCTTGTTGTCGATGTAGAAGAAGCCCGAGTGGGTGGCGTAGCTGATCTTCGAGTTGATGTCGGTGTTGCCGTCCGCCGTGTTGGGGTTGAACGTGTTGAACGCGTTCACCTCTACGACTGTTGCAGATCCGCCTGATTTGCTTGCTGCCGCAGCGGTGGTCGGGGTTGTCCCGCCACTGTTGCCCGCGCAGGCGCTGAGGGCGAGGGCAGCTGCTGCTGCCACACCCACTGCTTTGGAAATACGACCGAAGCGCATTCCGCCTCCTTGTTTCTGTGGTGTGGTTGAGACCGAGGCCGTAGGCACCGGGCAGACGTCCACACTCCCCCAGCGGCAGTGTGGCCCGTCTCACATGGGATGTAGCGTAAGCCCCAAAATCCACCCTGCGCGAGGAAAGTTGACCAGCTGTAATCTTCGTTACAGAGCTGCAACATTTGACGGCGGTCCGCGGGCCAGATTCCCCACAATCTATTGACGTGGAGGCGCACGCACGCTAATCTCCCCCGGACACAGGAAAGGCCCCGATCCAACAATCGGGGCCTTTCGAGTTAATCCTTAATTACTTGATGAATTCATCAAAACCGTCAGACGTTAAAGCGGAACTCCACGACGTCGCCGTCGGCCATCACGTATTCCTTGCCTTCAATGCGGACCTTGCCGCGGGACTTCGCCTCCGCCATGGACCCGGCTTCGATGAGGTCGTCGAAGGAGACGACCTCGGCCTTGATGAAACCGCGCTGGAAGTCGGAGTGGATCACGCCGGCCGCCTGCGGCGCGGTGTCGCCCTGGTGGATGGTCCAGGCCCGGGTTTCCTTGGGCCCTGCGGTGAGGTAGGTCTGCAGCCCCAGGGTGTGGAAGCCGACGCGGGCCAGCTGGTCCAGGCCTGATTCGTCCTGGCCGTTCATCTCCAGCATTTCGCGGGCCTCTTCCTCGTCGAGCTCAACGAGGTCGGACTCGAGCTTGGCGTCGAGGAAGATCGCGTCCGCCGGGGCAACCATGGCCCGCAGTTCGTCCTGCTTCTCCGGGCTGCCCAGGATTCCCTCGTCCGCGTTGAAGACGTAGATCACCGGCTTGGCGGTCAGGAGGCCGAGCTCCTTGAGGTGCTCCATCTCCAGCTTGTCGCTCTTGACCGAGGAAAAAATGGTGTCGCCGCGCTCCAGGACAGCCTGGGCGGCCTTAATAGCGGCCAGCTCGGCCGCTTCCCGCTTCTTGATCTTGACTTCTTTTTCGATCCGGGGAATGGCGTTTTCGATGGTCTGAAGGTCGGCCAGGATCAGCTCGGTGTTGATGATTTCCATGTCCGAGCGGGGATCCACCTTGCCGTCGACGTGAATGACGTCGGGGTCATCAAATACGCGGATAACCTGGACGATGGCCTGGGCCTCGCGGATGTTGGCCAGGAACTTGTTGCCGAGGCCTTCGCCCTCCGACGCGCCCTTCACGATCCCGGCGATGTCCACGAAGGACACCGGGGCGGGCAGCAGGCGCTGGGAGCCGAAAACGGCGGCCAGCTTGGCAAGCCGCGGGTCCGGCAGGTTGACGACGCCGACATTGGGCTCGATCGTGGCGAACGGGTAGTTCGCTGCGAGCACCTGGTTCCGGGTCAGTGCGTTGAAAAGAGTTGATTTGCCGACGTTGGGCAGTCCGACGATGCCAATAGTAAGAGCCACGAGTACTAATTCTACCTGCTGTGGCCGGGGACCCAACGACGGAGTGGACTCCCCTGCCCGGGCGCCCGTCCGGCCGCCTGACCTGCCGCCTGCGCGCGCTGCCGTGCGGACTGCGTCGCCGTCCGCAGGGCGTCATCCGGAAACTGTCACAGGGGCATGCCAAAGTGAAGGCATGGACGCTTTTGGATTGATTCTTGCCTTGCTTATGCTGCTCGTCGGCGCAGTCGCCGGAGCAGCGGTGGTCTACGTGCTGCTCCGGCGCCGCACGCTCGCCGTGGAGCAGGACTTCGAAGCCGTGTCGGCCCGGCTTTCGGACGTCAGCGCACAGTTCGCCGCGGCCGACGCCGAGAGGCGGCTCCTGGCTGCGCAGAACCGGGACCTCGGCGAGTCCCGCAACCAGGACGGCAGTGTCCTGCGGGCCCTGGCGCCGGTGGCGGAAAAGCTCACCGCGGTGCAGCAGCAGGTGTCACTGCTGGAACGCGACCGCCTGGAGCAGTACGGACAGCTGGCCCAGCAGCTGCAGGAGGCCCGTCTGTCCGACGAGCAGTTGCTGCGCTCGACGCACGCTCTGGAGTCCGCTCTGCGGTCCAACAGCGCCCGCGGCCAGTGGGGCGAGGTCCAGTTGCGCCGCGTGGTCGAGGCGGCCGGGATGCTGCGCCATGTCGATTTCCATGAACAAGTCCACAGCGGCCAGCAGCACGGTGCCGCGGCGGAGACCAGCGTCCGTCCCGACCTTGTGGTGCAGCTTCCCGGCGCGAAGCAGCTAGTGGTCGACGCCAAGGTGCCGCTCACGGCCTATCTGGCGGCGCAGGAGCTGGGTGCCTCCGCCGGCGGGCAGCAGCACGCGCAGACCCTGTCAGGGCAGCAGGCCCATCTCTTGGCCCATGCCAAGGCCCTGAAGGCCCACGTCGACGCGCTGAGCAGCAAGAAGTACTGGGACATTCCCGGCAACTCCCCGGAGCTTGTGGTCTGCTTCCTGCCGGCCGAGTCTATTCTTGCGGCCGCACTGTCGGCGGACCCGGCCCTGCTGGACTACGCACTGTCCAGGAACGTCGTGCTGGCCTCACCCTCAACCCTGCTGGCTGTCCTGAAGTCCGTCGCCTTCACCTGGCGTCAGGACGTGCTGACGGACAGTGCCCGGGAGCTCTTCGAACTCGCCCACCAGCTCTATGAGCGGATGGGAACGCTTGGCGAGAACGTCACGAAGCTGGGCGCGTCGCTCAAGACGTCGGTGGACCGCTACAACTCCATGGTGGGCACGCTGGAGGCCCGGGTGCTGCCGACCGCACGGAAGCTCAATGCCTTGGACGCGGCGGGCCTGACGACGCCGGCGGCCGTTGAGGTGATGCCGCGTTCCGTGGCCGCCCCGGAACTCCAGCCCGGGAACGGGCCCGCCATTGGTTCCGGTGGCGTGTCCGGTGGCCGCCGGATGGACGACGAAGGGGACGTTTCAGGCGAGGAGGACCGGGAGTCGGCCGCCTAGGAAAACGGCCGGCTACGGATGCCTAGGAGGTCTCTGAAGCGCGCGTCCCGCGGCCGCCGAGGGCACGGGTCACGTCGCCGGCCTGCTTCAGGGTGGCGCGAAGTTCCTTCGGCAACGAGAAGAGCAGATCCTCCTCCGCCGTGACCACTTCCTCGACCGAGCCGTAGCCGTAATCGGCAAGCAGGCGCAGGACGTCCTTGACCAGAACTTCCGGTACCGAAGCACCGGAGGTGACACCGACGGTGGCCACGCCCTCGAACCAGGTCTCGTCCACCTCGTTGGCGAAGTCCACGCGGTAGGAGGCCTTCGCACCGTACTCCAGCGCCACCTCCACGAGCCGGACCGAGTTCGAGGAGTTGGCCGATCCGACCACAATCACGAGCTCGGCCTGCGGGGAGATCTTCTTGATGGCCACCTGGCGGTTGGTGGTCGCGTAGCAGATGTCGTCGCTGGGCGGGTCCTGCAGGGTGGGGAACCGTTCCTTGAGGAGGCGGACGGTTTCCATTGTTTCGTCCACGCTGAGGGTGGTCTGGGACAGCCAGATGACCTTCTCCGGGTCCCGGACCGTGACCTTGTCGACCTCGTGCGGGCCGTTGATGATCTGGATGTGCTCCGGGGCCTCGCCCGCGGTTCCTTCAACTTCCTCGTGGCCGTCATGGCCGATCAGCAGGATGTCGAAGTCGTCCTTGGCAAAGCGCACAGCCTCTTTGTGCACCTTGGTCACGAGGGGGCAGGTCGCGTCGATGGTCCGCAGCCCGCGGTCCTCGGCGGATTGGACCACGGCCGGTGAGACACCGTGCGCGGAGAAGATCACCAGCGCGCCCTCGGGGACCTCGTCGGTCTCGTCAACGAAGATGGCGCCTTTTTCTTCCAGTGAGCTGACCACATGCACGTTGTGGACGATCTGTTTGCGGACGTAGACCGGCGGACCGTAGTGTTCCAGCGCCTTTTCCACCGCGATGACCGCACGGTCGACGCCGGCGCAGTAGCCGCGCGGGGCTGCGAGGAGGACCCTTTTTGTGCCGGAGACCGGGGCTGCCGCCAGGACTTCTTCCGGCGTACGCCGTCGGCGCGGAACGGTTGGCATCGGAATGGAAACAGCGGTGGAAGTCATGCCCCAATGCTACCGGTGTTGAGCGGGCCGCCGTCGTGGCCGGGACTCAGGCGCGGCGGCGCCCGCCGACGACGCGCAGGACGAGTCCGGCCGCCAGCAGGACACCGCCTGCTATGGCGGCCGCCAGCACCCACTGCCCGAAACTTGAGCTGGCGGCCACGACGAACTCGTTCTTGAAGATCTCCGCGACTTCGTTGCCGCTCCTCGTGGCCGTCACCGAGCGCCCGGCGGCGTCGGCGGCCAGCGTCCAGACGCCGGCCAGCACGAGGGTCCCGAGCCCGATCCCGGCAAGGACTGCCCAGCGCCGCCGGGCCGCCACGAAAGCCAAGGCGAAGGCGATCAGCGCGCCGGCCGCCAAGGCGTAGCCCATCGGCGCGAAGGCGGCCACCCGGTCGAGGAGCTGCCGGTGTTCGGGCTGTCCGATGGTGATCAGCAACTGATCCGGGCCCTCCAGAGGCAGGGTCGTGGCATCCGCCACCTGCTTCGCCACCAGACCCACAAGTGGCGCAAGGTCCAGGGTCAGCACTGTGACGCCGTCGGCCGCGGCAGGGCCGGCAGCTGGGTCGGCGAAGTTCAGCCGGTGGCTTTTGCGGAGTGTTTCGGTCCAAGCGTCGGGGTAGCCGGGCATGCTGGTCAGGGACCGCGCGGCGCTTTCCAGAATGGGTGTGACCAGTCCGGTGAGTGCTTCGGGGATCCGGTCCGCGCCAAGGCTGCCGACGGAGGCCGAGGCCAGCCGCTCCTGGAATGCCGGGTCCTTGCCGAGCGGTGCGGTGAACGCCACAAAGCCGTCCTCCTGGACAATGTTCCGGTCCACCCACATGGCCGGAACAGCGACAGCCGCCAGGACAAGGCCGATGAGGACCGCTACGGCCGAGACAAAAGTGCGCACAAAGAATCCTAGGAGGTTGATGGGTAGTGCCATCCTACGGGGGCGGCCTGCGGAAGGATAAAGTCGGTCCCCGATGGTAGAGCTATGGATAGAGTTGAAACAGACACGTTCGAGTTGTCTGCCGGTGCCCTTCCGGACGCGCAGTCGCTGAGGGGTGTGCCTGCTGACAGCCCCGCTCCGGCAAAGGACAACCACCATATGCACAAGGCCATCTCCGCCCCGGGGTCCCGGCATGTCTGAGGACGTCGCGGCTGCCACTACGGTTCCGGCCACTGCCGCCGAGACCAGCCCGGACAACCCGTGGCCGCTGCAGCTGCTGTCCCAAAAACTCAAGATGCACATCGACCGGGCCCCGTCCGCCTGGGTCGAAGGCCAGGTCATCGAAATGAACCGCCGCGGCACCAACGCCTACCTGACGCTGCGGGACATTGACGCCGAGATCTCCCTCCCGGCGTCCGCCTGGACCAAGGTCCTGGATCGGCAGGAAATCCCGCTGGAACGGGGGTCCCGGGTAGTGGCTCTGATCAAGGCCGAATTCTGGCTTAAGACCGGCCGGCTGAACATGTCCGTGAAGGACATCCGGCCCGTGGGCCTCGGGGACCTGCTCGCCAGGATCGAACGGCTGCGCCATGCCCTGGCCGCGGAAGGGCTGTTCTCCGATGCCCGCAAGAAGCGCCTGCCTTTGCTCCCCCACCGGATCGGCCTGATCACCGGCCGCGATTCGGACGCCAAGAAGGACGTGCTCCGCAACGCGGCCCTGCGCTGGCCCGCCGTCGAATTCGAAATCCGCGAGGTGGCCGTGCAGGGCAATACGGCGGTCGCTCAGGTGATCGCGGCCTTGCGCGAGCTGGATGCGGATCCCCATGTGGACGTGATCGTCATCGCCCGTGGCGGCGGCGCCTTGGAAGATCTGCTGCCGTTCAGCAATGAGGAACTTATCCGGGCGGTGTCCGCGGCCGCCACCCCGGTGGTGAGCGCAATCGGCCATGAGGCGGACCGGCCGATCCTGGACGATGTCGCGGACCTGCGCGCCTCCACGCCGACCGACGCCGCCAAGCGGATCGTCCCGGACGTCGTGGAAGAGCTTGCGCGCGTGCGCCAGGCCCGGGACCAGCTGCGCCGTGGCGCTGTCCGGCTGGTGGACCGGGAAACCGACCGCCTGGCCTCCTTGCGCTCCCGTCCCGTACTGGCGTCCCCCGAGGTTATGGTCAGCATCCGGCACGACGACGTCGAACGGCTCAAGGGCCGCTCCCAGGCGGCGGTCACCACCGCCGTCGTCCGGGCCGCCGACCAACTGGTCTACCTCAAGGCCCAGGTCCGTGCCCTCTCGCCGCAGAAAACCCTGGACCGGGGCTACGCCGTGGTGCAGCTCGCCGGCGCCGGGTCGGATCCCGGGGTCCGCCGGGACGTCGTGCGGCACCCCGACCAGGCGCCGTCGGGCATGCCGTTGACCGTCCGCGTGGCCGGGGGCCGGTTCACCGCGGAGTCGACCGGCGGCCAGGAACCCGCCGAAGAGTGACTCCCCAGCCGGCCCGGCCCAACGGGCCAGCCGGCCACCACACCCGAACAATCCGTCCTGCGGGACACAGCAAGGAGCAACACGCCATGGCAGCAGACACAACCCCGCACACCGACATAGAGGGTCTGAGCTACGAGGAAGCCCGTGAGCAGCTCGTCGGTGTCGTCAGCCGGCTGGAAGCCGGCGGGGCGAGCCTCGAGGAGTCCCTGGCGCTCTGGGAACGCGGCGAGGCACTGGCCAAACGCTGCGAAGAGTGGCTCGAAGGTGCCCGCAAGCGCCTCGCCGCGGCACGCGAGAAGCCCGCACAGGACGGCTAGTTATAGGGTCTCAGCGAAGGCCGAACAGCTAGGAGCGCCGCACCAGCTCGGATTCCATGTCGACGTCGAGCTCCGGGGCCGGCCACTCAAGCGCCAGTCCTTCCAGCGCGTCCAGCAGCAATTGCTGGACGGCAATCCGGGCGTACCACTTCTTGTCGGCGGGGACTATGTGCCAGGGGGCGAGCTCGGAGCTCGTCTGTTCAAAAGCGGCCTGGTACGCGTCCATGTAATCTTCCCAAAAGGCCCGTTCCTTGAGGTCGTTGCCGCTGTATTTCCACCTTTTCGCGGGATCTTCCAGCCGCGCGAGCAGCCGTTCCCGCTGCTCGTCCCGGCTGATGTGCAGCATGACCTTGACGACTTTGGTTCCGGCGGCCGCCTGCCGGGCCTCGAATTCGTTGATGGCCCGGTACCGGCGCTCCAGTTCCTCGGCGTTGGCCCAACGATGCACGCGGTGGATCAGGACGTCCTCATAGTGGGAACGGTCGAAGACCCCCACCATTCCGGCCGCGGGCACTTCTTTTTCGATCCGCCAGAGGAAATCGTAAGACTGCTCTTCGGGCGTGGGCGCCTTGAAAGACTTCAGCTGCACGCCCTGCGGATTCATCTGGCCCATCACGTGATTGACGATGCCGCCCTTGCCCGCGGTGTCCATGGCCTGCAGGACCAGCAGCACCCGTTTCTTGCCACCGGTCCGGGACTCCGCAAAGAGTTGCTCCTGCAGTTGCGTGAGCTTGCCGTCGAGTTCGGCGAGCAGCTTCTCTCCGGCAGCCTTGTCACCGGTGTAGCCCGGGGTTGAGTCCGGGTCGACGTCGCGGAGGCTGAACTTCTTGCCTGCCCTCAGGATCTCGGAGGGGTGTTCGTCGAAATCCACGACATCTGCCATCAAAGCCTCTTTCCGGTTCGGGCAGCCCGTCGACCGGATGTTCCTCCAGCAGCGCTGCTGTCCCGAATCCTAGTTCCCCTTGTACCGGCTCAGGAAGTCCCCCATGCGGTTGATTGCTTCTTCAAGGTCCTTCACCAGCGGCAGGGTGACCATGCGGAAGTGGTCCGGACGGACCCAGTTGAAGGCCCGGCCGTGGGAGACCAGGATTTTCTGCTCGCGCAGGAGGTCCAGGACGAACTTCTCGTCGTCGCGGATGTGATAGACCTCGGGGTCAAGCTTCGGGAAGAGGTACATGGCTCCCCGTGCCAGCTGGGTGCTGACCCCGGGAAGGGCGTTGAGCATGTCATAGGCCTTGTTGCGCTGCTCCAGCAGACGTCCGCCCGGCAGGATGAGGTCGTTGATGCTCTGGTACCCGCCGAGCGCCGTCTGGATGGCGTGCTGGGCAGGGACGTTGGCGCACAGGCGCATGTTCGCGAGCAGGTTGATGCCCTCGAGGTAGTCTGCGGCGTCCTTCTTCGGCCCGGAGATGGCCATCCAGCCGGCCCGGTAGCCGCAGACGCGGTAGGCCTTGGACAGGCCGCTGAAGGTCAGGCACAGGACATGGTCGCCGGTCAGGCTGGCCATGTTCACGTGGACGGCGTCCTCATAGAGGATCTTCTCGTAGATCTCGTCGGCGAAGAGGACGAGCCCGTGCTTTTCGGCCAGCGCGACGATCTTCTTGAGGGTGTCCTCGGGATAGACGGCGCCGGTGGGGTTGTTCGGGTTGATCACTACGATGCCCTTGGTGCGGGGCGTGATCTTCGCTTCCATGTCCTCCAGGTCCGGCTGCCACCCCGAGTCCTCATCGCAGAGGTAATGCACGGGCTTCCCGCCGGCGAGGGCCACGGAGGCGGTCCACAGCGGATAGTCGGGGGTGGGGATCAGGACCTCGTCGCCGTCGTTGAGCAGTGCCATCAGCGACATCGTGATGAGTTCGCTGACGCCGTTCCCGAGGTAGATGTCGTCGACGTGGATGTTCTGGATGCCGCGGGTCTGGTAGTACTGCGAGACGGCGGTGCGGGCGGAGAAAATTCCGCGGGAATCGCTGTAGCCCTGGGCATGCGGCAGGTGGCGGATCATGTCGACCAGGATCGCGTCCGGCGCTTCAAACCCGAACGGGGCGGGGTTTCCGATGTTCAGTTTGAGGATGCGGTGACCCTCTGCCTCCATCTGCTGGGCGGCCTGAAGGATCGGTCCACGGATGTCGTAAAGGACATTATGAAGCTTGGTGGACTGCTTGAAATCTGCCATTCATCAAATATGCCATATGGAGGATGTACTTCCGCTTAGATCTGACTCACAGGGCCGTGCCGCCGTCACAGGCGGCAGAACGCGCGACGGCGGCCGCCGCGTTCCCCCGGAACTGGGGAAGCGTGGCGGCCGCCGTCGTGCGTCAGAAAGCCTGGAAGTGCCCTACTTGACCAGGCCCTTGTCCTTGAGCCAGGCCGCCGCGGCGTCCTTGGGGTTCTGCTTCTGGCTGCCGCTGACGGCGCGGTTGAGGTTGATGAGGTCCTCAGTGGTCAGGACCTTGGACACGGCGTTGAGGGTTTCCTTCGCCTTGTCCGTCATCTTGGCCGTGTTGTACAGCGGCAGGACCTGCTGGGCGATGAAGTTGTTCTTCGGGTCCTCCAGGACCACCAGGTCGTTGTCCGCGATGGACGGGGTGGTGGTGTAGATGTCGGCCACCTGGACCTGGTCGGAGAGGAGGGCCTTCAGCGTCACGGCGCCGCCGCCGTCGCTGAACGGTTCCAGCTTCTTGGGCACGCAGTTGTAGTTTTTCTCGAGGCCGGGAAGGCCGTAGGCGCGCTCGGCGAAGGTCGCCGGTGCGCCGATCACGATTTGGCTGCAGACCTTGGCGAGGTCCTCGATCGACTTCAGCTGATACTTCTCCGCGGTGGCCTTCGTGACGACCATCGCGTCCTTGTCCTCGGCCTTGGCGGCCTCCAGCACGGCCAGCCCCTGGGGCAGCTTGCCCGGCAGTGCTTTGTAGATGTCCTCGGCCGACACCTCCGTGGCGTCCTTGCTGACGTGCAGCAGCAGGTTTCCGCTGTAGTCGGGGATGATGTCCACCGATCCGTCCTGGACGGCCTTGAAGTAGACCTCGCGGGAACCGATGTTCGGCTTGGTGCTCGCGGTGACGCCGGCTCCGTTGAGCGCCCCAGCGTAGACCTCGGCGATGATCTGGCTCTCCGGGAAATCGGCGGAACCGATCACCAGCGCCGCACCGGAACCGGACGTGGCTCCGCCCGTTGCGGGCGCCGTGGAGAGCGGGTTGGATGAGCCTGCACAGGCTGACAGTGCCATGGCCAGGCCGACGCCGGCGGCCAGGCCTCCGAATGCGCGCCTGCCGAGTGCTCGTTGGCGGGTTTCCTTCATGACGTACCTCCTTGAACAACAGTCCCCGCAGGTACGGGGTCTGTGAGATCAACCGCAGCCTGCTGGCTCCGGTTTGGCTGGGAAGAGGCCCCCTGGGACAGGAACAGCCTCTGGATGAGGGCAAGGACAAGGTCGACGGCGATGGCCAGGCCGGCGATGAGCAGGGACCCGCCCAGCATCTGGGGGAAATCGGAGAGCACCAGCCCGTCGAAGAGGTACCGGCCCAGGCCGCCGAGGTTGATGTACGCCACCACCGAGACAGTGGCGATGGCCTGGAGCACGCCGGTGCGGAAGCCGCCGTACATGACTGGCAGCGCGTTGGGGAACTCGGCGCGGAAGAGCACCTGGAGTTCGGTCATGCCCATGGCACGCGCGGCGTCGACGACGTTTCGGTCCACGCTGGCGATGCCGGCGTACGTGCCGGCCAGCAGCGGCGGAACTGTCAGGATCACGAGGGCCCAGATCGGCGGCATGAGCCCGATGCCGGCCAGCAGGACGAACAGCGTGAGCAGGCCGAGGGTCGGCAGGGCGCGGAGGGCGCCGGCGACGGCCACTGCGCCGACCCGCCCGCGGCCGGTATGCCCGACGTAGAGCCCGATGGGGACGGCGATGGCCGTGGCGATCACCATCACCAGACTGGTGTAAAACAGGTGCTCGGCGAGGCGTGCCGGGATTCCGGCGCTGCCGGACCAGTTCACGGGATCGGCGAGCCACGCGAAAGTCTCAGTGACGACGTTGCTCATGCGTTTCCCCCTCCGGTCTTGGGCCGCGCGAACCGCAACGCACCGGCAGCTGTTTCTGCCGTGTCCTGGCCGGCAGCTGAATCGGTGGCGGCGCCGGTGGCGGCCGCGGCGCGGGTCCACGGGGTCAGCAGCCGTTCGAGCAGGACCAGGACTGCGTCCATCAGCAGCGCGAGGATGAGGATGGCGATGATGCCCACCACGACCTCGGTGACGAAGTCACGTTGCAGGCCCGAGGTGAAGAGCATGCCGAGGTTGCCGATGCCGAGCAGGGCCGCGACGCTGACCAGCGAGATGTTGCTGACAGAGACCACCCGCAGCCCGGCGAAAAGCACCGGCAGGGACAACGGCAGGTCGATCTGCAGGAAGCGGGCGAAGGGCTTGAACCCCATGGCCACGGCGGCCTGCCGGAGATCCTCGTCCACCGAGTCAAAAGCGTCCAGGGTGGCGCGCACCAGCAGGGCGACGGCGTAGATAGTCAGTGCCACCACGACGTTGGCCGGGTCCAGGATCCGGGTTCCGAGGACGGTCGGCAGGATGATGAAAAGTGCCAGGGACGGGATGGTGTAGAGCAGCGATGACCCTGTCAGGACCACGGACCGCAGCCCCCGGTTCTGCCGGGCGAGCTGGGCCAGCGGGACGGCGATGAGCACCCCGAAGATCATCGGCAGGATGGCCAGGACCAGGTGCTGTCCCGCGAGGCTGTAGACCTGCGCGCTGTTGGCCAGGAACCACTCCATCAGAGCGCGCCCTGGCGGAGATCGCGGTCCGACCCGATCACGGTGAGGACTTCCTCGGCCGTGATGACCCCGGCCACCCGGCCGTCCGCGTCCACTGCGACGCCGAGGCCGGAGGGCGAAGACAGTGCCGCGTCGAGGGCCCGGCGGAGCGTGTCGCCCTTCCGGAAGAGGGAACCGCCGGGAACCGTCGCGGCCCCCTTGCCCGGACCGGACCAGCCGAGGGGACGCAGCGCCTCGTCGACCACCAGCTGCCATTCGCCGGAGGCGTTGCCGTCATGCCCAAGTTCTTCCGGGGTGATGGTCCGCGCCGGGTGCACGGTGACGCCGTCGGACGGGCTGAAGGCCAAGTGCCGGAAGCCGCGGTCCCGGCCCACGAAGGACGCCACGAAGTCGTTGGCGGGGGCGCGGAGGATTTCCTCCGGTGTGGCGTACTGGGCGAGTTTGCCGCCGAGTCCGAAGACCGCCACCTTGTCCCCCAGGACGGTGGCCTCGTCAATGTCGTGGGTGACGAAGACGATCGTCTTGGCCAGGTCCCGCTGGAGCCGGAGGAGTTCCTGCTGGAGTTCGTCGCGGACCACGGGGTCCACGGCACTGAAGGGCTCATCCATGAGCAGCACGGGAGGGTCAGCGGCGAGCGCGCGCGCCACTCCGACACGCTGCTGCTGGCCGCCGGAAAGCTGTGATGGGTACCGCTTGCCCAGCCCGGACGCCAGCCCGACGACGTCGAGCAGCTCCTGCGCGCGCTTGCGCGCCTCGGTCTTGGAGACGCCGTTGAGCCGGGGCACGGTGGCGATGTTGTCCAGCACGGAACGGTGCGGCATCAGCCCGGACGACTGCATGACGTAGCCCATGGAGCGGCGCAGTTTCGCCGCCGGCACCGAGGTGACGTCCTCCCCTCCGACGGTGATGGTCCCCGACGTCGGCTCGACCATGCGGTTGATCATCCGCAAGGACGTGGTCTTGCCGCAGCCCGAGGGCCCGACGAAGACCGTGATGGCACCCTTGTCGATGGACATGGTCAGCCCATCCACCGCAGCCTGCCCGCTCTGGTACTGCTTGGTGACGCTCTGGAACTCGATCATGGCTTCAGCCATTTCCGGGCATACCTAACTGTTGGAGGCAACATCGGACAGTCCAGCAAACTGATCATAGACACGCCGAATTTTGGCTGTAAAGCACGTAGAACCCAGCCTAACCAGCGAGGCGGACAAAGTCAGGGACATCGTCAAGGGCGCTGGGGCCGACGTAGCAATTCGGTGCACCGCCGAAATCGGATGGGTGCCGCGCCGAAACAAAGCAACGCGGGGTCACATTGCGCCCATTCCAGCGGCCGGAATGGGCCGCTAGGGACCCCGCGTTGCTTCTTGGCGCCCTGCCCGGTCAGCGGGCCGGCCGGCCGCCCCCGGAAGCCCCGCCCCGGCCCTTGCCGCCACGCCTTGTCCGCTGCTGTTCCGCCGCCTCGTGATTGTCCCTTTCCGCGGCGCGCTGGCTCTTGCCTCCGGCGGATATTTTCTGGTGCCACTCCCGTGCGTAGGCGCGGCGGGCGGCCGAATCGTGCCGCCGGGCCAGGGCCGCGATTTCGCGCTGGAGTTTCAGGTAGCTCGCCCAGCGGCGGTCCTCCAGGGTTCCGTCCGCGATCGCGGCCTGCACGGCGCAGCCTGGTTCGCGGCCGTGCGCACAGTCGGGGAACCGGCACTGCCCGAAGAGTTCCTCTACGTCCCCGAACATGTCGGCCATACCGCCATCGGCGTCGAACAGCCCGAAGCCGCGCACCCCCGGGGTGTCCATCAGCACGGCGCCGCCCGGCAGGGGCACCAGCTCGCGGGAGGTGGTGGTGTGCTTGCCCTTTCCGTCGCCGGCCCGCACCGCCCCGGTTTCCTGGACATCGACGCCGACGAGTGCGTTGATGAGCGTGGATTTGCCGGCCCCCGACGGGCCCAGCAGCACGAGGGTGCCGCCGGGCGGGAGATGGCCCAGCAGTTCGTCGAGGCCGTCTCCCTGTTCCGCGGACGTGGTGACCACCGCGACGCCGGCGGCCTGGAGAATCACCTTTCCGACGACGTCGTCCGCAAGGTCCGCGAGGTCCGCTTTGGTGATGATGACGAGCGGCGTGGCACCCGAGTCCCAGGCCGCGACGAGGGTGCGTTCGAGCCGGTTGTGGGTGAGGGGCCGGTCCACGGGCACCACCACGCCCACGATGTCCATGTTGGCGCCGAGAACCTGCGACTCCGACGACGATTCGAAGGCGCGTTTGCGGCTCAGCTCGGAGTGGCGCGGCAGAATCCCCGTAATGGCGGGCTCCCCCGCGGTATTGGTTCCCAGCCAGGCCCAGTCCCCGGTGGCGGGCAGTTCCCCGGTGTTGGGATAGGGCAGGTGGAGGATCGTATGGTGCGCGGCAACCAGGACCAGGTTGCGGTCCACGCGGATGACCCGGCCCGCGCCGGTGCCGCCCGGCAGAGGGTGGTCAGCGAAGCGTTCGGCGACGGCCGCGGTGTAGCCGTAGCCTGCGGGACCTTCGGGAAGGTTGTTGGTGCCGGTGTGGGTGGCGCCGGAAGCGCCGGGACGTGCAAGAAAAGTTGTCAACGAAAACCCTTTGATGGGCCCCGGTGCACGTGCCGCGCTGCTGGTGGAATCTGGCAGCTGCTGCGGCTAGTGGGTGCTGATGGCCGGGGCAGGAATAATGACGTGGCTGATGTGGGCGCGCACCGCGCACCTGACTGTTGCAGTCATCGTCTCCACCTCCCCGCTATCCGTTTCCTGTGGTTGATCCCGCTGGGGTCCTCCCTGCGGCTTCTTCAGAGTAACCGGGCCCGGCCGGCCTGGCTAGGGAATCCGTTAGGAAAGTTTGCCGTCCAGCGGCCGCTCCCGGTAGAGCCGGAGCGCGAGGTCGACGAGCGAGACCTTGTTCAGCCCGTCGACGTCCTCCAGCGGGATCCAGGCCGCGTGCGTGGTGCTGCCATCGACCTCGTGCCGCAGTTCCCCGCCGGTGATGGTGGCCTCGTAGATGAGCCGGAGGGACTGGAAATCCCGTTCGCCGCCGTCGATCCGGATTTCCGCCGGCCAATGCCCGACGTCGATCCCCACCATGGTGCCGACCACGGCGTGGTACCCGGTTTCCTCATAGATTTCCCGGCGGCACCCATCAACCGGGTGCTCGCCCAGATCCAGCCCGCCGCCCGGCAGGGTCCAGCCTTCCTTGCCGCCCTGCTTCCAGTACGCCAGCAGGATCGCGCCGTCGCGAATGATGACCGCGTAGGCAGCGGGGCGGGTGTCAAAGTTCAGGCTCATCCCTCAAGGGTAGTGGCCTGCCGGTGGCGTAGCGCTGAGGCCGGGTCAGCCCTGCTCGGCCACGAGCTGGAGCACACCAAATACGGGATCCTGCTCAAGGATCCGCACGTCGGTGATCCCCGCGGCGGCCAGGGCGGAGCGGAACGATTCCTGCAGCCGCGGGACGTTCATGCCCAGTCCGCTGCCCAGGATCACCGGGCCGTCGATCCCGAGTTGCCGGACCGTCTGCTCCGCGAGCCCGGCCAGGTCGCGGCCGGCCTGGTCCACGAGTTCCTGGCTCGCGGTGTGGCCGCCGGCCGCAGCGTCGACCACGAGCCGGGCCTTGTCGGCCCAGTACCGGCGTCCGGTGTCCGGTGAATGGAAGAGCGCGATCAGCTTGTTGGGGTCATCAACTCCGCAGGAGGCCAGCAGGGCCGTGGTGAGTTCGTCCGGTTCCAGCCCCTGGTTCATCCGGCGCAGGCTGTGCCGGACGGCTTCCCGGCCCAGCCAGTACCCGCTGCCCTCGTCGCCCAGGAGATAGCCCCAGCCGCCGGCACGGGCTTCCTCTCCGAGTTCGTTCCGGCCCCAGGCAGCCGATCCGGTGCCGCCGATGACGGCGACGCCGGTGCTGGCGCCTCCTGCAGCCAGCAGGAGCCGCGAATCGTGGACCACGGTGATCCGGGCGCCCGGCACGTGGGGCGCGATCAGCGCGGCGAGTGCCTCGGCATCGGCGTCGGTGTCGATGCCGCCGGCTCCCGCATAGACCTGGGCCACGGTTCCGCCGCCGATCCTGGCGAAGAGCTCCGCGAGGTGCAGTGCCGCCTCCGCACGGGTGACGTTTTGGACGTTGGAGCTGCCTACCGATTCATCCGCCACCACGGCGCCGTCCTCGAAACGGACGCCCCGGGTCTTGGTCCCGCCGATATCGAGGCCGATCACGGCGCCGGCCGCGGGAGCAGTGGAGGGAACGGTGTCCGCCGCCGGCGGGATGTCAGAATGGGTCACCGGAACAGCCTACTGAATCACGCACAGGAGTGAGCATGTCGCACGACATCTTCGGCACCCGCATCATTGCCGCCCCAATGGCCGGCGGGACCTCCACCTCGGCGTTCGTGAAGGCCGTGCATGACGCCGGCGGGCTGGGGTTCCTGGCCGCGGGCTACAAGAGCGTGGCAGCCATGGAGGCGGAGATCCGCAGTGCCCGTGCCGCGGGGGCACGGTTCGGCATGAACGTCTTCGTTCCCGATCCCGCGCAGCTGCCCCCGTCAGCGGCCGTGCGGGCGCAGCTTGAGGAATACCGCGCCAGGCTGCGGCCGGATGCGTTGCGGTACGGCGTGGACGTCCCGCCCTTGCGGCTCGACGACGACGACCACTGGCACGGCAAGATGGACGCCCTGCTGGCTGCTCCGGTGGAACTGGTCAGTTTTGCCTTCGGGCTGCCCGGGACCGACGTTGTCCGGGCGCTGCAGCGGGCCGGCTCCCTGGTGCTCGCCACTGTGACCACTGTTGCCGAGGCGCTTGAGGCGGCCGGACAGGGCGTTGACGCGCTGGTGGTGCAGCACGCCGGCGCCGGCGGGCATAGCGCGGCCTTCCAGCCGGTCGCCAGCGGGCGCCATGACAGCCAATCAGGCACGACGGCGGAGCTGGTCACCCTGGTGCGGTCCGCCGTCGGACTCCCGCTGGTGGCCGCCGGCCGCGTGATGGACCGGGCAGGGCTGGAGGCGGTGCTGGCCGCGGGGGCGCAGGCGGCCCAGCTGGGCACCGCGTTCCTTCGAACGGACGAGAGCGGCGCCCGGCAGTTGCACAAGGATGCCCTTGCCAGCCCGCGTTTCACGGAGACCCGGCTGACAAGGGCTTTCACCGGGCGGCAGGCCCGTGCGCTGGCCAACGAGTTTGTCCGGGACCACCCCGACGCCCCCGAGTCCTACCCCGCCGTGCACCACCTCACCGCTCCCCTGCGCGCGGCGGCGGCCGCGGCCGGAGACGCGGAACGGCTGAACCTTTGGGCCGGGACGGGCTGGCAGCAGGCCCGGGCCGGTTCCGTGGCGGAGGTCATGGCGGGTCTCCTGGGCTGACGGCACGCCGCACCCAACGCCGCCCGTCGGGGTTGCCGTCGTTCACCGACGCGGCCGCCGTCGGGGTCGGAGGGCCGGACGGCCGGACTGGTCGCCAAGTCGGAGGGCCGCCGGGTATCCGAGATCGCCGGATACGTGCGGGGTCGCCGAAAGCTTCCGGCGAACTCGCACCCTTCCGGCGAACTCGCGCTAGGGGCCAGCCCCGAAGCCCGAGCCGGGGGCTTGTTCAGGCGCCGGAGCGTCCGCGGACGAAGCCGGTGAGCAGTGCCGGGCCCTCGCTGAGCACCAGTTCGCGGAACAGCCTCACCGGGTCCGGCTCGGCGTCCGCTCCCCCGCGCCGTTCCCGCCAGGCCAGGCCGATCTCGCGGAAGGCCAGTCCGGAATCCAGGGCGAGCTCCACCCAGCCCAGGTCGCCGGCCTGCGCCGCTGGGGTGCGGCCGGGGGCCAGCTCTCCCGGCGGGAGGATGCTCACGCCGAGTCCTGCCGAGACGAGTCCCCGGGCCGTGTGGGAGTCCTGGCTCTCGAAGGCGATGCGTGGCCGGAAGCCCGCCTCCCGGAACAGGGCGTCGGTCAGCGAGCGCATGCCGTAACCGGGGCCCATCGCCACGAACGGGTCCTGCCGGATCTCCTCGAGGCGGGCGCGGCGGCGTCTGGCGAGGGGATGCCGGTGGTGGACCACCAGCCGCAGCGGTTCCCGGTACAAGGCTGCCGAGGAAATCAGTCGGCTCGGCGCGGCGATCGGAGCCGTCAGGGCCAGGTCCGCATCCCCGGCTGCGAGCTCGGCCAGGCAGCCATCCCTTGCGCCTTGGCTGAGTTCGAAGGCCGGCTGCGGATGGCGGCTCCGGAAGGCACTGATCAGCAGCGGCAGCATGGCCTCGCCAAAAGTGTGCTGGAAGGACACCGCGATCCGGCCCCGCACCACTTCCGATTCGTGCCGGACCAGGTCCAGCCCGGCCTGGAACTCGCCCAGCGCAGCCTCAATGTGCGGCAGAAGCGCCTTGGCGGCGGGAGTCAGCCGCACACCGCGGCCGTCGCGGATCAGCAGTTCCGTCCCGATGATGCTGCTGGCCCGCGCGATGCTCCGGCTGACCGTCGACTGGGGCAGCCCCAGCACGTCGGCGGTCGCAGTGACGTGCTGGGTGCGCCCGAGCTCAGCCAGCAACGGCAGCAGCGGCAGCAGCTGGACCAGGTGTTTGTGCTCCACGTCCATGGTCCGCGCTCCAATCAGTTCCGTATTTGCTATGAATTCTATGTGAATCATGCATTGGAAGCATGTTCGGCGGAAGCCTAGTCTGGGGACATGCCACGACTCCTGCCGTTCCCCCGCCCCGCTTCCACCGGCCCCGTCCGGGAGGGCACCGCAACAGACGGCGTACCGGCAGCGGCAGGAGTCGCAGACGCCGCCGGGGTTCCCGCCTGGCCGGGGCATGCCAAGGGGTCCGCTGCCTACCGGAAGATCCTCGCGGGACTGGCGTTCGCCGGCGTCGCCACGTTCGCCCAGCTCTATTCCACCCAGGCCGTCCTGCCCATGATGGCGGCGGACTTGCAGGTCACGGCCGCAGAGGCGGCGCTGACCATCTCGCTGGCCACCGTGGGCCTGGCGGTCACAGTGCTGCCCTGGTCCTTCCTGGCCGACCGGATCGGCAGGGTCCGGGCCATGATGTGGGGCATCTCGGCCGCCACGGTCCTGGGCCTGCTGGTTCCGCTGGCCACCAGTTTCCCGATGCTGCTGGGCCTCCGGATGCTCGAAGGCATGGCACTGGGCGGCATCCCCGCGATCGCCATCGCCTACCTCAACGAGGAGGTCGACAGGGCCCACGCCGCACTGGCCGCCGGAACCTACGTCGCCGGCACCACCCTGGGCGGACTCGCCGGGCGGCTGCTGGCCGGCGTGGCCGGGGAACTGTGGGGATGGCGGGCCGCAGCCCTGGCCGTCTCGGTCCTCGCCGCCGCCGCGGCGGCCCTGTTCCTGGTCTTGGTGCCACAGGCGCGCGGCTTCACCGCAGCGGCGGCCGGCGGCTTCCGCGGAGCCCTCCGGACACTGACGGGCCACGGCAGGAATCCGCGGCTGCTGGCCCTCTACGTCCAGGCGTTCCTGCTGATGGGCGGCTTCGTGGCCGTCTACAACTACCTTGGTTTCCGGCTCTCCGGGGAACCCTTCAGCCTGCCGGCCACCATCATCAGCCTCATCTTCCTGGCCTACCTCTCCGGGACGGTCTCCTCCCGCTGGGCCGGCGGTCTGGCGGCGCGGTTCGGCCGGCGCACGGTGCTGATCGCGGGCACGGTGCTGATGGTGGCGGGCCTGGCCCTGACGCTCACCCAGGTTCTGGCACTCATCATGGCGGGCCTGCTCCTGTTTACCGGCGGCTTCTTCGCGGCGCACAGCATCGGCGCAGGCTGGACCGGCGTGATCGCCTCGACCGGCCGGGCCCAGGCGGCGTCGCTCTACAACCTCGCCTACTACCTCGGATCCAGCGTCATCGGCTGGGCCGGCGGGCTGGTGTTCCAGTCGCTCGGCTGGACGGCGCTGGCCCTGACCGTCATCGGGCTGGCCTGCACGACGGCGGTGATCACCGCCGTCGTGCATCCCGCCCGGCCGGCGCCGGCGGCCGCGGCGCCGCCGGCACCGTAACCGGCGGAGAGCGTTAGCGCGTAGCTTCGATGGCCTGCACGAGGTCGGCCACGACGTCGGCGGGATCCTCCAGGCCCACTGACACGCGCAGCAGGCTGGCGTGCGGCTTGGCATCGGCGGCAACCGGCCGGTGGGTCAGTCCGGCCGGATGCTGGATCAGTGTGTCGATGCCGCCCAGCGAAACCGCATGGGTGATCATTCCGACCGCACCCGGAATCCGTTCGGCATGCTCAGCGCTGTCCACCTCGAAGGCCATCAGCGAGCCGGGGCCGGCCATTTGCGTCCCGATCAGGCCCTGCGGATCGCACTCGGGCAGCCCCGGATAGAAGACGCGCCGGACCAGACCGTGTCCGGCCAGGGCAACGGCGACCTTCTGGGCGCTGGCCTGCTGGGCGCGCACGCGGACCGGCAGCGTGGCCAGCCCGCGGTGGAGCAGGTAGGCCGGCCACGGGGTGAGGATGCCGCCGGTGACGGCGCGGATCTGGCGCAGCCTCGTGGTCCATTCGGGTGCGGCGGCCACTACGCCGCCCATGGCGTCGCCGTGGCCGCCGAGGAACTTGGTGGCGCTGTGCAGCACCATGGCGGCACCGTGCCGGAACGGCTGCTGGAGGACCGGGCTCGCGAAGGTGTTGTCGACCAGCAGCGGGACTCCGTCCGCGGCGGCGGCCACGCGGGCGATATCGACGAGCTCCAGGCTCGGGTTGGCCGGCGTTTCGAGGATCACCAGGCCGGTGTCGGGCCGGAGCGCGGCGTGGACGCCCTCCGGGGTGGTGAAGGTGACAGCGTTGCCGAGCACGCCGGAGGCAAGGAGGTAGTCGCTTCCGCCGTACAGCGGCCGCACCGCCACCACATGCTTCTTCCCGGTGGCGACGACGGCGAGCAGCACCGCGGTGAGTGCCGCCATCCCCGTGGCGAACGCGACGGCCTCCGGCGCGTCTTCGAGGACGGCGACGCCTTCCTCGAACCGTGCCACGGTGGGATTCCAGAGCCGCTGGTAGACGGTGCTCTGGCCATCCTGGTGCGTGCCGCCCGTGGCCATGTGCTCATAGGCGAGTCCGCCGTCGTGCACCGAGGGAAGCGGCGCGGTGGTGGAAAGATCGATCGGCACCGCGTGCACGCCCAGTTCAGTGAGGCCGTTCCGGCCGGCGTGGACCGCCAGCGAGTCTTGAGAAAGCACGTTGCTCCTTATGAATATTCGCCATTGAATTCCGCAAGTATCTGGCAATAATTCGGAGTTTTGTAGAGACCGTGAATGGAAGTGTTGGAATGTGCCCTTTATGATGAACGGACAACACTTCAAGGAGGATCCGTGAGTAGCAGTGCGAAGAATCTTCGGCCGGGAGCGGGTGCCGGCGAGCCGCTGGACGCTATCGACGAGCGCCTGCTCGCGGCACTCGTCGCCGACGCCCGCATCTCCAACAAGCAACTGGCCGAGCTAGTCGGCATCGCGCCGTCCACCGCCCTAATGCGCACCCGCGCCCTCTCAGACCGCGGGATTATCCAGGGCTTCGAGGCGAAGCTGAGCCTGTCCGCGATCGGCCGCTCCGTGCAGGCCCTCATTGCCGTCAGGCTCCGCGCCCACGACCGCGAGCAGATCGACCGCTTCACGTCCCGGGTGCCCAAACTTCCGGCCGTGCTCTCCACCTTCCACACGTCCGGTTCGGTGGACTACCTGCTGCACATCGCGGTCGCCACCACCGAGGACCTCCGCGACTGGGTGCTGGATAATCTGGCCACCGATCCCGTGGTGGGCCACACGGAAACCACGCTCGTGTTCGACCACATCCAGGGCAACCAGGGCCCGCTGCCCGACTAGGACGTTCGGGCGGCCGGGCGCAGCGCCGCCCGCAGCGTGATGACCGCGAGGATCACGGCCGCGATCGCACAGACAACAACGAAGCCGGCTACCGCTGCCTGCAGGCCGACAACGCCGGCGGCGAGGCCCAGCCCGATGACGGGGAGAGCGCTGCCGAGGTACGTGATGACGTAGACGGTGCTGATGATCTGGGCGTGACGCGCGGCCTCCACTTTCCCGGCCACATCGTTGAAGACCGTCCGGAATGCCACTCCCTGCCCGAAGCCGGCGGTGATGCTCGCGAGGATCAGCAGCCAGGGGCTGCTCCAGGCGGCAGCCGCCGCGATCAGCAGCACCGACCCGGCCAGCATGCCGAGTCCGGTCGGCACCACAAACCGCCCCCGCACGGCGAGCAGCTGGCTGAGCGCGGAGGACCCGAGGGTCAGTCCCGCCAGCAGGCCGATCAGCGGCCGCGAATCGGCGTGGACGATCTGGGCGAAATAGCCCGGTGCCAGGGAGAGGCAGAAGCCGAACACGGTGAAGCTGAGGAACCCCACGGAGGACGCCAGCCAGAAGGCGCCGCGCGCCTCACTGGACACCGACGGCCGGCGGGGCGCCAGCACCCGCAGCGGCTGCGGACCCGTATGCGAGGTGATGGCCGGCCGGGCCTTGAGCAGGGACAGCGGAACCAGCAGCGCAGCGAGGACCATGGAATGCACGAAATACGGTGTGGAGGTGGGACCGGGCAGCAGCGAGAGCACTCCCCCGATGGCGGGCCCGGCCGCCACGCCGCCGGCGGACGCCAGCAGGGTGAATCTGGAGGCCCATCCGGGGCGGCTGGGCAGCAGCTCCCGCAGGGCCGCCGAACTGGCACCGGTTGCGAGCGCCACCGCAATACCCTGCAGGGCCCGGCCGGCGCACAGCGCGAGCAGGTTGTCGGCCGTGGCGAAGACGGAGCCGCCGGCGAGGCCGACGAGCACCGCGAGCACCAGGGCGGCACGGCGGCCGATGTGGTCGGACCAGTGGCCGGCCAGGATCAGGGTGGCCACGAGTGCCAGGACGTAAGCGGAGAAGGCCACGGTGACATCGAGTGCAGTGATCCCGAGCTTGGCCTGCAGCAGCGGGTACAGCGGGGTGGCGAGATTCGCCCCGACCAGCAGCGTGAAGATCACGACGCCGGCCATCACCAGCCGCGCCGTCGTGGAAGCGTCCCAGGCCCAGCGGTCTGCCGTGGCCGGGCGCATGCGAAGTTCGCTGAAGACCGTCATGTCCGTGCCCTTGCGTGAAAGCGGGCCGCGTGTTCCCTGTGATGGGGGAACCGCCAGCCCGTGAAGATTTTGATACCTAAAGAATGCAACATTGCTGACCCTTCGGACTGATTTACGTGCCAAGATTGATCAAAACAGTCAATCCAGCCCCGCCAGAATGAACCGGAGTGATGATTTGAACAGCCTGGACCCCACCGACCTGAAGATTCTGCTGGAACTGATCCGTGATCCGCGGATCCAGATCGGGGAACTCAGCGACACCCTGGGCATCGCCCGCAACACGGCGCAGTCCCGCGTGCGGCGCATGCAGCGCTCCGGTTTGCTGCACGACGGCGGCCGCGAAATCGATCTTGAGGCGGTGGGCTACGACGTCGTCGCCTTCGTCACGATCGAGGTCAACCACCGGGAACTCGACGGCGTGGTTGGCGCCCTGCGCCTGATCGCGCAGGTCCTGGAAGTCCACGAGATCTCCGGGCGCGGCGACGTATGGTGCCGCGTGGTGGCCACCGACACGCACAACCTGCAGGCCGCCCTGCGCTCCATCCTCCGGATCAAGGGGGTCATCCGGACCGAGACGGTCCTTGCCCTGCACACGCACATCCAGTACCGCACCGAACCGCTGATCAGCCGGCTCGCCCAAGGCAGCTCGCCGGCCCCCGCCCGGTCAAAGTGACGTGCCGGGCACGCCGTACGCCGTGGCCCGCCGTGCCCGCGCGGCCACGTCCGCAGAAGCCGGGATAATGGCCCGGTGACTATCATCGATAACGCCGTCTACGTTGACGGCGTCCGCAGCGCCGAGCCGCAGAGCCTCGAGCAGACCTTTGAGACCCTGAACGAGCACGGCGGGATGGCGTGGATCGGCCTCTACCGGCCGACGGAAGTCGAAATGGCGGCCGTCGCGGCGGAGTTTGGGCTGCACAGGCTCGCCGTGGAGGATGCGATCTCGGCCCACCAGCGCCCCAAACTCGAACGCTATGACGACAACCTCTTTACCGTGCTGCGGCCCGCGCGGTATCTGGACGAGACCGAAACCGTGGAATTCGGCGAACTCCACGTGTTCACCGGCAAGAACTTCGTGGTCACCGTCAGGCACGCCGAGACCGGCGGGGTGGCCCAGGTGCGGCGGAAGCTGGAGCGGCGCCCCGACCTCCTGTGCCACGGCCCGGAAGCTGTCCTCTACGCACTGATGGACCAGGTGGTGGATGACTACGTGCCCGTCGTGGCGGGGCTGGAGAACGACATCGACGAGATCGAGGACCAGCTGTTCAGCGGCGACTCCACCGTCTCCCGGCGGATCTACGAACTGGCCCGCGAGGTCATCCAGTTCCAGCGCGCCATCCACCCGCTCCCGGCCATGATGGAGGCCCTGCGGCGCGGCTTCGAAAAGTACCAGGTCAATTCCGAGCTCCAGCACAACCTCCGCGACGTCGAGGACCATGTGGAGCGGCTGGTCTCCCGCGCCGATTCTTTCCGGGACCTCCTGCAGAACGCCCTCACGCTCGACGGCACGCTGACAGCCAACCGCCAGAACGAGGCCAGCGCGGAGCAGAACGAGCAGGTGAAGAAGATCTCGTCCTGGGCTGCGATCTTCTTCGCACCCTCCTTTGTTGCGGGCGTCTATGGCATGAACTTTGAGCGGATGCCCGAACTGCAGTGGAGCTTCGGCTACCCGATGGCGATCGGGCTGATGGCCGGCACAGCCGCCCTGATGTACGGCATTTTCAAGAGGAAGGGCTGGCTCTAGCTGCATTACCCACGGACGTTCCGGCGCCGGGGACTGTCAGCGGCGCCGCCGTGCCTGCTCGACCAGCCGCTTGAAGGCCAGGACAAAGGCCGCCTCGATCAGCACCATGAGCCCCAGCAGCGGCCACTGGCTTTGGCCGATGAAGACGGCTGCCCCGATCACCACCAGGACAGTCCCCAGTGTCAGGGCGTAGACGGCGAAGCCGATGGCCACCTTCGCACTGCGCACTCCCGTGCGGAAACCGAAGCCCAGGGGTTCGCCCCCGGGGTAGCCCTTCACGCGGTCCGGTGCCCCGGGCGTGAGCCTGTCGAACTCATCCCACGGGTCGCGGTCCTGGTCCTGTTCGGTCATGCTCCTATTATCCCGCGGGGACGCCGGTGTGAGATGTTCCGGCAAGAGCGCCGTCACATTCTCCGCACCCGGCGCGTCAGGTAAGTAGCGGCCCGGCACATCCGGGCGCCGCCGCTACCGCCCCGCACCGCCCAACAAGGAGGAGATCCCGATGAAATTCGGAAAAGTCATTCTGTACGTCGCCGACGTCGAAGCGTCCCTGGCCTTCTACCAGCAGGCCTTTGGCCTCAAGACCCGCTTCATCCCGGAGGCCGGCTACGGCGAAGTCCACGCCGGCGACACCACCATCTCGGTGGCGTCCTTCAGCGCCGGCCAGGGGCACTTACCCGAGGGATACCGCTGCACCCCGCCGCCGCCGTCGGACGTCAGTGTGGAGATCGCCCTGGTCAGCGACGCGGTCGACGACGACTTTGCCCGGGCCGTCGACGCCGGCGCCACGCCGCTTCAGCAGCCGGCGGCGCAGCCCTGGGGCCAGACGGTGTCCTACCTGCGCACCCCCGACGGGACCGTCATCGACTTAAGTTCACCGCCAGCCTGGGGCTGAACCCCTACGCGGCGCGGACGTCGATTTCGCCGGCGGCCGCGCCGTCGGCTCCGAACACGAGGTGGCGGTTGGCGATTTTTTCGCTGAAGAACCGGTCGTGGCTGACCACCACGACGGCCCCGGGGAAATGCACCAGGGCGCGCTCCATGACCTGGGTGCTGGACATGTCCAGGTGGTTGGTCGGCTCGTCGAGCAGCAGCACCGAGGCGCCGGACAGCAGGCACTGCGCCATGGCGACGCGCGCCTTTTGCCCGCCGGAGAGGTTCCCGATCTTCTGCTTGAGGTCCGCCTCGGAGAACTGGAACATCGCGAGGAACCGGTTGACTGACTTCTTCGTGGCGCTGAACGCCAGGCTGTCCGGCAGCGCGTTGACCGCGTGGGACACGGTGTCGGCGTCGTCGAGGTCCTCGAGCATCTGGTTGTAGGAGACGAACCCTGGCCCCTTGGCCCAGGCCACCTCGCCGGAGTCTGCCTGCTCTTCGCCGGTCAGCACCTTCAGGAGCGTGGATTTGCCGCTGCCGTTGGAACCGAGGACCACGATCCGGTTGCCGCGGCGGATCTCGAAGCTCAGATCCTCGAACAGCAGCTTTTCGCCGTAGGACTTGCCGAGTCCCTCCACGCGGCAGAGGACGTCCTTGACGTGCAGGCCGCCGTAGATCTCCGTGACGATCTGGTCCACGGGGCGGGGCGTGCGGGACTTCTTGATCTTGGCCAGCTGGTTCCCCAGCCCGCGGCTGGCCGCTTTGGCTGCCTCGCGGCGGTCGGCGATCCCTTCGGCTTCAAAGGCCAGCAGCTCGGATTCGTGCACAAACTGCTGCTCCAGGGTCTTGAGCCGGAACTGTTTCTGCACGACGTATTCACCGAAGTTGCCCGGGTATTCGTGCAGGTGGAAGTTCTCCACCTCGATGATCCGGGTGACGACGGCGTCGAGGAACTTCCGGTCGTGGGAGACGATAATCGCGGCGCCCTTGAAGTCCCGGAACCAGCTTTCGAGCCATTCGACGCCGGCAACGTCCAGGAAGTTGGTGGGCTCGTCCAGCAGGAGCACGTCGGGGCCTTCGAGGAGGATCTTGGCCAGGGCTGCCCGGTTGCGCCAGCCGCCGGACAGCTCGTCGATCGCACAGGTGCGGTGCGCCTCATCGAAGCCCAGGGTCGTCAGGACGGTGTCGATGCGCCGCGGGTAGTCCCAGCCGTCGAGTCGTTCCATGTCCTCGAACAGTTCTGCCTGACGGCTGATGTGCCGGTCGAGTTCCGCGTCCGAGGGACCGGCCGCGATGGCAGCGTCGATGGCGGCCAACTCGGTTTCGACTGCCTTGATGTCCGAAAACAGGGCGTCGAGCACCTCCAGAATCGTGGCTTCGCCGTCGAGTTCGGAGAACTGGGAGAAGTACCCCACCTTGGTGCCCGGTTCCAGCGTGACGGTGCCGGTGTCCGGTGTGACCTGGTCCAGGACCAGCTTGAGGATGGTGGTCTTGCCGGAGCCGTTCTTGCCGATCAGGCCCACCCGGTCACCGGGCTCCAGCCGGAAGAAGGCCTCCCGGAGAATCTGGGTGTTATCGAAGCGCACGCTGACGTCTTGCAGCCGGATCAGGCTCATGGGTATTTCTCTCTCGATTTAGGGTCGGGAAGGCAGTGGCGCGCGGCGGAGGCCGGCACTAACGGGATACGAGCCGCCACAGGGACGTGACTTCGGCCGCCCGGGCGGCGTACAGCGGATCGTTGCGATCGGAGGCTTTGGGGTGGGTTGGCTTGGTGTCGAACCGTTCCACCACTTTCAGTCCGGCCGCCTCAATGGCGCCCAGCAGATCGGTCCGGGACCGCAGGCCCAGGTGCTCGGCCAGGTCCGACAGGACGAGCCAGCCCTCGCCGCCGGGTTCGAGGTGGTCGGAGAGCTCGTTCAGGAACCGGAAAAGCATCCTGCTGCCGGGGTCATAGACGGCATTGTCCAGGGAGGAATGCGGCGTGGCAGGAATCCAGGGCGGGTTGCACACGATGAGCGGCGCACGGCCGGGCGGGAACATGTCGGTCAGGACGGCCTCCGCACGGTCCTGGACCCCCAGGTTCTGGAAGTTCTCGCTGGCGCAGGCAATCGCGCGGGGCTCGTTGTCCGTCGCCACCACGCGTTGGACGCCGCGGCGGGCGAGAACGGCGGCCAGCACCCCGGTGCCGGTCCCTACGTCGAACGCCAGCTCTTCAGACGGCAGCGGAGCTGCGGCCACCAGGTCCACATATTCGCTGCGGGTCGGGAAGAACGTGCCGTAGTGCGGATGGATGCGGCCCTGCAGGGCTTCGACCCAGACGCCGTTCCTGCGCCACTCGTGGGCACCGATTGCCCCGACAAGCTCATGGAGCGACACCACGGAGGGTTCGGCGATGTCCCCGTACGCCTCCGCGGCGGCCGCCCGGATGTCCGGAGCGCGCCGCAGGGGCACCACCGGGCCCGGGTCCAGCGGAATCAGCAGCAGGCCGAGGACGCGTGCGCGGTGCGAGCGGGACTGGCGGTGCCGGTAGAACTCATCGGCCGGGGAGTCCGCCACCTTTTTCTTCCCGGCACCCAGACGCCGGTCGAGGGCGTTGAGAATCTGCCGGGCGTTGTGGAAGTCACCCTGCCAGAGCATCGCGATGCCTTGGGACGCCATCCGGTTCGCATCATCGGCTGTCAGGGAGTCGGTGACCACTTCGATGCGCGAGGGCGCGGGCCGTCCGTTCGCCGACCGCCAGCGGGCCGTCCTGCTGTCGCCAGCCTCGGTCCACGTCACGACGACGGGCCCGTCGACGGCGGGTGCCTGCGGTGGCTTGCCGGTCGGCGTCGGGGTTTGACGGGGGCTGCCCGGCACGGCGGTGACGATAAGAGGTCCAATCCCAGAATCCGGGGGCGGAAGCTGAAGGTTGCGGGGGGGATTCGGCGATGCACTGGTGATCGGGTCGAGAGTTTCGCGGACAATCATCCGGCCCCGAAGCGCGCGTTAGGTTGGCGGGTGGTGACACCCGGCGTGCCTTCTCAGGATACAGGCGGGCGCCGGCAGCCATCCGCCCAGGCTGGGAGGTATGGTGCCGGGCCGACTGTCACTGCGCGATGCGGCTGCGCACGATCTCGCTGACGGCTTTGCCGTCAAAGCGTCCGGCGATCTTGGCGGTCACCGGTTTCATCACCGCGCCCAGCTGGCGCATGGTCAGTTCGGTGCCGTCGGCCGTGAGGTCACCGATGACGTCGTCGACGATGGCCTCCACCTCGGCCGCGGTCAGCGCCTTCGGCAGGTAGGCCTCAATGATTTCGGCTTCGGCAATCTCGGCCGCGGCCCGCTCGGACTCCCCCGCCTCGGTGTAGATGCGGGCGGTGTCGCGGCGCTTGGCGGCTTCTTTTTGCAGCAGCGACGTCACTTGGGCGTCGTCCAGCACGATCGGGGTTTTGCCGGACTTCTCGCGGGTTTCGATTTCGCCCAGGACGTTGCGCACGGTGGTGAGCGCGATCTTGTTGCGGTCCTTCATGTGGCTGACGACGTCAGCGTGCAGGCGTTCTTTCAGGGTGGTCATGATTCTCCTCGTCTCACTGGACAGGATATCGGGCCGCGCGGCCGGCGAGACCCGCCGGCGGCCGCACGCCCCGGGGCCGGCCACGAGGGCCCGGAGGCACCGGGCCCTCGCAATACCTTGCTACTTGAGCGTAAGGACCGGGTTGACCGGTGCCTTCAGCGAATCGAGCTGCACACCCGCGGTCCGCTTTTGGACTGGAAGGATGGATGCCGCCCAGTCGGAGCCGGTGCAGGTCACCGAGACCTTCGGGACGATTGTGCACTTCACACCCCAGGAGTTGACCACCTTGGTGACGTTGGGGTCCTTCCAGGAGATCGACCAGCTGGACGCCGCACGGACGCCGGTGGCTTCCATGCTGGCCACGTAGCCGCCGTTCCACGCACTGGTGGCATTCCAGGTCGCGCTGATTGCCGGGCCACCAGAGGGTGTCGTCGGCGTTGCGGAGGGAGATGCCGTGGGTGCCGGGCTCGCCGTCGGCGTCGCGGTGGATGACGGGCTCGCCGTCGGCGTCGCTGTGGGTGACCGGCTCGCCGTCGGCGTCGCGGTGGGTGACGGTGTTGGTGTCGGAACGGGCGCGGTGACGAGCGGGGCGCCGGTCAGGATCGGGGCAAGGGCGGCGAGTTTCGCGGATTCCGGGGTACGCCAGTCGGTCTTGACGAGCCCGCCGGTGATGCCGGAGTTGGGATTGAAGGACCAGTACGCGTAGGACATCTTGTTGCTGGCCAGGTAGGAGACGATCGCCGTCATCCACTGCTTGTCCGACTCGGTGGCCAGGGCCGACCCGAATTCCCCGAGCAGGATCGGAGCGATTCCCTGCTTCTGGAGGTAGCCCCAGTTCTTGTCCCAGACGGCCGGCAGGTTGGCCGGGTAGGCCGGGTCGCTGAACCACTTCTGCGGAAAGAGCGACGCCGGGTAGTCGTGCGGCGAGTACACAACCCGGTTCGGCGTACTGAGGACGACCGGCTTCGCACCGACATCGGAGAGTCCGCCGCCCCACCAGGTCGAGGTCCCGTCACCCTGGGTTTCGATGCCTTCGACGATGATCAGCAGGTTCGGGTTGGATGCGAGGACGGCGTTGCCGCCGCGGGTTGCCGCTGCCTTCCAGTCCGTGGCGGCCGTGCCGCGGCCCCAGGTCGCCGCGCCGTAGGGCTCGTTGTGCAGATCGGCGCCGATGACGGTCGGGTCGTTCTGGTACCGGCCGGCGAGCATCTTCCAGTCCGAAATCCACGTCGATTCCGGGACGGCGGAGGTGTACCACAGAGGTGACTGGTCGGCGCTCATCGGGCGGTGGCGGTCCAGGATGATCTGCAGTCCGTTGGCCTTGGCGCGGGCAATAGCCGTGTCCATGACGTCAAGCGGGCGTTTCCCCTCGAGGTTGTAGGCCCGGTTCGCCCAGTAGTTCACGCTGCCCTTGATGGCGGTCGCGGCCAGGCACTCGTTGGAGTACGGCAGGCGGACGGTGTTGAACCCCATCGACTTGATGTTGGCCAGGGCCTCGTCGATCGTGAGAGTCCCCCACAGTCCGTGCGGGACGCAGTCCGGCGTCTCAAGTCCGAACCAAGACGTGGCTTTGATGATGTACGGGTTGTTGTTCGAGTCCCTGATGGTGCCGCCGTCGGTGTGCAGCCAGCCGGTTGCGGCCGGTACGGTCTCCGCAACACGTTCGGCGGCGAACGGGGCCGGTCCGGCGCAGCCGCCGACGGCGAGCAATCCGGCGAGGACGGCGGATGCCACGGCAGCCAGCTTCGTGCCGCGTCGCCAGCGGGCGGGCGCTGCGTCGATGCGTGCAGAGTTGATGGGCGCAGTGTTGATGAGGTGGCTGGTCTTCAAACTTCCTCCGTATCCGGGACATGCCGCCCATGCCTCGTCATATGGAGGGGCGCGGATCTCACCATGGCACAGGATCAGGAGGGCGGGAGGGAGGCCACCGCACTTCGCGGCGGAGTGGCCAGATTGTTACGGTGTGAGGTGGCGCCCGAAGCAGCTGGCGGAAGGTAACGCAAGCCGATGCGGGGAGACCCGTCAGGAATTGTGGAGCTAAGGAGATTCGAACTCCTGACCTCTTCGATGCGAACGAAGCGCTCTACCAACTGAGCTATAGCCCCGAAGCAACGCCGTTCCCGCAGGTACGGCGTTGCCGGTGTCCCTAGGCTACAAACTATCCGCGTTCTTTGCCAACCAGCCGCTGAATGTCTCACCGGCGTGGCGTTGCTCCGGGACCAGATTCAGCCCCGCGCGCAGGTAGCTGCCCATGGCACCGGGCAACGGGAACTGCACCAGGCGTCCGCGGGAGCCGTTGACGGCCTTCCACTGCCGGGCAAATTCGTCCATGCCTTGGATCTCGGGGCCGCCGATGGTTCGGACGCTGTGCCGCACGCCCGCCGACGGTTCCAGCGCGGCCCCAAGCAGGGCGGCGGCGACGTCGGAAGGGGCGATTGGCTGGAACCGGGCACCTTTGGCCACGGGAATGATCCGCAGTTTCGAGCCGGCACCGAACATCGTCGCCAGCAGTGAATGGAACTGCGTCGCCCGGAGCGCGACGGTCTCCATGCCGGACCGCTCGAAAACCTGTTCCTTGGCCGCCTTCGAGGCGTAGTAGCCGAAGCTGCTCCGGTCACAGTTGATGATCGATAGCATCACGGCCCTGCCAACCCCTGCGTCCTGGGCCGCGGCGAGAAGGCGCGCTCCGCCGTCGGCGAAGCCTTTCAGGGCCTTCCCGGAGCGCCCTTCCAGGCAGTCGATCACGACGTCGGCCCCGGCCAGTGCCGCCGCCAGGCCCTCGCCAGTAGTGATGTCGGCAGAAAAGTATTCCGCGCCGGCCAGCCGGGCAGGGGAACCGGGGGGAGGTGGATTCCGGCAGATGGCCGCCACGTCGTGCCCGCCGGTGATAGCCCGCCGCACCACTTCGCTGCCCACCTGGCCGGTTCCGCCGGCAACGCAAATTCGAGTCATGCCCTGAGGCTACCGGGCCTCACGTGATACCGGCCTTATTGGACCTCCGCCGGAGCCCGAAAGTCCGGGACACAACAAAGCCCCGGGCAGCCATTGCTGGCTGCCCGGGGCTCGAAGTAGCGGGTCAGGCCCGGCGTCGCTGCAGGACATCATCCAGGTTGCTCAGGGCGCTCTGCGCCTTGCCCAGGGGTTTCGATTCGGATTCCGTACCGTGGTTGCCAGCCGGGGACTGCGGAAGGCCCTGCTTCAGCGAAGGCTTACCCACGGCCTTTGGGGCCTCCGGCAGATCGAGCGGCTCGGGGGCGGCCCGTTCGGCTTTCGGCGCCTCCACATATGTGGGCTTCGGGACTTCCACCGGCTCCCAGCTAGACCCTTCGCCGGCCGGCGACTCCGCCGTACGGCGAACCGACGTGTCACCCGAGGCCACGGCTTCCGCCAGAGCCGCCTGGCGGAGTTCCTGTGCGGTCAGCGGCTTCGGTGCAGGTTTGCGTTCTGCGGCGTCGGCCTGGGCGTCGAAGAGCGGGCTCTCAGCCCGTTCACTGGGCTCCCCTGCCCGTTCCCCGAGCGGCGCCCGCTCCGGGGCCGACCGGGACGGGCGTGCCGGCGCGGACATGGCCGACCGAAACGCGGCGTTCATCTTACGACGGCGGTCCCGGACCGCGAGCCAGCGGAGCATAAAGACGGAGGCCACGGCACCGAGCAGCGCCGCGACGGGAAGCCACAGCGGACCGAGCCCGAAAATTCGCAGGACAGCGGAGACCAGCCCGGTGAGCAGCGCGAGCAGGCCTGCCAGCGCGAGGGTCAACCGGCCGTAGCGGATCTTGAATGCCGGACCGGGGGCAGCAGGCTCGCGGCCGCCGTCGAACCCTGCGGTTCCCGGGCCGGACACGGTGTGCTGGGTACTGGTCATGGGATTCTCCTGCTGGGCCGCCATCTTCATGACGTGCCCGGCTTGCGGGGCTGTTTCTAGATCGATGACGTCCGCTCCGAACTCGCCCGCGGGCTGCAGCTGGTGGCGTCCGTTCCGGAGCATGTAGGGAGCAACCCACACAATCCAGAGCGCAACAGCAATGACAAGGATCACAGAGCTGCTAAGAGGGAAGTCCACATCAAAACCGTATGAGCAATGGGCGGTACTGGGCGGCATTGTCCCCGGTGTGTCGCAGGACAACTGCCAATTGAGTGGATTTAAGGCGTAAGGGCTGGTCAGGCGGGCTCTGGCCGCTCACGCGGGACGGCTCTGCAGCCAGCGTGCCAGCAGCCCCCCGGGGACTTCTTCGGAGGTCAGCGCGAAGCTGCGGTGGTCCGCCCATTCACCGTTGATATGCAGGTACCGCGGCCGGTAACCCTCGTCGCGAAAGCCGAGTTTCTCGACCACGCGCAGGCTGGGTCCGTTTTCGGGACGGATGTTGATCTCCATCCGGTGCAGCCCGAGCGTCCGGAAGCAGTAGTCCGTTGCCAATGCCACAGCGGTCGGGGCAATGCCCTGGCCCGCCCGGTCCTTGTCGACCCAATATCCGAGCGTGGCCATCATTGCCGAGCCCCACACGATGGAGGACACCGTCAGCTGGCCAACGATCACGGGTTCGCGGAAGCCCGGGGTCCACGCCGTGATCAGGAACGGCAGAGCCGTTGCCTGGGCGGCCTGGGCCTTGAGGGAACGAACCATCTGGCGGTAGTCGGGCAGACCACCCCCGGGAACGGGGTTGGACGCTTCCCAGGGGGCCAGCCACTCGCTGTTGCGGGAGCGGACCTCGGTCCATTCCTTGCGGTCCCGGTACCGGATGGGGCGCAACACGAGGTCGCCGCACTCAAGGGTCGCCGGCCAGGCGAAGCTGCCCCCCACGGGAGTTATTTGGTCAGGCTGGGCGCGAGGCTGGCGGCGAACTCGGGCAGCCATTCCCGCAGGCCGGGGCCGAGGTCGTCGCTGTCGCAGGCGAGCTGCACGCAGGCCTTGAGGTAGCTGAGCTTGTCGCCGGTGTCGTAGCGGCGGCCGCGGAAGACGACGCCGTACACGCCGTAGCCTTCGCCGTCGCCAGCCGCGAGCTCCTGGAGTGCGTCCGTCAGCTGGATTTCGCCGCCACGGCCGGGCTCGGTGCGTTCCAGAACCTCGAACACTGCCGGGTGGAGGACGTAGCGGCCGATCACCGCGAGGTTGGACGGGGCGTCGTCGACGTCGGGCTTCTCCACGAGCTGGTTGATGCGGACATACTCTTCACCCGCTATCGCCTGGATGTCGGCGCAGCCATAGGCGCTGATCTGGGACGGATCCACCTCGATCAGGGCAACAACCGAGCCGCCGGTCTTGGCCTGAACTTCGATCATGGTGCTGAGCAGTTCGTCGCGGGCGTCGATCAGGTCATCGCCCAGAAGGACGGCGAAGGGTTCGTAACCTACGTGCTGCTTGGCGCGGAGGACGGCGTGGCCCAGGCCCATCGGATCGCCCTGGCGCACGTAGTGGATGTCACCCAGGTTGCTGGCGGCCTGGATGGACGCGAGCTTGGCGGTGTCGCCTTTGTCCTCGAGGGTGGCTTCCAGCGCGGGGACACGGTCGAAGTGGTCCTCCAGCGCGCGCTTGTTGCGTCCGGTGATCATCAGGATGTCGTTCAGGCCGACGTTGACGGCTTCCTCGACGACGTACTGGATGGCCGGTTTGTCCACGACGGGCAGCATTTCCTTCGGCATGGCCTTCGTGGCCGGGAGGAACCTGGTGCCGAGGCCGGCTGCGGGAATGACGGCCTTGCGGACCGGAGCGTTGAGTGTAGTCACTCGACTAATCTAACGGAGGGACCAAACATTGCGTAATCATTCGAGCCGCCGGAGAACCTCCTCTCCCGGCTGCATCACGCGGAGGGACGGGGCGTCATGGCGTCAAAAGAAGAGATCCGGGCCGGCCACCGGGCCAGGCGCGCCGCGCTGACGAACGCCGGCCTGTCGAATGCCGGGACGGACATCGCCCGGCACGGCCTTGCATGGGCTTCCGGCCTGACCGGCGGCCGCCCGGGCACCTTTGCCGCCTATCTGGGCGTGGGTTCCGAGCCGCCGACGCTTCCCCTGCTGACGGCGTTGCATGAGGCAGGGCACAGGCTCCTGCTCCCGGTCTGCGAACCCGGCCTGGAGCTGAGCTGGGTGTACTGGACGCCGGCCTCCGAATCGGTCCGAAGCCGCTATGCGCCGATCCAGGAGCCCGCGGGAGAACGCCACGGCACAACGGTCATGCTGCACGCGCACGGCATCGTCCTGCCTGCCACCGCCGTCGATTTTTCCGGGAACCGGATCGGTCAAGGCGGCGGGTACTACGACAAGTTCCTGGCGGCGCTGACGGCCCTCCTGCCGTCCCGGGCCGGGGCGTCCGACGGCGGGTTGTTGCCGCCCCTGCCGACAGCCGCGGTCGTCTTCGACAGCGAGGTGCTTCCGGCCGGCAGCATCCCGGCAGAGTCCTTCGACCGGAAGGTGGCCGCCGCCCTGACCCCGGGCGGCCTGCTCCCGCTGCAGCCATAGCGCATGAGGGGCCGCGCGGCCGGGGTGATAGAATTAGCACTCAGGCCCTGCGACTGCTAAGTCACGGATTCCGCCGGAGACATCCCGGCAGCAATCCGGACCGGACAGCACGGGACCTGCTCGTTTGTCCCAGAGTGAGGATTTCCAGTGCCCACGTATGCATACGCCTGCAAGGACTGCAGCCACGCCTTCGAGATCGTGCAGTCGTTCACCGACAGCTCCCTCACGTCCTGCCCCGAGTGCCAGGGCACGCTCCGCAAGAAGTTCAACAGCGTGGGCGTCGTCTTCAAGGGCTCCGGTTTCTACCGGACCGACTCACGCGACACCAAGGGCAGCACGGTTTCCCCGGCTCCTGCCCCGGCTGCAACTCCGGCGCCCGCCGCGGCTTCCGCAAGCTAGGTACTGCCCGCACGGTTGCGGGTCCGCAGCGGATTGCCGCCTGACCGCGGAATGTCTTGGCCGTTTCTCCACATAGCCCAAACTGCGCCCGCCCGGCGTTCCCGCCGATGCGTAGGGTCGCACCATGGCCACCGTTGCGCGTTCCGTCCCGGCCGCCGGCAACTTCCCGGCGGAAATCCTTCGTGCCCTGCTTCGCGGTGCCTTGCGCCCCTCGCTTCCCGCGTTCGGCGCCCGTTCCGTTGGGCGCAGTTCCGGCGGCCGGAACTCGGGGAGTCCGCCGCGGGCACGGAAACCCGCCGGCCGGCCCTTCCGCCGTCTGGTCCGCTGGCTGGAGCGCAACCGGCGGCTGACTGTGGCACTGCTGCTGTGCATCGCGGCGGGCATCACCGTGCAGCAGCTCACGCCGGCCCCGGCCTTCACGGTCTCCGCCTTCGCCGCTGCCAGGGACCTGCCGTCCGGGGAGGTACTCGGCCCGGAAGACCTGACCCTGCTGAGCGTCCCGCGGGACCTCGTGCCGGCGGGCAGCTTTGGCGGCAACGATTCACCGCACGGCAAGCAGCTTGCCGTGGCGCTCCGGAAGGGCCAGCTGCTGTCCGATTCGCAACTTCTTGGGCCCGGCCTGCTGGCGGGAAGCCCTCCGGGAACGGCCGCCGTACCGCTCCGGATGGCCGATCCCGCATCAATCCAGCTGCTCTCCCCCGGACAACTCGTTAATGTGGTCATGACAACCGGCGGCACCTTTGACCAGACGGCTGCGTCCCAGGTGCTGGCTGCGGCAGTGCCGGTGCTGTGGACCTCCGGGCACGGCAACGAGGCGGGCCAGTGGCTGGCCGCCGGGGAAACGGAGGGCCTCATGGTCGTCGCTGCCGATGCCGATGAGGCACGCCGTCTCGCCGGCGCTTCCACGCAGGGGAAGCTGTTCTTTGTCCTGGTGGGGGCCGTACCGGGCTAGCCGGGCAGAGCGGCCGCAGCCCGTCCGCAACTCCGCCGGGGCCGCTGCCCGAGGTTCGTCCCGGGTCGGTCCCTTAGCCCCAGTGCGGAGGCTTTTGCTCCTGCAGCCAGGAGTCGTGGTCGTAACCGCCCGGCTCGTCGCCCCAGCGCCGCGGATCGTCTTCGGCGGCTCTGTTCGGCAGCACGCCGGCAGGGACGGTTGCCGGCGCGGCCGGCTGCGAAAGGTTGTCCCGGCCGCGGTCCCGGGTTTCCTCGCTGGTCTGGATCTCGCCGTCGTTCCGGGATTCGCCGCTGTTTCGGGTATCGCCGTCTGCAGTCATGCCGCCGGCCTCCTTACTGCCCTGATCTGTTCTGTAATATTGCGCGCCGTCCGGCCACCCGGACGGCGGCCGCTCCTCCGCGGCCTGCGCTTCGTTCACGGCCAGGTTCTCGACGTCGTCGTCAAAGAATCCCGGCGAGGCCTGCTTCCGGTGCGTTACGGCCGGTTTCTCCAGGCCAAGGTACCCGCCGATGCGGTCGGCGCAGGCCGAAGGATCGGTGAAGACCTCTATGGTCCATAGTGGCATGTAACGCCAGCCAAGTCGCTCCAGGAGCTGCGGGCGCAGCCTGCTGCGTTCGCGGACGGTCAGCCTGCGGTACTGCTCGGTGCCGTCGGACTCAATGGCCACGGGCCAGGGAATTTCGGCGTCGTCCTGTCCGAGGGTGCTCAGCGGGTCGGCTGCGGCCACCATGTTCAGGGCGCCGTCGTACTGGTGCCAGACCCGGGCGCCCCGGGCGCGGAGCCGGTCGCCGAGGTCAGCCACAAGGGGATCTGCCCCCAGGGCCTGTTCGCTGGCGGCGGCGCGCGACGCCGGGCTGCCAAGATCGGAGTTGCCGGCGATTTCCCGGTCCAGGAGTTCGTAGAAGTCCACTGCTCCGTGGCTCAGCCGGGTCACGTCCAGGTCCTCGGGACGGAAGCAGCTCAGCACGTGCAGGGACCGGCGCGCCCGTGTCATGGCGAGGGCGAACCTGGCCCGTCCGCCGTCCGCGGACAGCGGACCGAGGCTGTGCAATGCGCGCCCGTGCGGGGTGCGGCCATAGCCCGGTGAAAAGATCACGTGATCGCGGACCAGGCCCTGGGCGCGTTCCAGGTCCACCACCCGGAAGGATTCCTCCCCGGCCGTGAAGAAGCCGGCCAGCAGCGGATGGTTGGGCAGCTGAAGCCGGATGGACTCGCCGATCCGGGCAGCGTGCCGGAGGCTGCCGGTGACAACGGCCAGCGAAGTCCGAGGCCGCAGGCGGGCGTGTTCGAAAACAAGTTCCACCGCACGGTTCACCTCGGCCACGACGGATTCGACGCCGTCGTGGTCCGCGCTGGGCAGTCCGGTGCCGTCCGGCAGGTACTCGACGGTCAGGGCGCGGTCCAGGCCGGTGGCGGACTGGCCCTCCGGCAACCGGCGCAGCCCGCTGTCGTAGAAGCCCTTGCTCAGTTGCCGCACGAGGTCTTCGTCAACGGCACGGTAGACGTTCCGCAGGTTCCAGACGGGCAAGACGGCGGCCAGCGCCTTGTAGGCGCTCTCGACACCCTGGTGGGAGCTTTCGCCGGCGGCGAGCCGCTCCACACTGACGGTGAAGGTGCGCGGGCTGGCGATCCGGTCGTCACCAAAGGCAATGACCTGTTGGGCGCGGGCGAGGGCCGGCAGGACAGCCTGCAGCGACGTCGCCTCGGCATCAAGGATGACGACGGCGTCGAACCGCTGTGTCGCCGGCAGTACCGCGGTCAGGAGGTAGGGGCTGACCGACCACACGGGGACCAGCATGGGCAGCAGTTCCGGGGCCTGCCCGGTCAAGGCCGACAGTGTGACCCTGCCGTCCTTGAGCAGGCTGCGGAGCAGCTCCGCCTGGCGCGGGTGCTCAGCGATGGCGGCCCGCCAGCGTTCTGCAAGCTTCCAGCGCAGTCGGGCCGCGCCGCTGGCGATGTGGGCGTTGTCCGCGAGACGGTACTCGGCTTCCAGCTGGCGGAGGGCGTCGCCGTCGGACATAGCCAGGTAGTCATCCCCGCTGATCATGGCTTCCAGCGCGGACTGCCACCAGGCGAGCTCGAGCTCCGCGGCCACGGATCCGGCCGGAACTTCGCGTTCGGCAAGGTCGGCGAGAAGTTCGCCGAGGCCATGCTCGCGCATGTTCTCCACCAGGAGCGTCCGCTCCGGCAGGGTCTCCAGCGTCCCGGTGTCGGCCACCAGCCGCTCCAGGCGCTCTATGAGTTGCTCATAGGGCGTGTTGTGCAGCTCGCCGCCCGCCGCTGTGTGCCTCACGGCCTGGCCCATTTCGGCCAGTTCTGCTTCGAGTTCGCGGTACAGGCCGATGATCTCCGCCAGGCCGGAGGGGACCGCCGGATGGCGCTGCGTCGTGGCGTAGCCGGACCACGCGGCCCGCTGTTCCTGGACGAGGACGAGGGAGCTGTGCAGGTCGGCGATGTGGACGCCCGGGCGGACATACTCCTTAGCGACCCGCCGCAGGCGGGAGCGCTGCATGGATGGCATCTCGATGTTCCGTTCGCGGCGCCAGGAGGAGGCTGCGGTGGCGGAGATGAGGTCGTGGACCGGACGGTCGAAGATATCCGGGGTGAACTTGTCGAGGCTTTCGCGCACCGCCACGAGGAGCTCAACCTGGTCGCCCCATTCGGCGAACGTGCTGCCAAGTCGGATCTCGGCATGGTCGGCGACGCCGTTCATGAGTTCCCGCAGCTCAGGAAGCTTCCGCGCCACGGAGCGGGCCACCTGCTGGGCTTCCTGGGTTTCCTTGCGGGTCAGGAGGCGGGCGCCGTGCCAGGGGCTCGTCGTCGATGCCCGGCTGAAGCTTCCCAGCTCGGCCGCCCGGTGCAGCCGCCCGGCCAGTTCCTCCCGGTCCCGGATGCTGTCCAGCACGCTGCGCTTGAGCCGGACGGTGGTGGCCGGTGCGGGCTGGATCGAGGTCAGCGCGGCCAGCGACTGCATGGCCTCGTACGGTGAGCAGCCCCATCGCTGGCGGACGTTGTGCAGTGAAGCGACGTGGTCACGCAGGGCGTGGCGGTGCTCGATCAGGGTGGTGTGCAGATTGCGAAGCTGGGGCTCGAGGGACTTCTCGTTGCGCACGATCGCCCGGACGAGCTGGCCCTTGAGCTGCAGCGGCGTTGCGTTGCCGGCGAGCTGGAACAGGGCGGAATCCAGCCCCAGGGTGTCCAGCTCGGCGGAGATCTCGCCCAGGCTGGCACGCCGGTCCCCCACCACCAGGACGGTCTTGCCCTGGTCGACGAGGGCCCCGATGGTATTGATGGCCGTCTGGGTCTGGCCGGTGCCGGGCGGGCTGCTGACCACGAGCGAGTCCCCGGCGCGGACGGCGTCGACGACGTACTGCTGGTCCGTGTCGGCGTCGAGCAGGAGCAGTTCATCGGCCGGGTCGCGCTCGTCGGTGGTGGGGAAGCGCCCGGTCTTGAGCTCAGGAACTTCCACCGCTCCGCCGGCGGCAGCGCGGCCCAGCGCCGACACGAGGGGATGGTTCCCGTTGATCCACGGGTCGTCGAGGCTTCCGGACAGGTCGGCGAAGGTGGAGACCAGAAGGTTGTGTTCGACGTCGGCGCCGTGGATCGGCTGGATGAGGGTGCCAAGGCGGTCGAGGACAGGCTGCGGATCAAACCGGGCGGTGCTGTAGGCCATGCGGGTGACGGCGTTGACGTCGAAGACGATCCCGTGGATGGTTTTCAGGTGCCGGATCAGCGCAGGGTTGATCTTGGCCTGTTCGGTCAGCTGCAGTTCGTAGTCATCCTCGCCCGGCCGGACCGTCAGGGAGATGGCGGCCAGCATAACGGGGGCTGAAACGCGCTGGGGTTTGCCTCCGACGGCGGAGGTCCAGACGACAGTGCCCGCGGAGAAGTACCCCGCGTCGATGCCGCGGTCGTTGGCGAGTTCGAAAATCTTGGAGCGCAGGTTGCGGGAGGCCCGCGCGGCGACGACGTACTGCTGGTGGTCACGGATCAGGGTGGAGAGCCGGGTGCGCCGGCCGGCCATCAGCTGCGCCAGGCCGGAGGGATGGGCGTGGGTCAGGTCGATGGAGCCTTCAGGCGTCTTGGTGAAGCGCAGCATGGTGTCCGCTCCGGTGACGGGTTTGAGCCCCGACAGCCATTTCCTGAGCTCCTCGGAGCCCTCGGGGTGGCCTTGACCAACTGACACTGCTGCCTTCTTTTCTGTGCTCGCGTTTACTCTGCTCACGTTTTCCGTGCTCGCGCGGGACGTCCTGGACCATACCGGCATGCTTTCGAGGGTAGCCCGAATCCGGCGCTGGCGAGGCTCCGCAACACTGGTGGGACGCAAATTCGGGCCGAATTTGCCGGAACGCCATCCTCCGCCCGCAGCGGCCGCACGAATCCGTGCCGGGAGGCGCCCGGACGGGAAATGCCAGGACGTGAAGTGCCCAAACGTGAAATGGCCGGCCTCCCACGGAGACCGGCCATTTTCACTCACCCTTTACCGGGCTATTCCCATTCGATGGTTCCCGGCGGTTTGCTCGTCACATCGAGCACCACGCGGTTCACGCCGTCCACCTCGTTGGTAATGCGGTTCGAGATCCTGGCCAGCAGGTCATAGGGCAGCCGCGACCAGTCCGCCGTCATGGCGTCTTCGGAGGAGACCGGGCGCAGCACGATCGGGTGGCCATAAGTCCGGCCGTCGCCCTGGACACCGACGCTGCGGACATCGGCCAGCAGCACAACCGGCATCTGCCAGACCTCGTTGTCGAGTCCGGCGGCGGTCAGTTCCGCCCGCGCGATGGCGTCGGCCTTGCGCAACAGGTCCAGCCGCTCCTTGGTGACTTCGCCGACGATCCGGATGCCGAGTCCCGGGCCGGGGAACGGCTGGCGTCCCACGATTTCCTGCGGCAGGCCCAACTGGGCGCCGACGGCGCGGACCTCGTCCTTGAACAGGGCGCGCAGCGGCTCGACGAGTTCGAACTGCAGGTCTTCCGGCAGGCCGCCCACGTTGTGGTGGCTCTTGATGTTCGCGGCACCTTCGCCGCCGCCGGATTCGACGACGTCGGGGTACAGGGTGCCCTGGACGAGGAACTTGATCTTCTCGCCGTGCGCGGCAGCCTCGGCGATGATCGCCAGTTCGGCTTCCTCGAAGGCGCGGATGAATTCGCGGCCGATGATCTTGCGCTTGGTCTCCGGGTCGCTGACACCGGCGAGGGCGGCTTGGAAGCGCTCCTGCTCGTTGGCGACGTAGAGCTTGACGCCGGTCGCGGCCACGAAGTCGCGTTCGACCTGTTCGGCCTCGCCTTCGCGCAGCAGCCCGTGGTCCACGAACACACAGGTCAGCTGGTCGCCCACAGCGCGCTGAACCAGGGCGGCGGCGACGGCGGAGTCCACGCCGCCGGACAGGCCGCAGATGACCCGGGCGTCGCCGATCTGTTCGCGGATCCGGTCGACCTGCTCCTCGAGGATGTTGCCGGCGGTCCAGTTCGGCTCCAGCTTGGCGCCCTTGAACAGGAAGTTCTCGAGGACCTGCTGGCCATACGCCGAGTGCTTCACTTCGGGGTGCCACTGCACTCCGTAGAGGCTCTTCTCTTCGTTGGCGAAGGCGGCGACTTCGGCGCCCGCCGTCGTCGCGAGGACCTCAAAGCCTTCCGGGGCTTCGTGCACGGAGTCGCCGTGGCTCATCCAGGTGCTCTGGTGCTGGGGCATGCCCGCCAGGATGGAGCGGCCTTCTCCGATGGTGGTGGTCTCGGTGGCACCGTACTCGCGGAGCCCGGTCTGGGCCACCTTGCCGCCGAGGGCGTTGGCCATGGCTTGGAAGCCGTAGCAGATGCCGAAGACCGGGATTCCGGCCTCGAAGAGGTCCGCGCCGACGCTGGGCGCGCCTTCGGCGTAGACGCTGGCGGGGCCGCCGGAGAGGATGATGGCGGCGGGATTCTTGGCCAGGAGCTGCTCGGTGCTGTAGGTATGCGGAACCACTTCCGAATACACGTTGGCTTCCCGGACGCGGCGGGCGATCAGCTGCGCGTACTGGGCACCGTAGTCAACAACCAGCACGGGCTTGTGGGACGTCTGGGATGCAGTGGGAGTAGTCACCGTACAAGCCTACTTTGCGGCGCCGCCGGCCCGCACATTGAGAAGCCGGTCCGGGCCCGGAAACGGCCGCCGGGTAAGCGAACTCACACGGAAGCCCGACGGCGGGCGGCCGGCCGCACGTGACGCAGGGTCAGTAGCGCTGCGGGGCCTGCGGGTTGGCGGCCAGTTCGGCCTCCACCTCGGCGTGGAATTTCGTCTCCACGAAGAAGGACAGGAACGGCACTACGCCTCCGAGCGCCAGGATGATCATCTTCATGAACGGCCAGCGCATCAGCGACCACAGGCGGAAGTTGGACATGAGGTACACGACGTACATCCAGCCGTGCACGATCAGCACGGCCACGGAGAGGTTCACGCCGCCGATAACTCCGGGCGGCTCGGCGTCGGCGAATCCGAAGCCGAACGGCTCGCCGGTGACGGCGTTGGTGCCACCCGCGAAAAGGTACTGCCCGAACGCGTACCGGGCGATCAGCTCGGCGCAGAGCAGGAGCAGCATGGAGCCGGTCATGTACGCAAGGACCTTGTAGAATTTCAGCGCAGAACGGATCTGGGCCTCGGTTCCGCCAAAGCGGCGCTTCTTGCCGCCCGTGGTTCCCGTTGCGTTGGACTGCTGCGGCTGTACGGCCGGCTGGGGCTCGATCATGGTTGCACTTTCGTTTCGGTGGTGCGCGTTTCGGTGGTGCGCGGTTCGGTGGGGTCGGGGTCGGGGACGGGTTGCGCCGCGGCGTCCTGCTCCTCGTCGAGGGCGTCCTCGAGTCCGCGGCGGTAGTCGTCCTTCACCAGGCGCCACCAGATGAACAGCGCGAAGCCGGCGAACACCACCCACTCGGCGGCGTAGAAGAGGTTGAGCCAGTTGATCTTTCCGGCAGGTGGCTGCGGCCCGATGTTCAGTGGCTTCACCTCTCCGCCGGACGAGGCGGCACCGGCTTCGCTGCCGGCGGAGACTTCGGAAGTCGCCGCGACAAAGCCGGGATAGCTGCTGATGTCCCAGATGTTGATGAGTTCAGCGACGGACACGGCGCTGGCCCGCCCGGGGCCGGCGTCGGTCCCCGGCAGCGGGGCTTCGGACGGCAGCAGGCGTCCGGTCAGTTCAATGACGCCCGACGGCGGCGCGGCGGCGTCCGCGGGGTCGGCAACCCAGCCGCGGGCGACCGGGATCCAGGTCTGGGGCGAGGCGCCGGCTCCGGTCAGCACGGGGGCGTCCTTCACGGCCAGGGCCGAGACGATCCAGTAGCCCGAGACACCGCCGTTCAGCCGGCCCGGGACTAGGACCTGCTTCTGCGGGTCGTAGCTTCCGGTCGCGGTGACGACCTGGTCTGCGATTGAACCGGGGAAGAAGTCCCCGGGCTGGAGCGCGGTGGTGAGCGGTTTGGGGTCCTCCGTCGTGGTGGAGACGGTCACCTCCGGCTGGGTCGAGCGGCCGAACTGCCACTGGCTGAGCAGCACAAACACCCCTGATACGACGATCGCGAACACCAGTCCGGCGATCCAGCGGGGTTTGAGGGCAGTTTTCAGCACCCCTTAACCGTACTTCGTCGGCGTGTAGAACAACGAAACGGGGCGAAAGAGTGGGGCAGCCGTCAGCTTTTTAGTGGTCGAAGAAGACCAGGCTGGAGTTGATGAGTTCCGCGATCACTTCGGCGTCGTAGGCCCGGCGGAGGGACTCGCGGAATGATTCCTTCGACAATGACCGGGCGAGAGTGGCCAGCACCTCGAGGTGCTCGGAAAACGAGCTGGCAGGCGTCGCGATCAGGAGGACCACCGTTGCGGGCCCGTCGGCAGCGCCGAAATCGAGCGCCTTGCCGTATTTGGTGATGCCGACGGCGATGGACGTTCTGGAAACGAATTCGCTGCGGGCGTGGGGCAGGCCAATGCCGCCGGGCAGGCCCGTGGCCAGCTGGTGCTCACGGGCGTTGACGTGCTTGAGGAAGCCGGCGAGATCCGAAATGCGGCCGGCGGCATGCATCCGTTCCGCCAATTGGGAGGCGGCATCGAGCTTGTCGGTGGCGTCCATTTCGAGGATCACCATGTCGGGGGTGGTGAGCTCGGCGTCGTACCGGTCAAGTGGTTCCGCCAAGTGGTGTCCCTTCGAAGTGGCGTCAGTGCGCCGGCAGTCTCGGGGTCGAGGCTGCCGGCGGACGCTGCCGGTCAACGCAGCGGAACGATGTCCTCGACGCCCAGGCGTGCTGCGTCCGCAGATTCGTCGTCCGGCTGCTCCTGGCTGAGCCGTTCGGCGTCGACCCTGGCCAGGTAGTGCTTGATCTCGCCCTCGCGCTGGGCATCGCTCCAGCCGAGGACTTCTCCCATCAGTTTAGCGACTACCGGTGCGGCGGACACACCGCGGTCCCAGGCCTCGATCGAAATCCTGGTCCGGCGGGTCAGGACATCCTGCACGTGGCGGGCGCCCTCATGGGTGGCGGCGTACACGGCCTCGGCGGCAAGGTAATCGTCCGCACCCGGCAGGGGCTCGCCCAGTTCCGGGTTCTCCGTTATGAGGGCCAGCACTTCCGGGGCCATGGAACCGTAGCGGTTCAGCAGGTGCTCGATCCGCGCCACGTGGACGCCGGTCTCCTCGGCCATCCGGTTGCGTTTGTTCCACGCGGCCTTGAATCCGCCGGCACCGAGCAGCGGAATGGATTCCGTGCAGCTGGGCGGGACCCGTTCGTCCATGCTGCGGGTCGCCTCGTCGACGGCGTCCTTGGCCATGACCCGGTAGGTGGTCCATTTGCCGCCGGCCACCACGACGAGCCCGGGCACCGGGTGGGCCACGACATGTTCGCGGGAAAGCTTGGCCGTGGAGTCGTTTTCGCCGGCGAGCAGCGGCCGGAGCCCGGCGTAGACCCCCTCGACATCCTCGCGGGTCAGCGGGCGCTTCAGGACTTTGTTCACATGTTCGAGGATGTAGTCGATGTCCTTGCTGGACGCGGCCGGGTGGGCCTTGTCGAGGTGCCAGTCGGTGTCTGTGGTGCCGATGATCCAGTGCCGGCCCCAGGGGATGACGAAGAGGACGGACTTTTCGGTCCGCAGGATCAGCCCCACCGTGGACTGGATCCGGTCGCGCGGCACCACGAGGTGGATGCCCTTGGAGGCGCGCACCTTGAGCTGGCCGCGGTCGGTGACCATGGCCTGGGTTTCGTCGGTCCAGACGCCGGTGGCGTTGATGACCTGCTTGGCCCGGATATTGAAGCTGGAGCCGTCCTCGTGGTTGACCACTTTGGCGCCGACCACGCGCTCGCCTTCGCGCACGAAGTCCACAACCGACATTTGGTTGACCGCGTGGGCGCCGTAGTGCGCCGCGGTCCGGATCAGGTTGGCGACGTACTTGGCGTCGTCGACCTGGCCGTCGTAGTAGCGGATGGATCCGACGAAGGCGTCGTCTTTGAGGCTCGGCGCAGCGCGCAGGGTCCCCCGGCGGCTCAGGTGTTTATGGAAGGGGACGCCGCGGCTGTGCCCGCCGGTGATGGACATGGCGTCGTAAAGGGCGATGCCGGCGCCGATGTAGGGCCGTTCCAGGAACGGTTTGTGGAGAGGGTAGAGGAACGGGACCGGCCGGGCCAGGTGCGGTGCCAGCACCGAGAGGATCAGCCCACGCTCGTGCAGCGCCTCTTTGACGAGGGCGAAGTCGAGCATCTCCAGGTAGCGGAGGCCGCCGTGGATGAGCTTCGAGGAGCGGGAGGACGTGCCTGCGGCCCAGTCGTTGGCCTCGACGATGCCAACGCTCAGGCCGCGCGTGACGGCGTCCAGGGCGGCGCCGGTCCCGACGATTCCGCCGCCGACGATCAGGATGTCGAGTTCCTTGCCGGGGTCCGTGGTGCCCCTGAGTACCGCGAGGGACGCGTCGCGTTCCGCAGGCCCAAGGGCACCGCCGGCCTTGGGAGAACCGCCGGGAAAACTGTTCATTTCACGCCTCCATCCGGATCAAAGCTCGTAGTGCACCACACTACTTCCAACTTCCCCGGATGGGCAGGGGGCGTCAGTTTCCGGCGTAAGGCGACACGACGACGTCGACGCGCTGGAATTCCTTCAGGTCCGAGTACCCGGTGGTCGCCATGGAACGGCGCAGCGCACCGATCAGGTTGGCGGTTCCGTTGGTGTGGTGGCCGGGTCCGAAGAGGACCTCCTCGAGCGGTCCGACGGTGCCGACGTTGACCCTGTCACCGCGGGGAAGTTCAAGGTGGTGCGCCTCCTGGCCCCAGTGCCAGCCCTTGCCCGGGGCTTCTTCGGCGCGGGCGAGGGCGCTGCCTAGCATCACGGCGTCGGCGCCCATGGCGATGGCCTTGACGATGTCACCGGAGGAGCCCATGCCGCCGTCGGCGATCACGTGGACGTAGCGGCCGCCGGACTCATCCATATAGTCGCGCCGGGCGGCGGCGACGTCGGAGATGGCGGAGGCCATGGGCGAGTGGATGCCCAGGGCGCGGCGGGTGGTGCTCGTGGCGCCGCCGCCGAAGCCGACCAGCACGCCGGCGGCACCGGTGCGCATGAGGTGCAGCGCCGGGGTGTATCCCGCGGCCCCGCCGACGATCACGGGGACGTCGAGTTCGTAGATGAACTGCTTGAGGTTGAGCGGCTCGTGGTCTTTCGAGACGTGCTCGGCCGAGACGGTGGTGCCGCGGATCACGAAGATGTCGACGCCGGCGGCCACGACGGTCTTGTAGTGTTCCTGGGTCCGCTGCGGGGTGAGGGAGCCCGCCACCGTGACGCCGGCGGCGCGGATCTCGGCGAGCCTGGAGGTGATCAGTTCCGGCTGGATCGGGGCCTGGTAGAGCTCCTGCATCCGGCGGGTGACGGCCGGGCTGTTGGTTTCGTCCTGGAGCGCAGCGATTTGGTCCAGCACGGTCTGCGGGTCCTCGTAGCGGGTCCAGAGGCCCTCCAGGTCCAGGACGCCGAGCCCGCCGAGGCGGCCCAGGGCGATGACGGTCTCCGGCGACATGGCCGAATCCATGGGAGCGGCGATGACCGGCATGTCGAACTTGTAGGCATCGATCTGCCACGCGACGGACACATCCTTGGGATCACGCGTCCGTCGGTTGGGGACGATCGCAATGTCATCCAGGGAGTAGGCACGGCGCCCACGCTTGCCTCGGCCAATCTCAATCTCGTAAGTCACTGCTCTAGGTTATCCCAGCGAGCGCCCGTCACCGCCGGAGGCGGTCCCGCGTGACGGCAGTGGCGCAGCGGCCAGTAGTCTGGCGGGATGAGGAAACGGTGGGTCTTCGACGGCCACATTGCCGGGATCGGGACGGCGTCCGGTTTGCGGGCTGTGGTGGGTCTCTGGCAGCAGTCCCCCTTCGGACCGTTCGCCGACGCCATGGTGGAGCTGCCTTCCGGCCACCGGATCCTGCTCGCCCCGACCGCTGAGGTGGCCGACTTCATCGCCGCGGTCTACAACTTTGACGAGACCCGCGTGCTCGACGTCGCCGCGTCCCACGCCGCGCACCAGCTCAGGGTTGACGCCGGTCCACTCCGGATCCGCGCCGCCATCGGCGCGCGGACCCGGCTGGGCAGCATCGCACGGCTGGTCCCCCGGCCGGTCGCTGTGCATCCTGATTGGCTGCGGGCCGTCAACCCGCTCGCGTCCCGGCTCAGCCCGGGCGTTCGCACCGCGGGTGCCGCTAGAGGCGGACGGCAGGAGTACTACGGCGTGACCGATCTTCACAGCATCGACTCGGCGAGTGTCGGCTGGGACGGCGGAGACGCCGGGTCCCTGACTGCCATCCGGCCGGGAGTCACTTTTGGTTTCAGCAGCGTTCCCCCGGAACCAAGCCTGGCGCGGGTCCGGACCACCGTGGTGGAGTCGACCGCCGATGCGAAGAGTTCCCCTCCCGGAGCTGAAGCCGTGGACGCCTCAAATGCCTTCGGCGTCGTCCACGGCGAGCTGGGACTCGAACATCCGGAAGTAGCGGCCGCGCAGGGCCACCAGCTCCTTGTGGGTGCCCTGCTCCACGATCCGTCCGTCCTCGAGCATGTAGACGATGTCCGCCTTCTCGATGGTGGCGAGGCGGTGGCTGATCGCGATGATGGTGCTGCTGCGTTCGGCGAAGAGCCGGGTGAAGATCCGGTGTTCCGCTAGGGCGTCGATGGCCGACGTCGGTTCGTCCATGACCATGAAGGAGGCGCTGCGGTAGAAGTTCCGTGCCATCGCCAGCCGCTGCCACTGCCCGCCGGACAGCCCGCTCCCCTTCCGTCCGCGCGGGTCCTCCATCCAGTTGCTGACGTGGTTGTCCAAGCCGTTGGGCAGTTTGTTGATGAACTCCAGGGCCTCCGCGTCGGCGGCGGAGCGGCGGATCCGTTCGTCGTCGCGCGGTGATTCGACGTCGCCGAAGAGAATGTTCTCCGCGGCGGTGGCGAACTCGTATTTCAGGAACTCCTGGCTGAGCACCGCCAAATGGCGGTGCCAGGACTTCACGTCGACGGCGGCGAGGTCGACGCCGTCGAGCATCACCTGCCCGGAGTCCGGGCGGTAGAGCCCGGCGAGGATCCGGACGAGGGTGGACTTGCCGGCGCCGTTCTCCCCCACGACCGCGACGTGCTGGCCCTCGCGGATGGTCAGTGAAATGCCCTTGATGACCTCAAGCTCGCTGCCCGTGTAGGTGAAGCGGATGTCCCGCAGCTCCACCGTCCTGGGCGCCTGCAGCAGGGGCGGGGCGTGGTCGGAGTGGACCGGCAGCGCCATGAACAGCTCGTAGTCCTTGAGGTTGGCGAGGTCCTCGTCGATCGAGCTGAGCGAGGAGACCAGGCTGTTGGCCGTGGACAAGGCCCGGCTGACGATCTGCTGGACGTAGAGGAACTGCCCCACAGGCTGCGCGTGGACGATAATCTGGCCGACCACCCAGATCAGCGACACAACCTCGGCCCCGTACTGCAGGGCATCCGCGGCGAGCTGCTTGGGGATGTAGCGCTTCTGGAAGTCCAGCCGCCTCCGTTCATCCGCGTCCCGGAGCCGTGACCGCAGCCCCATCAGGTAGCCGACGATTCCGTAGAGGCGCATTTCGGCGATGTGCTGGGGCCGCAGGAGGTTGGTTTCGATCATCCGCCGCTGCCGGCGCGAGTCCACCTGCGTGTTCCAGTGCGCGATCTGTTCACGGGAGAGCTTGAACTGCAGGTAGACGCTGGGCACGATCGCCACGAGGACGATCACGGCGATCCACCAGCTGACCAGCATCAGCGCGCCGATCGCGAGGATCACCGAGACCAGCTGGGTGAAAATGGCGGCGATCCGGTCCAGGACGCGGGCGTAGGAATCGGAGAAGCGCTTGGCCCGGTCGTACAGGTCCACCGTTTCCTTGTCGTCGTAGCGCCAGAAATCGAGGGCCAGGAACCGCTCGTACATCAGGTCCCCCACGATCGCGCCGACCTTGAAGCTCATGAGTTGCTGGATGTACCGGTCGACGCTGCTGAAGGCGCCCCAGAACAGTCCCAGTGCCGCCGTGATGACGACGTAGACAATGGCCTGCTGCCCTGCCTCGGCGTTGCCCGCATATGCGGCTGCGAGGGCCGTGGTGGTGAGCGCGGCGAAGTAGGTGGTGACGAGCGGCAGCAGCGCCGAGATCAGCGAGCCCACGACCTTCATCACGACGGCGGCGGGCGAGGCCCGGAAGCTGACGCGCAGCACCTGGGCCACCGCCCGGGCGTAGGGCCTCAGCGCCAGTTTCCGCTTCGGCTCACGCGCGGGTAGGAGTTCGGACATGCCTCCAGCCTAGTTGGGGCCGCCGACGCGGGGCAGGCAGGGTTTCGCTGCCGCCCCGACCGCCTAGTACTTCTCGCCGTATTGGTATTCCGGGAACTCGAAGCACGCGCTGAAGCTGCCGACCTGAAGGCTCTCCGGGCCGTCCCAGACGGACACCAGCAACTGCGTGCCGTCTTCATGGAGGAGCTCCACCCGGCGATTACCGTCGTTGTCCGTGCCGTCCGTCGCGGACCAGCCCGACCGGCCGGAGAGGGAATCCCGGACTTCGTCCAGGAACTTCGTCCGGTCCAGGCCCGGCAGCAGCTCGACCTGCCCGGTCCCCACCCACTTCTTCTGCTCGCCCCGGCAGGGCATCAGGCTGGAGGTGTCGTTTTCGAACACGGAGACGACAACGTCGGCCGGCACCATCCCGATGATCTCGTGCTGCACGGCCAGGAGCTTGGACTTGGCGGTTTCCAACGTTATGGGTGTCATCGATTCGCTCTCTTGTGTTCCGGATCCTGCTCCGCAGGCTGACAGGACAAGGCACAGGCTGACGGCAAGGGCCCCGCACCAAAGACGGGCCCCGGCGGTCACCCGGCCGCTACCGCGCACGGATCTCATTTCGGACGTCTTCCAGGGCCGGTGCATTGAACGGATCCGTCGTGGCGATGAGGCTGTGGTTGTCAATGCTGTAGGCCTCCTGCCAGTTGCTGCCTCCCGGCGGGGCGTACACATGCTTCTCAAAGGCGGGCTCCTTCATGGGGTAGTTGTCTCCCACAACTCCGCTGCGCTCCGCAGTTAACAGGATGTCAGGGTACGTGTAGCTGGAGTACCGGGTGCTTGGGTCTGCTGTCCAGCCCGGCGGCATCGCGGCTCCGGACAGGGCGATGACCTTGTCGTAGCGGGCGCCGGCGACCTCGGATCCGGTGACGTTCCGCAATCCCCAGCTGTGGCCGACGGCAACTGCCTGCGCTCCGGCCGGTTTCTCCAGCTCGACGGCTGCCTGGAAATCCCGCAGCACGGGGGCCGACGCGGCCACGAAATCGTCGCTCTTGGCTTCGTCGAAGAAGGCTTCGGCAAAGCCGCCGTCGGGAAATTCGGATCCTTTGTAGACGAAAGCGACTGTGCCCTCCGTTGGGTCCGAACCAACCAGCCATTGGGCTACGGATTGCGGGCCGCCGCCATAGAACGACTGCTCGTTGGTCCGGGTTCCTGGCACATAGGTGACGACGGTCGTGGTGTCGGCGTCGTAGTCGCCGACCATTTCCACAATCGCGCTGTGCGCCGGGTCGTAGGCGGCGAGCTTGACCTTTCCGTCAACTACGCTCTGCAAGTAATCCTTCCCCGCTTGCCGCGCCTCCCACGCCTCGTGTTCCTTTACGTACATGGCCGGATACCCTGCCGCCATGATCAACGGATTGAATTCGGGCTCCGGGTCGGATCTGCGGAGCCAGTCGATCCGGTGCTGGGCATTGATGGCGTTGGCGCGGACGCGGTCCTCGAACGGGATGCCATTGGTGTTTCCGGCCAGGACAGGATGCTCGGCAATAAACGCCGTGCGCTGCTCCGCGGCGAGCCCGTCCCACCAGGACCGGATCTGCGCAGGCGTCTTTCCGTCGAGGTCGGCAGGTTGCGGAGTGGCAGGCGCCGTCGAGTGTGCGCCCGCTGCCGTTCCGGCACCGCCGGACCGGCTGGCCTGTTCCTGCTCCGCGGCGTTGCGGACCAGCTCCTCGCCCGCTGCGGCCAGGAAAGCGGCGGCCTGGCGCAACGCTCTGCTGTGGCTGGACTGCCAGTCGTGCCGGAACCGTTCGGCGTCGGGGCCTGGCCACGGTGCCTGGGCAACGCCGGCCCCCAGCGTGCCCAGCTGTGCCAGCAGCGTCCGGCCGGACGCACCCATTTGGGCGCCGAGCCGCCGGAGCTGGGCAGGGTCCGCCCCCTGAAATCCACTAGCCACGTGCTGTCCCCCTGCAGTCTGCGCCGCCGTGCCGCTGTCCGCGCCACTTTTCCGCGGTCCGGGAGTCCCGGAACCAACGGCCAGCCTCGAGGCTACCTTGCACAGACGCCGACAGGCCATGGGGAGAGATCCCCATGGCCTGTGTGTCGCGTGTCAGCGCTGGGGCCACGCCCGCAGGGTTCCTGGCCGTGGAGCCGCTCCGGCGAGGGCCCCGAACCGAGCTTGCGAGGGTTGGGAGCCGGTGCGGACTTGCGAGGTTAGGGAGCGGCTGGGGCCCCCGGCGCCCGGGTTCCCTGACCGCAGCGAAGCAAGGTCAGGGAGGCCTCGGGGATTAGCGCGAACCGTAGTTCGGTGCCTCCACGGTCATCTGGATGTCATGCGGGTGGGATTCCTTCAGGCCGGCCGCCGTGATCCGAACGAACTTGCCGCGGGCCTTGAGCTCGGGCACGGTCGGGGCGCCGGTGTAGAACATGGTCTGGCGGAGGCCGCCCACCAGCTGGTAGGCCACCGAGGCCAGGGGTCCGCGGTAGGCCACCCGGCCCTCGATGCCTTCGGGGATGAGCTTGTCATCGCCGGAGACGTCGGCCTGGAAGTACCGGTCTTTGGAGTAGGAGGTGTTTTTGCCGCGGGTCTGCATGGCGCCGAGGGACCCCATGCCGCGGTAGAGCTTGAACTGCTTGCCGTTGACGAAGATCAGATCGCCCGGGGACTCGTCGCAGCCGGCGAGGAGGGAGCCAAGCATCACGGTGTCTGCGCCGGCAACCAGGGCCTTGCCGATGTCGCCCGAGTACTGCAGTCCGCCGTCGGCGATCAGCGGCACGCCGGCGGGAATGGCTGCCTTGGCGGACTCGTAGATGGCGGTGATCTGCGGGACACCGACGCCGGCGACCACGCGGGTGGTGCAGATGGAGCCCGGCCCCACACCGACCTTGATGCCGTCGGCACCGGCATCGATGAGCGCCTGGGCGCCTTCGCGGGTGGCGGCCTGGCCGCCGATGATGTCCACGTGCGCCGCCACGGGATCGGACTTCAGCCGGCGGATCATGTCGAGCACACCCTGGGAGTGGCCGTTGGCGGTGTCCACGAAGAGCGCGTCCACGCCGGCGTCGATCAGGGCCATGGCCCGCTCCCAGCCGTCGCCGAAGAATCCGATGGCAGCACCGACGCGCAGGCGGCCTTCTTCGTCCTTGGTGGCCAGCGGGTACTGCTCGGCTTTGGTGAAGTCCTTGGTGGTGATGAGGCCCTTGAGCCGGCCCTGCTCGTCCACGAGCGGGAGCTTTTCGATCTTGTTGGTGGCCAGCTTGTGCGAGGCTTCCTCGCGGCTGATGCCGACGTGCCCGGTGACGAGGGGCATCTTGGTCATGACGTCGCTGACAAGCCGGATCGGGAAGTCGGTTTCCGGCACGAAGCGCGTGTCGCGGTTGGTGACGATGCCCAGGAGCCGCATGCCCTCGTCCACGACCGGCAGGCCGGAGACGCGGTAGTGCGAGCAGATCTCGTCCAGCTCGGCGAGCGTGGCCTCGGGGCCGATGGTGAGCGGGTTGGTGATCATGCCGGATTCGCTGCGCTTGACCCGATCCACCTGGTCCGCCTGGTCGGCGATGGAAAGGTTGCGGTGCACGACGCCGAGGCCGCCCTGGCGCGCCATGGCGATCGCCATCCGCGACTCGGTGACCGTGTCCATCGCGGCGGAGAGCAGCGGGGTCTGGACCGAGATGCGCTTGGAGATCCGGGAGGAAGTGTCGGCCTCGGAGGGGATCACGTCGGTGTGGCCGGGCAGCAGCAGGACGTCGTCGTACGTCAGTCCGATGAAGCCGAAGGGATTGTGTTCGGGCTGGGTCATGAGTGCGCCTCTTACCTTGGGTACGGGTTACGGGTAGGGATTGCAACAGATGACCAGCCCGTCATTACGGGCATGGCCTGTGCAGAAGTGTTGAATAAATAGTAGAACCTTGGCGCCGATCCCCATATTCCGGGGCGCTAATGTGAGCAACGGCACCGGCCCGGTGACGCCGCCCCGTCACGTCCAGCCGGTGGCCTTCAGCAGCCGCTGTTCGAACATGGGGATCATGGTCTGGACATAGGTCTTGGTCAGATGGTTGTCGTCCTTGTAGACGTACACATTTCCGACCACGGCCGGGCAGATCCCATCGGCGCAGATGAAGTCGCTGAGGTCCATCAGGTGCAGACGCGGAACCTTCCCGCGGTACGCGTCCAGAGGTGAAGACTCGGCAAGGGACTCCTGCAGCGGAACGTTGCACTTGACGGCGTCGGGCCCGTTCTTCTGGACACATTCGGGCATGTTCATGTTGAAGCGGGGGTTGTCGCGGATGCCGACCACGTCCATGCCGGCGGCGGTGAAGGGCTCGATGCCTTCGAGGTATTGCGGCACCTCGGTCTCAAAGGGCGCGTCTTTGTGCGTCAGTGAGGCGACGGTGAACACCGCGTCGGGCCGGTGGTCCAGGACGTACTGGGCGCTGGCCTTGTTGAAGGCGTTGCATTCGGCGTCCCTTTCCGGGGACTCCCCGCCGAAGCGGCAGTTGCCCTTCAGGAGGGCGACGACTTCCCAGCCGTGGCTGCGGGCGATCGGGCCGAGCGCGGCCATGTACTGCTGGGCGTGGGAGTCACCGAGCACCACGATGCGTTTGGTGACCTTGTCCGGCCGGCTGTTCTGCAGGCAGCCCGCGAGCAGCGGGTCGCCGGGGACGTTTCCGTCGGTGCACAGCCCGTCGATGTCGGCCCACTCGTTCTTCATGGCCACGGGAGCCGGGATGATCTTGGCCTCCGGCGTCGGCTTGCCGGCATTTTCGGGGGCCAGGGCGGCCGCGCCGGGGGTCAGTTCCCTCGGCTGCGCGGCGGCAACGGCCTCATCCGCCATCATCTTGCTCTGCCATACGGACACCGGCCCGGCCAGCAGGGCGCCGCATGCTGCGATCACGACGGCGGTGCGCCAGACGCGGCGCTGGGGCCAGTGCCAGTCGCGCAGCGGCTTCTCCACAAACCGGGTGGTCAGCACGGCGAGCACGATCGACGCGGAAACAATTGCGAGGCCCTGGACCAGGTTCGGGTTGGTGATGCCCGTCCCGGCGAGGGCCAGCACCAGGAGCGGCCAGTGCCAGAGGTACAGGGCGTAGGAGTTGTCGCCGAGCTTCACCAGCGGCTTCCAGGTCAGGAAACGGTCCACGCCGAAGCGGCTGCCGCTCTGTCCGGCCACGATGATGGCGGCGGCGGCCAGCGTCGGCCACAGCGCAATGAAGCCGGGGAAGGAGCGGTCCACGGTCAGCAGCAGACCGCAGGAGAGCATCGCGGCGAGACCCGCCCAGCCGAGGGCCACCCGCAGCGCTTTGCCGGGCCGAAGGTGCGGCAGCGCAAGCGCCAGCAGCGAGCCGAGGGCGAATTCCCAGAGCCGGGTCCGGGTATCGAAGTAGGCGTAGGACTGGTTCGTGACGGTCTGGTCGATGGAAAACGCGAGAGATACAACGAAAATCGCACCGAAAGCCGCGGCCAGGAGGGCGGCGTAGCTCACCCTGCGGCCGACCGGGGTCCGGCGGAGGAGGCGCAGGAGCACGGCTGCGCCGGCGAACACGAGCGGCCAGAGCAGGAAAACCTGGCCCTGGATGGACAGCGACCAAAAGTGCTGCAGCGGGCTGGCCCCTGCGTGGTCCTGCGCGTAGTAGTCGACGGCGGTGTCCGCGAGAAGCCAGTTCTGCCGGTAGAACAGTGAGGCCCACGCCTGGTCCAGCACGTCCGGCCAGCGGCTCTGGGGCAGGACCAGCCGGGTCCCGACCAGGACGCCAAGGATCACGACGACGACGGCCGGCAACAGCCGCTTGAGCAGGTGAAGCCAGTGGCCCGCCAGACGCAGGGGCTTGCCGCTTTCGACCTTGCGGGCGAAGCTGAGGGTCATCAGGAAGGCCGAGATCAGCAGGAAGATGTCGACGCCGCCGGAGACCCGGCCGAGCCACACGTGGTAAGTGACCACCATGAGGACTGCGAGGGCTCGGAGGCCCTGGACCTCGGGCCGGTAGCCTGCTTTTGCGCGTACCTCGGAACCCGGGTCCGCTGCCTGCGGGCCGGCCGTTGTTCGCTCGTTCGACACAAGAAGCCCCTTCAGGCAGGTTTCCAAAACGTCAATGTTACCGAACCGTAATTTGTCTGGCCAATCACGGCGGCGAGGGGGCCTCCTCTCCGCCCGTGTTCAGCGGTTCCGGCGGCTACCCTGTAACGAGCCAGAGGAGGCCGCATCGTGATCGCACAACTGCGCATTTGTGTCCCGGAAGAGTTGTCCGACGCCGTAGTGAACTGCTCCACCGACGTGGTTGGCGTCGCCGAGGTGTCCCGCCAGCCGGGCGCGTCCGTTCTCCCTCCGGGGGATGTCATCCATGTCCTGCTGGCGCGGGAGTCCGTGGAGCGGCTGGTGGAGAAGCTCCATCTCCTGAATGTCCAGGAGCAGGGGTCGATCTCGGTCACCATGCCGGAGCTGGTGCTCTCCGACCGGGCGGACAAGGCCAGCGCCGACGCGCCCGGCGAAGGCGCGGACGCCGTGATCTGGGACGAGGTGTCCCGGCAGACGGGCGAAGACTCGCGGCTGACGTGGAGCTTCCTTGCCTTCCTCATCCTGGCGACCCAGCTGGTGGCCATCGGCATCGTCACGGACTCGACAATTCTGATCGTCGGAGCGATGGCTGTGGGTCCTGAGTTCGGCCCGCTGGCGGCGCTGGCCGTGGCGCTCGTGCGGCGGCAATGGAGCCTGGGCCGGCGCGCCGCGCTCGCCCTCGGCGTCGGATTCCCCGTCGCCATGCTGGCAGCGGCTTTCACGGCCTGGCTCTCCGTCCCGCTGGGCCTCTTCCCCGCCGATGTCCTGGACCGGGGCTCGGCAGCAGACTTTATCTACCACCCGGGTCCGTACTCGCTGATCGTCGCCGTGCTGGCCGGCATCGCCGGAATGCTGTCCGTGATCACCGGGCGCTCCGCCGCCCTGACCGGCGTCTTCATTTCCGTGACGACGGTCCCCGCCGCCGGATTCGTGGCCGTCGCGCTGGTGCTGGGCGAGTATGAGAAAGCGGCGGGTTCCGCCCTTCAACTGGCCCTGAACCTGGTGGGCATCGTGGCGGCGGCCGTTGCCGTGCTGGTCTTCTACCGCCTCGTCACCAAACGGCTGCCCGACGCCGCGGCGGTGCGCCTGAGGCGCAAGACACCGCGGGCGCAGCGCTAGGCACCCGGCCCTCCTGGGGCAGGACGGGGCAGGCCGGCGCACACCCGGGCGGGCACAGCAAAGGCCGGCCCGGCTGACGCCGGACCGGCCTGGACTGCAGCGGCTTGGAGCTAGTGGCTGTGGCCCGCGTGCGCGTCTTCGTCAGCCGGCTTCTCGACCACGAGGGTTTCCGTGGTGAGCACCAGTGCCGCGATGGAAGCCGCGTTGCGGAGGGCCGCACGCGTTACCTTCACGGGGTCGATGACGCCGGCCGCGATCAGGTCTTCGTAGACGCCACTCTTGGCGTTGAAGCCCTGGTTGACAGCCGATTCGGCCACCTTGGCGACGACGACATAGCCGTCGAAGCCGGCGTTCTGGGCGATCCAGCGCAGCGGCTGGGTCAGCGCCCGGCGGACGATGCCAACAGCAGCGGCAGCGTCGCCTTCGAGTGCCTGGACAGCCGGGTCCTCGTCGAGCGCCTTGAGGGCGTGGATGAGGGCGGAGCCGCCGCCGGCAACGATGCCTTCTTCAAGGGCAGCGCGGGTCGAGGACACGGCGTCCTCGATGCGGTGCTTCTTTTCCTTCAGCTCGACCTCGGTGGCAGCGCCAACCTTGATCACGCCGATGCCGCCGGCCAGCTTGGCCAGGCGTTCCTGCAGCTTTTCCTTGTCCCAGTCGGAATCGGTGCGGGTCAGCTCGGCGCGCAGCTGGGAAACCCGGGCTGCGACGTCCTCGGCCGATCCGGCGCCGTCAACGATGGTGGTGTTGTCCTTGGTCACCGTGATGCGCCGGGCAGTACCCAGCACCTCGAGGCCGACCGTGTCCAGGCTGAGGCCCAGTTCCGGCGAGACAACCTGCGCACCGGTAAGGGTGGCGATGTCCTGCAGCATGGCCTTGCGGCGGTCGCCGAAGCCCGGCGCCTTGACGGCAACAACGTTCAGGGTGCCGCGGATGCGGTTGACGATCAGCGTGGACAGAGCCTCGCCGTCAACGTCTTCGGCAATGATGAACAGCGGCTTGGAGCTCTGCAGCGCCTTCTCCAGCAGCGGCAGGAAGTCCTGGACGGAAGAAATCTTGCCCTGGTTGATCAGGATCAGCGCGTCTTCGAGGACTGCTTCCTGGCGTTCCGCGTCGGTGACGAAGTACGGGGACAGGTAGCCCTTGTCGAACTGCATGCCCTCGGTGAGGACCAGTTCGGTCTGCGTGGTGGAGGATTCCTCGATGGTGATCACACCATCCTTGCCGACCTTGCCGAATGCCTCGGCCAGGAGCTCGCCGACCTCGTCGCTCTGGGCGGAGATGGAGGCGACGTTGGCGACCTGGGTGCCTTCGACCGGGCGGGCGTTTTCGAGCAGGCGGGCGGCGACGGCCTCGACAGAGACCTCGATGCCGCGCTTAATCTGGCCCGGGGCGGCGCCGGCCGCAACGTTGCGGAGGCCTTCCTTGACGAGGGCCTGGGCCAGCACCGTAGCGGTGGTGGTGCCGTCGCCGGCAACGTCGTTGGTCTTGGTGGCGACCTCCTTGGCAAGCTGCGCGCCAAGGTTCTCGTACGGGTCGTCCAGCTCGACTTCACGGGCGATGGTGACGCCGTCGTTGGTGATCGTGGGGGCGCCCCACTTCTTGTCCAGCACGACGTTGCGGCCGCGCGGGCCGAGCGTCACCTTGACCGTGTTGGCGAGCTTATCGATGCCGGCTTCAAGCGACCGGCGGGCAGCGTCGTTAAACGCAAGCTGCTTTGCCATGGTTTTGTCCTTTCAAGACAGAACCCCGCGCAACTGATCCATTCAATGCGAAAGGGTCTGCTGCACGGGGTCCAAGAGAGTTACTTTACGACGATCGCGAGAACGTCGCGGGCGGAGAGCACGAGGTACTCGGTGCCGCCGGTCTTGACTTCGGTTCCACCGTACTTGGAGTAGATGACGACGTCGCCAACGGCAACATCGATGGGAACGCGGTTGCCGTTGTCGTCAAAGCGGCCGGGGCCTACTGCAACAACTTCGCCTTCCTGCGGCTTTTCCTGCGCGGAGTCCGGGATAACCAGGCCGGAAGCCGTGGTCTGCTCGGCTTCGAGCGGGCGGACAACAATACGATCCTCAAGAGGCTTAATAGAGACCGACAAGGACCTCTCCTATTCGTCAGCAAATTCGTGGACTTTAAAGCTGTGGTGCCCAGGCGTACAGACCGTCGTCGCGGTGCCGGCAGCAGCCTGGCTGTCAAGCTTCAGGTGTTAGCACCCTCCTAGGGAGAGTGCTAATGACGACTCTATGTAAGTAGTTAGCACTCGGTCAAGGTGAGTGCCAGAAGTTCGTTCCCGGTGAACGCTTTTACCCGGTGGACATGCCGGTTTGTTCGGGACCGTCAGAGGGACATGCCCATTTTTCGCGGGCTGCGCAGAGGGACATGTCCATACCTTGTTGCGGCCGATGGACACATTGGCATCATGCCCCCTGCCCGCGCCAAGCAATTGACATGCCCCGCGGTTCAAGGGCTTCGCGGAGGGACATGTTCACCCGGAATGACGGGAGCGGGGCATGTCCAGCAGGCGTTGGTGACTACCGGCCGCCGAGGTCCTCGAAGTCCACGTCCTCGCCGTTGTCCTCGTCGTCCGGGCCCGGCTCGTTGCGGTGCCGGTACAGCACCAGGCCTCCCGCCGCAGCCAGGACAATTCCGGTGATCAGGAAAACGATGCCGCCGATGCGGGCCGCGGCGTAGCTCTCGCGGATGGACTTCGCCTCGTCGGTGGCGTCCGTAACGTCCTTGCCGCCGACCGAATAGACGGTGGCGTTGAAGGAGTCCAGGAAGAAGATGATGACCAGCAGCGCCGCGCAGACGACCGCGATGACGGCTCCGGCGATCAGTGCCGGCCGGGCGTAGCGGGCGAGCCCCTGGCGGGCGGGACGGCCGCCGTCGGCGTCCTGCTGTGCGGCGTCGACCTCCCGGTAGTTTTCGTCCGTGCCGTCGTTTGCTGCGCCGCTGTCATCCATGCCGTCAAGCCTATCGGGCGCACGGCCCCACCGGCGCCCTGAACTAGGCTTGTGACCATGGCTGACGCACCGCAGGACCAGATAGCCCCGCTCCTTAACCCCGAAGGCTGGGAGCTGCTGGCGTCGCTGGGCCCGTACCGGGAGGACGAGGCGTTCCGCCTCAACGCCTCCCTCCGGAAGGCCGGCCACTCCCCCGAACTCGTCTCCGCCGTACTCACCCAGTCCCGGCTCCGAACCAAGGCGGAAGCCAAGTTCGGCGAGTTCGCCCGGCAGATGATCTTCACCCAGGCGGGCCTGGAGCAGGCCACCCGGCTTACCGTGGCGGCCCGGCACGCGCAGCGCTTCGCGGAGGCCGGCGTGCAGCACGTGGCTGATCTCGGCTGCGGCCTCGGCGCCGACGCCATGGCGCTCGCCTCGCTGGACCTGACCGTTACGGCGGTGGAAATGGATGAGACGACGGCGGCCTGCGCCACGATGAACCTGATCCCCTTCCGGAACGCCACAGTGGTCCATGCCGATGCGACGACGGTGCCCCTCGACGCAATGGACGGAGTCTGGCTGGATCCGGCGCGCCGCACCACCTCCACCTCGGGCACCAAGCGGATCTGGGATCCGGAGGACTTCTCCCCGCCGCTGTCCTTCGTTGAGTCGCTGGCCGGCGCCGGCCTGGCCGTGGGCGTGAAGATGGGCCCGGGCATGCCGCACGACTCTGTCCCCAAGGGCTGCGAAGCCCAGTGGGTGTCCGTTGGCGGGGACGTCACCGAAGTGGCGTTGTGGTTCAACGCGGTCCGGCGTCCGGGGATCCGGCGGGCGGCCCTCCTGCTCGGCCCCGCCGGGGCGGCGGAGCTCACCAGTTCTGAGGACTTCGACGGCGGCCCGGCCGCCCCGGTGGGGCCCGTCGAGGGATACCTGTATGAGCCCGACGGCGCCGTCATCCGCGCCGGGCTGGTGGCGGACGTCGCGCTCCAGCTGGGCGGGCACCTCGTGGACGAGCACATCGCCTACATCTGCGCCCCGGAACTGCGCGACACGCCCTTCGCCCGGGCCTACAAGGTGCTGGACGTGATGCCCTACAACGTCAAGGCACTCAAGGCCTGGGTCAAGGACCAGGGCATCGGAGTCCTGGATATCAAGAAGCGCGGCACGTCGGTCACCCCGGAAGAGCTCCGCAAACAGCTCCTCCCGGGCGGCGGAAAGAACAAGGGCAGGAAAACGGCCACCCTGGTCCTCACCAGGATCGGCGAGGAGCGGGTGGCCGTTTCGGTGGAACCGGTCTAGGGCTGGTTCTCCGGATTCCGGCGGGCTACTGGGCCCGCATGAAGTCCTCGGCTGCCCGGACCCGTTCGTCGCTGGGCCGGATCCCGGTATACAGCACAAACTGCTCCAGCGCCTGGATGGTGGCGACTTCGGCGCCGGTGATCACGGTTTTGCCGGCCGCCCGGGCGGCCTTGATCAGCGGGGTCTCGGCCGGGAGCGCGACGACGTCGAAGACCACCTTCGCGGCGTCCACTGCCTCCGGGGGGAAGGACAGGGAGTCGGCCTCGGGGCCTCCCGCCATACCGACAGGGGTCACGTTGATGATCAGGTCGGCGGCCGCGGACGAATCGACGTCGGCGCGCCAGGCAAAGCCGTAGAGCCCGGCGAGCGCCCGACCCGTTTCCTCGTTGCGCGCGATCACGGTGACGTTCCGGAAGCCGGCGTCGCGCAGCGCGGCCGCGGTGGCCTTGGCCATGCCGCCGGCACCCTTCAGCAGGACCGAGTACGAGGAGGGCACACTGTTGCGGGCCAGCAGCTGCTCGATCGCCGTGTAGTCGGTGTTGTAGGCGGTGAGTGTGCCGCCGTCGTTGACGATCGTGTTGACCGAGTCGATGGCCTTCGCGGAGGGGTCCATCACATCCACGAGGGCGATGACGTCTTCCTTGTACGGCATCGACACGGCGCAGCCGCGGATTCCGAGCCCGCGCACGCCGGCGATCGCCTGGGCGAGGTCTGTCGGGGCGAAGGCCTTGTAGATCCAGTTCAGGCCGAGCTGTTCATACAGGTGGTTGTGGAAGCGCGTCCCGTTGTTGCTCGGCCGGGCCGAGAGTGAGATGCACAGGGTCATGTCTTTATTCAGGATGGGCACCCCTCCATTAAACGCCAGGCGGGGAGGGAAGGGCTGGTGCGCGGGCGCTGCGCCCCCATCCGACGGCTTTGTGAACACTTTCACGTTTTCGGTGCACTCTGCCCGCCGGCTCGATGCGCCCCCTGCACTAGACTTGGACCACTCTTGCCTCCCCAACTGTCCGGCGAATCCGCCCGTGACGTTGCCGGCCCCGGCGGGGAAAAACGACAGCTAAACAATGAAGGGACCACATGAAGATTGATTTCGCTTCATCCAGGCAATCAACTCTTGGTGTGGAATGGGAACTCGCCCTTGTTGACGCGGAAACCGGCGAGCTTGCCTCCGTGGCCAAGGAGGTCCTCCGCGGTGTCGCCGCGAAGCATCCCGAACTGAACGAAGACGACGAGCACCCGCACATCAAGCAGGAGCTGCTGCTGAACACGGTGGAGCTCGTCACCGGCATCTGCAACACCGTGGCCGAGGCAAAGGCGGACCTGAGCAGTTCCCTCGCCGCCGTCCGTGATGTCACCGATCCCATGGGCGTCGAGGTCTTTTGCGCGGGCAGCCACCCGTTCAGCCCCCCGCAGCTCCAGCCGGTGACGGACAAGGAGCGCTACGCCAAGCTCATTGACCGGACGCAGTGGTGGGGCCGCCAGATGGTGATCTACGGCGTGCACGTGCACGTGGGCCTGGACAGCCGGGACAAGGTGCTTCCCGTTCTGGACGGCCTGGTGAACTACTTCCCGCAGTTCCAGGCGCTGTCCGCGTCCAGCCCGTTCTGGGGTGGCGAGGACACCGGATACGCCTCGCAGCGGGCCCTGATGTTCCAGCAGCTCCCCACGGCCGGTCTGCCGTTCCAGTTCGCCACCTGGGAGGACTTCGAGGCCTACGCCCAGGACATGTTCACCACCGGAGTGATCGACTCGCTCTCGGAGATCCGCTGGGACATCCGGCCGGTCCCGCATTTCGGCACCATCGAGATGCGCATCTGCGACGGTCTGGCCTCGCTGGAGGAAATCGGCGCCATCGCCGCGCTGACCCAATGCCTCGTCGACGAGTTCTCCACCACGCTGGACAACGGCGGCACGATTCCCACCATGCCGCCCTGGCATGTGCAGGAGAACAAATGGCGTGCGGCCCGCTACGGTCTCGACGCCATCATCATCCTCGACGCCGCGGGCAATGAGCAGCTCGTCACGGACCACATCCGCGAGACCGTCGCGCGGCTGGAACCCGTCGCCGTGAAACTGGGCTGCGCCGCCGAGCTGGCAGACGTCCTGAAGATCATCGAGCGCGGCGCCGGGTACCAGCGGCAGCGGCGCGTGGCGGCGGAGCACGGCGGCGACCTGCGCGCCGTCGTCCTGGACCTGGTCCAGCAGATGCGCAAGGGCCCCGAAGCCTAGACCGGGCCGCCCCTTCGCCGGCCCGCGTCAGGCCGAGACGGTGGTGACCGGCATCGAAGAATCCGGCGCGAAGCCGATGCCGCTCGGCGCGATCCCTGCCATCACCAGCTGGGCGCCGAGGGCCGCGACCATGGCGCCGTTGTCAGTGCACAGCGCCAGCGGCGGAACGGTCAGCCGGATCCCTGCCGCGCTGCAGCGCTGTTCCGTGAGCTGGCGCAGCCGTGAGTTCGCCGCCACCCCGCCGCCCAGCAGCAGTTCGGTGATGCCGTTCTCCCGGCAGGCCAGCACCGCCTTGGACGTAATGACGTCCACCACGGCTTCCTGGAAGGCCGCGGCGATGTCCGCCACGGGCACAGTCTCGCCGCGGGCCTCGAACTGCTCCACGCACCGCGCGACGGCGGTCTTGAGTCCGCTGAAGGACCAGTCGTAGCGGTGCGGGCCGGGTTCGTCAGCGGTCCCCATGTATTTGGGCTGGCTGAGTCCGCGCGGGAACCGGATCGCCTTCGCGTTGCCGGTCCGTGCCAGCTTGTCGATCGCCGGGCCGCCCGGGTAGCCCAGGCCCAGGAGCCGGGCCACCTTGTCGTAGGCCTCGCCGGCGGCGTCGTCGATCGTGGAGCCGAGCAGCTCGACGTCGTCGGTGATGCTGCGGATCCGCAGGATTTCGGTGTGTCCGCCGGAGACCAGCAGGGCGCCCAGGTTATCCGGCAATGCGTTCCCCTGCAGTGCAGCTCCCGGCGGGAAGCCGGTGAGGGCCTGCGGGCCGCCGTCGTCCGTCCGGAGCAGCCCGACGCCGACGTGCGCGACGAGGTGGTTGATGGCGTACAGCGGTTTGCCGGTGGCGACGGCGAGCGCCTTGGCCGCGCAGACACCAACCATCAGGGCTCCGGCGAGCCCTGGACCGGACGTCACGGCGATCGCGTCGACGTCCTCCAGTGTCACCCCTGCCTCGGCCAGGGCTTCGCGGAGCGTGGGAACGAAGGCGTCCAGGTGTGCGCGCGAGGCGATCTCGGGGATCACGCCGCCGAACCTGACATGTTCCTCCATCGACGAGGACACCGTGTTGGTCAGCAGCTGCGTCCCGCGGACAATTCCGACGCCGGTCTCGTCACACGAGGATTCGATGCCGAGGACCAGCGGCCCGTCGTGCTGGGTGTCGTTCATGGGCGGTCTGCTTCCCTGGGCGTCGGGGCGGGTTCGGCTGTGTCTGGTTCGGGGGCGCTGAGCCGGAGGCGCATGATCAGCGCGTCGACGCCGTCGCGGTAGTAGCGGCGGCGGACGTGGATCTGTTCGAACCCGTAGCGGCGGTAGAGCTGCTGGGCGCGGGGGTTGTCGGCCCGGACTTCCAGGAGCACGTCCTCGGCGCGGCGCAGCAGGCTTTCCCGGATGAGTTCGGTGAGCAGCGCGGAGCCGATTCCCTTGCCTTCCTGCTCCGGCACGACGGCGATGGTCTGGACGTCCGCGATCGGCCGGATGCACATCAGCCCGGCGTAGCCCACAATCTGCCCGGTCAGTTCGGCCACGACGTAGCGCCGGGTTTCTGAATGCGCCAGCTCGGTGACGAACATTTGCAGCGGCCACGCGTCCACCGGGAACAGCCTGCGCTCCAGCTCATGGACGGCGGGAATGTCCGCTGCGGTCATCTCCCGCAGCGTCACCCCGCCGGGCAGCCGGGCCCGCCCGGTGTCCTGTCCTGTGTTATTTCCTGTGTTATTTCCTGCGGGCCCGGTGTTCACAGTGCCCTCTTCCGCGGGCCGGGCACCTGGGCATCTGACTCGCGCAGGTAAAGCGGTGTGGATCCGAGCAACTGCTCCCCCGCCGCGAGCCGCGCCAGGGCGAACTGGCCCAGCGAGAGCGCCTCCGGCTGGCGGGAGCTGAACCCGGGGACTGCCTTGACGACGTCGGCATAGAGGCCGGCGCCCGCGCCGTAGACCGGAAGCTCGGGGAGGTCCGCTGCGAAGCCGACGTGCGGGCCGTCCAGCAGCTGCGGCAACTGGCCGCCGCTGAGGACGTACCGGGCCCAGTAGACCTCTTTGCGCCGCGCATCCGTGGCGACGATGAACTCCGGAGCCGCGTCCGTGGACTCAGCCACCTCCAGGGCGATGGCATCCAGGCTCATAAGGCCGTGGAGCGGTTTGCCCCAGACGAAGGAGAGAGTGCGGGCCGTGACGATGCCCGAGCGCAGGCCCGTGAACGGGCCAGGACCCACGCCGGTGACCACCGCGTCGACGTCGGCGCCGCGCACGCCTGCCTCCGCGAGGAGCGCCTCAATCCCCGGGGCCAGCACTTCGGCGTGGCTCCGGGTGTCCTGGGTAGAGAAACTGCCCACGAGGGATTCCGGGGTGTCATCGGAGACCAGCGCGGCGCTGGCCACGGCCGAGGTGTCGATGGCGAGGATCAGCATCAGTTCTCTTCCAGTGGGTAAGGCAGGGGGTCGTTCCCCGCGGGCGCAGGGAACACGGGCGGGTCCACCCAGCGCGGACCGAAGCCGCGGACCACAATCGTGCGCGGCTCGTCGTCGTCGTCGGTGTCGAAATCGAGCACGTCGGGGTCCTGTGCCGCTCCCGTGTCGTGGGTGTTTTCCGGGCTGTGGGCTTCCGGGGCGTGGGTGCCGCCGCCCAGACTGCGGAGCAGCTCCACCTCGAGCCGGCTGTCGCTCAGGTGCTCCACCCGGCCGCAGCCCCACTCCACCACGGTCACGGCACTGTCCATGGTGTTTTCCAGATCGATATCGTCGATTTCCGAGGCCGACCCCAGCCGGTACGCGTCCACATGCACCAGGTCCGGGCCGCCCGGCCGGGGACCGTCGGGCAGGTTGGGGTGGATGCGGACCAACACGAACGTCGGCGAGATGATGCCGGCCCGGACGCCCAGGCCTTCCCCGAGGCCCTGGGTGAAGGTGGTTTTCCCTGCTCCCAGTTCGCCGGTCAGGACCAGCAGGTCCCCGGCCCGGAGCTGGGCGCCGAGTCCCGCCGCGAGGGCGTGGGTTTCATCCGCGGTCCGGACGCCCAGGGTCCGTTCCCAGGCCGCAGCGCTCACGGCCGGGACTCGTCGCTCGGCAGTTCTTCATTGATGTAGCGGCGCGGCACCCTCGGGCTGATCCGCGTGACGATCTCGTAGTTGTTGGTGCCGGCTGCCCGGGCCCAGTCCTCTGCGGTGGGCCCGCCGTCGTCGCCGTTGCCAAACAGCACGGCTTCGGCGCCGAGGACGCTGTGCCCGCCGGCGGAAACGTTGAGCGGGCCGAGGTCGATCACCATCTGGTCCATCGCGATGCGGCCCACCACGGGGTAGTTCACGCCGTCCACGCGGACGGGCCCTCCGGTGGCGATCCGCGGGACGCCGTCGGCGTAGCCCAGCGGGATCAGCCCCAGCGTGCTGGTGCTGCCCGTGCGGTAGTTCAGCCCGTAGGAGACGCCCTGGCCGGCAGGGACATCCTTGCAGTGCGAAACAACCGTGCGGACCGTCATGGCGGGACGCAGGCCCAGCTCTTCCGAACTCTGCCCCTCGAACGGCGACAACCCGTAGAGGCCCAGCCCCACGCGGACCAGGTCAAAGTGGGTGTCCGGCCGGGACAGGGTGGCCGGGGTGTTGGCGAGGTGCCGCACCTCGGGGTCCACGCCGGCGTCCTGGGCGATGGCGAGGGCTTCGCGGAAGGCCTCCAGCTGGTCGTCGGTTTCCGGGCGCTCGGGTTCGTCCGCGACGGCCAGGTGGGAGAAGATCCCGACCACGCGCAGCAGGCCCTGGTCCTGGTATTCCATGGCTTCGCCGACGAGCCCGTCCCAGGCGTCCAGGGTGGCGCCGTTGCGGCCCAGCCCGGTGTCCACCTTGAGGTGCACGCGGGCCGGCCGTTCCTGCTCGCGGGCGGCCGCAACGATGCGTTCCAGTTCCCAGCCCGAGCAGCCGATGTCGATTCCGGCGGCCACGGCGGCGGCGAAGTTGCTCTCCGGGGTGTGCAGCCAGGCCAGCAGGGGCGCCTCGATGCCGGCGGCGCGAAGGGCAAGGGCCTCGGAAATGTGGGCGGTCCCCAGCCAGTTGGCGCCGGCGCCGAGAGCCGCACGGGCCACGGGAACGGCGCCGTGGCCGTAGGCGTCGGCTTTGACCACTGCCATCACCTGGGCCGGCGACGCCACGGCCGCCAGGCGGCGGACATTGTGCCGGATGGCTTCGAGGTCGATAACTGCCGAGCGTTCCTCGGCATAGGCTGGCGGAGCCTCCGGGACGGGCCGGAAGTCACCTGTTGCTGCTGGGTAAGTCACTTAACGATTCTAGGGGTGGCAGCGCAGAGGGCTTAATTCTGGTTCCATCTGCAGCCTCCCTCCCCTCCCCGGGGGACAGGGAGCCGTACCAACGCGCCGGCTACGCGTCCGAAAGGTGCGCGATGGTCGCCGTCGCCCGCCGCTGCGCTTCCGGCGGAACGTCACGGACGATGTCCTCGAGGAAGCTGTAGCGCCGAAGCCACTGGCTGCTCTGGCGTTCCTTCCGGGCGTTGGCCCGCTGCCACCAGTCGGCGATATCCCCCCAGCCGGGTGCGGCCAGTGATCCGCCGACCTCCTGCACGGCCAGGGCGGCACAGAGATTGGCGAACCGCAGCCGGTCGCCGAGCGGCCAGCCGGCCAGGCAGCCGACGATGAAGGCCGCCCCGAAACAGTCGCCCGCCCCGGTCGGATCATAGGCGGACACCGGCAGCGACGGCACCCACTCCTCCTCGCCTGTTTCGGAGTCCACGGCCATCGCCCCTTGCGCCCCCAGGGTCACGACGGCGACCGGCACTTTGTCCGCCAGGGCGTAGAGCGCCGCCCACGGATTATCATTCCCGGTGAAGGACATCGCCTCGTGCTGGTTCGGCATAAAGGCGTGGAAGTACTGCAGGTTGTCGAGCCGGGCGGAGGACCAGACGCCGGTGGGATCCCAGCCGACGTCGCCGAACAGCCGGACCCCGGCCTTGTACGCGTCGATCGCCCACGGTTCCAGCGCCTCACCGAGCTCGGCGACGGCGGCGAGCGCCGGCGGAGGGCAGCCGACCAGGTCGCTGGAACTCACCGGAGCAGGATGGCCGTGCGTCACCATGGACCGGTCTTGCTCCACGCTGAGGGACACCGTGACCGGCGAGTGCCAGCCTGGCACGCGCCGGGACAGCGACAGGTCCACGTGTTCCTGTCCGGCCAGGATCTTCCAGTTGTAGTCGCCGTAGCCGTCGTCGCCGAACGCGGCCGCCAGCCCGGTCCGCAGCCCCAGCCGGGCCGCGGCAATGGCCTGGTTGGCCACGCCGCCGGGGCAGCTGCCCATCCCGTCGCTCCAGATCTCCGTCCCCGCGACCGGGGCGTGCGGCAGGCCGGTGAAGATGATGTCCTGGAAGACGGTCCCGGTCAGCAGCAGGTCGAAACCATCCGCCGTCGGGGTCCGGACGGCGGAAAGCGGGTCAAAACGCCGCGTCGGCATCGCGTCCATGTATGGCACATTACGCCGTCCCAGTACCGCTGGAAAGGCATCCGCGCGGGCCAGGAACGGCCACTGTGCATAAACTGTCCGCATGCGGCTGATGATTGCCGGAGGCGGCGGATTCCGGGTACCGCTGGTCTACCGGGCGCTCTGCACGGGGCCCTTCGCCGGGCTGGTCCGGGAACTGGTGCTGTACGACGTCGATCCCGGCCGGCTCGCCGCCATCAACGCCGTCCTCACTTCCTTCGCGGCGCAGCAACCGTCCGGCGCCGCCCTTCCCGCGGTCCGGGCCACCACGTCCCTGGCCGAGGCGCTCACCGGCACGGACCTGGTGTTTGCCGCGATCCGGCCCGGCGGGACAGCCGGCCGCACCGCCGATGAGCGGGTGGCCCTGGACCTGGGGCTCCTGGGCCAGGAGACTACGGGAGCCGGCGGCATCTCCTATGCGCTGCGGTCCATCCCCCGCATGCTCGAACTCGCAAAGCAGATGCGGCGCCACTGCCCAGATGCGTGGCTGCTGAACTTCACGAACCCGGCCGGCATGGTCACCGAGGCGCTGGTTCCGGTGCTCGGCCGCAAGGTGGTCGGCATCTGCGATTCGGCCAGCGGGCTGGTTTACCGGGCGGCGCACGCCGCCGGCGTCGAGCTTCCCGAGGGCACCCTCGACGGCGTGGGCTACTACGGGCTGAACCATCTGGGCTGGCTGTACCGGCTGGAGTCCGGCCGCCGGGACGTGCTGCCCGGGCTGCTCGCTGACGCCGGCGCGTTGGCCGGCTTCGAGGAGGGCCGGCTGTTTCCGCAGCCCTTCCTGGCGGATCTGGGGTGCCTGCCCAACGAATACCTCTATTACTTCTACGAGACCGGGCGTGCCCTGGCCGGCATCCGCTCCTCCCCCACAACCCGCGGCGAGTCCATCGACCGGCAGCAGAGCGAGCTGTATCCGCGGCTCGCCGCGGCCGGGCCCGGGGCCTACCGGCTGTGGGACGCCGCCCGCCGCTCCCGCGAAGAGGGCTACCTCGCCGAGGCCCGCCCGGCCGGCGAGCGCCGCGATGAGACGGACCTGGCCGGGGGCGGCTACGAACGGGTCGCGCTCGCGGTCATGCGCGCGCTCTCCGGCGGCGGGCCGGCGGAACTGATCCTGAACACCCCCAACACCACCAGCGACGCGGGGAACGGCGCCGCGGCGGCGGCGATTCCGGGGCTGCCGGCGGACGCCGTCGTCGAGGTTCCCTGCCGGGTGACTCCCGACGGCGTCGTCCCCCTGCGGCAGGACCGTCCGGCGCCGGCGCAGCTGGCCCTGCTCCGGCAGGTGAAGGACGTCGAACGCCTCGTCGTCACGGCCACCAGCCGGGGTGCCGGGACCTCCGGGGCGGGCCGCCGGGAAGCGGCACTGGCCGCCTTCGCCGGGCACCCCCTGGTCGGTTCCGGGGACCTCGCGGGAAAACTGCTGGCCGGGTACCAGTCCGCGTTCCCGGAACTGCGGGCGCTCTTCCGGGGCTGAGGAAACCGGGCCCGGTGCGGCTACAGCTTGCGGTACATCAGGTGCAGGCCCACGTAACCCAGCTGCGGGTGCAGGAAAGCTTCCGGGATGGTGGCCAGCACCTCGAAGCCCATGGACTGCCAGGCAGAAACGGCCCGGGCATTGCTTTCCACGACGGCGTTGAACTGCATGGCGCGGAACCCGGCGGCCCGTGCCGCGTCGAGGGAGTAGGCGCACAGGGCGCGGGCCAGCCCCTTGCCCCCGTGTGCGGGATGGACCATGTACCCGGCATTGGCGACGTGGCTTCCGCCGCCGCCCTGGTTCGCGTGCAGCTCGCCGGTGCCCAGGACAACGCCGTCGAGCTCGCCCCGCCCTACCGCGAGGAAGGTCTGGCCCGGGGGCTGCTTGAACCAGCGTTCGCGGGCCTGGTGCTCGGTGGTGTCCCGGTCCCAGGTGAAGGTCTCCCCGGCCGTGATGACGGGCTCAAGGATCGCCCAGATCGCCGGCCAGTCCGCGCCGGTGGCCGGACGGATTTCCCAGCCGGGGCCGGTGGATGCTGTCTCGTCGCGTGTGCTCACAGCCGTCACGTTAGCAGCACGCCCTGCCCTGTGACCGGCGCCGCCCTCCGGCCGGTGAACCCGCGGGGACTTCAGGAGTAATGTTTTATCGAAATGCAATTCCGGCAGTGTTCACCAGGACGTGACCGGGAGCATCCGTACCGGCTGGGGAAAGGAGAGCAATGTCGCTGATACGCCGCGTCGCCTTCCTCTCCCTGCACACTTCGCCGATGGAGCAGCCCGGTTCCGGGGACGCCGGGGGCATGAACGTGTACATCCGCGCCCTCGCGGCGGCCCTGGCCGAGACCGGCGTCGAAGTGGAGATCTTCACCCGGTCCACGTCCGCCGCGCAGGCCGCCGTCGAGCACCCCTCCCCCGGGGTCTGCGTCCACAACGTCCTGGCCGGACCGCCCCGGAAACTGCCCAAGGAAGAACTGCCCGAACTGCTGCACAGCATGGTGGCCGAGATCGACCGGATCCGGCAGCTCCAGCCGCACGGCCGGTACGACGTGATCCATTCGCACTACTGGGTTTCCGGGGTGGCCGGGCTCGAGCTCGCCGGCCTGTGGGGCCTTCCGCTCGTGCACACCATGCACACCATGGCCAAGGTGAAGAACCTCCTGCTGGTCTCCGGTGAGCAGCCGGAACCGCGGCGGCGCGAGGACGGCGAGCAACGGATTGTCGACGGCGCCACCCGGCTGATCGCCAACACGGGCACCGAGGCGGCGGAACTGGTCTCGCACTACAACGCCGACAACGACCACATCGATGTCGCCCCGCCGGGCGTGGACCTGGACATCTTCACGCCCGCCTTCCGCGGCCGGGCCCGGGCCGCCCACGGGGTGCCGCCGGGCCGCTTCCACCTGTTGTTCGCCGGGCGGATCCAGCGCCTCAAGGGACCGCAGATCCTCATCAAGGCCGCCGCCCTCCTGCGGGCACGGCGTCCGGACATCGACCTCCAGCTGACCATCGTCGGCGCGGTCAGCGGCTCCAAGGACTTCGACCTGAAGTCGCTGATCAGCGCCGCCGGATTGGACGACGTCGTCACGCACCATCCGCCCGTCAGCGCACCGAAACTCGCCGGCTGGTACCGTTCCGCCGACGTCGTGGTGATGCCCTCCTACAGCGAATCCTTTGGTCTCGTGGCGCTCGAAGCCCAGGCCTGCGGCACGCCGGTGGTGGCCACCAAGGTCGGCGGGCTGTCCCGCGCCATCTTCGACGGCCGCACCGGGATGCTTGTGGAGGGCCACAAAGCCGCCGACTGGGCCGACGCCCTGGAAGCCCTCTACGACGACCCCGCGACCCGTGAGGACATGGGGCGCGCGGCGGCCCTGCACGCGCAGGAATTCGGCTGGCAGCGCACCGCCGCCATCACGCTGGAGAGCTACCACACCGCACTGAGCCAGTATTTTGGAAACCTGACCATTCCGGTGGGCCACGCGCCCTCAGCCGGAACCATGGGCCGGTAACAGCGGCCTGAAATCACTGGCCGTCACACCCAGCGACGCCACGAGCCAAAGGACAACGATGTCTGAAACCACGATTCCCGGAACCGCCGCCACCACTGGTGGCGTGCCCGACACCGCTGCCGCGGGGGCAGCCGCCCTGAATGACCTGGAGATCGCGCAGCGGGCCACCATGCGGCCGATCGAGGAGATTGCCGCCGCTGCCGGGATCAACGCCGAGGCCCTGGACTTCCACGGCCGGTATAAGGCGAAGATCGATCCGGCCAAGCTCACGGGTTCGACGGCGGGCGGCCCGCCGCGTGCCCCCGGCAAGGTGGTGCTGGTCTCCGCGATGTCGCCCACGCCCGCCGGCGAGGGCAAGTCCACCACCACGGTGGGGCTGGCTGACTCCCTGGCCCGGGCCGGCCACAAGGTGATGATTGCCCTGCGCGAACCCTCGCTCGGCCCGATCCTGGGCATGAAGGGCGGCGCCACGGGCGGCGGCTACTCCCAGGTGTTGCCGATGGACGAGATCAACCTGCACTTCACCGGCGACTTCCATGCCGTCACCTCGGCGAACAACGCCCTGATGGCGCTCGTGGACAACCACATCTACCAGGGCAACGACCTGAACATCGACCCGCGCCGGATGACTTTCAAGCGGGTGCTGGACATGAACGACCGTTCGCTGCGCGAGGTGGTGATCGGCCTGGGCGGCCCGACGCAGGGCATCCCCCGGCAGGACGGCTTCGACATCACCGTGGCCTCGGAGATCATGGCGGTGTTCTGCCTCGCCACGGACCTTTCCGACCTTCGGGAACGGCTGGGCCGGATCACGTTCGGTTACACCTACGACCGGCGGCCGGTCACGGTGGCCGAGCTGGGTGTCCAGGGTGCCCTGACCATGCTGCTCAAGGACGCCATCAAACCGAACCTGGTGCAGACCATCGCAGGGACCCCGGCCCTGGTCCACGGCGGGCCCTTCGCCAACATCGCCCACGGGTGCAATTCCCTGATCGCCACCCAGACGGCCCGCAGCCTCGCGGACATCGTTATCACCGAGGCCGGCTTCGGCGCCGACCTCGGCGCGGAGAAGTACATGGACATCAAGTCCCGCGTCGCCGACGTCGCGCCGTCCGCCGTCGTTGTGGTGGCGACGGTCCGCGCCCTGAAGATGCACGGCGGCGTCCCCAAGGACCAGCTGAAGGAACCCAACCTGGACGCGCTGGCTGCCGGCGTCGTCAATCTTCAGCGCCATGTGCGGAACGTGGAGAAGTTCGGGATCACGCCGGTGGTGGCGATCAACAAGTTCGCCACGGACACCGCGGAGGAGCTGGACTGGCTGCTGGAGTGGTGCGCCGCCGAGGGCGTCCAGGCGGCCGTGGCCGACGTCTGGGGCCGCGGCGGGGGCGGCGACGGCGGCGACGAACTCGCGGCCAAGGTTGCCGCGGCGATCGACGCGCCGCACACCTTCCGGCACCTGTACCCGCTGGAGATGTCGGTGGAGGACAAGATCCGGACGATTGTGCAGGAGATCTACGGCGCCGACGGGGTGGATTTCTCCGTCCCGGCGCTCAAACGGCTCGCGGAAATCGAGAAGAACGGCTGGTCCGGCTTCCCGGTCTGCATGGCGAAGACGCAGTACTCCTTCAGCGATGACGCCGGCAAGCTCGGCGCGCCGAAGGGTTTCACCGTGCACGTCCGCGACCTGATTCCCAAGACCGGGGCGGGCTTCATCGTGGCGCTCACCGGCGCGGTCATGACGATGCCGGGGCTGCCCAAGGTCCCGGCCGCGATGCGCATGGACGTCGACGCCGACGGCAACCCCGTCGGCCTCTTCTAACCCCGTTGCGCTATCACTTTTGGCTGCCATTCCCGGCGGATGGGGACCAAAAGTGATAGCTCAACGGGCCCCTGTGGATAACCGGAGCGGGGATCCGGCGTTCGAATAAGAATGGTCCGCATGCGACCACCTGCTGCCCTGCCGGCCCACCTCGCCTCGGCCCCGTTCACCGTCTATGAGGCGCGGGCCGCGACGCTGGGAACGTCACGGCTCCGCGCTTCCGACCTCGAGACGGCCGGCCGGTTGCTCTACCTGCCCGCCGGCTGGGAGTTCGAGCTCCGCGGCCTGGCCCGTGCCCTTTCGGCCGCAACGCCGGGCGCGTGGATATCGCACGTTACCGCCGCTGTGTTGCTGGGGCTGTGGCTCCCGTCGTGGTCTCGGGGCTGCCGGGAGCTCCATCTCAGCAAGCCGAAGGCCCTGCCGCCCGTCCGGCGCGAGGGCGTTGTGGGGCATACCGTTCTCGCATTCGACGACGAGCTCATGGTCTGGGACGGCATCCGGATTTCAACGCCTGCCCGGACGTGGCTGGACCTTGCCCGTCTCCTGACGTTGGAGGATCTTGTGGCCTTGGGCGACCAGCTGGTGCGGCAGCCCCGTCTGGAGCTGGAGGGCCGTTCGGAGCCATGGGCGACGCTGCCCCAGCTCGCGGCCATGCTCACCCGGCACCCCAAGTTCAAAGGAATCGTGAAAGCGCGTCAGGCGCTGGAGCTCATCCGGCCCGGCTCCGACTCCGCGCCGGAAACCTTCCTGCGCCTGGCATTGACCGCTGCCGGGCTGCCGGAGCCCGAGCTGCAGCTCAGGATGGCGCCGTACGACCCTCTCTCCCCCGCTGCCGACCTCGGATACCGGAGGCAAAGGGTTGCAATCCAGTACGACGGCGGCCACCACCTCACGCGCGAACAACAGTCCCGCGACAACCGCCGCGACGAAAAGTTCAACGCGGCAGGCTGGCGCTATTTCAAATTCAACGCGGACGACCTGGCGGATGACTTCCGCGGTGCCGTCCGACGGGTCCGGCTCGCGCTCCACGGCCGTTAAACGCCGGTTGCCCTATCACTTGTGGCGGCTAAACCGGCTGTTTAGGCGCCGTAAGTGATAGGGCAACTCGAGGGAGGCGGAGGGGGTTAGCGCTCCAGGTCGCCGCGGATGAAAGCCTCGACCTTTTCGCGGGCGAGGTCGTCGTTGAACTGCTCCGGTGGGGACTTCATGAAGTAGCTCGACGCGGAGAGCAGCGGGCCGCCGACGCCGCGATCCAGGCCGATCTTGGCGGCGCGGACGGCGTCGATGATCACGCCGGCGGAGTTGGGCGAGTCCCAGACTTCCAGCTTGTATTCCAGCGACACCGGGGCGTCGCCGAAGTTGCGGCCCTCGAGGCGGACGAAGGCCCATTTGCGGTCATCGAGCCACTGGACGTAGTCCGACGGGCCGATGTGCACGTCCTTGGCCGCGAGCTCGGCTTCCACGTTGGACGTGACTGCCTGGGTCTTGGAGATTTTCTTGGACTCGAGGCGGTCGCGTTCCAGCATGTTCTTGAAGTCCATGTTGCCGCCGACGTTCAGCTGGTACGTGCGGTCCAGGGTGACGCCGCGGTCCTCGAACAGCTTGGCCATGACGCGGTGCGTGATGGTGGCGCCAATCTGGCTCTTGATGTCATCGCCAACGATCGGGACACCGGCGGCGGTGAACTTGTCAGCCCAGGCCTTGGTGCCGGCGATGAAGACCGGAAGGGCGTTAACGAAGGCCACGCCGGCGTCGATCGCGCACTGGGCGTAGAACTCCGCGGCTTCCTGCGACCCGACCGGCAGGTAGCAGACCATAACGTCAACCTTGGCGTCCTTGAGGGCCTGGACGACGTCGACCGGCTCCTCCGGGGACTGCTCGATGGTCTCGAGGTAGTACTTGCCGAGGCCGTCGAGGGTCGGGCCGCGCTGGACCGTCACACCGGCCGGCGGGACGTCGGCGATCTTGATGGTGTTGTTTTCGCTGGCCAGGATGGCGGCGGACAGGTCCTGGCCGACCTTCTTGGCATCGACGTCGAACGCGGCAACGAACTGGACGTCGTTGACGTGGTACTTGCCGAACTCCACGTGCATCAGACCCGGAATCGTGGCCTGGGGATCGGCATCCCGGTAGTACTCAACGCCCTGGACCAGGGAAGTGGCACAGTTACCTACGCCGACGATTGCAACACGAATCGGATGTGAAGACACGGAACTCCTTTGGGGACAACTTCATATGCCCGGCGCGGAAGTACTCTGATGCACGACGGCGGCAGCGGGCACGGCGCCGTACGGCGCCCTTAGCATTCTAGTCAACAGCGCGGCGGCCCGGGTTGTTCCCGGCCGCCGCGCCGTCGGTGTTACGGGGAGGCGGTGCCGCCTACTTCTGGGCCCACAGGTTGATGTCGGACTCGACGGCGAACTCGTCGATCGCCGTCAGCTCCTCCGCGGTGAAGTCGAGGTTGTTGATCGCGGAGAGGGTGTCCTCGAGCTGCCGGACGCTCGACGCGCCGACCAGCGCGGACGTCACTGAAGAACCCTTGCCCTGCTCGCGCAGGATCCAGGCGACGGCCATCTGCGCGAGGGACTGCCCCCGGCTTTCGGCGATCCGGTGCAAACCCCGCACGCGGTCCAGCTTGTCCTCCGTGATGCTGTCCTCGGCCAGAGACTTTTCCTGCGCGGCGCGGGAATCGGCCGGGATCCCGTCCAGGTAGCGGCCGGTCAGCATGCCCTGCGCCAGCGGCGAGAACGCGATCGAGCCCGCCCCCACCTGTTCCAGTGCTTCATAGAGGTTCGGGCTGCCGTTTTCGGTCCAGCGGTTCAGCATGGAGTAGCTCGGCTGGTGGATCAGCAGCGGGGTGCCGAGCTCCTTGAGGATCCGGGCGGCCTCGAGGGTCTGCTCCGGAGTGTAGGAGGAGATGCCGGCGTAGAGGGCCTTCCCGGAGCGGACGGCCTGGTCCAGGGCGCCCATAGTCTCTTCCATCGGCGTTTCCGGGTCCGGGCGGTGGCTGTAGAAGATGTCCACGTAATCCAGGCCCATCCGGTTCAGCGACTGGTCCAGGCTGGCGAGCAGGTATTTGCGGGAGCCCCATTCGCCGAACGGTCCGGGCCACATGTTGTAGCCGGCCTTGGTGGAGATGATCAGTTCGTCACGGTAGGGGGCGAAGTCATCCCGGAGGTGCCGGCCGAAGTTGGTCTCCGCGGAACCGGCCGGCGGTCCGTAGTTGTTGGCCAGGTCGAAGTGGTTGACGCCGAGGTCGAAGGCCCGGCGCAGGATGGCGCGCTGGGTTTCGAAGGGCTTGTCGTCGCCAAAGTTGTGCCAGAGGCCGAGCGAGATGGCGGGGAGCTTCAGCCCGCTGCGTCCCACCCGACGGTAGGGCATGGAGTCGTAACGGGTTCCTGCACCAACATAAGTCATACGTATTTTCCTGTCTTACTTCGAGATGATGGCGGCACTGTGGCCCGGAAGGTCCAGCTGGCCGTCGTCGAGGCGCACACCGTCGTCGGTGGCCAGCGTCACTGAGGCTCCGGCAACGGCGAGCCGGTTCGGCCCGGCGGAGAAGTTCATCGCCACCTCCACGCCGCCGCGGCGCAGGCGGAGCCAGCGGTCGGCCTCGCTGAAGGCCACCGCGGTGTCTTCGAAGCCCAGGCCGGCGAGCTCCGGCGTCGAACGGCGCAGCGCGATCAGCCGTCGGTACAGCTCCAGCAGGCGGGCATGGTCGCCTTCGCCGGCTTCGGCCCAATTGAGCCGGGAGCGCGTAAAGGTTTCCGGATCCTGCGGATCGGGTACGACGGCGGGGTCCCAGCCCATCCGCTCGAATTCCCTGATCCGGCCCTCCGCGGTGGCCTTCCCGAGCTCCGGCTCCGGATGCGAGGTGAAGAACTGCCACGGCGTGGTGGCACCGTACTCCTCGCCCATGAACAGCATCGGCGTGAACGGCGAGGTGAGGGTCGCGACGGCGGCGAGCGCCAGCTGCCCGTAGCCCAGCGTCTGGGACAGCCGGTCGCCTGTGGCGCGGTTGCCGATCTGGTCATGGTTCTGGCTGCAGACCACGAGTGCTGCCGGGTGCACCGCGGCCGTGTTGATGGGCCGGCCGTGGTGCCGGCCGCGGAAGCTGGAGTAGCTGCCGTCATGGAAGAAGCCGTCAACCAGGACCTTGGCCAGGGCCTCGAGGGATTCGAAGTCGGCGTAGTAGCCCGTGGCCTCGCCGCTGACGTTGACGTGCACGGCGTGGTGGAAGTCATCGCTCCACTGCCCTGCCAGGCCGTAGCCGTTGGCGTCGCGCGGGTAGAGCAGGCGCGGATCGTTGAGGTCCGACTCGGCGATCATCGTGGCGGGGCGTCCGGTATCGGCGGAGACTTCGTCCGCGAGCGCACCGAACTCCTCCAGCAGGTGGACGGCCCGCTCGTCCTTGAAGGCGTGCACGGCATCGAGCCGGAGCCCGTCCACGTGGTAGTCGCGCAGCCACATGGCGGCGTTCTCAAGGATGTAGCGGCGCACCACGTCGGACCCTGGCCCGTCGAGGTTGACCGAGTTTCCCCAGGTGTTGCCCTCCCCCGATTTCAGGTACGGCCCGAAGCGCGGAAGGTAGTTTCCGCTGGGCCCGAGGTGGTTGTAGACCACGTCCTGGATGACGCCCAACCCGGCGGCATGGGCGGCGTCCACGAAGCGCTGGTACGCGGCGGGCCCGCCGTACCCTTCGTGCACGGCGTACCAGAGGACGCCGTCGTAGCCCCAGTTGTGGGTGCCGTTGAAGCCGTTCACCGGCAGCAGCTCCACGAAATCGACGCCGAGCTCCACGAGGTAGCCGAGCTTCCCGGCGGCCGCGTCCAGCGTGCCTTCGGGGGTGAACGTCCCCACGTGCAGCTCGTAGATCACGGCGCCCTGCAGCCCGCGGCCCTGCCACTGCCCGTCCGCCCATTCGTGGCGGCCGGCGTCGAACGTCCGCGACAGGGAGTGGACGCCGTCGGGCTGCCGCCGGGACCGGGGGTCCGGCAGCGGTGTGGTGTCCCCGTCGAGCAGGTAGCCGTAGTCCACGTCCCCGGCGGCGGGGGCGCCCGGCGCGGTCCACCAGCCGTCCCCGCCGGCACCCCCGTCCCCGTCTCCGCCGGGCCGCCGTGTCATCGGGTACTGCCGGCCGTCGGCAAGCAGCGTCACGGTGCCTGCTTCCGGTGCCCAAAGGTCAAAGCGTTTCTGTCCGTCAGCAGGCAAAGTGATCACAGCTTTCCGTATATCGGTGGTTCGTTCAGTGCTTGGCAGGTGCCAGCAGGGCAACCGGGTAGCTGGCCAGGATGGCGGCCACGTCCACGGCGCCCGGGCCGAAGGTGGCACCCGTCAGTTCGTCCGTCATATCCACTGCAAGTTCGACGGCGGTGTCCCGCCAGCCGCCCTGCTGCTCCAGCCCGCGGGGCAGCCGGGTCGCGAGGGTGATGGCCCCCGCGCCCGCATCACCGCCGCGGTCGAAGCCGACCAGGTGCCCGGCGGCCGCCCCGGTGGCGGCCACGGGCCGGTAGCCCGCGAACAGCTCCGGGCGGTCGCGGCGCAGGCGCAGCGCCCGCGACGTGACCAGGAGCTTCGCCGCGTCCTCGGTGTACGACGCCGGGCGGTCGCCGGCGTCGAGCGCGGCCAGGGCCGCGCGCCGCGCACCGTAGTCGAACGGCCGCCGGTTGTCCGGGTCGGTCAGCGAACGGTCCCAGAACTCCGTGCCCTGGTAAACGTCGGGGACTCCCGGCATGGTCAGCTGCACCAGCTTGGCGCCCAGCGAATTGACGGCGCCATACGGCGTCAGGAGTTCGACCAGGGATTCCAGTTCCGCCCTGACGCCGGGGTTGTCGAAGGCCGCATCGACCACGGCGGCCAGTTTCTCCTCGAATGCGGCGTCGGGGTCGAGCCAGTCGGTCGAGTTCCCGGCTTCCCGGGCAGCCTTCTGGGCATACGACTGCAGGCGCTCACGGTTCGCGGGCCAGGCTCCGGCGATGGCCTGCCACAGCAGGTTGGCGAGCGGCCCGTCAGGCAGCGGTGCCAGTTCCTGGAGCCGGGCCAGGACGGCCTGCCATTCCGGCGCCAGCTCAGCGAGCACGGAGATCCGGGCACGGGTGTCCTCGCTGCGCTTGGTGTCGTGGGTGCTGAGCGTCGTCATGGAGAGCGGTTGCTCGGCTTGGCGGCGGGCCATCCGGTGGTGGAACTCCTCCGGCGCCACCGAGAACTCGGTGGGATCGGCCCCGACCTCGGTCAGGGTGCCCAGCCGGGTGTAGCGGAAGAACGCGGTGTCCTCCACGCCCTTGGCCATGACCATCCCGGAGGTCTGCTGGAAGCGGCGTCCCAGTTCGGCGCCCGGCTTCCGTCCGGCGTCGAGGAGCAGCGGCAGCAGCAGCCCGACGGCGTCGGCAAGCTCAGGACGGCGGCGGACGGCAAGTTCGCACGCCTCCTTCAGGACATCCGCGCCCTCAGGCAGGTAACTGCGGTAGACCGGGAAGGCAGCGATGATCTCGGAAAGCGCGTCGGCGGCCGCGTCTATGCTGAGCCCGGCACCGGACGGCACCAGCCGTGCCAGCCGGAGCATTTCGGAGCGGAGGATCCCGTCCGTGATCCGGCGCTTGGTACCCCGGATCATGTCCTCGTAGTCCGCGGCCTGGCCGCCGCGGAGCCCGGCGTCCAGGGCGTCGAGGTTGTCCTGCCCTGCGGGGTCGACGAAGAGCCGGTCCACGTCCGCGAGGGCGTCGTAGCCGGTGGTGCCCTCGCAGTCGAAACCGGCCGGCAGCACCTCGCCGGGCTCGAGGATCTTCTCGATCAGCAGGTAGCTGCCGCCCGTGACCTCGCGGAGCCGGCGCAGGTAGCCTTCCGGATCGGCCAGCCCGTCCGGGTGGTCGATCCGGAGTCCGTCGACCAGCCCCTCGCGGAACCAGCGCACGATCTCGGCGTGGGCCTCATCGAACACCTCAGGGAGCTCGACCCGGATGCCGGCCAGGCTGTTGACGGCGAAGAACCGGCGGTAGTTCAGTTCATCGTCGGCCCGGCGCCAGCCGACCAGCTCGTAGTGCTGCCGGCTGTGGACCTCGCGGGGGTCATCCGCAGCGGAGTCACCTGCGGTGTAGGTGCCCTCGGCCAGCGGGAAGCGGTGGTCGTAATACCGCAGCTCCCCGTCCTTGATTTCAAGTGCGTCAACGTCGGAGTCCGATCCCAGCACGGGGATCCGGATCCGGCCGCCGCCGAAGTCCCAGTCGACGTCGAACGCCGGGGCGTACCGGGACTGCTGGCCCTCCTTGAGCAGGGACCACCACCACGGGTTCTGCACGGGGGTTGCGACGCCGACATGGTTGGGCACGATGTCGACAAGCACGCCCATCCCGGCGTCCCGCGCTGCCTGCGACACGGCGGCCAGGCCCTCCGGGCCGCCGCGGTCCGGGTCGATCGCGGAGGGGTCGGTGACGTCGTAGCCGTGGTCCGATCCCTTCTCCGCGGTCAGGATCGGCGAGAGGTAGATCCAGTCCACGCCGAGCGACTTCAGGTAGGGCACGGTCCCGGCAGCATCCTGGAGGGTGAAGCCGGGCCTGATCTGAAGCCGGTAGGTGGAAACCGGGGTCCTCATTTGGCGGTGGCCTTCGCAACGGCTTCGGCGGCCTCGTCCTGGGCCTCCACCATCTCCTCGAGTGCCTCCTCGTGCTCGGCCATGGAGGCCAGCGACGCCGCTGCGGAGTAGTCCACCTCCACCTCGGGGCCGGAGTGCGCCCGGAGCACGACCATCGACTTGGCCGCCAGCTTCAGCACGGAACCGGCCTTGAGCGGTTTCTCGGTGTCTGCCTGGTCCGCGGTGTCCACCAGGACGTCCCAGAACTTTGAGTACTCCTCGGCCGGCAGCGCAAAGTCCACGTCGTCGTCGTGGGCATTGAAGGCGAGCACGAAGCTGTCGTCGGTGATGCGGCGGCCGCGGGAGTCCTGTTCCTGGATGCCGTGCCCGTTGTAGAACACACCAATGGTCCGGCCGAAGCCGCTGCCCCAGTCCTCCGGCAACATTTCGGTGCCGTCCGTTTTCAGCCAGACAATGTCCGGCAGCTTCTCGCCCTCGCCGCGGCGCACAGGTCGCCCGTCGAAGAAGCGGCTGCGCCGGAAGATCGGGTGGTCGCGGCGGATCTTGTTGACGACGGCGGTGAACTCCACCAGCGGCTGGTCCATTGCATCCCAGTGGATCCAGCTCAGCTCGGAGTCCTGGCAGTACGTGTTGTTGTTGCCCTGCTGGGTGCGGCCCAGTTCGTCACCGTGCAGCAGCATGGGGACACCTTGCGAGAGCAGCAGGGTGGCGATGAAGTTGCGCTGCTGGCGGGCGCGGAGCGTCAGGACGTGGTCGTTGTCCGTGTCCCCCTCTTCGCCGCAGTTCCAGGACCTGTTGTGCGATTCGCCGTCGTTGTTGCCCTCGCCGTTGGCGTCGTTGTGCTTCTCGTTGTAGGAGACGAGATCGCGCATGGTGAAGCCGTCGTGGGCCGTGACGAAGTTGATTGAGGCCACCGGGCGGCGGGCGGAGCTTTCATACAGGTCTGCGGAACCGGTCAGGCGGGAGGCGAATTCGCCCAGGGTGGACGGCTCGCCGCGCCAGAAGTCGCGGACGGTGTCGCGGTACTTGCCGTTCCATTCGGTCCACTGCGGCGGGAAGTTGCCCACCTGGTAGCCGCCCGGGCCGATGTCCCACGGCTCGGCGATGAGCTTGACCTGGGAGACGATCGGGTCCTGCTGGATGAGTTCGAAGAAGGTGGACAGCTTGTCCACGTCGTAGAACTCCCGGGCCAGCGTGGAGGCAAGGTCGAAGCGGAAGCCGTCGACGTGCATTTCCGTGACCCAATAGCGCAGGGAGTCCATGAGCAGCTGGAGCGAGTGCGGGTGCCGGACGTTGAGGGAGTTTCCGGTGCCGGTGTAGTCCATGTAGTGCTTCATGTCATCGTCGACCAGCCGGTAGTAGGCCTGGTTGTCGATGCCCTTGAAGGACAGTGTGGGGCCGAGGTGGTTGCCTTCCGCGGTGTGGTTGTAGACCACATCCAGGATCACTTCCATGCCGGCCTTGTGCAGATCGCGGACCATGGCCTTGAACTCCTGGACCTGGTGCCCCACATCGCCGGACGAGCTGTAGGTGTTCTGCGGGGCGAAGAAGCCGATGGTGTTGTAGCCCCAGTAGTTGTTGAGGCCCTTCTCCTCGAGCGTGCCGTCGTTGACGAACTGGTGCACGGGCATGAGTTCGATCGCGGTGACGCCGAGCTTCTTCAGGTGCTCAATCACCGCCGGGTGCGCGACGCCGGCATAGGTGCCCCGCTGCTCTTCGGGAACCTCCGGGTGAAGCTCGGTCAAGCCTTTGACGTGGGCCTCGTAAATGACCGACTGGTGGTAAGGGATCCGCAACTGGCGGTCGCCGTCCCACTCGAAGAACGGGTTGATGACCACGCCGTGCATCGTGTGCGGCGCCGAGTCGGCGTCGTTGCGGGAGTCGGGGTCGCCGAATTCGTACGTGAAGAGCGCCGGATCCCAATCGATCTGGCCCTGGACGGCCTTGGCATACGGGTCCATCAGGAGCTTGTTCGGGTTGAACCGGTTGCCGTGCTCCGGCTCATACGGGCCGTGGACCCGGTAGCCGTACTTCTGTCCGGGCTGGACCTGCGGCAGATAGCAGTGCCACACGTAGCCGTCCACCTCGGTCAGCTCAATCCGCGTCTCGGACAGGTCATCAGCCAGGAGGCAGAGCTCCACCCGCTCGGCACGTTCGCTGAACAGGGCAAAGTTAGTGCCAGTGCCGTCAAAGGTGGCTCCCAGCGGGTAAGCCGTTCCGGGCCAGACTTCCATGTGTTCTCCTCGTGCATATGCGGACAATCTCTAGACAGACTACTTGTAAGTAGGGTTATCATCCCTGTCGGGACGCTATGTGCAGCCTTGGTTACATCGCCCTCAGCACCTCAGGGAGTGCCTCCGCGATGCCGCTGGCGCTGACCGGCCCGCCGGCGGAGGCGAGGCTGCCCGCGCGGCCGTGGACGCTCGCGGCCATCGCCGCGATCCCGGCCCAGCGCTCGGCCGCGGAGACGCCAACGGAGCTGAAGGCCCCGGAGTCTTCGGCCAGCTGCGCCAGCAGGGACCCGAGCACACCCGCCAGAACGTCGCCGCTTCCGGCCGTTGCCAGCCAGGGGGTGGCCTCGGCCTGGCTGAAGACGCAACCCGAGGGCGCAGCCACCAGCGTGGTCGCGCCCTTGAGGAGGACTGTGGCCCCGGTCAGCCCACTGGCCCGCCTGGCTGCAGCGAGGGTGGAGTCCTCCACTCCGGTGCGACCGGGGTCAGCGCCGTATCGGGCCAGCAGCGCAGCCAGTTCGCCGGCATGCGGCGTCAGCACGAACCGGGGATCGAGGTCGCGCGGCAGGGCAGGCAGCGCCCCTGCGTCAGCCACGACAGGCAATCCGGTGGCTGCGGCTTCCCGGACGCGGTCGAGCTGCTCGGGGGCCTCTTCATCGAGGCCCGGGCCGAGGAGCCAGGCCTGGACATGGGTCTCCGCGGCGCTGCCGGTTCCGCACACGACCTCGGGGCAGGACCGGCGGACCAGGTCGGCGACGTCCGGCGGCCCAAGGTAGCGGACCATGCCCACCCCGGACGCCAACGCGCCGCGGCAGGCGAGCACCGCCGCGCCGGGGTACCGCTGCGAGCCGGCGACGACGCCCAGGACACCGCGGGAGTACTTGTGGGAGCGCCGCCCCGGATGGGGAAGCAGCACCGAGAGGTCCTCCGCTTCGAGGCGGCGCAGGAACGGCTCAGGCAGGGCAGCCTCGATTCCGATCGGAATGACGTGCACGCGGCCGGCGGAGTCCGCCCCGGGATCGGCCAGCAGTCCGGCTTTGGCCGCCCCGAAGGTGACCGTCAGATCCGCCCGGAGCACCGGGCTGTGGGCCTCGCCGCTATCGGCATCCACGCCGCTGGGAATGTCGCAGGCGACCACGAGTCCCCGACGCGAGCGTCCCAGAGCGTCGATCAGCGCGGCGGCCGGCCCCCGGAGCCCGCCCCGCGCGCCGGTGCCCAGGATCGCGTCAATGACGACGTCGGCCCGTGCGGCGGCCGCGGCTGCGGCGTTCGTGTTCTCCGAGGCCAGGCGGAGGACCCGGCCGCCGGCTTTTTCCAGCGCCGCGAGCCCTTCGGGGTGGGCCTCCCCTGCGGTGAGCACCGCCGTCGTCCGCATGCCGCGGCCGGCCAGCATGGCGGCGGCGAACAGCCCGTCCCCGCCGTTGTTTCCCTTGCCGGCGAGCACCGTGACGCTGGCGCCGTATAGGCGCTTCCCGCGGCCCCGGAGTTCCCGGACCACCGCGTTGGCCAGCCCGTATGCGGCCCGCTGCATAAGAACAGCGCCCATACCGTTGTCCAGGAACGGCTTTTCAGCCGTTCGTATCTGGGTTCCGGTATAGGCGCTGATCATGGTTCAGTCCATTCGCCGTGCAGTCAATGTGGGGAGTGCAGTCGCTGCGGAAAGTCCGGTTCGGTCCGGGCTGGTGACGCTTAGCCCTCGGCGATGACCGTCGCCGTGGCGATGCCGCCGTCGTGGCTCATGGACAAGTGCCAGCGCTTGACGCCCTTCGACTCCGCCACAGCCAGCACGGTGCCTTTGACCTGGACGGTGGGACCATTCTGGTCCAGCCCGATCCAGCAGTCCTGCCAGTTCATGCCGGCAGGAGCGCCCAGGACCTTGGCCACAGCCTCCTTGGCCGCGAACCGGGCAGCCAGGGAACGGGTGTTCAGTTCGCGTTCCGCGGGGACGAACAGCCGGTCGCGCAACCCGGGGGTCCGCTCCAACTGCCGGCCGAACCGTTCAATGTCTACGACGTCTACGCCAATGCCAACAATCATGGCGTTATTCTACGGTCACGCTCTTGGCCAGGTTGCGAGGCTGGTCCACGTCGTAACCCTTGGCCGAGGCCAGGGCAAGGGCAAAGATCTGCAGCGGAACCGTGCTGAGCAGCGGAGCCAGCAGTGTGGGGGTCTCCGGGATGTAGAAGACATGCTCGGCGTAGGCCTTGACGGCTTCGTCCCCCTCTTCCGCGATCACGATCGTCTTGGCGCCGCGCGCCCGGACTTCCTGGATGTTGGAGACAACCTTGGAGTGCAGCGAGTCGCGGCCGCGGGGCGAGGGAACCACCACGAAGACGGGCTGGCCCTCCTCGATCAGCGCAATCGGGCCGTGCTTGAGTTCACCGGCGGCAAAGCCCTCGGCGTGGATGTAGGCGAGCTCCTTGAGCTTGAGCGCGCCCTCCATCGCCACCGGGAAGCCGACGTGGCGGCCCAGGAACAGCACGGACTTGGCGTCCGCCATGGACTCGCCGAGCTCCTTGATCTGGGCTTCGTTGTCGAGGATCTGCTGGATCTTGGCGGGGATCTTGTTGAGGTCCGCGAGGATGTCCTTGATCTCGCCCTGGAACTTGTTGCCCCGCAGCTGGGCCAGGTAGAGGCCCAGGAGGTAAGCGGCGGTGATTTGTGCCAGGAAGGCCTTGGTGGAGGCGACGGCGATTTCCGGGCCGGCGTGGGTGTACAGCACGGCGTCGGATTCGCGCGGGATGGTCGACCCGTTGGTGTTGCAGATCGAGACGGTCTTGGCGCCCTGTTCCTTGGCGTAGCGGACGGCCATCAGGGTGTCCATGGTCTCGCCCGACTGGGAGATGGAGACAATCAGGGTGTTCTCGTCGACGATCGGGTCGCGGTAGCGGAATTCGTGGGAGAGCTCCACCTCGGTGGGAATCCGGCACCAGTGCTCGATCGCGTACTTGGCGACCTGACCGGCGTAGGCGGAGGTTCCGCAGGCAAGGACGATGATCTTGTCGACGCTCTTGAGGAGTTCCGGATCGACCCGGAGCTCGTCGAGGGTCAGCTTGCCGTTGATGTCCGAGCGGCCCAGCAGAGTCTGCAGGACGGCGTCCGGCTGGTCGTGGATTTCCTTTTCCATGAAGGACGGGAAGCCGCCCTTTTCCGCGGAGGCCGGGTCCCAGTTGACGTGGTATTCCTTGCCTTCGGCCGGGGCGCCGTAGAAGTCGGTGATCTCAACGGTGTCGGCGGTGATCGTGACGATCTGGTCCTGGCCGAGCTCGACGGCGCGGCGCGTGTAGTCGATGAAGCCGGAGACATCGGAGCCGAGGAAGTTCTCGCCCTCACCGAGGCCAACGACCAGCGGGGAGTTGCGGCGGGCCGCCACGACGACGTCGGGCTGGTCCGCGTGCACGGCGAGGAGGGTGAAGGCTCCTTCGAGGCGCTGGCAGGCGAGCTGCATGGCCTTCGTGAGGCCGCCGTTGGCGGGGTCGCCCTTGAGCTGGTTCCGGTAGATGTCGCCCAGGAGGGCGGCCGCGACCTCGGTATCGGTTTCGGAGAGGAACGTCACGCCCTTGCGCTTGAGTTCCAGCTTCAGCTCGGCGAAGTTTTCGATGATGCCGTTGTGGATCACGGCCAGCTTGCCCCCATCGGCGAGATGCGGGTGCGCGTTCTGGTCCGTCGGGCCGCCGTGGGTCGCCCAGCGTGTGTGACCGATGCCGGTCAGCGATTCCGGCAGCGGGCTGGCCTCGAGCTCGGCAATGAGGTTGCTCAGTTTGCCTGACTTCTTGCGGGAAGAAATCGTTCCGTCGGCTACTACGGCAATGCCCGCAGAGTCGTAGCCCCGGTACTCCAGGCGCCGCAATCCCTCAAGGACAACGTCCAGGGCATTGTGTCCAGTATTTACACGGCCAGCGGAGTGGCCCACATATCCAACGATTCCACACATGGGCTCAAGCCTAGCGGGTTTCCACGAGGGGGGACGTAGGATAAGCGCTCACAACACGCCGCCCGCCGCCTGTGCGGGGTTGTCCGCTGCCCGGCGGGGCCACCCATTTCGCTCTCGGCCCGGCGGAGGGCAGAATCTCTAGGGTGACTTTGCAACGCAATGAAGCGAACGGCGACGGCGGCTCCCCGTTCGTGGAGCTGGACCGGCAGACGTGGTCCCGGCTCGCTGCCCAGATGGAGCAGCCCCTCAACCAGGAGGACGTGCTCCGTCTCCGCGGCCTCGGCGATCCGCTCGACATGAAGGAAATCCGCGAGGTCTACCTCCCGTTGTCCCGGCTGCTTCACCTGTATGTCGAGGCGGCCGGCCAGCTCCATGCGGCAACCACCACCTTCCTGGGCGAGCAGACCCAGCGCACCCCGTTTGTGATAGGCGTCGCCGGTTCGGTGGCTGTGGGCAAGTCGACCATCGCCCGGGTGCTGCGCGAGATGCTCCGCCGCTGGCCCGGGACCCCCAACGTTGAACTCATCACCACGGACGGCTTCCTGTACCCGCTGGCGGAACTCAAGCGGCGCCAGCTCCTGGAGCGCAAGGGATTCCCGGAGTCCTATGACCGCCGCGCGCTGCTCCGGTTTGTGAGCGAAATCAAGGGCGGAGCCGAGGAAGTCCGCGCGCCCTGGTACTCCCACGTGACCTATGACATCGTCCCCGGGAAGGAAGTGGTGGTGCGCCGCCCCGACGTGCTGATCGTCGAGGGCCTGAACGTCCTGGCGCCGGCCCGTCCGCGGCATGACGGGCGGCAGGGGCTGGCCCTGAGTGACTTCTTCGATTTTTCCATCTATGTTGATGCCAAAACGTCCTACATCGAGGAGTGGTACGTGGACCGCTTCCGCAAACTGCGGACCACGGCGTTCGCCCAGCCGGAGTCCTACTTCCACCGTTACGCGACGCTCTCGGACGCCGAGGCGGAACAGACGGCCCGCGAGATCTGGAAGCGCATCAACGAACCGAACCTGGAGGAGAACGTCCTCCCCACCCGCGGCCGCGCGCAGCTGGTGCTGACCAAGGATGCCGACCACTCCATCCGCCGCATGCTGCTGCGCAAGGTCTAGCACAGGTGTGCTACGACGGGTCCGCGGAACGTCCGGAGGCGCCGGAGTCCCCCCGTCCCGCTCCGAGCAGGCGGGTCTTCGGCCGCCTGCTGCTGGCAGGATCGGGTTTCGCCGCCCTGAGCGCCTGCTCCCCTGAAACCGCCGGGCCGACGTCGTCCGCCGCTGCGGCGCCGTCCGCGGCGACGGCGACCTTCACCGCGACGCCGTCCGCTACGGCAAGCGCCACTCCGTCCGGGGAGCCTCTGTCGGGCAGCGCCGCGGCAACGGAGCCAGGGACCACACCGCCCGCGGCGCCTTCCGCCGCAGCCGCTCCCCTGCACTCGCTCACCGACCCCACAAGCCCGTGGGTGGTCGTGAACAAACACCGGCCGCTCTCCCCCGCCGCGTATGTGCCGTCCGACCTGGTCCAGCCACGCGTGCGCCTGGCCACCTCCGGTGAGGCGGCGCTGCTCAACAGCACGACGGCGGCAGCGGCGGAGAGGATGTTCGCGGCCGCCGCAGCCAGCGGAGTCGTCATCACGCTCGCAAGCGGCTACCGCTCGTTCAACACCCAGATCGCCACCTACAACAAGTGGGTGCAGGCGGACGGGCAGGCCGCTGCGGACACAGCCTCCGCGCGGCCCGGCTATTCAGAGCACCAGACCGGCTGGTCCTTCGACATCGGCGACGGCAGCGGGAGGGACAGCTTCAGGCCAGCGTTCGCCAGCCAGCCGGCAGCCGTCTGGGCGAAGGCCAACGCCCATTTGTTCGGCTTCGTGGTGCGCTACCCGTGGATGTTCCACGAGATCACCGGCTATTACTACGAGCCCTGGCATCTGCGCTACGTGGGTGTGGAAGCGGCCGGCGAGATGAACACCCGGGGCATTGCGACCCTCGAGGAATACTTCGGGCTGGAAGCGGCACCGGCGTACCGCTAGCCGGGTCCTGAGTGCTCCGGCGGCTCACGCGGCGCCGCACACCGACACGGAGCCGGAAACTTACCTCCTCGACACAGGGAGTTCACGCGGCCGGGTTACCTTGGGGACATGCTGACAGGATTCAAGAACTTCATACTCAAGGGCAATGTCGTAGACCTTGCCGTCGCAGTCGTCATCGGTACCGCATTTGGCGCCGTGGTAACGGCACTGGTTCAGAGCGTCCTTATGCCCTTCATCGCAGGCCTGGTCGGTTCGCCCAACTTCGACAGCTTTGCCGTCGTGACGCTGAACGGCAACGACATCAAGTTCGGCGTGCTGCTGACGGCTATCGTCAACTTCCTGCTGGTCGCGGCCGCGATCTACTTCGTGGTGGTGGTGCCGATGAACCACATGATCGAACGGCGCAACCGCCGCCTCGGTATCGACCCGGACGTCAAGGAAGAGGCGGCCGAGGATCCGCAGATCGCCCTGCTGACGGAAATCCGTGACGCCCTGCGCGCGGAGCGAACCCTCTAGCAGCAACCAACCGAAAATGGCGCGTCCCCTTGGGGGACGCGCCATTTTTTGTTGAAGATCGGCCGATTCAGTCGGCGACAAGCTCCAGGGCCAGCTCAGTGCGGACCACCTGCGACAGGCGTTCAGCCACGGCCTGGGCGGTCTCCTGGGAGGCCGCCTCAACCATGACGCGCACCACCGGTTCCGTGCCGGAGGGGCGGAGCAGCACACGGCCGGTATCGCCCAGCTCGGCCTCGGCAAGGGCTACAGCCTCCGCCACGGCTTCATCACCCTTGACGCGGGTGCGGTCCACGCCCCTGACATTGATCAGGACCTGTGGAAGTTTGGTCATCACTGCGGCCAGTTCCTTCAGCGGACGGCCTGTGAGGGCCACCTGCGCCGCAATCTGCAGGCCGGTGAGAACGCCGTCACCCGTTGTGGCGTGGTCGGCAAAGATCACGTGGCCGGACTGCTCGCCGCCGAGGTTGAAGCCGCCTTCGCGCATCCCTTCCAGGACGTAGCGGTCGCCAACGCCGGTTTCGCGCAGGCTGATGCCGGCCTCGCGCAAGGCGATCTTGAGTCCAAGGTTGCTCATCACGGTGGCGACGAGAACGTCGTCCTTGAGCTTGCCGGAAGCTTTCAGGGCCACGGCGAGGATGGCCATGATCTCATCGCCGTCCACTTCGCTACCTTCGTGGTCCACCGCAAGGCAGCGGTCGGCGTCGCCGTCGTGCGCAATGCCCAGATCGGCTCCGTGCTGCAGGACCGCCTGCTTCAGCGGGCCCAGGTGAGTGGACCCGACGCCTTCGTTGATGTTGAGGCCGTCCGGTTCGGCTCCGATGACAATGACATCGGCGCCGGCATCCTTGAAGACCTGGGGGGAACAGCCGCTCGCCGCGCCGTGCGCGCAATCCAGCACGACCTTGAGCCCGTCCAGGCGGTGCGGGAGGGTGCCGAGCAGATGGACGATATAGCGGTCCTCGGCGTCGGAGAAGCGCTGGATCCGGCCCACGTCTCCCCCGACCGGGCGGAAGGGCTCCTTGCCGAGCTGTTCCTCGATGGCGTCTTCCACATCGTCAGGAAGCTTCTGGCCGCCGCGGGCAAAGAACTTGATGCCGTTATCCGGAGCGGGGTTGTGCGAGGCGGAGATCATCACGCCGAAGTCGGCGTCCAGGTCGGCCACGAGATAGGCCGCGGCGGGGGTCGGGAGCACGCCGGCGTCATAGACGTCGATCCCGGAGCTTGAGAGCCCCGCTTCCACCGCAGCCGCAATGAACTCACCGCTGGCGCGGGGGTCCCGGGCAACCACGGCACGCGGCCGCGTTGCGCTGGTATTGCGGTCGTGGCCAAGCACGACGGCGGCGGCCTGGGCCAGCTGCAACGCCAGCTCGGCCGTCAGCAGGCCGTTCGCCAAGCCCCGGACACCATCTGTTCCAAATAATCTAGACATCGGCTCAAGTTTAGTCGACGCCCGGAGCAAGTCCGACTTAACGGCGAAAGCCCGCCCCGCAAAATGCGGGACGGGCTTCCGTGCAAGCGCGATTCGCGCTTGGAAGCGGAATTAACGCTTTGGGATCCGAGCGCTGAAAAGCGCCGCGGGTCCCAGCGGGCGGTCGCGTCAGCGGCCGCCTGCTGGGCAGGCGCTTTTTAGCGCTTGGAGTACTGCTGAGCCTTACGGGCCTTCTTGAGACCAGCCTTCTTGCGCTCGATGACGCGGGCGTCACGACGCAGGTAACCGGCCTTCTTCAGGGTGGCGCGGTTGTTCTCGGTGTCGATCTCGTTCAGCGAACGGGCGATGCCGAGGCGCAGGGCACCGGCCTGGCCGGAGATGCCGCCACCGTGGATGCGGGCAATGACGTCGTAGGCGCCATCAAGATCGAGGATCTTGAAGGGCTCGTTGACGTCCTGCTGGTGCAGCTTGTTCGGGAAGTAGTTGGCCAGCTCGCGGCCGTTGATGGTCCACTTGCCGGAGCCCGGTACAACGCGAACGCGGGCAACAGCTTCCTTGCGACGGCCAACTGCAGCGCCGGCAACGGTCAGGGCCGGGCGTTCCTTCTTGGGCGCTTCTGCTTCCGCAGGACCGCTTTCCGAGGTGTAGCTGGTCAGGTTTTCCTCAGCCACGACGGCCTCGGTGGTCTCTTCGTTCTGAGCCACGATTCTCCTTGTATAAATAAGTTGTTTGGTGGCCAGGACTACTGGGCGACCTGGGTGATTTCGAAAGTCTTGGGCTGCTGGGCGGCGTGGGGGTGCTCGGCACCCTTGTAGACCTTCAGCTTGCCCAGCTGCTGTGCAGCGAGGGAATTCTTCGGGAGCATGCCCTTGATGGCCTTCTCCACGGCGCGGACCGGGTTGGATTCCAGGAGCTCCGCGTAGTTGACGGAGGTCAGGCCGCCCGGGTAGCCGGAGTGGCGGTATGCGCGCTTCTGCTCCAGCTTGGCGCCGGTGAGGGCAACCTTTTCAGCGTTGATGATGATGACGAAGTCGCCCATGTCCATGTGGGACGCAAAGGTGGCCTTGTGCTTGCCGCGCAGCAGGATTGCGGTCTGGCTGGCAAGACGACCAAGGACAACGTCGGTGGCGTCAATGACGTGCCACTGGCGGTTGATATCGCCGGGCTTCGGGGTGTACGTACGCACGGTGTTTGCCTCGTTCTTGTTCTGGCGTTCTTGTTTTAGGCGTCACTCGAAGGTGCACCTACTATCTATGCGCTACCGGAACAGAGGTGAGGGCTCTATGTAACCAGTCATCCTGAGGTCTCGAATGTGCACGTTGAGTAGTCATCCTGCAACCGGATTCCCAAGCGGGCACGCATCATCGAGAAGGACACGCACAACGACTACCAAGAATAGCCGATGACGTGTCACTGGGTCAAAATGGGGTGTCCGGATGCATCTCGCCCGCCCCGGCCCGCCGCATCCCAGGAGGAACCGTGTTCGACACCGCCGCCGCTGACTCCGCAACGCCGCTGTTTATTGCCGGGATCGGGCTGGCCGGCGCGGGCCTGGGGTTACTGGCCGGACTGTTCACCGGCCGCGCCCTCCCCCAGCTGGCCGGCGACGCCTCCAGCCGGGCGAGAATTACGACGGCGGCGGTCACCTTTGTTCTCTCGGCGCTGCTGGCGTGGCGTTTCGGCGCGGCCGCCGAACTGCCGGCCTATCTGGTCCTGGCCGTCGTCGGAGTGCAACTCGCCCGCATCGACCTGCTGCACCACCTGCTTCCGAATCGGCTGGTGTTCCCCCTACTGGGTGCCGGGCTGCTCCTGCTTTCAATATCAGCTGTGGGCGCCGGCGAGGGGGGAAACCTGCTCCGCGGCGCAACCGGCGCCGTCACAATGTTCGTTTTGTACCTCATTCTGGCTCTGACCAGCGGAAACGGCCTCGGAATGGGCGATGTAAAGCTCGCGGCACCACTTGGACTGTACTTGGGCTACTTAGGCTGGCCGCAATTGTTCTACGGCGGAGCCCTGGGCTTCGTGGCGGGCGGCCTGGCCTCGGTGGTCCTGGTGCTCAAAACCCGCGGAAACAAGCCGCGGGAAGTCCCTTACGGCCCCTCCATGCTGGCGGCCGGGCTCGGCGTCATCCTTCTCCTTCGTTAACTCCTGTCACTCCTGTACCTCCTGCACTCACTAGTAAGCAGGCGTATCAAAACAAGTAGTTGCCGACCGACCGCAGGCACCAACTGAGTACTCCGTCAAATGACCACAGGTGTTGGCCTCATTTTGCTCCCAAGAAGTCGAGTATCTGCCGGCATTGCATGCCCGATAATTGCCGTGCAAATGTTGTCCCAACGGACCTCCAGCAAATAAGCACAGGGGGATTTGCCGGCATCCGTTTCATATTCAAATCTCTGGAAAAGGAAAATGAAATGACTGGTCTCATGGTCTCAATGCTCACTTTTATCTCCGGCGTCAAAAACAAGCTCGAATCCGAAAAGGGCGCCACCGCCGTTGAATACGGCCTGCTGGTCGCACTTATCGCCGCCGCCATCGTTGGGCTGGTCGCCACTCTCGGCGGTCAGATCGCGACGGGATTCACGACCGTCACAACCGAGCTGGCCAAGATAAAGCCTTAGCCAATCCACCCAGAATCCCAAGGGCGGGCGCGGCACTTCGGACATCAGCTCCGCTGGAGCCGCGCCCACTCCTGGGATTTAGGGATTTGGGGCCGCGGGCTTCCGTCCACGGAGTACAGCACAGGGTTTTGTAACCTGCGGGAAATGCGAGTATTTCGCACGGCATTCGAGGCAAATCTTGCCGGCATCTCGCACACAATGGCAATACGCTTTTCATTCTTTGACCGCTCTCTGCCGTTAGACAACAGATATACAGGCCGCAGCTTCCAAGGACTTCGACCGGTTCGTCTCAGCGAACCTCAACGCTGCCAGGACCATGCAACTACGGTCTACGTGTCTTTGATTTCGGCAATAACTGGCTCGGGCACCTTCTTCATCATCATTGAAAGGCCTGGAAGTGAAAAATCGCCTGCTGGGAGGCATTGTCGCACTTGTGCTGGCATTAGTTGGCACAGTGCTATTGGTCTCATACGTTCAAGCATCGGAAGCCCGGGCCCAGCAGGGCCTGAAACCCGTTGAAGTACTCGTGGTCCAGAACCAGATCCCCCAAGGATCCGATCTTGGCCAGATCACATCCGCAGTCAAACTCACCTCACTGCCCTCCGGGTCAGTACCGGACGGTGCCCTGAAGAGCCTGGACGGCCTGACGGGACAGGTGGCAGCGGTTGATCTGCTTCCCGGGGAGACACTGCTCGGTGCCAGGCTCGTGGCTCCGGACAGCCTGTCCGCGCCGGGTTCCGCCGCTGTTCCCGCAGGTATGCAGGAGATCTCGGTCCAACTTGAGGCGCAGCAGGTAGTCGGTGGCCGAGTCGCCGCCGGAGACACCGTGGGTATAGTCGTCCTCTTTGATAAGGGCGCCCTCAAGGACTCCCCGGATCTCGAATCCGGCCAGCAGGTCTTTCACAAGGTCCTGGTAACGAGCGTGCAGCGGTCGATGCCCAGGGAGTCGGCCGGCAGCGACCCTGCCACCCAAGCCAATACGGAATTGCCCACCGGACAGCTGATCGTGACCTTTGCGCGAGACGAGGCCGATTCCGTGAAGATCGCCTTCGCCGCCAAATTCGGAAGCTTGTGGCTCACCAAGGAGCCGTCCACGGCCGCCGAAGGCACCCCGGTCATTGTGAAGAAGCCGGAGCTGTACCGATGAGCCGCTTCGTACTGATCACGTCAGATCCAGCATTCGAACGGCGCGTAAGGCAGGCGGCCGCCGGATTGCACGGCACGTTTCACGCGATAGCGGCCGACTACCTTCCGCCTGGTCCCGACGACCTGCTCACGGTCCTCAACGGCGACCCTGTCGAAGTCATCATGCTTGGGCCGGGGCTCCCGCTGGAAGATTCCCTCCGTCTGGCCAGCCTTTTTGACCTCCAGTACCCGGAAGTCAGCATGGTCCTGGTCGTCGAGGATGAAGAAGGAATCGCCCTTCCCGCCATGCGGGCCGGCATCAGGGACCTGCTCCAGCCGGGTTCCGATGTCCAGACCATCCGCTCGCTGCTGGAACGGGCCAGTCTGGCAGCCGCGGGACGGCGTCGCGGACTGGGGAACTCCGTCGAGGGACAGCCCCAGAGCGGCCGGATCATCGCGGTCATGTCCCCCAAGGGCGGCGTGGGCAAAACAACCATCACCACCAACCTTGCGGTGGGCTTGGGCAAAAGTGCTCCCATGAAAGTCGTGGTGGTTGATCTTGACCTCCAGTTCGGCGATGTTGCTTCAGGGCTGATGTTGGAACCGGAGAAGACGTTGGCAGATGCGGTGGTCGGGGCAGCGGTCCTTGACAGCGTGGTGCTGAAGTCCTATCTAACGTTGCATCCTTCTGGCATCTACGCCCTTTGTGCCCCTCTCCGGCCTACCGACGCCGACCAGATATCGGGCGAACAGGTAGGCCGGCTCCTGAGCCAGTTGTCCAACGAATTCCAGTACGTGGTGGTCGACACCGCACCGGGCCTGGGCGAGCACGTTCTTGCAACTCTGGAACTGGCCACCGATGCTGTCTGGGTTTGTGGCATGGACATTCCGAGCATCCGGGGACTGCGCGCCGGGTTCGGCGTCCTCGCCGACCTCGATCTTGTGCCGGCGAACCGCCACGTCGTGCTCAACTTCGCAGATCGACGGACCGGGCTGACGCTGAAAGACGTTGAGGCCACCATTGGATGTTCCGTGGACGTCGTTCTGCCTCGATCGCGGGCCGTGCCCTACTCCACGAACAAGGGCGTTCCACTTCTGGAGGACGGCACCAGGGACCCGGTGACCAAAGGACTGCGGCAGTTCGCGGAAAGGTTCAGCGGGGGCGGGAATCCCCGACCCAACAAGAAACTTCACGGAAGGGCCGGAGTCGTATGAACCTCACCGAGCGTTTCGAATCCCTCCGTGGCGGCAACCCCGAGGCTTCGTCGACTCCACGACCGTCCGGCGGCCCCTGGGCCGTCGGATCTGCGGACGCTGCCCCGTTGACTTCCAGCGCTGCCGAGCCGAGAATCCCAGGCTCGGACGCCAGCGATGCCCTGAACGCAGTCAAGGACCGCGCAAGCGCCGCTCTGTACGAGCGCATGGGTGGACGCATCACCGACCCGACGCTCGACGAGTCGGAGCTGCAAAGCTACGTCAAAGAAGAGCTGCGGGCCATCGTGGAAGAAGACGACATTCCCCTGACTGCCGCCGAACGGCACAGGCTGGTCCAGGAGATCATCGACGATGTGTTGGGACTCGGGCCCCTTCAGAAGTTCCTGAATGAGTCGGCAGTTTCCGAAATAATGGTCAACGGACCGGAACGGGTGTACGTAGAGCGCGAGGGCAAACTGACCCTGACGAATGCACGGTTCAGCTCGGAGGACCACCTGCGCCGGATCATCGAACGAATCGTCACCAAGGTCGGACGGCGGATCGACGAGTCTTCCCCGATGGTGGACGCCCGCCTCGCCGACGGATCACGCGTCAACGCGATCATCCCCCCGCTGGCAGTGAACGGTGCATCGCTGACGATTCGAAAATTCGGGCAGGTGCCCTTGACCGTCGACAACTTGATCTCCTTCGGAACCTTGACTCCGGAAATGGCGGAGCTGCTGCAGGCCTGTGTTCAGGCCCGGCTGAATATCCTGGTCTCCGGCGGCACGGGCACAGGAAAAACGACCCTCCTCAACGTCCTCTCCTCCTTCCTGCCGGACGACGAACGCATTGTCACCATCGAAGACGCCGTCGAACTCCAATTGCAGCAGGGCCATGTGGTGCGGCTGGAAAGCCGGCCCCGGAACATCGAGGGCAAGGGCGAGATTTCCATTCGCGATCTGGTCAAGAATTCCCTCCGCATGAGGCCGGACCGGATTGTCATCGGCGAGGTCCGCGGCGGCGAATCACTCGACATGTTGCAGGCAATGAACACCGGACACGATGGATCGATTTCCACCGTGCACGCCAACTCTCCCCGTGATGCCATTGCACGCCTTGAAACCTTGGTGCTCATGGCCGGCATGGACCTGCCTCTGCGCGCAATTCGCGAACAGATCGCATCGGCCATCAACCTCATCGTCCATATCTCCCGGCTCAGGGACGGTACACGGCGCGTCACCCACGTCACCGAGGTCCAGGGCATGGAAGGGGACGTCGTCACTCTCCAGGATGCCTTCACCTTCGACTACAGCGCCGGCCTCGACGCGCAGGGGCGGTTCCTCGGCCGCCCCACGCCCACCGGCGTCAGGCCCCGCTTTGCGGAACACTTCGCAGAGCTGGGAATCACACTCTCACCGGCCGTCTTCGGAACCTCGCACGGAGGCGGTGGGTACCGGTGAACCCAGCAAACCCGATCTACTTCGCACTAGGTGTTGGGCTTTGCCTTGTGGCTCTGTCCATCCTGCTGTTCTCCACCCTCGGGATAGGAAAAAAGGGAATCGCTTTGTCGCGGCGGCGGCCAGGGGGCGAGGAGGCCGACTCACTGCTGGCCCGGGTGGCGGAGTCCGCAGTCACCTTTGTAGATGGAAAGGTCAGCCGGAATGCCCGCTTCGGTGCAAGAGAGTCACTGGAGCAGGCCGGTCTGCACATCCGGCCCGCGGACTTCATCCTGCTTGTCTGCTGCATCGGCGTTACAGCAGGTCTGGTCGGATTCGCCTCAGGCGGAGTTCTCACGGGGCTGTTGCTGCTTGGGATCACGCCCGTGAGTGCCGTGCTCTTCCTAAGAATTCTCGCCAACCGCCGGCGCGCGAAATTCGAGGATCAGCTTGGAGACACCCTGCAAATGCTGGCGGGAGGGCTGCGGGCAGGCCACAGCCTCTTGCGGTCCGTCGACGCCGTCGCCCAAGAGTCAGGGTCCCCCACAGCGGAGGAATTCGCCCGACTAGTCAATGAAACGAGGTTGGGTCGTGACCTGAAGGATTCGATGCTGGATGCTGCCAGGCGCCTCAAGAGCGAGGATTTCGACTGGACCGGTCAAGCCATCGAGATCCACCGCGAAGTCGGCGGCGACCTAGCGGAAGTTCTGGACCACGTCGGTGAAACCATCCGCGAACGCTCCGAAATTAAGGGGCAGGTCCAGTCCCTGGGCGCAGAAGGCAAGCTCTCCGCCTACATCCTGGTTGCCTTGCCCGTTGGGATGTTCGTGTACCTCAGCGCAGCCAATCCCTCGTACATAGGGGCCCTGTACACAGATGTCCTGGGCTGGGCAATGCTCGGCGGTTCAGTGGTGCTGCTGGCTCTGGGGTCCTGGTGGCTCAGCCGCGTCGTGAAGATCAAGTTCTAGGAGGATCGCCGTGAATGCAGTGGCGTGGCTAATGGTCGGACTCATCGTCGTTCCAATTTCCGGGATGATGTGGTCCCTCATCTCGGTCGACCGCGGGGGCTCGGCCGCGGTCCGGAGCAACCTCGGCAGGGGAAATCGCCCGGTGGAGGAACGCCCTGCCGTAACAGGGCAGCGTGGACCAGCGGGCCTCGGCAGCCGGCTGACACCCAAGGGCTACGCAGGGTGGCTGGACAAACTCCTGGCCAAGGCCGGGCGGCCAGTCATCATGCCCCTCGAGCGCCTCCTAATTGCCAAGCCTGCCCTGGCCCTCGTCACGGCGTTCTGTAGCATGCTCTTGGTTTCCAAGCCGCAGCCCGGCAACGTCCTGCTGTTCGCGGCCCTCTTGCCGGTGCTCGCCTACTTTGTTCCGGACATCCTGATCCACGGCCGCGGTGCCGAGCGCCAGAAGGCCATCGAAATGGAGCTGCCGAATACCCTCGACCAGATGCTGATCTCGGTCGAGGCCGGCCTGGGATTCGAATTGGCGATGGCGCGGGCAGGACAGAACGGCAAGGGTGCCCTGGCGGAAGAGCTTGTCCGGACGCTTCAGGACATGCAGGTCGGCCGAAGCCGCAAGGATGCCTACCTTTCCATGGCCGAAAGAACCGATGTACCGGATCTGCGCAGCTTCGTGCGCTCCGTGGTGCAGGCGGACGCCTATGGCATCGCACTGGCCGGCGTGCTTCGTACCCAGGCCAAGCAGATGAGGGTCAAGCGGCGCCAACGTGCCGAAGAGAAAGCGATGAAACTGCCCGTCAAGGTCTTGTTCCCCCTCATGTTTTGCATCCTCCCCGTTCTCTTCGTCGTCATCATCGGACCCGGAGTCATAGGTGTCATGCAGAACATGATCGGCGCCTACTAGGGCAATCCGCCCGGCGTCTCGTGCGAGCCGGCACCCAGTTATTGACCATATGGATCAAAGGAGCAACAGATGTTTAGGTTCCCACCAGGAAGCCGGCCGAACCGGGACGGCCGGCAACGCGGTGCCGCGGCTGTGGAATTCGCCCTGATCGTTCCGCTGATGCTTTCCCTCGTCCTGGGCGTGATCGACTTCGGCATGGCCTTTGCGCAGACAATTAATCTCCAAGGCGCGGCGCGGGAAGCCGCGCGGCAGGGTGTCACGCAGGGTGACGTGATCGCGTCAGCGAGCCGGGCACGGGGCCTGCTGGACGACAACAAGCTCCAATCAAGATTCACCGTCGACACGTCGGCAGGGACCCCCGGAGTCATGGTCGTCTGCCTTCGCTATCCCCAGTCCTCGCTCTCCGGATTCTTTGCGTGGGCCCTGGCCAGCGACTTCGAAGCCAAGGCCGTCATGCGTATGGAAGGCGCCGCTCCCGCGGCATCCGGATCGCAGCATTGGAATGGAGGATCATGCTCCGCCTGACACCAGCACAATCCGGCCAGGTCCGGGCCCGCCGGGCAGCACGCGACCGCCACCCTGACCGGTCCGGCGGCAAGTCCGGTAGAAGGGAACGTGGGGCCTCGATGGTGATCTTTGCCCTGCTGATTCCCGTAGTCTTCGGGTCCGTGGCCATGGCCGTCGACTACGGCCGGCTGCTCCACGAGCGGCAGCAGTTGAGCAACGCCCTTGACGCCGCCGCACTGGCCGGTGCGGCCTCGCTCCCGAACGACCCGGCGGGCGCCAGCGCCGCAGCGCTGGCCTACGCCCGCGCCAACGATCCCGAGGCGGACCCCGCTGTCTCCTTCTGGTGCGTTGTCGCGTCCACCGGGTCCGCCAAGACTGTGGCGACCAGCCAGATCCCCAGCGTCTGCGACCCAGGGCCGGTCGCTGGCGCCAAATGCAACGAAGTGATCTGCGCGGTCCCGTGTATGCCCGGAAGCGGCCGCACCTGCAACACCATCACTGTGACCGACGACAAGAATGTTCCCTTCGCCTTCGCGCCCGTCATTGGCATCAACACAGGCAACACCGGATCCCTGGCCTCAGACGCCTGCCGGGGGTCCTGCGGTGCACAAAGCCCTAATCCGATGGACGTCGCCATAGTCGCTGACCGCACCAGCAGTATGAGCGACCAAAACATCACCGATATGAAGACCGGGATCAAGAACACTCTCCTAACCATGTCCAAGGATCAGCAGTATGTGGCATTTGGAACCATCCACAGGAGTGCCCCCATCGCCGGCGGTTGCCAGACCAATCCGTCCGGATCCGCGACCACCGGCCCTTGGATTCCGATTCCGTTCTCGAACGACTACAACAATCCGGGCTCCACGCCGACCGCCAATGGCAGCAGCACGCTCGTCAAAGCAATAACTTGCTTGAACAAGTCGTCGGGCTTTGGCACCTACCTTGCGTCGCCCTTGAAAGCCGCCGCACGCTACGTGCTTGGCAAGGACGCGAACAATCTGGCGAGCCTGACCGCGCGCGCTGGCACTGCGCGCAAGGCAATAATCCTGGAGACTGATGGCCAGCCCAACGAGAGCAACATCGCGGGGTCCACGTCTGTAGACTCTGCCGGTGACATCGGCAGTTCAATCGTTTCAACTGCCTGCAACAACCTGAAGGCAGTCGCAGCCGATGCCAAGGACAAAGACATCCTCATCATCACGGTCGGCTTCGGAAGCGCCAACACCGACTCCTGCGGCGGCGGCGTACTTGTCCGGGACGTGCTCGCCGCTGCCGCCTCAGAGAAATCCCCGAGGGTCCCCAGTACTGCCAGCAACGACTGCCAGAGTGCTGCGAAGCGGGATGCTGAGAACGCGGATGGAGATTACTTCTTCTGCGCCGCAAGCGGAACGGAACTCGGCCCGATCTTTGTCTCGGCGATCAACGCCATCAGTGGGAACTCGCGCCTGATCAGAATCCCCGGCTGACGGAACGCCCCGTGCGCAGGGTTTTCCCAGCCTGCGCACCCACAGACCAGACCCCCTTGGACCCCAGAGCCAAGGGGGTCCTCTGGCGCGCCGGCCCATTCCGCAACGGACGAGCGCAGAATCTGCGCAGGGAACGTACAGGGAACGTGCAGTTTGGGAAGCCTTGGCACAGGATACGTCCACGTCGAATCGTCGGCGTGTCGCTCGTTGCTAAGTTCCTCTCAGTGCTGGTGCAGGGCCAGCCCCAACTCGCTCAGGAGTCACCCATGCGTTCCTTTTTCTCCAACCTCGCAACCCGCCTTCGCCGTGACCAGCGCGGCGCCACCGCCGTCGAATACGGCATTATGGTCTCCCTCATTGCTGTCGTGATCATCGTCGCCGTCACACTGCTCGGCAACAACCTGGTCACCACGTTTAACGGTGTCGCTTGCAGCGTCAAGGGAGGCACCATGGGCGCCGCGACCACCGTCGGCGACGTGACCACGCCGGGCGCCTGTTCCAAGTAGCACAGACCCACGATGCACTAGTCAGGGTTGGGGAAGGCTCCGGCCTTCCCCAATCCTGACTGTCTTACAGGCGCCGAAAAACCAGCAACTCAAGGAAGGCGGTCCCCCATGTCCCAGACAAAGGAACGGGGTGCCGTCGCGGTGGAGTTCGCCCTCCTCGCTCCGGTCCTGGTGATGCTGCTGCTGGGCATCATCGAATTCGGCAGGGCCTACAACGTTCAGATCTCCCTCTCCAGCGCCGCCCGCGAAGGCGTCCGAGTCATGGCGATCGGGAACAACCCGACGGCCGCCCGGGCTGCGGCGAAGAACGCAGCCGTTTCAGTCCAGCCCGGGCTGAGCGACGCCAACATCACGTTCAGCCCCACAACATGCGCCCCCGGTGCCCAGATGACGCTAAAGATCACCTACACCCTGCCCACCATGACGGGAATCGCGGGTCCGTTTGCCATGGAGGGCAAGGGGGTGATGCTGTGCAGCGGTTGAAGCCCAGGCGAGGGGACGGCGAGCGCGGGGCCATCAGCGTCCTCGTCGCGATTCTTATGGTGACCCTGCTCGGTTTCACCGCGGTCGCCGTCGACGTCGGCATGCTGTACGCCGAGCGGACACAGCTTCGAAACGGAGCCGACGCGGCGGCCCTCGCCGTCGCGCAGAAGTGCGCGCGGAACCTCAACGATCCGGACTGCTCAACGACGTCCACGCTCGCCCGCAGCCTCGCCAACAGCAACGCCGGCGACGGGGCCAGCAACATCAAAGCCGTCACCCTCGACAAGACAGCCGGCACCGTCACCGTGGCGGCAGGCGCCCAGGAACCTGGCAGGGAGCCCAACAGCGTATCGCTCTTCTTCGCCCGCGCCATGGGCTATAACGGCGCCGAAGTGAACGCGGGGGCCACGGTTCAATGGGGAAGCCCCGTGGCGGGGCCGACGGCGTTTCCGCTCACCTTCTCTATCTGCCAGGTCAAGAACCACGTCGACGGCGGCCTGCAATTGCTCGTGAGCCACGGCAAGAAGGCCGACGCCGACTGCAACTATGGCCCGTCCGGCGCCCCCGTCCCGGGCGGCTTCGGCTGGATCAAGCGCACGTCGGGTACCTGCGACGGGATCATCAATCTGGCCGCTGGGGCCCCCAGCGAGCCTGGCAACAGTTTTCCGGGCGCCTGCGACGATCTCATGCGGAAATGGGCGGACACCATCACGGCAGGCAATGACGTGACGGTACTCCTTCCTGTTTTCAACGCGGTAACGGGCACCGGAGCCGGAGCCAGCTACAAACTGATTTCGTTCGCATCTTTTAAAGTCACGGGCTGGAATTTTAGTGGCGGCAACAAGCTGCCCACGTCCTTTCACAACAGGTCCCCCTTCGTGCCCCCGTCCCTGAACTGCGAAAACAGCTGCACGGGCATCATCGGCAGCTTCATCCAGTACGTCTCCTTGGCCGACGGCTACACCCTCGGAGTGACACCGGAGGACTTTGGCACGGACATAGTTCGCCTCACTCAATAGATGTCAGCACACCCGCAGACCCCTACGTTCAGGAGCAGTCTTTGAAGTCACGCTTGTTGGCCGGCGTCGCCGCCCTCGTCCTGGCGATCCTCGGGGCGTTGCTGGTGGTCAGCTACGCGCAGGGCGCCGATACAAGGGCGGTTCAGGGACTGGATCCGGTCACCGTCCTCGTGGTGCAGAAAGCCGTGCCCGCCGGCACCTCAGTGGCAGCCTTGGCAGCCTTCGTGGCGAGTGAAGAACTTCCCGGAAAGGCTGTTACCAAGTCTTCGCTGAAGAACCTCGACGGGCTGGCCGAAAAGGTCACCGCCGTCGAACTGCTCCCCGGCGAGCAACTGGTCGCGGAACGGTTGATCGCGCCGGAGGAGCTCAAGGGGAGCGGGTCCGTAGATGTCCCGGAGGGCCTGCAGGAAATCTCATTCCAGCTGGAGCCGCAGCGCGTAGTCGGCGGCCGGATTGTTCCGGGGGACCACATCGGCATTTTCATCTCGCAGAAGAAGGATGGAATCGAAGCGAAACCGGACAAAGAGACGACGCAGCTGGCCATTCACAAAGTGCTGGTCACCGCGGTACAGCGCGCTCCGGTCGCGACGCCTTCACCCCAGCCGGGTGCTGCCGGCGATTCAACCGCACCATCCGAAGACACTTCACTCCCCACTGGTTCCCTTCTCCTGACCGTGGCCGTGAATGACGTCAACGCGTCAAAGATAGTATTCGCCGCCGAGTACGCCAGCCTCTGGCTTTCCAAAGAGCCGCTCAATGCCACGGACAGCGGCAAGCCTGGAATCATGACAAAACCGGAGGTTTACAAGTGAGCCGCTTTGTCCTCATCACCCCTAACACCGACTTCGACTCCCGCGTTCGGCAGGCCCTGGCCGGCGGGCTCCCGGGCGGGCTGCAGACCTTCGCATTCGTCAACCCATCCGATCCCGGCGAACTGTTCGCCAATCTCAACCAGGAACGCCCCGAGGTGCTCATCTTGGGACCGGACATCCCGGTTGAGGATGCCCTGCGGCTCGCGACGGTCTTCGACGTGCAGCTGCCGGAGCTGAGTGTGGTCCTGGTCGGCGAGCCGGATCCGGCCTTCGTCCTGCCCGCCATGCGTGCCGGCATCCGGGACATCCTCGGCCCGGAGTCGGATCCGGCCCAGATCCGCATGCTGTTGGAACGCGCCTGCCAGTCCTACGCGAGCCGGAGCCGGACCTCAGCCGTCCAGCAATCCGAAGGCCCCAAGGGGCTGGTCATCGGCGTCTTCTCCCCCAAGGGCGGCGTCGGCAAGACCACCATCGCCACCAACATCGCTATCGGCCTGGGCAAGGTCGCCCCGATGGGCGTCGTCATCGTCGACCTGGATCTGCAGTTCGGCGACGTGGCGTCCGGCCTCTACCTGAACCCGGAGCACACCGTCACGGACGCGGTCTCCGCCGCCGCCAGCCACGACTCCCTGGTGCTCAAGGCGTTCCTGACCGTCCATGCCGGCAACATCTACGCCCTCTGCGCCCCGCGGAGCCCGGAGGAAGCGGACGACATCACCCCGCAACAGGTCTCCCGGCTCCTCGAACAACTCGCGGAACAGTTCCAGTACGTCGTTGTGGACACCGCTCCCGGCCTGCCCGAAGTCGACCTGGCCGCCATGGAGCAGTGCACCGACGTCGTCTGGGTCACGGCCATGGACGTCCCGAGCATCCGCGGCCTCCGCTCCGGCCTCGGAATCCTCCGCCGCCTGGACCTGCTGCCGGAAACCCGCCACGTGGTCCTGAACATGGCCGATGCCAAGTCCGGCCTCAGCGTCCAGGACGTGGAGGCCACCATCGGCGCCCCCGTTGATGTCAGCATCCCTCGCTCCAAAGCCGTGGCCTTCTCCACCAACCGCGGCATCCCGGTGCTGCAGGACGGCCGCAAGGACCCTGCCATCAAGGGACTCAGGCAACTTGTGGCCAGGTTCGATCCCGCGTGGCGCGCTACTGCGCAGAAGAAGCTGCACCGCCGGGTGGTGGTCTAAGTGAAGCTCTCCGAACGGCTCCGCACCGCCGAAGGCACACAGGCTCCGGCCGGTACCCCGGCCCCGAATCCGGCGCCCGCCCAGCCGCCGTCCCGTGCGGAGACGACGGCGGCCGCTGCCCCCGCCGTCGAACTCCGCAAGCCCGTCACCAAGGCTCCGCCGGCTTTCACCGAACCGGCGGACACGTACCGGTCCAAGGCCCAGCAGCCCGTCGACGTTTTCGCGGCCCTCAAGCAACGCGCCGCGACCGCCCTCTTCGAACGGATGGGGACCCGGTTCAACGATTCGGCCGTCAAAGAGGACGAGCTGCGGACCTCCGCGAGGGAGGAGCTGATCCGGATCATCGACGCCGAACAGGTCCCGCTGTCGTCCGAAGAACGCTCCCGCCTCGTCCAGGACGTCGCCGATGATGTGCTGGGCTACGGTCCCCTGCAGCGCCTCTTGGACGATCCCGCCGTCACGGAAATCATGGTCAACGGCATGGACCAGATCTACGTCGAGCGGCACGGCAAGCTGACCCTGACCGAGTCGCGCTTCAGCTCCGAAGACCACCTGCGGAAAGTGATTGAGCGGATCGTCTCCAAGGTGGGCCGCCGCATCGACGAGTCCTCCCCTCTGGTGGACGCCCGCCTCGAGGACGGTTCCCGCGTCAACGCCGTCATCCCTCCGCTCGCAGTGGGCGGTTCCTCGCTGACCATCCGAAAATTCAGCAAAGTGCCGCTGACGGTCCGGAACCTCATCGAGTTCGGCACCCTGACACCGGAAATGGCCGAACTCTTGAACGCCTGTGTAAAGGCGAAACTGAACATCATCGTCTCCGGTGGCACGGGCACTGGCAAAACGACGCTGCTCAACGTGTTGTCCTCCTTCCTGCCCGACGACGAGCGGATCGTGACCATCGAGGACGCCGTGGAACTGCAGATCCAGCAGCGCCACGTGGTCCGGCTCGAAAGCCGCCCGCCCAACACCGAAGGCAAGGGCGAAGTGACCATCCGGGAGCTGCTGCGCAACTCGTTGCGCATGCGGCCGGACCGGATTGTGGTGGGCGAGGTCCGCGGCGGTGAATCGCTGGACATGCTCCAGGCCATGAACACCGGCCACGACGGGTCCCTTTCCACGGTCCACTCAAACTCGCCCCGCGACGCCGTCGCACGCCTGGAAACCCTCGTGCTGATGGCCGGCATGGACCTGCCGCTGCGGGCCATCCGGGAACAGATCGCCTCCGCCGTCAACCTGATTGTCCAGATCTCACGCCTCCGCGACGGCACCCGCCGGATCACCCACGTCACTGAAGTCCAGGGCATGGAAGGGGACATAGTCACGCTGCAGGACGCATTCGTCTTCGACTATTCGGCCGGCGTCGACGCCCACGGCCGTTTCTTGGGAAAACCGGTGCCCACCGGAATCCGGCCCCGCTTCATTGACAGGTTCGAGGATCTGGGCATCTACGTCTCCCCGGGCGTGTTTGCGGCCCCGCTGACCGCCGCCGGAAGGGTGTGACCGGCCATGACCCTCTTGCCTGTTGGCGTCGGGCTGCTGTTCACGGCGGTGCTGCTGCTCGGCTACGTGCTGCTCGCCACGGGCGGGGCCAGCGTGCCGCTGGACCGCCGGCGGCCCGTCCAGGACCGGCCCGACTCCCAGCTCACCCGGTTCGCAGGTTCGGCCGTGCACCTGGTCGATCGCTTCTTCGCCCAACGGAAGGTCCGGTTGTTCAACCGGGAAGCGCTGGAAAACGCCGGCCTGCGGCTCAGCCAGGGCGATTTCTTCGTCCTGGTGCTGGCCGGGGCACTGGTGGGAGCGGTGGCGGGCCTGGTTGTGGCCGGCCCGCTGCTGGCTGTTCTCTTCGTCGTGTTGTCCCCGCTGGCGGGGCACCTCGTGCTCGGTTTCCTGGCCGGCAAACGCCGGAACACGTTCGACCAGCAGCTCGGCGACACGCTTCAGCTGCTGGCCGGCGGCCTGCGCGCCGGGCACAGCATCCTGCGCGCCATTGATGCCGCCGCCACTGAATCCCAGAGCCCGACGTCGGAGGAGATGCGCCGGGTGGTCACGGAAACCAGCCTGGGACGTGACCTCCAGTCTTCCCTCAACGACACGGCCGAACGGATGCGGAACGAGGACTTCGTCTGGATCGCCCAGGCCATCCAGATCAACCGCGAAGTCGGCGGAAACCTCGCCGAGGTCCTGGACCAGGTGAACGAAACCATCCGCGAGCGCAGCGAAATCAAGGGCCACATCAAGGCCCTCGCCGCCGAGGGCAAGTTCTCCGCGTACATCCTGATGGCCATGCCCATCGGCATTGTTGTCATGCTGATGCTGGTCAACCCCGGCTACATGAACGTGATGTTCACCCGCCCCCTGGGCTGGGGCATGATCGTCGCGTCCGTCGTCCTGATGACCATCGGCGGCTTGTGGATGCGCAAGATCATCGACCTGAAGTTCTGAGGCGGGCATGAACTCACTGGTGCTGCTTTCCGTGCTGCTGGTCTCCGCCCCGGTGGGGTACCTGGTGTGGTCGCTGCTGTCCGTGGACCGCTCGTCCCAGCGGGCTGTCCGCACGATGCTCGCGGCCGGTGCGGACACTGCCGGGCCTGCGGAGCAGAACCAGAGCAAACTGCTGGAACGGATCGGCTACCGGCTGACGCCCGCAGGCTACGTGCGAAAACTCGACAAGCTCCTGTCACTTGCCGGCCGTCCGGCATCCCTGCCGCTGGGCCGGGTCCTTGCGGCCAAGCCGCTGCTGGGGCTAGTGGGGGCCCTGCTCGGGTTTTACATCAGTTCCACCGGCCCGACGCCGATCATTAAGCTGGTGGGGGTTTTTGTAGTACTGCTGGGCTACTTCATCCCCGACCTCCTGCTCTACAGCAAGGGCCAGGAGCGCCAAAAGATCATGCAACTGGAGCTGGCCAACACCCTGGACCAGATGCTCATCTCCGTGGAGGCCGGACTGGGTTTCGAGGGAGCCATGGCCCGGGCCGGCGAGAACGGCAACGGTCCCCTCGCCGAGGAGCTCGTCCGGACCCTCCAGGACATGCAGGTGGGAAGGAGCCGCCGCGAGTCGTACCTCGCGTTATCCGAACGGACCAACATCCCGGAGCTGCGCAGCTTCGTCCAGGCGGTGGTCCAGGCGGACACGTACGGCATTGCCATCAGCCGCGTGCTCCGGATCCAGGCGAAAGTCATGCGGGTCAAGCGCCGGCAGCGGGCCGAGGAACAGGCCATGAAGCTGCCGGTCACCATCCTGTTCCCCTTGCTTTTCTTCATCTTCCCGGTGCTCTTCATCGCCATTCTCGGACCGGCCGTCATCAACGCGATCGAGACCTTCAGCGGCCAGTAGCTGCCTCCTTCGCCGGAATGCCACAAGGTTTCCGCAGGATCACCCGGAGTGCGGGGTCAGGGTCCTGGCAGGCAGTAGCGTGGTCGCATGTCCTTTCTCAGTGCCCCCGACGACGGCGACGCCAGTGCAGCATTCTCCCCCGGACTCTTCCCCGGCGGAGCAGGCCCGGCTGCCCCCGAAGTCGCGCCGCTGGTGGACCCCGCGGCGCTCCAGGACCTGGGTGCCCAGCTGGAAAGCCCGTCGGTCGCCAAGGGGTTCGCCAGGGACTATGCCAAGATGTGGGACCAGCGCTACAGCTGCCTGGCGTCGGCGCTGGACCGCCGTGACGAGGCAGGCTCGCTGGAGGCGGCACTGAGCCTGAAGACGTCCTCGGCCATGGTGGGCGGAGTCCAGCTCGCCGGGCTCGCTGGAGACCTGGAGGAAGCGGTGCGCGGCGGCGACATGGCCCGCGCCGGCTCACTCCTGGCGGAGATCGCTGAGAGCGGCAGCGAAACCGTAGATGAACTGCAGTACAGCTACATTCTCTGGGAGAGCTAGTTCCGCTCTGGAACGAGCCGATACCCCACACCGCGGACCGTCTGAAGCCAGCGGGGATGCAGCGGATCCTCGCGCAGCTTCCGCCGCAGGTTCCCGATATGCACCTCGACGGCCCGTTCGTCGGATTCACCGATGTACGCATCCGCGCGGTAATACTCGCCCCGCACCACACGGACCAGGTCAGTCTTGGACCGGACGGCACCAGCGCCCTTTAGCAGGGCATGCAAGAGATCGAACTCGCTGCGGGTCAGGCTGACGGCCGCGCCGTCGACGGTGACCGTACGGCTGTCCGGATTGAGATCCAGCCCGTTATGGCGGAAGACGGAATCCTGCGGTGCCGGGGCAGCAGCAACTTCCGGCTGGGGCGCTTCACTGATGGAGTCCTGCCGGGGCCGCCGCATCATGGCGGCCACCCTGGCCCGGAGTTCGCGCGGCCGGAACGGCTTGATCATAAAGTCGTCGGCGCCGGTGTGCAGTGCCGTCAGCGTGTCCAGTTCGTCCGTGCGGGCCGTCAGCATGACCACATAGGCATCGCTGAACTGCCGGACCCGGCGAAGGACTTCGTAGCCGTCGATGTCCGGAAGCCCCACGTCCAGAGTGACCACGTCGGCTTCCAGGCGCCGGATGACGTCCACCCCCTCTCGGCCGTCTGCGGCCGAATGGACTTCGAATCCCGCCTGGCTCAGCACGGCTTCGACAAGGTTGCGTACGTCGGCGTCGTCCTCAACGACGACCGCGACTCCAAGGTCAGTCATGGCCCCCCTCACATCTGGTCCTGCTCCACTTCCAAACGCGGACGCGCCGGCAGTGCTGATCGCGTCGGCCCCCACCGGCATTGTCAGAATACCTACGCTGGGGGAAAAAACCGGTTCCGGCGCAGTAACAGAACCCAGATTACCCAGCTTTGTGTCAAGTTTGTATGACAACTGGTGTAAAACTGGAGCAGTGAGGAAGGAGCGCGGCTTCAGTGAGTGAACAGCGCCTGGTCCGGAGTGCGGACAGGTACGACAAACCCGTGGGCCCACGTGCGCGGGTGGTGGCCTGCCACCTCTCACTGATGCTCGTCCTGGCGGCTGCCGTGCCGGCAGCCGCCGTATGGTGGCCGGCTCTCCTCGACACCCCGGGTATGACCGCTGCTGTGGTGTTCGCTGCCCTTGTGGCCCTGGCCGCGTCCTTCGCCCTGAGCCTGGCACGGATACGGCTGCGCCTGGAACTTCGCCGGACCCGTGCCAACGAGGCGGAGCTGGAGTCACTGCTCGCGGACAGCCGGGAACGCGAGCGCCTCCTCAACACCATCCTGGACACCGTCGACGTCGGCATCGTTGCGCTCGACGCCGCGGGCCGCCGGCTGCTGACCAACAGCTGGCAGTCGGCCCTGGAAAAGTCCGCGGCGCCCGCAGGCGGTGCCGGGGGCGCGGAGGAGGCGCAGTTGCTGCTGACCGGGCAGGACCAGGAGACCCCGCTCCCCCTCGAACGGCGGCCTCTTCGGCGGGCCGCATCGGGAGAATCCTTTGCGGACTACCTTGTGCGATTCGGCGAGACCCCGGGCAGCCGCGTCGTGTCCACCGGCGCGCGTCCCCTGCGGGACGACGACGGCGGCTTCCGGGGCGCCGTCGTCGTTTTTAATGAGGTCACCGGGCTCGTCGACGCCCTGGCCGCGAAGGACGATGTCGTCTCCACGGTCTCGCACGAGTTCCGCACCCCGTTGACCTCGATCATCGGCAACCTCGACCTGGTCCTGGGTGATTCTGCCGGGCTCTCCCCCACCACCGTACGCCGGATCGAGGTTGCGCAACGCAACGCCGAACGGCTGCTTGCCCTCGTCTCGGACCTGCTGATGTCCGCCAACTCCACGGTGCACGTCCATCCGCGCCGGACCGATCTGGCCAGTCTCGTCGAAGCCAGCCTCGGCTCGGCCCAGGCCCACGCCCACGCATCCCGGGTCTCACTTTCCATGGAGCTGCCGGCTCCGCTCTGGGCCCATGTCGATCCGCTGCGGATCAGCCAGGCCCTCGACAACCTTGTCTCCAACGCCATCAAGTACTCCCCCGATGGCGGCAATGTCCACGTTTCCGCCAGCAACGAGCGGGACCGGGTGCTGCTGCACGTGGAGGATGACGGAATGGGGATGACAGCTGCCGACGCTGATCGGGTCTTCACCCGGTTCTTCCGCAGCCCCGCCGTGCGCGGGGGCTCGATTCCGGGTGCCGGGCTTGGATTGGCCATCACCAAGGCGATCGTGGAACGGCACGGCGGCAGTATCTCCTGCAGATCGCGTCCCGGTTGCGGGAGCACGTTCACCGTGGAACTTCCCGCCCAAGCGGCTGCCGCGGCTGTTTAGCCGGACTCCGGCCCGCCGGGTTACTGGCGGCGTGCGCGCGTCAGCTCGGCCCTGGCGAGCAGCCCGCCGGCCGTTGGGTAGGACACTTCCTCCAGCACCAGCGGATGCGGGGCGGCCAGCACGGACTTCGCGTCCCGCTGCCGGGCGAGCAGCCGTTCCTGCAGCCATCCCGGCTTCTCGACGCCGGCACCGACATACAGCGCCGAGCCGACCAGCGAGCGGACCATGTTGTGGCAGAACGCATCGGCCTGGACGGTGGCCACGAGAACGCCGTCGGCGCCGCGGGCAAACTCGAAGCGCTGCAGCTCCCGGATGGTCGTGGCGCCTTCCCTCGGCTTGCAATAGGAGCGGAAATCCTGGAGTCCCAGAAGTTGCGACGCGCCCTCGTTGAGGAGCCCCACGTCCAACTGTTCCTTGTGCCACAGCGTCGACGTGCGGCCCAGCGGGTCCCAGCGGGCCTGGCCGTCCGCGATCCGGTAGCTGTAGCGGCGCCACAGCGCGGAGAAGCGGGCGTCGAAGCCTTCAGGCGCGATCGAGACGCGGTGTACCTCAATAGCCCCGGTGAGGTCGCCGAGCCCCCGGTTGAGGGCGCCGCGGAGGCGCCGCAGCAGCGCGACCGCGGGATCCAGCTCCACGCCGCGGTTCAGTCCCAGCCACTCCGCCTCGCTGAGGTCGACGTGGACCACCTGCCCGCGGGCGTGCACACCGGCGTCGGTTCGTCCGGCCACGGTGACCCGGATGGGCCGGCGGATGAGCAGCGCCAGGGCCTCTTCCAACGCACCCTGAACCGTGCGCCGGCCGGGCTGGACGGCCCATCCGTTGAAGGGTCCGCCGTCGTACGCAAGATCAAGCCGGATACGCAAAAACCCGCCGCCCCCTCTAACGGGGGCCGCGGGTTTCTGGTCGTTCATAGACTTAAGTCTATGCGAAGAAATCAGCGAATTACTTCGCGTCCTTCTCGGACTTAGCGGCTTCTTCCTCAGCGGCCGGAGCCTCTTCGGTTGCTGCTTCGGTCTCAGCTGCTTCAGCTTCGGGAGCCTCTTCGGTCTCGGCAGCTTCGGTCTCGGCGACCGGCGCGGCTTCTTCCTTCTCGGCGTCCTTCTTGTCGGCATCGCGCTTGGCGGCGGTCGTAGCCTCGGCTACAACAGCCTGCTTGGCGGAAACCGGCTCGAGAACCAGTTCGATGACAGCCATGGGAGCGTTGTCGCCCTTGCGGTTGCCGATCTTGGTGATGCGGGTGTAGCCGCCGTTGCGGTTCTCCACTGCCTGTGCGATGTCGGTGAACAGCTCGTGGACGATGCCCTTGTCGCTGATCAAGCCGAGTACACGGCGGCGGGAAGCCAGGTCGCCACGCTTGGCGAAAGTCACCAGGCGCTCGGCGTACGGCTTCAGTCGCTTGGCCTTGGTCACCGTGGTGGTGATCCGCTTGTGCTCGAACAGTGCTGCGGACAGGTTCGCGAGCATAAGACGCTCGTGAGCCGCTCCGCCTCCGAGGCGCGGACCCTTAGCGGGGGTAGGCATAATAGTTTCTCCTCATATGGAAGCCGTTGGGCTGCGCACACCGTGGTGCATCAGCCCGCGGGCCAAGATCTGTTTTTTAGAGCTCGTCGTCGCTGAAAGCGGCGTCGTCCTCTTCAATTGCTGCGGCGCGTGCTGCGAGGTCAAAACCGGGAGGCGAGTCCTTGAGGGACAGGCCCAGTTCAACCAGCTTTGCCTTGACCTCATCGATGGACTTCGCACCGAAGTTACGGATGTCCATGAGGTCGGCCTCGGAGCGGGCCACGAGTTCACCCACGGTGTGGATGCCCTCACGCTTGAGGCAGTTGTAGGAACGGACGGTGAGGTCCAGATCCTCGATCGGCAGGGCCATGTCAGCTGCCAGGGCAGCATCCGTCGGCGACGGGCCAATCTCGATACCTTCAGCTGCGGTGTTCAGCTCGCGGGCCAGACCGAACAGTTCCACCAGGGTGGTACCTGCCGAAGCAACGGCATCGCGCGGGGCGATGGCCTGCTTGGTCTCGACGTCGACAATGAGCTTGTCAAAGTCAGTGCGCTGCTCAACACGGGTAGCTTCCACGCGGAAAGTAACCTTCAGGACCGGCGAGTAGATCGAGTCGACCGGAATGCGGCCGATCTCGGAGTCGCCGGACTTGTTCTGAGCTGCCGAAACGTAGCCGCGGCCGCGCTCGATGGTCAGTTCGAGTTCGAACTTGCCCTTCGAGTTCAGCGTGGCAATGTGCAGATCCGGGTTGTGGAATTCGACGCCGGCCGGCGGAGCGATGTCCGCGGCGGTGACGACTCCCGGGCCCTGCTTGCGCAGGTAAGCAACAACCGGCTCGTCGTGCTCGGAGGAGACCGACAGGTTCTTGATGTTCAGGATGATCTCAGTGACATCTTCCTTGACACCCGGAACCGTGGTGAACTCGTGCAGCACGCCATCGATCCGGATGCTCGTGACAGAGGCACCGGGGATGGAGGAGAGCAGGGTACGGCGGAGGGAGTTTCCGAGGGTGTAACCGAAACCGGGCTCCAGCGGTTCAATGATGAAACGGGAGCGGTTGTCGGAGACGACCTCTTCGGAGAGGGTGGGGCGCTGTGCAATGAGCACTTAGGTTTCCTTTCGGCGAGCATCCGCTATATGACGCAACACAGGTGGTGGAAAGATCGGTCTGAGACTTAACGCGGCTGGGCTTGCCCGGACCCGCGAAGGTCCGGGCAAGCACCGGTGCGTTGGAAAGCCTTAGACGCGGCGGCGCTTCGGCGGACGGCAGCCGTTGTGGGCGCTGGGGGTTACATCCTGGATGGATCCAACCTCAAGGCCAGCGGCCTGCAGTGAACGGATAGCCGTTTCGCGACCCGAACCCGGGCCCTTGACGAATACGTCAACCTTGCGCATACCGTGCTCCTGCGCACGCTTTGCGGCGGCTTCGGCGGCCATCTGGGCTGCGAACGGGGTGGACTTACGTGAGCCCTTGAAGCCAACCTCACCGGACGAAGCCCAGGAGATGACAGCACCGTTCGGGTCCGTGATGGACACGATGGTGTTGTTAAAGGTGCTCTTGATGTGCGCCTGGCCCAGCGCGATATTCTTTTTGTCCTTCTTACGCGGCTTGCGAACCGCGCCACGAGTCTTCGGGGGCATTATTTCTCCTACAGAAAGTTATTGGGGGAAGACGAGCTAATCCCGAGGGGTTTAGCGGGTCTTCTTCTTGCCTGCGACGGTGCGCTTCGGACCCTTGCGGGTACGTGCGTTCGTCTTCGTACGCTGTCCGCGCACTGGCAGGCCCTTGCGGTGGCGAATACCTTCGTAGCTGCCGATCTCAACCTTGCGGCGGATATCTGCTGCTACTTCGCGGCGAAGGTCACCCTCAACCTTGTAGTTGCCTTCAATGTAATCACGCAGCTGGACGAGCTCGGCGTCGGACAGGTCCTTGACCCGAACGTCCGCGCTGATGCCCGTGGCAGCCAGGGTTTCGTGTGCACGGGTCTTGCCCACGCCGTAGATGTAAGTAAGCGCAATTTCCAACCGCTTTTCGCGGGGAATGTCTACGCCAGCGAGACGAGCCATAGAGGCAGTGCTCCTTGTATAAACCGGAGGTCGTAGGCAGTACACCCGCACGTTCCGTGCGGCCCCAGCCTCCGACCGGGGGTTAGCTGTACGGGCCCATATGTCCCAGATCAGCTTGTGCTGCCTTTTATTTACTTGCGTGGGTTAGCAACCCAGGATTTCCCGAAGAGGGAAATTAGCCCTGGCGCTGCTTGTGGCGCGGGTTCTCGCAGATCACCATGACCCGGCCATTACGGCGGATCACTTTGCACTTTTCGCAGATCTGCTTGACGCTCGGCTTGACCTTCATGGCGTTCCTTTGCGTGTTGCAGTGGTCAGCTGGACCGGCCTTCGGCTGTTGCTCTGGCCGCCCAGTGTTTACTTGTAGCGGTAGACGATACGACCACGTGTCAGGTCGTACGGGCTCAGCTCCACCACTACCCGGTCCTCAGGGAGGATCCTGATGTAGTGCTGGCGCATCTTTCCAGAGATGTGCGCCAGAACGATGTGCTTGTTGGTGAGCTCAACGCGAAACATCGCGTTAGGCAGCGCCTCAGTCACAACGCCCTCGATCTCAATGACCCCGTCCTTCTTGGCCATACCCTCCGCTAACTGTTGTTTGCCGCCGCCCTCCGGCTTGCACCGGAAATGACCGCGGACGTTTTTGATTGATTGGCTGATGCCTCCCGGCCACAAAAGGGCACAACAGGGCAGACAACCAACAGACAACACTACGCCATTACGGCCCGAATGTTAAATCCAGCAATCGTAGCGTATTCAGCGCCCGTATGCACCAAATTCGCCCGCCGGCGTGCTCACAGGCTCCGCGCGGGCTATCCCATCGAGGATCGCGAGGCGCACGACGTCGGCTGCCGCACTCTGCAGGGTAATGAGGCTCACCTGCCGGGCGGACTCGCTGCCGCGGTCCAGGGCGAGCGCGCCGGTGGCGAGGCAAAAGACCGTGTCGCCGTCCGCCAGGGTGTGGCTGGGGTCCAGCGCCCGGGCCAGTCCTGCGTGGGCGGCCGAGGCGGTGCGTTTGCACTCGGCCTTGTCCAGGATGGCATTGGTCGCGACGACGACGAGGGTCGTGTTGAGGGGCGGCGAGCCAGCCTCGTAGTCTGCGACTGCAGCCTCACCTTCCGAGCCAGCAGCCGAAACCCTCTGCGTGCTCGCTCGTTCCTCCCCACCGGCCCCTCCGCCTCGCAAGCTCGGCGAGGGAACCCCGCCGTCGTGGCCCCCACTTAGACGCACGCTGCCGGGTTCCGTCCGCTGGCTCGATGTGCCGAACGGTAGTCCCAGCGCGTTGACTACCGCGATGGCGCCTACAACAACAGCACCCTCGCCGGAGATGTTTTCCAGGGTTATTGAGGCTGTTCCTATTCCGCCCTTGTACTGTCCCCGGCCTATGAGAGCTCCTGTGCCGGCTCCTATGTTGCCGCGTTCGACGGCGTGGGCTTCGTTGCGGGCGGCGGCGTCCCTCGTGGCCGCGTAGCCCATGTCGGCGTCCGGGCGGGCGGTGAAGTCTCCTCCGCGGCCGAGGTCGAAGATCGCCGCGGCCGGCACGATCGGGACCACGCCGCCGGCGACCGGGAAACCGCGGCCGTTCTCCTCGCACCAGCGCTGGGCGCCGTGGGCCGCGGCGAGGCCGAACGCGCTTCCCCCGGTGAGCACGACGGCGTCCACGGTCCGGGTCAGAGTCGTCGGGTCCAGGGCATCGGTCTCATGAGTCCCGGGCCCGCCGCCCCTGACATCGACGGAACCAACGGTGCCCGGCGGGGGCAGCACAACCGTCACTCCGCTCAGCCAGCCTTCGCCTGTCCTGCCGGCATGGCCCACTCGCAGGCCGGGCACGTCCGTAATCGCAGTCATGGCTCTATTGTGCGCTCCGGCGCAAGGCCCCTGCCTCCCGCCGCGCCTCCATCGACTTGACGAATCGCGCGCTGATGTCCGGAGTCCAAACAAGCGTTATGTAATACTGCATGCAACACAGCGTGAACGGGCAACGAAGCCTTGGACAACAAAGCTCTAATGGGGTCTTGTGCGGGATTCTGCCCACCAGCCATGTGGTGAAGTGATAGCTAGGTATCCCCGCCCACCCGCCTGCCACCGGCAGGCACGGAACCGTTAGAGACCTGAATGACGCGACAATTGACCGACCGGCCGCGCGCCGTCGTCGAGGCCAAACCGGCCCCGGCGCCACGTGCCCGCTGGTCCGCACGAACCCGCCGGGACTTCTTCGTTTTCCTGGCGTTAGCACTCCCCAACCTGCTCCTGATTGCGGTGTTCACCTACCTCCCGCTCTTCAACAACATCTATTACTCAACCCTGGACTGGACCCTGGGCTCGGCCAATGCCACGGTGGTGGGCTTCGAAAACTACGTCACCTTCTTCACCAGTTCGGACGCCACCAAGGTCCTCGGAACCACTGCGGTTTTCACGCTCGTCACCGTCGGCGGCTCCATGGTCCTCGGCCTGCTGGTGGCCCTGGCCCTGAACTCCAGGATCCGCGGCACAACGTTCGCGCGCTCAGCCGTCTTCGCCCCGTACGTGCTCAGCGGCGTCGGCGTCGGGCTCGTCTGGCTCTTCATTTTCGATCCCGGCTACGGGGTGCTCGCCTGGCTGCTGCGCGGCATCGGCCAGCAGAGTCCGCAGTGGATCAATGACCCGCAGCTGTCCCTGGTCATGGTCATCATCGTCTACGTGTGGAAGAACCTCGGCTACTGCGCCGTCGTCTACCTGGCGGGGCTGCAGTCGCTCCCGCAGGATGTCATGGAGGCCGCGTCGCTGGACGGAGCCAACGGCTTCCGGCGCTTCATGAGCATGGCCCTGCCGCTGCTCTCCCCCACCACGTTCTTCCTGCTCATCACCACAATGCTGAGCTCGTTGCAGGCCTTCGACCTGATCCGCATCATGACCCCGCTGGGCAACGGCACCAGCACGCTGATCTACGAGGCCTACCTCCAGGCCTTCGGGGCGTTCAACCGGGCCGGCTACTCGGCCGCGATCTCCGTGACTCTGTTCGCCATCCTGCTCATCATCACCGTGCTGCAGTTGCGGTTCGTCGAACGGAAGGTGCACTACTCGTGAGCCTGCTCTCCCCCGTCAGCCCTGACCCCGCCGCCAACGCCGGCCCCGCCTCACCGGCCGACGCCGATCCCGGGATCCCGGTTCAGCGCCACCGACCGTTCTCCCGCGCCAACCTGGTCCAGACGATTGCCGGCGGCTACCTTCCCTTGGTCCTCGCCACACTGGTGGTGTTCCTGCCGCTGCTGTGGATGGTGCTGAGTTCGTTCAAGCAGCCCGGCGAGATCATCACCATGGACCTGAAGATCCTGCCGGAGAGCCTGAACTTCGAAAACTACAACGTCGCCATGACCACTGTGCCGTTCGCCCAGTTCTTCGTGAACAGCCTGATCGTCACCAGCGTGGGGGCCACCATCAAGGTCCTCCTGGCGATCTTGACCGCCTACGCGCTGGTGTTTGTCCGCTTCCCGTACAAGAACGTCATCTTCGTTTTGATCCTGGTGGCCCTGATGGTCCCGCCGCAGGTGTCCATCCTCCCCAACTACATCCTGATCGCTGGGATGGGCGGCAAGAACACCCTGTGGGGCATCATCCTCCCGGGCCTTGGCACGGCGTTCGGGACGTTCCTGCTTCGCCAGCACTTCCTGACGCTGCCCTCCTCCATCCTGGAATCGGCCGAGATCGACGGCGCCGGCCACTGGCGCCGCCTCTGGCGGATCGTGGTCCCGGTCTCCGGGCCCTCGATCGCAACGGTGGCGCTCGTCGTCGTCGTGAGCGAATGGAACGACTACATCTGGCCGCTCATCATCACGGACCGTCCCGAGACCATGACTCTGCCCGTGGGCCTGACGCTCCTGCAGAACTCCGAAGGCAACGGCTCCGGCTGGGGCATCCTGATGGCCGGAGCCGTGCTCGTGATCGTGCCCATCCTGCTGGTCTTCGCGGCGCTGCAGCGCTACATCGTGGCCGGCCTTACCCAGGGCAGCGTCACCGGGTGATGCAGCCCCCAAGTCCCACCGCAATCCAGTCTTCACAGCTAACCAGTCGCACCACCGAGAGGATCCACCATGGCATTAAATCTTGACCGCAGAAATTTCCTGGGACTGGCCGGCGCCGGGGCAGGTGCCGCGGCGCTGGCTGCCTGCGGCGGGCCGTCCACCGGCGGCACTGCGGCGGCAACAGGTGCCGCCGATATCGACTTCAGCGGCGTCAAGCCGGCCGCGTCGATCGACTTCTGGACCAGCCACCCCGGCAAGTCCCAGGACGTGGAAAAAGCCATCATCGAGAAGTTCCACGCGAAGTTCCCGGACATCAAGGTCAACCTCGTGACCGCCGGAGCCAACTACGAGGAGATCGCGCAGAAGTTCCAGACGTCACAGGCGGCAAAGTCCGGCCTGCCGGGTCTCGTGGTCCTCTCCGACGTGTGGTGGTTCCGCTACTACACGAACGGCAACATCATCCCGCTGAACAGCCTGATCAAGCAGTTGGACATCAAGGTGGACGATTTCCAGAAGTCCCTGATCGCCGACTACCAGTACGCGGACAAGCAGTGGGCACTGCCCTACGGCCGTTCAACCCCGCTGTTCTACTACAACAAGGACCACTTCAAGGCCGCCGGGCTGCCGGACCGTGCCCCGAAGACCTGGCAGGAGTTCGGCGAGTGGGCGCCCAAGCTCAAGGCCAGCTCCGGAGCGCAGTACGCCTACATCTACCCGGCCCTGGCCGGCTACGCCGGCTGGACCCTGCAGAACAATCTGTGGGGCTGGGGCGGCAGCTGGTCCAACGAGTGGGCATTCAACTGCGATTCCGCCGAGTCCGTCGCCGCCCTGCAGTGGGCGCAGGACTCCATCTTCAAGGACAAGTGGGCGGGGGTCTCGTCCAAGGAAGCCGCCGACGACTTCGCCGCGGGCATCACCTCGTCCACGATTTCCTCCACGGGTTCCCTCCTGGGGGTCCTGAAGTCCGCGAAGTTCAACGTGGGCGTCGGGTACCTGCCGGGCGGACCGAAGAGCGAAAGCCCGGTGTGTCCCACGGGCGGTGCCGGCCTGGGCATCCCCAGCGGGGTCAGCAAAGAGGTCCAGCTCGCCGCCGCCACCTTCCTGAAGTTCATGACGGAGCCGGAAAACACGGCGCAGTTCTCCGCGGCCACGGGCTACATGCCCACCCGCACTTCCGCCGACATGACTGCCGTGCTGGCCAAGACGCCGCAGATCAAGACCGCCATGGACCAGCTCGCCGTCACCCGCGTCCAGGACAACGCCCGCGTGTTCCTGCCGGGCGCGGACCAGGAGATGGCCAAGGCTGCCGCGGCAATCCTCACCCAGCAGGGCGACGTCAAGGCCACCATGACCGCACTGAAGGCCACTCTGGAGGGCATCTACACCAAGGACGTGAAGCCGAAGCTCAAGAGCTGACGACGCGGGTAAGTTCTCCCGCTACGACGAATCCCTGGCGCTGCCGTATTACGGCGTCGCCAGGGATTTGTCGTGTCACGGGGGATGGCACGCGATGGCCCGTGACGCCGGCGCCGCGTGCCGGGGTCCCGCGCCTAGGGAATAGGGACGGGAACGACGCCGAGAGGGGCCAGTTTCGCGGCTCCCCCGTCCGGCGCGGAGAGCACCCAGATGCCCTTCTCGTGGACCGCCACGGAATGCTCCCACTGGCAGGACCGTTTGCCGTCGGTGGTCACCACGGTCCAGTCGTCCTCCAGCACGGCGGTGTCGATGCTTCCGCGGACCAGCATCGGTTCGATGGCCAGGCACAGTCCCGGGCGGATTTTGGGCCCGCGGTGGTTGGTGCGGTAGTTCGGTACATCCGGGGCCATGTGCATCTCCGAGCCGATACCGTGACCCACGTAGTCCTCGAGGATGCCCAGCGCCTTGCCGGGCACGGAAGAGACGTAGTCGTCCACGGCGTTGCCGACGTCGCCGACGAACTTTCCAGTGGCCAGCGCCGCAATCCCGTGCCACATCGCGGCCTCGGTGACGTCGGAGAGCCGCTGGTCCTCGGGATCCGCGGTGCCGACGATCACGGTGCGGGCCGAATCGGAGTGCCAGCCGTCCAGGATCGCACCGCCATCGATCGAGAGGATGTCCCCGTCCTGCAGGACGCGGCCGCCGGGGATACCGTGGACCACCTCCTCGTTGACCGAGGTGCAGATCGTGGCGGGGAAGCCGTGGTAGCCAAGGAAATTGGAGGTCGCGCCGGCATCCTTGAGCACCGCCGCGAACACGGCGTCGAGGTCTTGGGTGGTTTTCCCCGGCGCGGCGGCCGCAACAGCGGCGTCCAGGGCGCGGCTCAGGACGAGCCCGGCCCCATGCATGGAGCGCATCTGGGCGTTGGTCTTGTACTCGATGCGTGGCTGGCCGAATGCCATCCGCAACTTCCTTTCGATGGGGCCGTGCCACTCTGGGGCGGTCGGCCAAATGGCTGAGGCCCCTCCCGGTGTTCCGGGAGGGGCCTCAAGGTCAGTGGCCGATCAGGCCGACTGGGCCTCTTTGATGGCCTGCATAACGCGGTCAGTGACCTCGTCGATGCCGCCGATGCCGTCTACACGGGTCAGGATGCCTCGGTCGGCATACTTGGCGACAACGGCCTCCGTCTGGCCGTGGTACAGGTCAAGGCGGTGCCGGATGACGGCTTCGTTGTCGTCGGTGCGTCCGGTTTCCTTGGCCCGGCCCAGCAGGCGGGTAACAAGTTCCTCGTCGTCGGCCGTGAGCTGCAGGACGACGTCGAGCTTCTGGTCGCCGTCGGCGAGGATCCCGTCGAGGTAGTCCACCTGCGCGGTGGTGCGCGGGTAGCCGTCCAGCAGGAAGCCGTTCTCGACGTCGTCCTCGCTGAGACGGTCGCGGACCATCTTGTTGGTCACGCTGTCCGGGACGAAGTCGCCGGCGTCCATGTATTTCTTGGCTTCGATGCCAAGCGGAGTCTCACCTTTGACGTTGGCGCGGAAGATGTCGCCGGTGGAAATCGCGACGACGCCGAGGCGCTCCGAAATTCGTTCCGCCTGTGTTCCCTTGCCGGAGCCGGGAGGTCCGATAATCAACATTCTCGTCATCGCAAAAGCCCTTCGTAGTGACGCTGCTGTAGCTGCGCATCAATCTGCTTGACGGTCTCCAAACCGACGCCGACCATGATCAGGATCGAGGTGCCGCCGAACGGGAAGTTCTGGTTGGCGTTGATCAGGACCAGGGCAACGAGCGGAATCAGTGCCACGAATCCCAGGTAAATGGCACCGGGGAGGGTGATCCTGGAAAGCACATACTGCAGGTAGTCCGCCGTCGGCTTGCCGGCACGGATACCCGGAATGAAGCCGCCGTACTTCTTCATGTTGTCAGAAACTTCTTCAGGGTTGAAAGTGATCGCAACATAGAAGTACGTGAAGAACACAATCATGGCGAAGTAGAGGGCCATGTAGATCGGGTGGTCACCGCGGGTGAGGTTGTTGTTAATCCACTCAACCCACGGCGCTACGGGCTCGCCGGGCTTGGGCTGGTTGAACTGGGAAATCAGGCCCGGCAGGTACAGCATCGAGGAGGCGAAGATGACGGGCACGACGCCGGCCATGTTCACCTTGATCGGGATGTAGGTGCTGGTGCCGCCCACAGTGCGGCGGCCAATCATCCGCTTGGCGTACTGCACCGGGATGCGGCGCTGCGACTGTTCCACGAAGACCACCGCGGCCACGGTCAGCAGGCCGATGACCAGGACCATAAAGAACGTTCCCGGGCCCTGCGAGGTCCAGATGGCACCAAGCGAGCCGGGGAAGCTGGAAACGATGGACGTGAAGATGAGCAGCGACATGCCGTTGCCGACACCCTTTTCGGTCACGAGCTCGCCCATCCACATGATGAGGCCGGTGCCGGCCGTCAGCGTGATGATGATGAGGATCGTGGTGACGATGCTGTCGTCCGGGATGATCGGCAGCTGGCAATTAGGCAGCAGCTGGCCGGAGCGCGCCAGCGACACCAGCGTCGTGGCGTTCAACAGGCCCAGGGCGATAGTGAGGTAACGCGTGTACTGCGTCAGCTTCGACTGGCCCGAGGCGCCCTCCTCGTAGAGCTCCTGGAACCGGGGAATGACCACCCGGAGCAGCTGAACGATGATGCTGGCCGTGATGTACGGCATGATGCCGAGGGCGAAGACGGACACCTGCAGCAACGCACCGCCGCTGAACAGGTTGACGAGCTGGTAGATACCGCCCGAGGTCTGACCGGTCTGCAAGCATTGCTGGACATTCTGGTAGTTCACACCAGGCGAGGGGATGAAGGCACCCAAGCGGAAGATTGTGATGATTCCCAGCGTGAACAACAACTTGCGTCGCAGATCAGGCGTGCGAAAGGCCCGGCCAAATGCGCTAAGCAAGCGTCCTCCTGATGAATAAGTAAAGTCATGTGAGATAGGTCAAATAAACCCAACAACCGAGTCTAACGGGTGTTCGCGTCCTGCGAACAATCGCAGGGCCGGGAAAAACAGAAAAACTCCCGGCACCTAGGGCCTGAGCCCCTGGTACCGGGAGTTTCCACAACGGGCAACTGCCCCGCCGCCTCGTTAGAGGGCGGTGGTGCTGCCGCCTGCTGCTTCAATCTTTTCTGCGGCGCTGGCCGAGAATGCGTGGGCGGTGACATTCACCTTGACGGTGATGTCGCCGGTGCCCAGCACCTTGACGGGCTGGTTCTTGCGAACGGCACCCTTTTCGACCAGGTTCTCCACGGTGACGTCGCCACCTTCCGGGAACAGCTCGTTGAGCTTGTCCAGGTTTACAACCTGGAACTCAACCCGGAACGGGTTCTTGAAGCCGCGCAGCTTCGGGAGGCGCATGTGCAGCGGCAGCTGGCCGCCGGCAAAGCCAGCCTTGATCTGGTAGCGGGCCTTCGTACCCTTGGTACCGCGACCGGCGGTCTTACCCTTGGAACCTTCACCACGACCAACACGGGTCTTGGCGGTCTTGGCACCCGGGGCGGGACGCAGGTGGTGAACCTTCAGTGCGTTCTGCTTCTCAGCAGTGGCGCCCTGTGCCTTTTCGGCGGTGTTCTTCTCTGCCATTTACTTCGCCTCCTCTACCTTTATCAGGTGCGGAACCGTGTTGACCATGCCGACAGTCACGGCGTCGGCGGTGCGGACAACGGTGTGTCCGATCCGCTTCAGGCCGAGGGACCGCAGGGTGTCGCGCTGGTTCTGCTTGCCGCCAATGGCGGACTTAATCTGAGTGATCTCCAACTTTGCGTCGGAGACAAGCACGTTCTTAGCCATGACTCAGACACCTGCCTTCTGGTTCAGGAGCGCCTTCACCATTGCCGGCGGGGCGATCTCGTCGAGCGGGAGGCCGCGGCGTGCTGCCACTGCTGCCGGCTCTTCGAGGCGCTTCAGCGCGTCAACGGTCGCGTGCACGATGTTGATGGCGTTGGAGGAACCGAGCGACTTGGAGAGGATGTCGTGGATGCCCACGCACTCCAGTACTGCACGGACCGGACCGCCGGCGATAACACCGGTACCGGCAGAAGCCGGACGCAGCATAACGACGCCTGCGGCGGCTTCACCCTGAACACGGTGCGGGATGGTGCTGCCGATGCGGGGAACGCGGAAGAAGGACTTCTTGGCCTCTTCAACGCCCTTCGCGATGGCGGCAGGAACTTCCTTAGCCTTGCCGTAGCCGACGCCGACCATACCGTTGCCGTCACCGACGACGACGAGGGCGGTGAAGCTGAAGCGACGACCACCCTTGACGACCTTGGAAACACGGTTGATGGTTACGACGCGCTCTACGAACTGGCTCTTTTCGGCTTCGCGGCCACCATCGCGGCCACCACGGCCACCACGGTCGCCACGGCCCTGGCCGCGGTCGCCACGCTCGCCACGACGAGCGCCACCACGGCGGTCATCAGTGGTAGCAGGCGCAGCGGTCTCAGTTGCCGGAGCAGCTACAGCTTCAGTCACCTGAATGTCCTTTTCGTTATTTTCGGTCACAGTGCCAGCCCACCTTCACGTGCGCCGTCAGCGACGGCGGCGATCCGGCCGTGGTACTTGTTACCACCGCGGTCGAAGACAACTGCTTCGATACCGGCAGCCTTGGCACGCTCGGCGACGAGCTCGCCAACGCGCTTGGCCTTGGCAGTCTTGTCACCGTCGAATGCACGAAGGTCGGCTTCCAAAGTGGAGCCGCTCGCTACGGTCAGGCCCTTGGTGTCATCGACAACCTGGACGAATACGTGGCGTGCGGAACGGTTGACGACCATACGCGGACGTACAGCCGTGCCGGAGATGCGCTTGCGGATACGAAGCTGGCGGCGGCTGCGCTGGGCAGACTTGCTCTTGTTCGTACGCTTCTTGTTAATTGCGATCGCCATGGTTACTTACCAGCCTTTCCGACCTTGCGGCGGATGACTTCGCCTGCGTAACGGATGCCCTTGCCCTTGTAGGGGTCCGGCTTCCGCAGCTTGCGAATGTTGGCAGCAACCTCGCCGACCTGCTGCTTGGAGATACCTGAAACAGAGAGCTTGGTCGGGGTCTCTACTGCAAAGGTGATGCCGTTCGGTGCCGTGATGTTAACCGGGTGGCTGTAGCCCAGAGCGAACTCCAGGTCAGCACCCTTTGCCTGAACGCGGTAACCGGTACCGACGATTTCAAGCTTCTTCTCGTAGCCTGCGGTGACACCCTGGATCATGTTGGCGATCAGGGTGCGGGTCAGGCCGTGCAGCGAACGTGAGGCGCGCTCGTCGTTCGGGCGGGCGACAGTCAGGGTGCCATCTTCCAGGGAAACCTCGATCGGGCTGGGCACAGTGTGGCTCAGCTCGCCTTTGGAACCCTTGACGTTGACGACAGAGCCGTCAACCTTGACCTCAACGCCGGCAGGAACGGTGATGGGGAGACGTCCAATACGTGACATTATTCTCTTCCTTTCCCGTTACCAGACGTAAGCGAGGACTTCGCCGCCCACGCCCTTCTTGCCGGCCTGCTTGTCAGTCAAGAGGCCGGAAGAGGTGGACAGGATTGCGACACCCAGGCCACCGAGCACGTGCGGCAGGTTGGTGGACTTTGCGTAAACGCGCAGTCCCGGCTTGGAAATACGACGAACGCCAGCGATGGAACGCTCGCGGTTCGGACCGAACTTGAGCTCGAGGGTCAGCTTCTTGCCAACCTCAGCGTCTTCTTCTTTCCAGGAGGCGATGTAACCTTCGGCCTTCAGGATGTCGGCGACGCGTGCCTTGAGCTTGCTGTACGGCATAGACACGGAATCGTGGTATGCCGAGTTTGCGTTGCGCAGACGCGTAAGCATGTCTGCGACGGGATCTGTCATTGTCATGGTGGGCTCATGCCCTTCCTCATAACGGTTTCCGCCGTGCAGTCTTTCCGAACAAAGTTCGGAACCGGCACGGACGGACCTTTTACGTAGCTAGATTAATCTTCGGTCTTGAACGGGAAGCCAAGCGCCTTGAGCAGCGCGCGGCCTTCGTCATCGGTCTTGGCAGTGGTCACGACGGTGATGTCCATGCCGCGAACGCGGTCAATGGAATCCTGGTCGATCTCGTGGAACATAACCTGCTCGGTCAGACCGAAGGTGTAGTTGCCGTTGCCGTCGAACTGCTTGCCGCTGAGGCCCCGGAAGTCGCGGATACGCGGCAGAGCCAGCGTGACCAGACGGTCCAGGAATTCCCACATGCGGTCCCCACGCAGAGTTGCGTGTGCACCGATCGGCATGCCTTCGCGCAGCTTGAACTGTGCGATCGACTTGCGGGCCTTGGTTACCTGCGGCTTCTGGCCGGTGATCAGGGTCAGATCGCGGACAGCGCCGTCGATCAGCTTGGAGTCCTTGGCGGCATCTCCAACACCCATGTTCACAACGACCTTGACCAGACGGGGAACCTGGTTGACGTTCTCGTACTTGAATTCCTCAACGAGCGAGCTCTTGATGGAATCCGCGTACTTGGTCTTCAGACGAGGAACGATCTTGCTTGCCGGAGTCTCGAGAGTCTCAGTCATTAGATGTCCTTCCCTGAGCTCTTGGCCACGCGGACACGCACTTCGCGCTTCACGCCATCGCGCTCAACGGTCTCGGTGCGGAAACCGACGCGGGTGGGCTTCTTGGTGGACGGGTCAACCAGAGCCACGTTGGAGATGTGGATCGTAGCCTCGACGACTTCGATGCCACCGGTCTTGGTGCCGCGCTGCGACTGACCGACCTTGGTGTGCTTGGTTACGCGGTTAATTCCTTCGACCAGCACGCGGTTGGTCTCGGGGAAAACGCGCAGGACCTTGCCCTGCTTGCCCTTGTCGCCGCCGCGCTCAGCCTTGGCGCCAGTGATGACCTGAACCAGGTCACCCTTTTTGATCTTAGCCATGGACTAAAGCACCTCCGGAGCCAGAGAAACGATCTTCATGAACTTCTTATCGCGAAGTTCACGACCAACCGGTCCGAAGATACGGGTACCGCGGGGGTCACCGTCAGCCTTCAGGATCACAGCTGCGTTCTCGTCAAACTTGATGTAGGAACCATCCGCACGGCGGCGTTCCTTCTTGGTACGGACGATGACAGCCTTGACGACGTCGCCCTTCTTTACGTTGCCGCCCGGAATTGCGTCCTTGACGGTAGCGACGATGACGTCGCCAATGCCTGCGTAGCGACGGCCAGATCCACCGAGAACGCGAATGGTAAGGATTTCCTTAGCACCCGTGTTGTCGGCGACCTTGAGTCGCGACTCCTGCTGAATCACTATTTACTCCTTGCGTCGCGCTGGTTCTCAGACCGAAAATCTTCCTACGGAATGAGCCTTGCGGAACGGTTGATCGGGGTGTCTCTTGACCTGCCTGGATTTTGCCAGACCAGGCCTAAACTCCCGTGCCAAAAACATTTGCTTCCCAGACGAATTTCCCGACGGGTCGGGGCGCGAGGGGGCACTATGCCGTGGCACGATTGTTTACGAGGTTTACTGACGGCGCACAGATAGCGCCATACAAACTCAAAATCTTAGCACGCTTTGGGCCTCAGCCAGAATCGGCCAATACCACAGACGACGGCGTCGCGCACGGCACACTATTGGCCCGCCGGCCCCCGCGCTCCCCCGGAAACCCGGCCCGCCGGCGTCGTACGGCGGCTGAAAATCTGCAGCACGTGACGCGCCGGCCCCCTGGAACCACCCGGAGAACGGAGAAACCCCCGCTCCCAAAGGGGAACGGGGGTTTCTCAACAGATCCCCTGTACAGGGAAGCTGCGGGTGTTACTTGGCCTTCTCGAGGATCTCTACCAGACGCCACCGCTTGGTAGCGGAGAGCGGGCGGGTCTCGGCGAGGAGAACGAGGTCGCCGATGCCGGCGCTGTTCTCTTCGTCGTGAGCCTTGATCTTCGTGTTGCGGCGAAGGACCTTGCCATAGAGGGCGTGCTTCACACGGTCCTCGACCTGGACAACGATGGTCTTTTCCATCTTGTCCGAGACCACATAGCCGCGCTTCGTCTTACGGTAACCGCGCTCGTCAGCCGTAGCTGCGCCGGAAACAGTTTCCGTCACGTTCTCGTCCTTTTCACTCACTTGGCGTCCTCCTCGGTCTCAACCGTTTCAGCCTTGTCAGCCTTTTTGGTTGCAGCCTTCTTGGACTTCTTTTCTTCCTTGGCTTCCACAACCGGTGCGGCAACCTCGGCACGAATGCCCAGCTCGCGCTCACGGAGAACGGTGTAGATGCGTGCGATGTCTTTCTTTACCGCGCGCAGCCGACCGTGGTTCTCCAGCTGGCCGGTGGCGGACTGGAAACGCAGGTTGAACAGCTCTTCCTTGGCCTTACGGAGTTCTTCAACGAGTCGCTCGTTGTCGAAACCGTCCAGCTGTGCGGATGCAAGTTCCTTGGATCCTACTGACATTTCTATTCACCACCTTCGCGACGCAGAATGCGTGCCTTCAACGGGAGCTTGTGGATCGCCAGGCGCAGTGCCTCGCGGGCAACCGATTCCTCGACGCCGGAGATCTCAAAGAGAACCCGGCCCGGCTTGACGTTTGAGACCCACCATTCCGGAGAACCCTTACCGGAACCCATGCGGGTTTCGGCAGGCTTCTTCGTCAGCGGACGGTCCGGGTAGATGTTGATCCAGACCTTGCCGCCACGCTTGATGTGGCGGGTCATCGCGATACGGGCAGATTCGATCTGACGGTTCGTGACGTATGCCGGGCTCAGAGCCTGGATACCCCATTCACCGAAGGAGACCTTGGTGCCGCCCGTAGCAGCGCCGGAACGACCCGGGTGGTGCTGCTTACGGTGCTTGACTCGACGTGGGATAAGCATTTAAGCCTGTCCTCCTTCTGCTGCCTGTGCCGGTGCGGCAGAAGCTGCATCAGCCGCCGGAGCTTCGGCAGCAGGAGCTGCTTCGGCCGGGCGGTCGTTACGACGACGACGGTCACCACGGTCAGCGCCACCCGGGCGGCCCGGGCGGTCGCTGGCACCACGGCCACGGGACGGAGCAGCAGCTGCCTGCTGAGCCAGTTCCTTGGCGGTGACGTCACCCTTGTAGATCCAGACCTTCACGCCGATGCGGCCGAAGGTGGTCTTGGCCTCGTAGAAGCCGTAGTCGATGTTCGCGCGGAGGGTGTGCAGGGGCACACGGCCTTCACGGTAGAACTCCGAGCGGGACATTTCTGCGCCGCCCAGTCGACCCGAGCAAGCAATACGGATGCCCTTGGCACCTGCACGCTGTGCGGACTGCATGGCCTTCTTCATCGCACGGCGGAACGCCACGCGGGAAGTCAGCTGCTCAGCAACGCCCTGGGCAACAAGCTGTGCTTCCATCTCGGGGTTCTTGACCTCGAGGATGTTCAGCTGAACCTGCTTGCCGGTGAGCTTCTCGAGCTCGCCGCGGATGCGGTCTGCTTCTGCGCCGCGGCGGCCGATAACGATGCCCGGACGTGCCGTGTGGATATCCACACGGACGCGGTCGCGGGTGCGCTCGATTTCAACCTTGGCGATGCCGGCGCGCTCCATGCCCGTGGACATGAGCTGGCGGATGCGGATGTCTTCGCGGACGAAGTCCTTGTACCGCTGACCGGCCTTGGTGCTGTCAGCAAACCAGTGCGATACGTGATCGGTGGTAATGCCGAGTCGGAACCCGTGCGGGTTAACTTTCTGTCCCACTTAGCGAGCCTCCTCTTTCTCCGGGGTAGCAACTACCACGGTGATGTGGCTCGTGCGCTTCTTGATCTGAAATGCACGACCCTGGGCTCGCGGCTGGAACCGCTTCATGGTCGGGCCTTCATCAACATACATTTCGCTGATGATGAGGTCACCTTCGTCAAACGCCACGCCGTCGCGGTCCGCGAGGACCCGGGCGTTGGAGATTGCCGACTGAACTACCTTGAATACCGGCTCCGAAGCTGCCTGCGGGGCAAACTTCAGAATTGCCAGAGCCTCATTCGCTTGCTTACCACGAACAAGGTTGACGACGCGCCGGGCCTTCATAGGCGTTACGCGGATGTGACGCGCAATTGCCTTGGCTTCCATTGCTTTCCTTCTCTCGTCTTTGACGTAAGTGCAGGCGCCTAGCGGCGCTTGCCCTTACGGTCGTCCTTGACATGGCCGCGGAATGTCCGCGTGGGAGCGAATTCGCCGAGCTTGTGCCCGACCATCGACTCAGTGACAAACACGGGGATGTGCTTGCGTCCGTCGTGTACGGCAATCGTGTGGCCGAGCATGTCGGGGACGATCATCGAACGGCGGGACCAGGTCTTGATGACGTTCTTGGTGCCCTTTTCGTTTTCCCTGGCTACCTTTACAAAGAGGTGCTGGTCAACGAAAGGACCTTTTTTCAGGCTGCGTGGCATGTGTCCAGGCTCCTATCGCTTGTTCTTGCCAGTACGACGGCGACGAACAATAAGCTTGTCGCTCTCTTTGTTGGGACGGCGGGTGCGGCCTTCGCGCTTACCGTTCGGGTTGACGGGGTGACGTCCACCGGACGTCTTACCCTCGCCACCACCGTGGGGGTGGTCGACCGGGTTCATGGCGACACCACGGACGGTCGGGCGAACGCCCTTCCACCGCATACGGCCGGCCTTGCCCCAGTTGATGTTCGACTGCTCGGCGTTGCCGACCTCGCCGATCGTTGCGCGGCAGCGCACGTCAACGTTGCGGATTTCGCCGGAAGGCAGACGCAGCTGGGCGAAACGGCCTTCCTTTGCAACGAGCTGGATCGATGCGCCGGCGGAGCGGCCCATCTTGGCGCCGCCACCCGGGCGCAGTTCAACTGCGTGGATTACGGTACCGACCGGGATGTTGCGCAGCGGCAGGTTGTTACCGGGCTTGATGTCAGCGTCGGCACCTGCTTCCACGATGTCACCCTGGCCCAGCTTGTTCGGGGCGATGATGTAACGCTTGGTGCCATCAACGTAGTGCAGGAGGGCGATGCGAGCCGTGCGGTTCGGATCGTACTCGATTTCGGCAACGCGGGCGTTGACGCCGTCCTTGTCGTGGCGACGGAAGTCGATCAGACGGTACTGGCGCTTGTGGCCACCACCCTTGTGACGGGTCGTGATCTTACCGGTGTTGTTACGGCCACCCTTTTTCGGGAGGGGACGAACCAACGACTTTTCCGGCGTCGACCGCGTGATTTCAGTGAAGTCCGCTACGCTCGAGCCGCGACGGCCCGGGGTAGTCGGCTTATATTTACGGATTCCCATAATTTATTTCCTCGTTAAAGTGGTCTCCGCTACGAGAGCGGACCGCCGAAGATGTCGATAGTGCCTTCTTTGAGGCTCACAATTGCACGCTTGGTGTTCTTGCGGGTACCCCATCCGAATTTGGTGCGCTTGCGCTTACCGGCACGGTTGATGGTGTTGATCGAGTCGACCTTGACGGAGAAGATTTTCTCCACGGCCAGCTTGATCTCGGTCTTGTTCGAGCGGGGGTCCACCAGGAAGGTGTACTTGCCCTCATCGATCAGGCCGTAGCTCTTTTCCGAGACGACGGGTGCAAGCACGACGTCGCGCGGGTCCTTGAGGGTTGCTGCACTCACTTGGCATCCTCCTGGTTCTTTGCCACTGCCCGGTCAGCAACGAATGCTTCGTAGGCAGCCTTGGTGAAGACAACGTCATCGGAAACGAGAACGTCGTAGGTGTTCAGCTGGTCTGCGTACAGAACGTGAACATCCGTGAGGTTGCGCACGGAGAGTGCAGCAACATCGTTGGCGCGCTCGATGACGACGAGCAGGTTCTTGCGCTCGGAGACACCTCGCAGAGTTGCCAGTGCAGCGCTGGAGGACGGCTTGGTGCCGGCAACCAGTTCAGAGACAACGTGGATGCGGCCGTTGCGGGCGCGGTCAGAGAGAGCGCCGCGCAGTGCAGCAGCAATCATCTTCTTGGGGGTGCGCTGGCTGTAGTCACGCGGCGTGGGGCCGTGGACAACGCCACCACCGGTCATGTGAGGAGCACGGATTGAACCCTGACGGGCGCGGCCGGTGCCCTTCTGCTTGAACGGCTTGCGACCTGCACCGGAAACCTCGGCGCGGGTCTTGGTCTTGTGGGTACCCTGGCGAGCAGCAGCGAGCTGTGCAACGACGACCTGGTGCAGCAGCGGCACGTTGGTCTGTACGTCGAAGATCTCTGCAGGCAGGTCAACCTTGACAGTGCTAGTCATTGAACTAGGCTCCCTTCACGGCGGTGCGTACGAGTACGACCTGGCCGCGGGCGCCGGGGACGGCGCCCTTGATCAGGAGCAGCGACTTCTCGACGTCAACCGCGTGGACCGTGAGGTTCAGCGTGGTGTGACGAACGGCGCCCATGCGGCCGGCCATTTTCATGCCCTTGAAGACGCGGCTCGGGGTGGATGCGCCACCGATTGAACCGGGCTTACGGTGGTTCTTGTGGGCACCGTGGGAAGCTCCAACGCCGTGGAAGCCGTGACGCTTCATAACACCGGCGAAGCCCTTACCCTTGGTGGTGCCAACGACGTCGATCTTCTGGCCGGCTTCGAAGAGCTCAACAGAAAGCTCCTGGCCCAGCTCGTAAGAGTCAGCATCTGCAGTGCGCAGTTCTACGACGTGGCGGCGAGGCGTGACGCCTGCCTTTTCAAAGTGACCAGCCAGCGGCTTGGTGACCTTGCGGGGATCGATCTGGCCGTAGCCGATCTGAACGGCGACATAGCCATCAGTGTCTGCATTGCGCAGCTGCGTGATGACGTTCGAGTCAGCCTGGACCACAGTGACGGGGATGAGCTTGTTGTTCTCGTCCCAGACCTGGGTCATGCCGAGCTTCGTGCCCAGCAGGCCCTTTACGTTACGGGTTGCGGTCATAGTCTCTCAGCACCTCCCTACAGCTTGATTTCGATGTTCACGTCGGCCGGCAGGTCGAGACGCATGAGCGAATCAACAGCCTTGGGCGTGGGATCGATGATGTCGATAAGACGCTTGTGCGTGCGCATTTCAAAGTGCTCGCGGCTGTCTTTGTACTTGTGCGGAGAGCGGATTACGCAGTAAACGTTCTTCTCCGTCGGCAGCGGCACGGGGCCAACTACCGTGGCGCCTGCGCGCGTGACCGTCTCAACGATCTTCCGTGCTGAAACGTCAATGACCTCGTGGTCGTATGACTTCAGCCGGATGCGGATTTTTTGTCCCGCCATGTCGCCTGACTCTCTTTCAGTAAATGCTGCTCTGTTTACTTACCTGTTGTGCGGCTGCCGAAGCATTTGAAGTCGTAACTACCACCCGCCGCACAAGCTGAATCCGGATGAATCCGGGTTCCTCAACCTGCCGGCGCAACCGACCCCCGCGGTCGGGCGTGTCGCGGTTTGCACGCGTACTCGTCCGCAATTCCTTGGGGAGTGGGTTATGTTTGGGCTCTTACCTGGACCCTGGCACCCGGCATTATCCGGATCGGGACGCGAAAGAGCGCTTGAACAACTCATCTAGTATGCCGGAATTAACGGGCAGAAGCGAATCAGCGGCTGTGCGGAGCAGTGCGGACGTCGCCCGGACGTCGGGCCGGTGTCACGGCCCCGGGCGCTGGCGACGCCGGGGCAGGGCTTGCGCTCATTGCCTTCGGCGGGCGCCGTGGGGATGATGGGGGCATGACTGTGCAGGATTCCGTAGCAGTCCAGGCCTTGGCTGCGCGCCTGAGCCCGGAGTTCCAGCTGGGGGTTGCCTCGGCCGCTTTCCAGATTGAAGGCTCCCTTGCGGCCGGCGGCCGGGGGCCCTCCGGCTGGGATGCCTTCGTCGAGAAGCCGGGCAGCATCCAGGACGGGCACTCCCCCGCCGTCGCCTGCGACCACTACAACCGGGCGCCCGAGGACGTCGAGCTGATGCGCGCCCTCGGCATCGACTCCTACCGCTTCTCCATCTCCTGGCCACGGATCCAGCCGGACGGTACCGGACCGTTCAATAACCAGGGGCTCGACTTCTACGACCGGCTCATCGACCGGCTGCTCGAGGCCGGCATCTCCCCGATGGCCACCCTGTACCACTGGGACACGCCGCTGCCCTTGGAGCACCGCGGCGGCTGGTTGAACCGATCCACTGCGGAGCGCTTCGCCGAGTACAGCGCGGCGGCCGGCCGGCGCTTCGGCGACCGCGTGGCCCAGTGGGTCACGCTCAACGAACCGGTATCAGTGACCCTCAACGGCTATGCCCTGGGGGTCCATGCCCCGGGCCATGACCTGCTCTTCGATGCCTTGCCCGCGGTCCACCACCAGCTCCTCGCCCACGGGCTCGCCGTGCAGGCGCTGCGTGCGGAGTCCGTCTCGGGCACCGTGGGCGTCACCAACCTGCATTCCCCGGTACGGCCCGCGTCCCGTTTGGTGACGGACCGGTTCCTGGCCAACATCTTCGACCTGGTCCTGAACCGGGTGTACGCGGACCCGATCCTGTTGGGCCGGTACCCGAAGATTCCGCTCATCGCCAGGCCCTGGTTCCGTTCGCTGGGGAAGATTTCCGACGCCGATCTGCGGACCATCCAGCAGCCCCTGGACTTCTATGGGCTGAACTATTACTACCCGGTGAAGGTCGCCACCGGACGGGGCGCGGGTGAGAGCCCCGCAGGGCACACGGACGCGATGACGAAGATGCCGTTCCATATGGCGGCGTTCCCGGAATACACGACGACGGGTTTCGGCTGGCCGGTGGCACCGGACCATCTGGGCCCGCTGCTCCGTGAGATGAAGGACAGGTATGGCGGAGCGCTCCCGCCGCTGTACATCACCGAAAGCGGCGCCAGCTTCCCCGAGCCCGACCATGTGTCCGGTCCCATCGCCGACGCGGAGCGGATCAGCTACATCGCGTCCCACCTGGGCCACGCCCTGGACGCTACGTCCCCCGGGGGCATCGCCGAGGACGTCGAACTGCTGGGTTACTACGTCTGGACCCTGATGGACAACTTCGAGTGGGCCGCGGGCTACTCCCAACGCTTCGGCCTGGTCCACGTGGATTTCGACACGCAGGAACGTACGCCCAAGGATTCGTACTACTGGTACCAGGCGCTCAGCAGGGCCCGGAAAGGCTGAGCCGGCGGGCTAGTTGTTCTTGTTGGCCCGTGTAATGCGCTTGGCGCGTTCAATCTCTTGGCGGAAGTGCTTTTTAGCCCAGACGACGGCGACGACGACGGCAATGGCCACCAACAGGAAAATCAACCAGCCCATTGTGAGCTCCCTTCATTGGAAGCAACGATATCAGCGCCCGGCTCCGGTCAGCCATGGTCCACCGGCTCACGGTAGGGTGCCGGCTGGCCGGCGGCCGGCTTGCTGCGGTTCAGCCGCCAGACCGCCAGCGCGATCAGGGCCGCGGCGATCAGGGCGAGCAGGGCGAAGGTGTACTGGCGCATGGCCCACATGATGCACAGACCCACCCCCGCCGCGCCCCACCAGACAAACAGCCGTTCACCGAACGCCAGCCCAGCCATCAGCAGCACCGCCATGAGCGCCAGGACCCAGAGTTGCTTTCCGGGATCGCCGCCGAAGATGATCCCCAGCCCGGACAGTGTCAGCAGCCCGGCGGCCCCGGACCACAGCACCCGGACCGCCGGACGGTTGCCGGACGCCAGGCGCAGCGCGCCCAGCAGCGCGGCAAGAACCACGTACCACTGCAGCGTCCAGAACCAATCGGGCCAGGCGGAGCCGGAGCCGGGTCCGGTGAACAGCGCAGCGCGCTGGACGGCCGCCGTCGTGGCAAGCAGTCCCAGTTCCGCCGCCACCCTGCGGGCTGCCGCCGGAACTTCGGCGCGGCACACCGCGGCGGTGATGGCCACGAACGCGGCGCCGGCCCAGGATGTTGCATCCCAGCGCAGCCCGAAAAGCGCAGCGAGGCCCAGACCAAGGACCGCGGCAGCTGCCAGCGGCCAGCGCCGGAGCGGATCGGTGCCGAGGGGGCCGCGGCGCAGCCACCTGACGGCATAGAGGGCCGCCGCAGCCGGAGCGCAACCGGCAAGCCACGGCAGGTAACTGCCCCAGGCGCCCGGCACGGTTTCCAGCAGTTCGGCGCCTTCCAGGGTGGCCCCGGCCAGAACCGCCGCGACAGCCGGCACGTAGAGGACTGGCCAGCGTTCTAGGTGTGATGCCGCCAAAAGAGCCACTGCGAGCACCAGGACCGCTGCCCCGCCCAGCCAGTCAGCCGCTGGCGGTGCCAGCAGGAGGGCGGTTCCGACGAAGGCGCCGCACGCGGCCAGCCAGAGCCAGCGCTCGACGTCGGCCCGCGCCTTCCGCCGGAACAGCACGCCCGCGGCGGTGGCCGCCAGCGACAGCACGAGCAGTACCACGACCACGCCGTCCCGGCTCAGCAGGGGCCGGTCAAGGAAACCGCCGGCGGAGAAACCGCCGTTGAGCTGCGCCAGCGGCCCCAGAGCCAGCGTGGCGAAGACGGCGGCATAGACCGTCAGGTAGGCCGCCCCGCGGGCCGCGAAGACCCTGCTGGCCAGCACGGCGGAGACCAGCAGCAGCGCCACGTGCAGCAGGATGACCCAGCGGCCGCCGTCGTCCGGGTCCGCCGCCAGGTAGCCGAGCGGAAGCACCGTCTGGGCAGTGAGCGTAATCCACACCGCTGCCTGCTGGAACGGGACTTCCACCAGGCGGTGCCGCATCAGCCAGCGGATCACGTGCTGTGCCGCGAGAACCAGCCCGAAGGTCACCGAGACCGCGGTGACGGAGACGGTCGCGTCATAGCTGAGCTCGAGCGCCAGGGCCAGGGTCAGCACCCGGGCCGCAGCGAAATAGCCGCCCTTGGCGGTGCCCGACGCTGCGGCCACGACCATCACGGCGCTGTACCCGGCAAAGATGCCCAGCACCAGCTCGACATCGAGCGCGGTGCCCGCCCGTGCCAGCAGGAGCACCGCCAGCACCACCGGGGCGAACACCGCCGCCCGCGGACGGGCTCGCAGCACGAACCCCGCCGTCGCTGCGCTCAGGGCCATCACGACCACGACGGCGGTCAGCTGCCGGCCCCCGGTTGTCTGGTGGTCCAGGGCGGACGCCGTGAGGACAGCCAGGGCTGCACCCTGGAGCACCAGCACCCCGGCGGCGTCGGTGATGACACCGCGGGGTGCCCGGCCCCTGGCCTCGGCCAGCAGGGGGAAAGCCAGTTGCAGCCCCAGTACCAGCACGGCCAGCGACGCGCCCGCGATGTCCTCGCCGCCGAGCAGCACCGGACCGCTCTCCTGCCGGAGCTGGTGGAAGCCGGTCAGGACCAGAAGGGTGCCGGTCCCCCGGGCCATCCACCAGTAGCTCCAGCGCTGCTGGCGCCGGCCGCGGCGCAGCGCCGTTGCGACGAGGTAGAGCACCGTCAGGTAAAGCACCGCCAGGGCGAGAATGGTGTTGCCGCCGGGGAGCGAGACCGCGGTAAACGCCAGGCCGGCCAGCGCCGCCGCCATGCCCAGTGGCAGCAGTTCACGGACACCGGGCCGCCACGGAGATCCTGCCGCGGCTTCTCCGGCCGTGACCCAGCCGATGCCAAGGGATGTGAGGAGCTGGAGCACGACCGCGGCACCGGCGAGCGTTTCCCCGCGCGTGTCGGCCTGGAACGCCAGTGCGGCGAGGACGGGGAGCGCCGCGAGGGAGAATGCTGCCAGGCTCTCGTCCGGGGCCAGCGACGGCACACCCGTCCGGACAAGGCCCGCCGTGGCGAGTTGCTGCAGCACCAGTGCCAGCAGGAAGGCGGAGAGCACCGGCGCGGAGCCGGCACCGCTGCCGGTCACGGCCGCCACCACCGCAGGCACGGCCCCCGTGACCGCGATGCGGGCGGCGAGAACGAAGTGCAGCCGCAGGGGCTCCCTCCGGGGCAGGGAACGCACAGCCCAGAACAGTGCGACCAGCAGCAGCAACCCGGCCGGGGTCCAGTTACCGGCGCGGTCGCCGAACGCGGCAGCCAGCATCAGAGCGGGCACCGGCGCCCATTCCGCCACCCCCACTGCCAGGGCCATGCCGGTGAGCAACGCCAGCACCAGCGGCACCCATACGGGCACGTCGACGGTTGGATCCACGGTGGCAGGGAACAGGGTCGCCGCCCCCCACAAAAGGGTCAGGAGCAACTGCAGCCCGAACGTGCAGAGGGCGTCCGACCGCTGTCGTACAGCGGACCCCAGCAGCGCAGCCGGAACCACGTTGAGCCCCGACGCCAGAAGCACGGACTGGAGCGCTGCCAGCGCGACGCCGGTCAGTAGCGCCCACGGCACGCTTTCACTGGCAGCCCAGGTTCCGGCAGCGGCCGCCACAGTGAGGCTCACCCGCGCTCCGTAGTACTGCGCGACGCGGAACCGGCTTTGTGGAACGGCGGCCATCAACGCGAAGTAGGCGCCACAGAGGGCCATGATGAGCGCGTACTCGCCCTTGCCGAGCAGCAGGGGCACGATGGTGACGGCCAGCGCGACGGACGGGACCACAAAGGGGTGCAGGTCCATCAGCGGCTTGAGGAACGCAGCAGGCATCCAGCGCGGACGCGTCAGTGCCAGCAGCGACAGGAGGACCGCGAAGCCGATCAGGGCGGCAAAGTACCAGGCCAGTGCTCCGCCGAGGACCGAAATCCCGGACCACGCCGTCGACACGACGAACGTCAGCGACAGGTAGGCGAGGATCTTGCTGTCCATCCTGACGGCGGCAGCAACATAGGCCACGGTCCCGATGAACGATGTGACCAGCCAGGCGCCCGCGGCGTCATGCAGGAGGAAGCTGTACAGGGCCAGGCCGGCCACCGGGATCAGGGCCAGCCCGGTTCCGGCGAACGCAACAGCCGCGGGCCTGAGCCGCGGGGCCCTCGTGTGCAGGATCAGTCCCCCGGCATAGAACAGCGCCGTGATGGCGAGGACGCCGGCGAAGCGGAGGACCTCCGGCAGGGATGTGCCGACGAACAGGGCCCCGGCAGCCACCAGCAGGAGGCTGGCGACATAGAGGGTGATGTTGATGTTCTGCCGGTCCCGCTTCTCCTTGCGGGCGGCATGGTCGGCGGCGGACTCTTGCGGAACGACGGGGTGTGCGGGCTGCGGGGCCGCGGACTGGGGCCGGAGCCGTTCGTGCGGTGCGTTCGCGACCGGCGGTACCGGGTGATAGCCGCGGGAACCGCCGGGCCGCGGCTGGACTGAAGACTTGCCTGCAGGCTGGACGTCCGGCTGGACCTCCTCCTGGATTGGGGGTTCCGGCGGGGCCGGCAGGCTTGGTCCGGGCGGCGGCTGGGGGGTTCCGGGAGCGGGAAGGACGGGCTTCGCAACTAGCTCACGGGCGGACTCGCAGTCCCTCCACCCCTCGAGGTGACCGGCACGGAATCCGGCTGCGAATGCCCCGCTGCTCACCGCGTCACTACGACGGCGTTCCCGGGCACTCCCCTTGCGGATGCCCACCAGGAATGCGCCTGCCAACAGCAAAAGGACCAGGAGGGTGGGGACGGTCGTCGGCATAGCGGGATCCTTCATGTCGCCGGCTGTCCGGACCCGCCCAGCCTGAATAACTCCAATGACTAGATGAAATATAGCACCAGCGGAGGCTCAGCGAAGGGTTTTCCACAGGGCCCGCTCCCGCGACCGGGGATCCTCCACAACCCGGGAGTCGGCGTCGAATCGCATCGTGGCCCTCCGGCCGGGGTCATACCTGGGCCAGCCGGGGTCTCCTGTGGCAGCGAAGGCGAGCCACGCGGCGTGCATCGTGTGCGCAAGCTGCTGCGGCGGTTCGCTTCCCAGCAGCGGACCGAAGAGCGGCGCGTCCGCGGCGGCAGTATCGAAGACGAACGGAACCTCAAGCGCGTGCACCGCGCCGAGGCCAGGCGAGGCGAGGCCCAGGCGAACTCGTACATGTACGTGCCCGAGGTGGTGGAGCTCGCGTGCGCGTCGGCCAGGCGTATGGCGGGGATCCGCATCCACCAGTCCGTCTGCACCGCTGCCAGCAGATCGCCGGGAACCGCCTCGGGGTACCTCGCCCGGTAGGCGGACAGTGCAGGACCGGCCGTCAGCCCGTAGGCCGCCAGGGACTGATAGCCGTAAGTGCGCACCGGACCGGTCAGCATCTCGTCCGTAATGCCTGCCAGCGCGCCGCTGACGAACAGAAACAGCCGCCAGTCGTCGGTATTTGTGCCGACGATGACGTCCACCTGCCTGCCGGATCCGGCAGCGATCCGCTCGATCGGAGGGCCGGGCAGGATGTCGCCGTCGACCACGGGCTGCCATGGCATAGCGCTCGCCACCACAGCCTTGCCCCATCGTTCCGGGTCCGGGTCGGCGAGCAGCTCGCCCTTCAGCTCCGCCTGCGCCGCCAGCAGACGCTGGACCCCGACGCCGGCGATCGCCTCACGCGTCGCTGTCACCCCCAGTTTTCCAGCCAGGTACCCGGCGATGCGCAGCGCGTCCGCGGCAGGCGTTACCTGATGGGCTGCGCCGCTCTGCAGGATCGCCCGCCGGAAAAGGCCTTCGGCGCGGGGCATCGAGAGCAGCATGCCGATGCTCATCGCCCCTGCGGACTCGCCGAAGACGGTCACGTTGCCGGGGTCCCCGCCGAAGGCCGAGATGTTCTCCCGCACCCATTGCAGCGCGGCTACTTGGTCGAGCAGGCCGAGGTTCGCGATTCCGTCGCCGAGATACAGGAACCCCTCCGCGCCCGGACGCCAATTGACGACGACGCAGACCACCCCGTCCCGGGCGAAGCGGCTCCCGTCGTAGGCCGCCGTCGAGCTGATCTCGAACATTCCACCCTGAATCCACACCATCACCGGCAGGTCAGCCCCGCCGGGCCCCGGCGTCCAGATGTTGAGGTTCAGGCACTCGCCGGACGGCGCGGCGCGCTCCACATCCGCAAAGGCATTGACTACTTCCGACCAGTCCTCCGAAGCCCCCGCCGCCGGACCGCCCATGGATGGCGGCGCCACCTGCGGGGGCTCCGGCCCAAGCCTCGTGGCGCTCCGGACACCGGACCAACCCAACGCAGGCTGTGGCGGCCGGAGACGGTTCGCGCCGGTCGGCGGCGCCGCATACGGGACTCCGAGGAAGGTGTACACCCCATCGGCGAAGCTGCCCCGCAGTTCCCCCTGGGCCGTCGCGACCAACACGTTCATCACACCATCGTGGAAGCAGCAGCCGGGGCAGGTAAGGGGCGTTGGTCCCGAGCCCCGCGGATGTGCAGGACAGACAAAAAAGAACAGCCCCGCTGCGAGTGCAGCGGGGCTGTTCTTACGTCACGGGGACCGTCAGACGGCCACCCCGATCAGAGATCTAACAAAGATCAGCAAGTACTACTTGAGGATCTTGGTAACGCGTCCCGAACCAACGGTGCGGCCGCCTTCGCGGATAGCGAAGCCGAGGCCATCTTCCATGGCGATGGGCTGGATGAGCGCAACGGTCATCTCAGTGTTGTCGCCAGGCATAACCATTTCCGTGCCTTCCGGCAGGGTGATAACGCCGGTTACGTCCGTGGTGCGGAAGTAGAACTGCGGGCGGTAGTTGGAGTAGAACGGGTTGTGACGTCCGCCTTCGTCCTTGGAGAGGATGTAGACGTTTGCCTCGAAGTCGGTGTGCGGGGTGATGGAACCCGGCTTGACGACAACCTGGCCACGCTCGACATCGTCGCGCTTCAGACCGCGGAGCAGGAGGCCACAGTTCTCGCCGGCCCATGCTTCGTCGAGCTGCTTGTGGAACATCTCGATACCGGTAACCGTGGTCTTCTGGACCGGGCGGATGCCGACGATCTCGACCTCGGAGTTGATGGCGAGGGTTCCACGCTCGGCGCGGCCCGTAACAACGGTGCCACGGCCGGTGATCGTGAAGACATCTTCGATCGGCATCAGGAACGGCTTGTCACGGTCACGTACGGGGTCCGGAACGGACTCGTCGACAGCTTCCATGAGGTCCTCGACGGACTTGACCCAAACCGGGTCGCCTTCGAGAGCCTTCAGACCGGAGACGCGGACAACCGGAGCTTCATCGCCATCGAAGCCCTGAGCCGAAAGCAGCTCGCGAACTTCCATTTCGACGAGGTCGAGGAGCTCTTCGTCATCGACCATGTCCGACTTGTTCAGTGCGACCAGCAGGTAGGGGACACCAACCTGGCGGGCGAGCAGGACGTGCTCGCGGGTCTGAGCCATCGGGCCGTCAGTGGCGGCAACCACGAGGATTGCACCGTCCATCTGTGCAGCACCGGTGATCATGTTCTTGATGTAGTCAGCGTGACCCGGGGCGTCTACGTGTGCGTAGTGGCGCTTCTCGGTCTGGTACTCAACGTGCGAGATGTTGATGGTAATGCCGCGCTGACGCTCTTCGGGAGCAGAGTCAATGGACGCGAAGTCACGCTGCTCGTTGAGAGACGGGTACTTGTCGTACAGCACCTTGGAAATCGCGGCCGTCAACGTCGTCTTACCGTGGTCAACGTGACCAATGGTGCCGATGTTAACGTGCGGCTTAGTCCGCTCGAACTTTGCCTTTGCCACAGGTTCCTCCTAGAACGTTTTCAAATGACTTACCCTTCGACCGCGCTTGTCGCGGCGAAACTTCAGTAAGTCTACTTGGGGGGCTTTGGATTGATGAAATTGCAGATTCAGGAACTAATACTAGTCCCTCGAGCCTGTCGGTGCAGATGGCCGCTCCCGGCTTGACCGGAAGGCGCTGGCCGGAACCGGCCACCTGCACCAGGTGAATCTCCGATGTCGGAGAAGCACCCGAGTTTGTTGCTGCGACAGTCGTGGAGACTACTCGCCGCGGTTCTTCTGGATGATCTCGTCGGCGTAAGCCTTCGGGACCTCGGCGTAGCTGTGGAAAGTCATGGAGTACACAGCGCGGCCCTGGGTCTTCGAACGCAGGTCACCGATGTAGCCGAACATGCCGGACAGCGGGACGTGCGCACGGATGACCTTGACGCCCTGCGCATCTTCCATGGACTGCATCTGGCCACGGCGGGAGTTGAGGTCACCGATAACTTCACCCATGTATTCCTCAGGGGTGCGGACCTCGACATCCATCAGCGGTTCGAGCAGAACAGGGTTCGCCTTGCGTGCGGCTTCCTTGAAAGCCATACGGCCGGCGATCTTGAACGCCATTTCCGAGGAGTCAACATCGTGGTACGCGCCGTCAATCAGCGTGGCCTTGATGCCGACAACCGGATAGCCAGCCAGGACGCCGTCGTTCAGCGCATCCTGGATACCGGCGTCAACCGACGGGATGTATTCGCGCGGAATACGTCCACCGGTGACCTTGTTCGAGAACTCGTACATCTCGCCATCGGACGTGTCCAGCGGCTCGATCGCAATCTGGATCTTTGCGAACTGGCCGGAACCACCGGTCTGCTTCTTGTGCGTGTAGTCGTGACGCTCTACAGCACGCTTGATGGTTTCGCGGTACGCAACCTGGGGCTTGCCCACGTTTGCCTCGACCTTGAATTCGCGGCGCATGCGGTCCACCAGGATGTCCAGGTGGAGCTCGCCCATGCCGGCGATGATCGTCTGGCCGGTGTCTTCGTTGAGGGAGACCTGGAAGGTCGGGTCCTCAGCGGAGAGCTTCTGGATGGCCGTGGAGAGCTTCTCCTGGTCACCCTTGGTGTTCGGCTCGATCGCAACAGAGATCACGGGCTCCGGGAAGCTCATGGACTCGAGGACGATCTGGTTGCTGGAGTCGCACAGGGTGTCACCCGTGGTCGTATCCTTCAGACCGATCGCTGCGTAGATGTGGCCGGCGGTAGCGCCGTCAACCGGCATTTCCTTGTTGGCGTGCATCTGGAACAGCTTGCCGATGCGCTCCTTCTTGCCCTTGGTGGAGTTAACCACCTGGGAACCGGCTTCGACGTGACCGGAGTACACGCGAATGAAGGTCAGCTGGCCGAAGAACGGGTGCGTGGCAATCTTGAACGCCAGAGCCGAGAACGGCTCTTCGGAAGACGGCTTGCGCGTCAGTTCCTTCTCTTCGTCGCGGGGATCGTGACCGATCATCGGCGGGACGTCGAGCGGGTTCGGCAGGTAGTCGACGACGGCGTCAAGCATCGGCTGGACACCGCGGTTCTTGAAGGCGGAGCCACAGAACACCGGGTACAGCTCGGAGTTGATCGTCATCTTGCGGATGCCGGCCTTGAGCTCGTCCTCGGAGATTTCTTCGCCTTCGAGGTACTTCTCCATGAGCTCTTCGGAGGACTCTGCAACGGTCTCAATGAGCGTTGCGCGGTACTCTTCAGCCTTTTCCTTGAGGTCAGCCGGGATCTCCTGGATCTCGTACTTGGCACCCATGGTGACGTCACCCTTGGAGTCGCCGGGCCAGACCAGTGCGCGCATGTAAAGAAGGTCGACGACGCCGATGAAGTCGTTCTCGGCGCCGATCGGCAGCTGCATGACGAGCGGCTTGGCACCGAGGCGGCTGATGATGGTGTCGACGGTGAAGTAGAAGTCAGCGCCGAGCTTGTCCATCTTGTTGACGAAGCAGATGCGCGGGACGTTGTACTTGTCGGCCTGGCGCCAAACAGTCTCAGACTGCGGCTCCACGCCTTCCTTGCCATCGAACACGGCAACTGCACCGTCGAGGACGCGCAGGGAGCGCTCAACCTCAACCGTGAAGTCCACGTGGCCGGGGGTGTCAATGATGTTGATCTGGTTGTTTTCCCAGAAGCAGGTCACGGCGGCAGACGTGATGGTGATGCCGCGTTCCTTTTCCTGTTCCATCCAGTCAGTCGTCGAAGCGCCGTCGTGCGTTTCGCCGATCTTGTGGTTCACACCCGTGTAGAACAGGATGCGCTCGGTAGTGGTGGTCTTGCCAGCATCAATGTGGGCCATGATGCCGATATTGCGGACCTTGCTAAGGTCGGTAAGCACGTCCTGTGCCACGGTGTCTCCCTTTCGGATGGACTGCACGTTCGCCGCCGGCTCTGTTGAGCCGGCGGCGTCCGGGAAGTATTACCAGCGGTAGTGTGCGAAGGCCTTGTTGGACTCGGCCATCTTGTGGGTGTCTTCGCGACGCTTCACAGCGGCACCGAGACCGTTGGAGGCGTCCAGAATTTCGTTCTGGAGGCGCTCGGTCATGGTCTTCTCGCGGCGGGCCTTGGAGTAGCCAACCAGCCAGCGCAGAGCGAGGGCGGTGGAGCGACCCGGCTTGACCTCAACCGGAACCTGGTAGGTGGCGCCACCGACGCGGCGGGAGCGGACCTCGAGGGAAGGCTTGACGTTCTCCATGGCCTTCTTGAGGGCTGCAACCGGGTCGCCGCCGGACTTGGCACGAGCACCTTCGAGTGCACCGTAGACGATGCGCTCGGCGGTGGACTTCTTGCCGTCAACGAGCACCTTGTTGATCAGCTGGGTGACCAGCGGGGAGCCGTAAACGGGATCTAGAACTAGCGGCCGCTTGGGGGCCGGACCCTTGCGAGGCATATTACTTCTTCTCCATCTTTGCGCCGTAGCGGCTACGAGCCTGCTTACGGTTCTTGACACCCTGGGTATCGAGGGCGCCACGGACGATCTTGTAGCGGACACCCGGAAGGTCCTTAACGCGGCCGCCACGGACGAGCACAATGGAGTGCTCCTGCAGGTTGTGGCCTACACCGGGGATGTAAGCAGTGACTTCAACGCCACCGTTGAGGCGCACACGTGCAACCTTACGCAGAGCCGAGTTCGGCTTCTTCGGGGTCGTCGTGTACACGCGGGTGCAAACACCGCGGCGCATCGGGCTGCCGTTAAGCGCGGGGGCCTTGGTCTTCTTGACCTTAGGCGTGCGGCCCTTGCGGACCAGCTGGTTAATCGTAGGCACTCTCGTGTTCTCCGTTTTATCCGGAGCGGCCGTTGGCAGCCGCTCTCTTGTCGCTGCGCCCCGCCGCTCGAGCTTTGAAGTTCTCTCCAGAGCAGCTGAGGCGAAGCCTTAATAGTCGGACCGCACACCGGGATCCGCGGACTTCCATCCTGAATTGCCCCTAGGCATGCGAAAATGTGGCATACGTTGCACAGAAACCCTGCAAACCGGAAACGTCGTCCTGGTTGAACCTATCGGCTGCAACCGGCGCACTCATCCACTGCCACAATAACAATTAGTCTCAAGTCTAACACGGACGGGTCCCAGCCCTTAATCGGCGCGGAACCAAGCCCCTCCGGGGTCTCCCTTAAACAGCAACGCGGGGTCACTTTGAGCCCAATCCGAGGTGCGGATTGGGCCGTAAGTGACCCCGCGTTGCTGTTTAGCCGTTAGCGGAAGTCGCTGCCCAGGTCGTAGTCATCCAGCGGGATGGCGTGGAACTCAGGAGCTCCGTCGCCACCCAGGGAATCGTAGGAGAAGTCACTGAACGCGCTGGGGCCGGTGAACAGGTTGGCCTTTGCTTCTTCAGTGGGCTCCACGGTGACCTCGGTGTAGCGCGGGAGACCCGTGCCGGCCGGGATGAGCTTACCGATGATGACGTTTTCCTTGAGGCCGAGCAGCGGATCGCTCTTGCCTTCCATGGCCGCCTGCGTCAGGACGCGGGTGGTCTCCTGGAAGGAAGCTGCGGACAGCCAGGACTCGGTCGCCAGGGACGCCTTCGTGATGCCCATGAGCTCGGGACGGCCGGAAGCCGGCGTCTTGCCCTCGGACACAACACGGCGGTTGGCATCTTCGAAGCGGCTGCGCTCGGCGAGCTCGCCGGGCAGCAGGTCCGATTCGCCGGACTCGATGACCGTGACGCGGCGCAGCATCTGGCGGACGATAACCTCGACGTGCTTGTCGTGGATACCGATGCCCTGGCTGCGGTACACGCCCTGGACCTCGTCCACCAGGAACTTCTGCGCGGCACGGGGGCCCATGATGCGCAGAACCTGCTTGGGGTCGACCGGGCCGTTGATGAGCTTCTGGCCGACGCTGACGTGCTCGCCGTCTTCGATGAGAAGACGTGAACGGCGCAGGACCGGGTAAGCGATCTCTTCGGATCCGTCATCCGGGGTGATGACCAGGCGCATCTGGCGCTCGGACTCTTCGATGGTGATGCGGCCGGCTGCTTCAGCAATCGGTGCGACACCCTTCGGAGTACGGGCTTCGAAAAGCTCCTGGATACGGGGCAGACCCTGGGTGATGTCGTCGCCACCGCTGGAGGAAACAGCACCACCGGTGTGGAACGTACGCATGGTCAGCTGGGTACCCGGCTCACCGATGGACTGCGCGGCGATGATGCCGACTGCCTCACCGATGTCGACGGTCTTGCCCGTGGCCAGCGAACGGCCGTAGCACAGGGCGCAGGTGCCGACGCTGGACTCACAGGTGAGTACGGAGCGGACCTTGACCTCGGTGATGCCGGCTGCGAACAGTTCGGCAATGACGACGTCGCCGCAGTCGGTGCCGCCTGCTGCCAGGACCTTGCCCTTGGCGTCAACGACGTCCACGGCCAGGGTGCGGGCGTAGGCGCTGTTCTCGACGTTCTCGTCCAGGACCAGCTCGCCGTTGGAGTCTGCGACGGCGATGGCGGTCATGAGACCACGCTCGGTGCCGCAGTCCTCTTCACGGACGATGACGTCCTGCGATACGTCCACCAGGCGACGGGTCAGGTAACCCGAGTTGGCGGTACGCAGCGCGGTGTCAGCCAGACCCTTACGGGCACCGTGCGTGGCGATGAAGTATTCCAGCACCGACAGGCCCTCGCGGTAGGAGGACTTGATCGGACGCGGGATGATCTCGCCCTTAGGGTTGGCCACCAGGCCACGGATACCCGCAATCTGGCGGACCTGCATCCAGTTACCACGTGCACCGGAGGACACCATGCGGTTGATGGTGTTCATCGGGGAGAGGCTGTCACGCATCGCCTGGGCGATCTCGTTCGTGGCCTTGTTCCAGATTTCGATCAGTTCCTGGCGACGCTCGTCGTCGTCGATCAGGCCCTTGTCGTACTGGCCCTGGATCTTGGCAGCCATGGTCTCGTAGCCGGCGAGGATCCGCGGCTTGTCCTGGGGCACCTCGATGTCGGAGATGGCGACGGTGACGCCGGACCGGGTGGCCCAGTAGAAACCGGCATCCTTCAGGTTGTCCAGCGTCGCCGCCGTGACCACCTTCGGGTAGCGCTCGGCCAGGTCGTTGACGATCCGGGACAGTTCGCCCTTGTCAGCAACATCCTCAACCCACGGGTAGTCCTCGGGCAGGGTCTCGTTGAAGAGGACCTGGCCCAGGGAGGTCTGGACGAGCACGGTCTGACCCGGCTCCCAGCCTTCCGGAGCTTCCCAGCCGGCGTAAGGGACAAAGCCCTCAAGCCGGATCTTGACCTGGGAGTTCAGGTGCAGCTCGTGCAGGTCGTACGCCATGATGGCTTCCGAGACGGAGGAGAAGATCCGGCCCTCGCCAGCTGAACCGACACGCTTGGTGGTCAGGTGGTAGAGGCCGATGATCATATCCTGCGAAGGCAGCGTCACCGGGCGGCCGTCAGAGGGCTTCAGGATGTTGTTCGAGGACAGCATCAGGATGCGGGCTTCAGCCTGGGCTTCGGGGCTCAGCGGCAGGTGGACTGCCATCTGGTCGCCGTCGAAGTCGGCGTTGAAGGCGCCACAAACCAGCGGGTGAAGCTGGATTGCCTTGCCTTCAACAAGCTGCGGTTCGAACGCCTGGATGCCGAGACGGTGCAGGGTAGGTGCACGGTTCAGCAGCACGGGGTGCTCGGTGATGATCTCTTCGAGAACATCCCAGACCTGCGGGCGGTAGCGCTCGACCATACGCTTGGCCGACTTGATGTTCTGCGCGTGGTTGAGGTCAACCAGGCGCTTCATCACGAACGGCTTGAAGAGCTCCAGCGCCATCTGCTTCGGCAGACCACACTGGTGCAGCTTCAGCTGCGGGCCGACGACGATAACCGAACGGCCCGAGTAGTCAACGCGCTTACCCAGGAGGTTCTGGCGGAAACGACCCTGCTTGCCCTTGAGCATGTCGCTCAGGGACTTCAGCGGACGGTTGCCAGGTCCGGTGACCGGACGGCCGCGGCGGCCGTTGTCGAAGAGGCTGTCAACAGCTTCCTGAAGCATGCGCTTCTCGTTGTTGACGATGATCTCCGGAGCACCGAGATCAAGCAGTCGCTTGAGACGGTTGTTGCGGTTGATCACGCGGCGGTAGAGGTCGTTGAGGTCGGAGGTCGCGAAGCGGCCACCGTCCAGCTGGACCATCGGGCGCAGTTCCGGCGGGATCACCGGGACGGCGTCCAGCACCATGCCGAGCGGGCTGTTGTTGGTGGTCAGGAACGCGTTGACCACCTTGAGCCGCTTCAGGGCGCGGGTCTTGCGCTGGCCCTTGCCGTTGGCGATGATGTCGCGGAGCATGTCCGACTCGGCCTGCATGTCGAAGTTCTCAAGACGCTTCTTGATGGCCTCGGCACCCATGGAGCCTTCGAAGTACATGCCGTAGCGGTCGCGCAGTTCGCGGTACAGGCCTTCGTCACCTTCGAGGTCAGCGACCTTGAGGTTCTTGAAGCGGTCCCAGACCTGCTCGAGGCGCTCGATCTCAGCATCCGCGCGCTTGCGGACGTTGGCCATCTGGCGGTCAGCGGAGTCGCGGGCCTTCTTCTTGTCGGCAGCCTTGGCGCCTTCGCCTTCGAGACGGGCAAGCTCGTTCTCGAGGTCGCGGGCGATCGTGGCGATGTCGGAGTCGCGGTTGTCGATCAGCTGCTTCTTCTCGATGTCGTGCTCAACCTGGAGGTTGGGCAGTTCTTCGTGGCGGCTGTCGGCGTCGACGCTCGTGATCATGTAGGCGGCGAAGTAGATGACCTTTTCGAGGTCCTTCGGTGCCAGGTCAAGGAGGTAGCCCAGGCGGGACGGAACACCCTTGAAGTACCAGATGTGCGTGACCGGGGCGGCCAGCTCGATGTGGCCCATGCGCTCACGGCGGACCTTTGCGCGGGTGACCTCAACGCCACACCGCTCGCAGATGATGCCCTTGAAGCGCACGCGCTTGTACTTACCGCAGTAGCATTCCCAGTCGCGGGACGGGCCGAAGATCTTCTCGCAGAAGAGGCCGTCCTTCTCGGGCTTGAGCGTGCGGTAGTTGATGGTTTCCGGCTTCTTAACCTCGCCGTAAGACCAGCCACGGATGTCTTCCGCGGTGGCGAGGCCGATCTGCATGAGGCCGAAGGAGGATTCGCTGGACATATGGTCCCTGTTCTCTCTTGTTCTCTAAATTCTGAAGTCTTGGGTTACGGGAAGAGGGAGGTTGCTTACGACGGCGGGGGCGAACCCGCCGTCGTAAGCCCCCTTGCTAAACCTCTTCTACGGAACTGGGCTCTGCACGAGACAGATCGATGCCCAGTTCTTCCGCAGCCGTGAAGACTGCGTCATCAGAGTCACGCATTTCAATTGTGGTTCCGTCCGTGGAAAGAACTTCCACGTTCAGGCACAGCGACTGCATTTCCTTGATCAAGACCTTGAAGGACTCAGGAACGCCCGGCTCCGGGATGTTCTCGCCCTTGACGATGGCTTCGTAGACCTTCACACGACCATGGATGTCATCCGACTTGATCGTGAGGAGCTCCTGGAGCGTGTAGGCGGCGCCGTAAGCTTCGAGCGCCCACACTTCCATTTCACCGAAGCGCTGGCCACCGAACTGTGCCTTACCACCCAGCGGCTGCTGCGTGATCATGGAGTACGGGCCGGTGGAGCGCGCGTGGATCTTGTCGTCCACCAGGTGGTGGAGCTTCAGGATGTACATGTAGCCGACCGAGATCGGATCCGGGAACGGCTCGCCGGAGCGGCCGTCGAACAGGCGGGTCTTGCCTGAGGAGTTGATCAGGCGGACGCCGTCGCGGGTGACGTTGGTGGAGTCGAGGAGACCAGTGATTTCCTCTTCACGCGCACCGTCGAAGACCGGCGTTGCAACAGTGGTCGAGCCACTCTCGCGCGGCAGGTTCGGCAGCTGCTTGACCCACTCGGGCTCGCCTTCGATCTTCCAGCCGGTCTTGGCAACCCAGCCGAGGTGCGTTTCCAGCACCTGGCCGACGTTCATACGGCCCGGGACACCCAGCGGGTTCAGGACGATATCAACGGGGGTACCGTCGGCAAGGAAGGGCATGTCCTCGATCGGGAGGATCTTGGAGATAACACCCTTGTTGCCGTGACGGCCGGCGAGCTTGTCGCCGTCGGTGATCTTGCGCTTGGCAGCGACGTAGACGCGGACCAGCTGGTTGACGCCCGGGGGCAGCTCGTCGTCGTTGTCGCGGTCGAAGACGCGGACGCCGATGACGGTGCCGGACTCGCCGTGCGGAACCTTCAGGGAGGTGTCGCGCACTTCGCGGGACTTCTCACCGAAGATGGCGCGCAGCAGGCGCTCTTCCGGGGTCAGCTCGGTCTCGCCCTTGGGCGTGACCTTTCCGACCAGGATGTCGCCGGCTTCGACCTCGGCACCGATGTGGATGATGCCGCGCTCGTCCAGGCCTGCCAGGACTTCCTCGGACACGTTGGGGATGTCACGGGTGATTTCCTCGGCACCAAGCTTGGTGTCGCGGGCATCGATCTCGTGCTCCTCGATGTGGATGGAGGAAAGAACGTCCTCGGCAACAATGCGCTGCGAGAGGATGATGGCGTCCTCGAAGTTGTGGCCTTCCCATGACATGAATGCCACGAGGAGGTTCTTACCGAGGGCGAGCTCGCCCTGGTCCGTCGCCGGGCCGTCAGCGATGATGCCGCCGACCTCCAGGCGCTGGCCTTCGTTCACCAGGACACGGTTGTTGTAGCAGTTGCCCTGGTTGGAGCGGGCGAACTTGTTGATGCGGTAGTTGGTTTCCGTACCGTCGTCGTTGAGCACGATGACGAGTTCAGCGGAGACCTCGGTGACCACACCGGCCTTCTTGGCGATGGTGACGTCACCGGCGTCGACAGCTGCGGCGCGTTCCATGCCGGTACCGACAAACGGCGCCTCGGAACGGACCAGCGGCACGGCCTGGCGCTGCATGTTGGCACCCATGAGTGCGCGGTTTGCATCGTCATGCTCAAGGAACGGGATCAGGGCCGTAGCCACGGACACCATCTGGCGCGGGGAAACGTCCATGAACTCGACGTCGGCGGCGGGAACCAGCACGGGCTCGCCTCCACCACCGCGGGCACGGACGAGGACGGTCTCTTCGGCGAACTTCTTGTTCGCGTCGAGCGGAGCGTTGGCCTGTGCAATCAGGACCTCTGCCTCGTCGTCGGCGGTGAGGTACTGGACCTCATCGGAGACAACACCCTCGGCCACGAGGCGGTACGGGGTCTCGATGAAGCCGAACGGGTTGATGCGTCCGTAGGAAGCCAGCGAACCGATCAGACCAATGTTCGGGCCTTCAGGAGTTTCGATGGGGCACATACGTCCGTAGTGGGACGGGTGGACGTCTCGGACTTCCATGCCTGCACGGTCACGGGACAGACCACCCGGGCCAAGCGCCGACAGACGGCGCTTGTGGGTCAGACCCGACAGCGGGTTGTTCTGGTCCATGAACTGGGACAGCTGGGAGGTTCCGAAGAACTCCTTGATGGCTGCCACGACGGGGCGGATGTTGATCAGCGTCTGCGGCGTGATGGCCTCGACGTCCTGGGTCGTCATACGCTCGCGGACGACGCGCTCCATACGGGACAGGCCGGTGCGGACCTGGTTCTCGATGAGCTCGCCGACGGCGCGGATGCGGCGGTTGCCGAAGTGGTCGATGTCATCGATCTCAACGCGCAGCTCGTGGTCCTGGCCGTCGCGCTTGCCCGTGAGGGTCTTCTCACCGGCGTGCAGGGCAACCAGGAACTTGATCATGGCGACGATGTCTTCAACGTGCAGGACAGACGCTTCCTTGTCGCCAAGGGAGCGGTCGATGCCAAGCTTGCGGTTGATCTTGTAGCGGCCAACCTTGGCCAGATCGTAGCGCTTGGAGTTGAAGTACAGGTTGTCCAGCAGGGACTGGGCAGCCTCGACCGTGGGCGGCTCGCCCGGTCGCAGCTTCCGGTAGATGTCCAGCAAGGCGTCTTCGCGGGTTTCGGTGGCGTCCTTCTCCAGCGTTGCGCGCATGGAGTCGTACTGGCCGAACTCTTCGAGGATCTGGCCTTCGGTCCAGCCGAGGGCCTTCAGCAGCACCGTGACGGACTGCTTGCGCTTGCGGTCGAGGCGAACGCCGACCTGGTCGCGCTTGTCGATTTCGAGTTCGAACCAGGCGCCGCGGGACGGAATGATCTTCGCGGTGAAGATGTCCTTGTCGCTGGTCTTGTCGGCGGTGCGCTCAAAGTAGGCGCCCGGGGAGCGGACCAGCTGGGAGACGACGACACGCTCGGTGCCGTTGACGACGAAGGTGCCCTTCTCAGTCATCAGCGGGAAGTCACCCATGAACACGGTCTGCTGCTTGATTTCGCCCGTGTTGTTGTTCATGAATTCGGCCTTGACGTACAGCGGAGCCGAGTATGTTGCGTCCCGGTCCTTGCACTCAGCCATGGTGTACTTCGGATCAGCGAACTCCGGCTCGGAGAAGCTCAGGGACATGGTGCCCTGGAAATCCTCGATCGGGGAGATCTCTTCAAAGATGTCGGACAGACCCGAGGAGGTGGCGACGCTGAGGTCGCCTTCTTCGACGGCCTTGGCTACGCGTGCCTGCCAGCGTTCGTTACCGACCAGCCAGTCAAAGCTGTCGGTTTGCAGGGCAAGCAGATTCGGAACGTCAAGCGGTTCGTGAATCTTTGCGAATGAGAGCCGGCGGGTTGCACCGTCGGTGCTGTCGGCATTGATAGCGGTAGCGTTGTTTACATTAGAGGTGCTCGAGGCGACCAAGAGGGATCCTTCCACAGACCTTCAGGCGTTGTCAGATCTCCCCCGCTATGCACCCTGCGAAAGTGACTCCGCAGTGCTACCAGTCCGGTTCCGCTATATGACCCGGGACCCGCGCTGACCATGATGGTGCCGTTGTTGACGGCACATTGATGGCGCAGCAGCCAGGCTAAGCCCACCGCTATATGAAGGCTGAAGGTAAACAGGGAAGACGCAAATATCTACGATACGGCAAAGCAACCTACTTGTCTACCCCACTTCGCCCGGGATTGCAAGCACTGGGTCCGGCGCCCGGATGGGGTATATGGGGAGCGGACATCGCGGCCGCGAGGCAGCGGGTGCCGCAGGCAGGTCAGCAGGCGCTACCGGCGCCAAATGGCTCCGTGACAGGGGTCACGATAACCTTGAAGTACATCGTCCAAGATCGGAAGAGATAACCATGAGCAACTCTGCAGACAACAATGATGTTGTCATCCTCGCCGCTGCCCGCACTCCGCAGGGCCGCCTCAACGGCCAGCTCGCCAGCTTCACGGCGGTGGAGCTCGGCGCCCACGCCATCCGGGCGGCCCTGGCGGCCAGCGGAGTGAAGGCCGAGCAGGTGGACTCGGTGATCATGGGCCAGGTGCTGCAGGCCGGGGCGGGCCAGAACCCCGCCCGCCAGAGCGCCATCGGCGCCGGCATCGGCTGGAACGTCCCCACCGTCACCATCAACAAGGTCTGCCTGTCCGGGCTGACCGCGGTGATCGACGCCGCCCGGATGATCCGCAGCGGCGACGCCACGGTGGTGGTCGCCGGCGGCCAGGAGTCCATGACCCGCGCACCGCACATCCTCCCCGGCTCCCGGCAGGGCTGGACCTACGGCTCCATCCAGGCGCTCGATGTCGCAGCCCATGACGGGCTGACCGACGCCTTCGACGGGCAGTCCATGGGACTGTCCACCGAGACCAAGAACCTCACGCTGGGCATTGACCGCGCATCCCAGGACGAGGTGGCGGCAGCGTCCCACCAGCGCGCTGCCCGCGCCGCCAAGGACGGGGTGTACGACGGTGAAATCGCCCCGATCAGCGTCAAGCAGCGCAAGGGCGACCCGATCACCCTGTCCGCCGACGAAGGAATCCGTCCGGACACCACGGTGGGCTCACTGGCCGGCCTGCGGGCGGCGTTCGTTACGGACGGCACCATCACCGCCGGCAACTCCTCTCCCCTGTCCGACGGCGCCTCCGCGCTCGTGCTCAGCTCGCGGCAGTTCGCCGAGGACAACGGGCTCGAGTACCTCGCCGTCGTCGGTAAGCCCGGGCAGGTGGCCGGGCCGGACAACTCCCTGCACTCCCAGCCCTCCAACGCGATCCAGAACGCATTGCACAAGGCCGGCTGGTCCGCCACGGATCTGGACTTCATCGAGATCAACGAGGCCTTCGGCTCCGTTGCAGTCCAGTCGCTAAAGGACCTCGACTACCCGCTGGAGAAGTGCAACATCCATGGCGGCGCAATCGCCCTGGGCCATCCGATCGGGGCTTCCGGCGCCCGGTTGGCCCTGCATGCGGCGCACGAGCTGAAGCGGCGCGGCACCGGCAAGGCTGCCGTCTCCCTGTGCGGCGGCGGCGGCCAGGGCGAAGCGCTCCTGCTGTTCCGCGACTGAGCACCGTGAACCAGCCTGCAGTCCCTGGCAGCGGCGCGGCCAGCGCTGGCGGCGCCGGTGAAGGCGGCCGCAACGGCGCCGGCCGGGAGCGGTTCCTGGCCGATGCCGCCGCTAGGGGCCTGCACGTCCGGCTCGTCGAGCGGCTGGCCGCCAACAGCCTCGAGGAGGCGGCGCACATCCTGGGGATCCAGCCCGGGGATATCGTGAAGTCGCTGGTGGTCAAGCACAAGGACGGGAGTTTCCTGTTCGCCCTCATCCCTGGCGACCGGCAGATCTCCTGGCCCAAGCTCCGGGCATTGCTCGGCGTCAACAAGCTCTCGCTCCCGGCGGCGGATGTCGCACTGGACGCCACGGGCTACGAGCGCGGCACCATCACCCCGCTCGGCAGTACCGTGGCCTGGCCCGTTTACGCGGACCGGAGCATCACGGGCCGGCGGATTTCCATGGGCGCCGGCGAACACGGCTACAGCGCGTTCGTGGACGCCGACGAATTGACAGCCGCCCTCGGTGCCGTAGTCGCCGACATCTCCGAACCGAACTGACCCCGGCCGGTAAGGCGCCAGGCCATGGGACCGGAGGTTTTGTGACCCGGCCGGGTTAACCGTGCCGGGTTAACAAACAACGCGGGGTCACTTCCGGCCCATCCCACCCACTGGGACGGACCGGAAGTGACCCCGCGTTGCTGTTTCGCTGACGCCGTCCCGGCAGGCCGCCGGGGCCGTCAACGCAGGAAACCCCGCCCACCGGAGTGGACGGGGTTTCCCGGAGCAGAACGGAAACGCGAGGTTCCCGGCCGGTTCCAGAAGGGGCGAGTTACTTGAGGGTAACGCGTGCGCCGGCTTCTTCGAGCTGTGCAACAGCCTTCTCGGCAGCTTCCTTGGTGACACCTTCGAGAACAGCCTTCGGAGCGCTGTCAACCAGGTCCTTGGCTTCCTTGAGACCCAGGGAAGTGATCGCGCGAACTTCCTTGATGACTGCAATCTTCTTGTCGCCCGGGTGCTCCAGGACTACGTCGAATGCGGTCTTCTCTTCTTCTTCTGCAGCAGCGCCGGCAGCGGGGCCAGCAACAGCAACAGCAGCAGCGGTAACTTCGAAGGTCTCTTCGAAGAGCTTAACGAACTCAGAGAGCTCGATGATGGTCAGTTCCTTGAAAGCTTCAATGAGCTCTTCGTTGGTGAGCTTCGCCATGGTGTGGCGTCCTTCCTATAGTGGTGCTCGGCGGCCCGGGGGCTGCCTTCACACCGGAGTCTGGTTTAGAGAGTTAGTTCTCTTCGGGGGCTGCAGCGTCGGCCGGAGCCTCAGCGGCGGCGTCAGCCGGAGCTTCAGCGGGAGCTTCTTCAGCGGCGGGCGCTTCGGCTTCTGCCGGTGCACCGTTCTCTTCTTCAAGCTTGAGGCGCAGCGCGTCGATGATGCGTGCAGCGGCGGCAGCAGGAGCCTTGAGGATGCCTGCAACCTTGGCGAGCTGCAGCTCGCGGGACTCGAGTGCTGCCAGGGCAGCAACTTCGCTGGCGTTCAGTGCCTTGCCCTCGAAGTAACCGGTCTTGATAACCAGCTGCTTGTTGGTCTTGGCAAAATCCGTCAGGCTCTTGGCAGCGGCAACTGCGTCACCCTTGATGAACGCGATTGCAGTGGGGCCGGCGAGCTGACCGTCGAATGCTTCGACACCAGCTTCCTTGGCTGCAATGGCGGTCAGGGTGTTCTTGACGACCGAGAACTTGGTGTCCTGGCCGAGAGAGACACGCAGCTGCTTGAGCTGTGCAACGGTGAGCCCACGGTATTCGGTCAGGACAGCGGCGTTCGATTCCTTGAAATCGTTAGTGATCTCAGCTACTGCTGAAACCTTGCTAGGCGTTGCCATAACCCTCCTTCCGGGGATAGTGCCGGCGTTTCCCGGTCCCCGCTCAAAAGAGCTAAAAACTAAAAACGCCCCGCGCAGATGCACGGGGCTTGTCTCGACGCGGTCCATGACCGCGGAGCTTTGCTTCGTTCACCTGCGCCGGCCGCCCTCTGTTCAGGGTCCTTCGTCTGGAGATCCACTGGCTCTCCCGGCGCGACTGCAGAAGTGAGTCTTGCTTGGGAGAGTGGATTTCCAACAACCGACGGTCTTTGGTCCCCCCAGCTTACGCGAGACGGGGCGCGTGCTCCAAATCGGCGGCCGGCACGCAGGTCAGCTGACGCTCGGGCCGAAGTCCGGGAGCTCCTTTTGCCAGATGCCCGTCACGCCCGCCGTGGTGAACCCCAGCTGCTGGTTGACCTTGAGCAGGTAGCGGTTCTCCGGAGCGTTCCACGTGTAGAGGACCCGGGCATCCGGGAACTGCTCGGCGAGCCGCTCCATGTTCGCGACCTTGATCAGCAGGCCAAGCTTGTTGCCGCGGTGCTCCCGAAGGACCATTGTGTCGTCCTGGAACACGACGTCGGGGCGCAGCGCAAGCACGCTGATGGTGGTCAGTCCAACGAGCTCGCCGCTGGCGATGTGTTCGACGGCGGTGACCACCGTCCGGCGGCCCTGCGCGATGGCGACTTCTTCCGCCGCACGGAGGATGCCGCCGTCGAACACCATGACTGTGTCGTCGACGCCGGGCACGCCGTCTTCGCCGGCGCTGTTTTCCAGCGCGGCGACGGCTTCAAGCCACTGGTCCGGGCACCGGTCCGTCCAGTGGTGCAGGCGGTAACGGCCGCCGTTGGCCTCCTCGGCTTCAGTTTCCAGCTCCTCGACCAGTTCGCTGTCGAGGGGAAGCGTGCAGGCACTGAATTGTTCAATGTGCTGCAGGGTGTAGCCGGTGTGCCGGGCGAACTCCACCTCCCGGCTGTTCAGCGGGACGAAGCCAAGGCCCGTGCCGGGCACCAGCTGATCCGCCGAGTTGTCACCTAGTGAGGCACTGGGATGGTTCGTGTCGATCAGGATCGTGTGGCGGCCCTCGTCACGGGCGAAGTGCTCCGCGGCTTCGAGCAGCTGCCGCCCCACGCCCTGGCCCTGGAACTCCGGCAGGATGTCGAGGGCGAATTCAGCCAGGTCGAGGTTATCCGCGAGGGGCAGCGCGATGTCAACGGTCCCGACAATCTCGCCGTCGACCTTGGCCACGAGGATGACCTGGCGCTCGTACGGGTCTGCCATCTCCAGGAGTTTTTCCTGAGGCGCGTAGGCGAGGTCATCGCTCCCCCAGGTCTGCATGCGCACCTTGCGTCCCACTTCGACGGCGGCAATGAAGTCTGCGGCGTCCTGCCCGTCCAGCGAATCGGGGATCCATAGCTGTTCAATCCGTACGTCGTTTGCCATAGAGGGCATCATCCCAGCCATTCTGCCGTCCACCACTGGTGCCGGAAGCCCGGCAGCAGCCGGGCTTTCACCCGTCAGCATATGCCGGTTTCGGTTGCCTTTCCATGCGTTATGGCGTGACCACACGCTGCCATTCGCCGTCCCAGCCGGCCGGCCGGAATCCGAGGGCGATGTTGATGGCGAGCATGTGGTCGTTTTCCGCGGCGTTGAAGGTAATTACACGTTCCACGGCCGGGTATTCTGCCAGCAGGCGGCGGAGGTTGCGGATCTTGACGAGCATGCCCAGGCGGTGCCCGCGGTGGCTGGCGGCGACGAGCGTGTCGTCCTGGTCGGCCAGCCACGGCTTCGACGGCGTCAGTTGCAGCACCGTATAGGCTGCCAGTTCGCCGCTGCCCCGGTGCCGGGCGGCTGCCACGAGGGACTCCAGGCCGGCCCGCCGCCAAGTGTCCTCGACGTCGCGGAGCCGTGCCACATCCCACTCCTCCGGGTCGTACCTCAGGTCCCCGCTCGGCGCGTCAGTGCTCATCCGGGACATCAGCACGGCGAGCTGCACGGCATACTCGTCCGGGCACCGCCCGGTCCACGACACAATCTCGTACTCCCCGCCAGCTGTGGCCAGGGCATCCCGCTCCAGGGCGTCCCACGATGCTGCCCGCGCGGGAACATCCAGGGCGCTGAAGCGCGAAACCTGTTCCAGGCGGTACCCGGCCTTAAGGGCGAAGCGTACGCCCCGCGCGTCAGCCGGAACCGCGCCAGTTCCGGTGGCCGGGCTGACGGTTGCCTCCGTGTCCCCCGGGTCAAAGCCTGCGGGATGCTCCGTGTAGCTCTGCAGAATGGTGCGGCCCGCCGCGGCTGCCAGCTCTTCCGCGTGGCGCAGCAGGACCCGGCCGATTCCCCGGCCGCTGAACTCTTCCAGGACATCGACGTGGACCAACGCGCTGCGGAGGTTGTCCTGGAGCTCGCAGCGGACCCACGACCGGGCAGCCATCCGGCCATCCAGGCGCACGAAGAAGAGCTGGATCTTCCGGTAGTCGTTGTCCCGCCAGAACTGCAGCCGGGCCTCGGGCGGGGTTGAGCGGTCGAGGTTTCCCCAGGTCTGGAGCGTCAGTGCGTCACACAAGCCGCCGACGTCGAGGAAGTCCCCCGCGTCCGGGGAGTCGAGGGCGGCAGGGAGCACAAGGGGTTCTATGCGGTACGTCTCTGCAGTCACCGGGCCAGCCTAACCGGCGCCCGGAACGCGGAAAAGACCGCCCCGCGGATGCGGGACGGTCTTTTCCGTGGAGCCTGGTGAGGATTAGACCTCGGTCAGGACCTTGGTGACGTTGGGGTCAACCGAGATGCCCGGGCCAAACGTGGTGGCGACGGTAGCCTTCTGGATGTAGCGGCCCTTGGAAGCGGACGGCTTGAGGCGGAGGACCTCTTCCAGTGCGGCTGCGTAGTTCTCGGCCAGCTTGATGACGTCGAAGGAAACCTTGCCGATGATGAAGTGCAGGTTCGAGTGCTTGTCGACGCGGAAGTCGATCTTGCCACCCTTGATGTCGTTGACGGCCTTGGCGACGTCAGCGGTCACGGTGCCGGTCTTCGGGTTCGGCATCAGGTTACGCGGACCCAGGACCTTACCGAGGCGGCCAACCTTGCCCATGAGGTCAGGGGTGGCAACGGCGGCGTCGAAGTCGGTCCAGCCGGCTGCGATCTTTTCGATCAGGTCATCGGAACCAACGAAGTCGGCGCCGGCAGCGATTGCTGCCTCGGCCTTGTCGCCCGTTGCGAACACGAGGACGCGGGCAACCTTACCGGTGCCGTGCGGCAGGTTAACGGTGCCGCGGACCATCTGGTCAGCCTTACGCGGGTCTACACCCAGGCGGAAAGCGACCTCAACGGTGGCGTCGAACTTGGACGGGTTGGTGTCCTTGGCCAGCGTCACTGCCTCGAACGGCGCGTAGAACTTCTCCGCGTCGATCTTGGCTGCGGCTGCCTCATATGCTTTGCTGCGCTTTGCCATGCTGCTTATTTCTCCTTGTGCAGTTGTGGTCTGCGGACCGCGCTGGGCCCTGCCACAGTCGGGGCTCCGGATGGTAGTTCCGGACTTCCGACATTTCAATGTTTAGGTGGTGCCGGTCTCCCGGCGGTGCTGCCCGGCGTCGTGGTCGGTTGCCCGGACCCGACGCCGCATCAGCGGAAGGGAATTAACCCTCGACGGTGATACCCATGGAACGGGCGGTGCCGGCGATGATCTTCGCGGCGCCTTCCAGGCTGGTGGCGTTGAGGTCTTCCATCTTGGTGGTGGCGATCTCGTTGACCTGGGCCTGGGTCAGCTTCGCAACCTTGACGGTGTGCGGGGTAGCCGAACCCTTGGCGACGCCTGCAGCCTTTTTGATGAGCTCTGCAGCCGGCGGGGTCTTGGTGATGAACGTGAATGAACGGTCCTCGTAGACCGTGATTTCAACCGGAATAACGTTGCCGCGCTGGGCTTCCGTCGCAGCGTTGTACGCCTTGCAGAATTCCATGATGTTGACACCGTGCTGGCCAAGCGCAGGACCGATTGGCGGGGCCGGGTTAGCGGCACCTGCCTGGATCTGCAGCTTGATGAGGCCGGTGACCTTCTTCTTGGGAGCCAATGTAGGGTCCTTCTCTCAATTACTTCCTGGGACACAGGAGCGTGCCTCAGGTTGGTGGCCGCCATGGCGAGGCGGCCGGCCGCCCCTGGCTGCTAAAGCGGGCAGTCCGGGGCGAATTCTGGGGGGATAACTAGATCTTGCTGACCTGGTTGAACGACAGCGTGACCGGGGTCTCGCGCTCGAAGATGGAGACCAGGACCACGAGGGTCTGGGAGTCCACCTTGATTTCGGAGATCGTTGCCGGAAGGGTCTCGAAGGGGCCTTCCTTGACGATGACCGACTCGCCGACCTCGAAGTCGACGTCGATCTGCGCGGCAGCGTGCTTGACCGGCTTGCCCTTCTCGGCCTGCTCTTCTTCGAAGACCGGGGCGAGCATGGAGAAGACCTCGTCGAGGCGCAGCGGGACCGGGTTGTGGGCGTTGCCCACGAAGCCGGTGACGCCGGGCGTGTGGCGGACGGCGCCCCAGGAGGCGTCCGTCAGGTCCATGCGGACCAGGACGTAACCGGGGATGCGGACACGGTTGATGACCTTGCGCTGAGCATTCTTGATCTCAACGACTTCCTCCATCGGAACCTGGATTTCGAAGATGTAATCTTCCATGTCCAGGGTCTGGATGCGGGTTTCAAGGTTGGCCTTGACGCGGTTTTCGTAGCCGGCGTAGGAGTGGATGACGTACCAGTCACCCTCCTGGCGGCGCAGCTTGGCCTTGAATTCGTCGGCCGGATCAACCTCCGCGGCGGCAGCGGCCGCGGCCAGCGCGTCGCCTGATTCGTCGTCTGCTTCTTCGCCGGCGTCGGCGGTTTCGTCGTCGTCCGCGTCAGCAGACTCTTCAACGGGGGCTTCCGGAGCTTCTGCCGTGTCGGCAGCCTCGTCAGCGGCGTCGGATTCGGGCGCAGCAGACGCAGCCTCGGACTCTTCCCCGGCTTCCACCGCGGCGTCCTGGCTCTTATCCAGCTCAGTCTCAGTTACCTCGAGCTCCTGCTCAGACACTTGGTCTCCTGCTTCCTCATTGCCTAACATGCCTATTTAAATGACTCAATTCCGCACACTCCGAGGAGCCTCCGGAACTCCGGTGGCAATCCATGCAGTCTGCGGACCGGTCGCCTTAGCGGTCCGTGGGCGCAACGCCGCCGAAGACCCAGGCCACTCCGGTCCCGAAGGCCAGATCCAGCAGGGTGACGATGAGCATCATGATGACCACGAACACCAGCACCACGAGCGTGTAATTGATCAGTTCCTTGCGGGTCGGTGCAACGACCTTCTTCAGTTCGCCGATTACCTGGCGGATGAAGAGCGCAATTCGAGCGAAGAAACCTGCCTTGGGGGCATTCTTGGCGGGGCGGCCACTGGAGCTGCTTGCAGCCGTTTCGGTCACCTGGTCCTCACTCATCCTCGCAATGTCGGATACCCGGCTCTGAACTGAACCATGGTTGCTGCGCTTGCTCCGGAGAAACCGGAACAGCTTGCGCAGGGCAGACAGGACTCGAACCTGCAACCTGCGGTTTTGGAGACCGCTGCGCTACCAATTGCGCCACTACCCTATGGATCGAAAACCGTTTTCGGGCCCTTCCCCAGACTTTCCTGAGGCGCAGACCATCATCGTGTTTTCAACACCGGAGAACCAGTCTACGCAACAACTGCGCCTACGTCGAACCGGCCTCACCGGACCCTCCGCCTCCCACGAGAACAGCTGGGAAAAACATGCGGTAAACCAGACGCGAAATTCACCTGACTCAGTTGCAGTCACATTTCCACGCGGGCGCCCCGGACGGTCCGGTGAACAGCATAGAGTAGGTTTCGTCGAATCCCACAAACAGCCACCGAAGCTGTAAGCGAAGAATGGACCCGCGATGCCTGCCGCCCGCATTTCACAGCGTATTTCCGCCATAGCCGAATCCGCCACGTTGGCTGTTGATGCCAAGGCGAAGGCGCTGAAGGCGGCCGGCCGCCCCGTGATCGGCTTTGGTGCCGGCGAGCCGGACTTCCCGACTCCCGGTTACATCGTGCAGGCAGCCATTGAAGCGGCCGGCCAGCCCAAGTACCACCGCTATTCCCCGGCCGGCGGCCTGCCGGAGCTGAAGCAGGCCATCGCGGACAAGACGTTCCGGGATTCCGGCTACAAGGCCGAGGCGTCGCAGGTGCTGGTAACCAACGGCGGCAAGCAGGCCGTGTACAACACCTTCGCCACGTTGCTCGATCCGGGCGACGAGGTCATCGTCCCCACGCCGTTTTGGACCACCTACCCTGAGGCCATCCGGCTCGCGGGTGGCGTTCCGGTCGAGGTTTTTGCCGGACCGGAGCAGGAGTACCTGGTCACGGTGAAACAGCTCGAGGCCGCGCTCACGGACCGCACCAAGATCCTGCTCTTCGTCTCCCCCTCCAACCCCACCGGTGCCGTGTACTCGCCCGAGCAGGTCAGGGAGATCGGCCAGTGGGCCGCGTCCAAGGGCCTGTGGGTGGTTACGGATGAGATCTATGAGCACCTGACCTACGACGGCGTTCCCTTCACCTCGATCGCCACGGCCGTCCCGGAGCTGGGCGACAAGGTGGTCATCCTCAACGGCGTTGCGAAGACCTATGCCATGACCGGCTGGCGCGTGGGCTGGATGATCGGCCCGGCCGACGTCATCAAGGCCGCCACCAACCTGCAGTCGCACGCGACGTCCAACGTCTCCAACATCCCGCAGGTGGCCGCCCTCGCCGCAGTGTCCGGCCCGCTGACCGCCGTCGACGAGATGAAGCTTGCCTTCGACCGCCGCCGCAAAGCCATCGTTGCCGGGCTGAACGCCATCGAGGGTGTTGAATGCCCGACGCCGAAGGGCGCCTTCTATGTCTACGCGGACGTCCGCGCCCTGCTCGGCAAGGAGTTCCCGTCCGCGAACGGGCCCGTCCGGCCGGCGACGTCGGCGGAGCTGGCCGCCCTGATCCTGGACGAAGTCGAAGTGGCGGTGGTTCCGGGCGAGGCTTTCGGCCCCTCCGGCTACCTGCGGCTTTCCTACGCCCTCGGCGACGAGGACCTGGCGACCGGTGTCGCCCGCCTGCAGGACTTCCTCGGCAAGGCGAAATAACGCGACTACTCCCGATGCGCTGTCACTTATGGTCCCTAAACCTGCTCCAAAGGGACTGTAAGTGATAGCGCATCCGTAGTCAGAGGAGCCGGCGTTCGGCGGCCCAGCGGGTGAGCTCGTGCCGGCTGGAGAGCTGGAGCTTGCGCAGCACCGCCGAGACGTGGGTTTCCACGGTCTTGATCGAGATGAAGAGCTCTTTGGCGACTTCCTTGTAGCTGTACCCGCGGGCGATCAGCCGCATCACCTCGAGCTCGCGGGCGGACAACCGGTCCAGTTCGTCGTCGGCGATGTCCGCCGGGGCGGTGCCGAAGGCATCCAGGACAAAGCCCGCCAGCCGGGGCGAAAAGACGGCGTCCCCGCCCGCGACCCGGCGGACGGCGTCGGAGATCTCCGCACCCGAAATGGTTTTGGTGACATAACCGCGCGCCCCGGCCCGGATCACCGAGACGACGTCCTCGGCCGCGTCCGAGACGCTCAGGGCCAGGAATCGGGTGCTGCCGAACAACGGCGCGGAGCCGGCCAGCACTTCGCGGCCGCCGCCGCCGAGTCCGCCCGGCAGGTGGACATCGAGGAGTACGACGTCGGGACGCACCGCGGCGATCACGGCAACGGCTTCTTCCACCGTCCCGGCCTCGCCGGCCACAACGATGCTTGGGTCCAGGTCGGCCTTCAAACCGGACCGGAAGATGGCATGATCGTCCACGATCACCACCCGGATCCCCTGCGCCGGGCTCCCTGCTTCGGTTGTACTCACAGTCTGGCCTCTCCATTGCTGTTGTTGGTGGCGGCGCCGGCGGATGCTCCCGTTGGCAGGGGAAGCCGGAGCCGCACCTCGGTGCCGTCCTGGCTGCTGTTGATGACGGCGGTGCCGCCGTGCCGGTTCATCCGGCCGACAATCGATTCCCGTACCCCCAGCCGGTCGGCCGGGACGGCGTCCGGGTCGAAGCCTGGCCCGCGGTCCTTCACGAAGACCTCCGCCGCGCCGTCTGTGACTTCCAGGTACACCGAGACGGCACCGCCCCCGTGCCGGGCCGCGTTCAGCATGGCCTCACGGGCGGCCTGGACGAGTGCCTCGTGCCGTTCGGACATGGCGCAGTCGCCCACGGTGACCACCTCGACGGCGTGGCCCAGGGAGTCCTCCACTTCAGCCGCAGCGGCATTGATGCCCTCGGAGAGCTGCCCGGCTTCCTTGCCCGCATCCCGGTACAGCCAGCCCCTCAGTTCGCGCTCCTGGGCGCGGGCAAGGCGGACGACGTCTGTCTCGTTGCCGGCGCGCCGCTGGATCAGCGCCAGCGTCTGCAGCACGGAGTCGTGGAGATGGGCGGCGATCTCGGCCCGTTCCGTCGCACGGACCCGACCGGCGCGCTCCGCCTCCAGGTCGCGCCAGAACTTCAGCCCCCACGGCAAGAGGACCAGTGCCACACCGCCGAGCACGGCCACCGAGGACAGCAGGGCAAGCCACGTCTGTTCCCAGGACCCGGAGCCGGACACCATGACGAGGACCCCGGCCACCACCAGCGCCAGCCCGGCCGCAAGCCGTGCCCAGCCGCCGGCCTGGTCCGCCTTGGTCTTGTCCACGAGGCCGGCCCGGCGTGTCTCATCCAGCTGCATCCAGGCGATGGCTGCGCCGCCCAGGATGGCGGCAACCGGAATGAGGGTCCCGAGGGGAACATCAACGCCGAGCAGCCGCGCGATCAGGATTCCGGCGGCCAGCAGAAGACCCGCCCCGAGTAGAATCTCCTTGCCGTAGCGCATGCCGGTGACCCGGCTCCGCAACGAACCGGCGGGAACGGTGCCCGCCGGTGCGGGTGCCGCCCCCGCGGCCGCCGGTGCGCCACCCGCCGGGGACACGGCCGCCGTCGAAGGGTGGGGGTAGGGGGCCGCGTAGGGTGCGCTCACTGCCGGGGCAATGGGCGACGCCGGCTGCCGGGCATTGCGCTTGGCGCTTTCGTCCGCGGTGGGAACCATGATCCAGAGCCAGGCGTAGAACGCGACGCCGGCGCCGCCCGCGAGCGCGGCCACCACCATGCCGATGCGGACCATCCGCAGCGGCCAGCCCAGATGCCGGGCGAGGCCGGCGCAGACGCCGGCAATCATCCGGTCGCTGCCGCGGACCAGCGGCGGGCGGGAAACGGCGGTTGTCATGACTCAATCCAAGCACGGATCAGGGTTCCCCGGACCCGATTCCGGCCCTAACCGGGGGGATCTCAGGGACAGTTCAGGGTGTTCCCCAGTAGAGCGGATTGGCGCCAGGCGGAAGGATCGAAGTATGAACCCGCACATTGACCAGCCCGATGAGGGCGACAGCTCAGAGGGCCACGACCCTTCGGGCCGCACAGGCCGCGCTGCCGCTCAGACTGCCGGACAACCGGCGGAGCCGCCGGCAGAGACCTCGGGCGCGGACCAGCGGCCCGCAGCCGACAACTCCCCCACCACTCCGGTGGATACGTCCCCCACCACTCCGGTGGATACGTCCCCCACCACTCCGGTGGATACTTCCGCCACCCTCCCGCTGGACTTTTCGGCCGGTGCCGGCGCCGGCACGCCGCCGCCGCCCCCGCCCTACTACGGCGCGACGCCCCCGGCCCACCATGGCGCGACCCCGCCGGCCGGAAGCCAGCCACTGCATTTCTTCGACTGGATCCGCAGCCAAGGCATCCACCGGGGCCGCGAGCGCTGGGTGGGCGGTGTCGCCAGCGGCATTGCCGAGCGTTTTGGCGTCGATCCGCTGATAGTCCGCGGCATCCTGATCGTCCTGACGGTCTTCGCGGGCGTCGGCGTCCTCCTCTATGGCATTGCCTGGGCGCTGCTGCCCGAACCCGACGGCCGCATCCACGTCCAGGAGGCCGCGGCCGGACGGTGGTCGTCCGGGATGACCGGGGCCCTGATCACCACGGTCATCGGCCTCCCCAGCCTGGGTGCCGGCGTCTGGGGCTGGGACCGCTACGGCTTCGGCGGCTTCATCTGGACGGTCTTCTGGGTGGGCGGCGCCATCTACCTCATCTACTACCTGACCCAGCGCAACAAGTCCCGGAACGGAGCCACTCCCATGTCCTCGAGTTCCCAGCCCGGCGGCCCGGCGGGCTCCGGCTACCCGATGAACCCGGCAACATCACCAACTGCCCCCTTCGCCACCGCCGGCTACGGCTCCTCGGAGGCGCTGCCCCGCTACGACGGGTCAACCGTCCCCGGGCCCGTCTGGGGCCCCCCGCCGCCGTCGGGTCCTGTTCCTCCCCCCGGGGGCGGCTACCGGCCGGTGCAGGGCAGCAGTCCCGTCCCGCAGGCCAAGCCCCGGAGCTTCGGCCCCGGCGCCCCCGCCGTCGCGGTCACCGCCGGCCTCGCCCTGCTGGTGGGCGGCGGCATCAAAGCCCTCGACGTCGCGAACGTCATCGATCTCGGCACGTCCAGCAACGCCGTTGTCTGGGAGAGCGCCGCGGTGGTCCTGGGCCTGGGCATCATCGTCGCCGGTCTCCGGGGCCGCACCTCAGGCATCCTGGGATTCTTCGCCGCGGTCGCCCTGATTGTCGGCGGCATCTTCAATGTGCTCCCCAACGGTGACGGCTTCCGTCCGCGGAACGCGAGCTGGTCTCCGGTGAGCATTGAACAGGCCCTGGGCGGTTTTGATATCACCGCCGGCACCGGGACCGTGGACTTGACGAAGGTTGCCCTCAACCCGCCGCTGGGAACTGATGTCGTGGTCCCCATCGACGCCACGGCGAGCAACGTCACGGTGATCATTCCGGACACCGTTCCGGTGGAGGTCCGCGCCGACATGTCCATGGGCAACCTCAATGAAGGCGGCCAAAGCCACGGCGGCATGACCACCCGGCAAAGCAACTACAACACCGGCAAGCCTGGAGCGGCGCTGATCGTGACTGTCAACGGCACGTTCAGCAACGTCACCATCAAGGAAGGGAACTGACATGAGCAGCTACGACGCACCGGCGGGCAGCCCAGAAGGCAGCGGCCCGTCCACTCCCCCACCGTTCGAAGGAACGGAGCCGCCGGTCGATTCCCCGGCACGCGTGGGCACCATCGTCTGGGGGCTGATCGTGGTGGCCCTCGCCGCGCTTATCATCATCTCCCAGCTCGGCATCGTGGCCCTCAACGGGACCTACGTGGCGATCGGCCTGATGATTGGCGCCGGGGCGGCTCTTGTGATCGGCGGGCTACTCTCGGCCCGGGGACGTGACAAAGATGCATCGACAGGGAAGTCTTGAATCATGGAAAAATTCTTCAGCACCGTCAGGGGCCTTGGCCTGAAACGCGGTCCGCAGCGCTGGTTGGGCGGCGTCTGCGGCGGGATCGCCGCCAAGTTGAATGTGGATGTTGCGTTCGTCCGGATCGCATTCCTGCTCTTCGCGCTGCTTCCCGGGCCGGCTTTCGTCCTCTACATCATCGCCTGGTTGCTCCTTCCGGACCAGCGGAACGCCATCGCCCTCGAGTCCTTCCTCGCGAAGCGCTCAACCCGGCCCTAAAGCCAACACGCCGGAAAGTGACGTGSCCCTGCCGCCCGGCAGGGGCACGTCACTTTCCGCAGCCAGTCCCGCCGCAACCAGTCAACCTGTAACCTTTTGTGTCCTGCCCCACACACGCCACTAGACTCTAGGTGAGCTCAGCGTGGCGCTCTGCCTGTACACCTTCGAACCAGGATTTGAGCCGAGACATGAAAATTGGAATCCTCACCAGCGGCGGAGACTGCCCCGGACTGAACGCCGTCATCCGTGGCGCCGTCCTCAAAGGCATCGCCGTCCATGGCCACGAATTCGTGGGATTCCTGGACGGCTGGCGCGGGGTCGTCGAGGGCGACATCATCGACATCCCCCGCACCATGGTCCGCGGCATCGCGAAGCAGGGCGGGACCATCCTGGGAACGTCCCGCACCAACCCGTTCGAGAACAACGGCGGGCCCGAGGTCATCAGGGCCAACATGGACCGGCTCGGCATCGACGCCATCATCGCCATTGGCGGCGAAGGCACCCTGGCGGCAGCCAAGCGGCTCACCGACGCCGGCCTGAAGATCGTCGGCGTCCCCAAGACCGTCGACAACGACCTCGACGCGACGGACTACACGTTCGGCTTCGACACCGCCGTCGAGATCGCCACGGAGGCAATCGACCGCCTGCGGACCACGGGTGAGTCCCACCACCGCTGCATGATCGCCGAGGTGATGGGCCGCCACGTGGGCTGGATCGCGCTGCACGCCGGCATGGCCTCGGGCGCCCACGCCATCCTGATGCCTGAGCAGAAAGCCTCGATGGAGCAGATCGCCGAGTGGGTCGTCTCGGCCCGCGACCGCGGGCGCGCGCCGCTCGTCGTCGTGGCGGAGGGCTTCGTCCCGGACGGCCAGGAGACGCCGCATTCCGAACGCGGCCTGGACACCTTCGGCCGCCCCCGGCTTGGCGGGATCTCCGAGCGGCTGGCCCCGGAGCTGGAAGCCATGACGGGCATCGAAACCCGGGCCACCGTCCTGGGCCACATCCAGCGCGGCGGGGTTCCGACCGCGTTCGACCGCGTGCTGGCGACGCGCCTGGGCATGGCCGCCATCGACTCGGTGGTCGAAGGACGCTGGGGAACCATGGTGTCCCTCAACGGCACCGACATCGTCCACGTGGGCTTCGACGCCGCGCTCGGCAACCTCAAGACCGTCCCGAAGAACCGCTACGACGAGGCCGCGGTCCTCTTCGGCTGAGCCGCCTGAGCCTCTGCACTGAGCCCGACACCCCCGGTGGGTAGGGTGGAACCATGACACTTGAGCCCGGTTCGGTCGACATCATCCAGCTCGCATGGGCCCGCCGTCTGGGGCTCGACGACGGCGCTTTCGCGGCCGCCGCGGGCGACCGCATCACGCGCGCAGATGAAGCGGCCCGGGCCGTGCAGTTCATCCGGCTGTTCGGCAACTCTGTCCTGGTGGGCCCGCAATGGGCCCTGGATGCCGCCGCCGGGCTGTCCGACGGGGAACTCGCGCAGCACGTCACCCTCTTGACCATCACCCGGGACCATGGCGGCCACGGGCTCGGCGCCGCCGCGCTCTTCTTCGCCGACGACCTGCCCCTGCAACAGCCCTCGGAGGAGCTGACCGTCTCGCACGGCAACCCGGAAGCGATCGAACTGGAAGCCGCGTGCCCGCCCGACGACGTCAACGAGGTGGGCCTCTCGGACCTTGAGCACCGGTTCACCATCATGCATGCGGAGGAAGGCCGCAGGACCCCCGTGGCCTGCGGTGCCTACACCGAGTGGGAAGGGATCCTGGCCCAGATGGGGGTGCTGGTCGCTCCGGAGTGGCGCCGGCGGGGGCTGGGCTCATTGGCAGCCTCTATAGCCGCCCACGAGGCGCTCGCCTCGGGCCTGACGCTGCAGTGGCGCTCCGATGTCAGCAACAAGGGCTCCCTGGCCATCGCCCGGAGCCTTGGCTTCACCGCAGGCGGCATCCAGACCAGTGTGCTGCTGGGTTGATCCGGCAGCACACCAGGGCCCGCGTGCATGTCAGCGGGAGCGCACCTCGGAACCCTCGGCGCCCGCTGACGTCGCCGGCACGGAGCCCGGGGTGCCCCACCCCTGCACCGGCTGGGGCTTAGCGAAGAACAGCGCCGCCGCCGCGCCGAGCAGGATGACCGCAGCAGGCAGCAGGATGGACTGGCCCATCGCCGTCGAGAACCCCTCGTGCAGAGCGTCCGGCAAGGCGCCGGCGAAGGACATCGGCCCGGACTCCCCGGACCCTCCCGGGGCCGCGGGGAGTTCGGCCGCGAGCCGGGCCTGGATCAGGACGGCTATGGCGGAGCTGCCCAGGACGGCGCCGATCTGGCGGGTGGTGTTGTAGACACCCGAGCCGGCACCGGCCTGCCGCGGCGGCAGGTTGCGAGTGACGGTGGAGCTCAACGGCGCCCAGATGCCGGCGTTGGCGAAACCCAACACGGCGCTGGGGAGCAGTAACAGCCAGATCGGCGTATCCGGGTGCATCAGGAGTGAGTTCCAGAACAGCGCCACGGACATCAGGACCAGGCCTGTTGCGGTGATGAACTTGGGGTTGACCCGGTCGATGACCTTGCCCACGAGCGGCGCCAGTCCGCCGGAGATGAGTGCCATCGGCACCATCATCAGCGCCGATTGGGTGGGCGTCAGCCCGCGGACCATCTGGAAGTAGAAGATCAGCGGCAGGGTGAAGGCCGTCACCGTGAACCCGACGGTGGTGATGCCGATGTTCGCCAGCGAAAAGTTGCGGTCCTTGAACAGGGACAGCGGCAACAGTGGTTCGCCCTTGTTCAGCTTCTGCCACACGACAAACACCACCAGCACGGCGATCCCGGAGATGATGAGACCCCACACGGTGATGGGTCCGGCGATGGTGCCCCAGTCATAGGTCTCGCCCTCCTGAATGCCGAACACCAGCAGGAACAGCCCGACGGCGCTGAGCAGCACGCCGGGGATGTCGAACTTGTGCGGGTGGGTGCTCAGAGCCGGCACGTAGCGCAGCGCGAGGAAGAATCCGATGATTCCCACCGGGACGTTGATGAAGAAGATCCACTCCCAGCCGAGGCCGTCAACTAGGACGCCGCCCAGTATTGGTCCCACGAGGGTGGCGACGCCGGCGGTCGCGCCCCAGATCCCCATCGCCGCTCCGCGCCGGTCCGGCGCGAAGATCCGGGTGATGACGGCCATGGTCTGGGGTGTCATGAGCGCGGCGCCGAAGCCCTGGAATACGCGGGCCACGATCAGCATCTCCACGTCGCCGGAGAGCCCGCACCAGAGGGAGGCGAGCGTGAACACGACCAGCCCCGCCAGGTAGAGGTTCTTGGGGCCGAAGCGGTCGCCCAGCCGGCCGGTGATCAGCAGCGGCACGGCATAGGCGAGCAGGTAGGCGCTGGTCACCCAGATCACCGAATTGATGTCGGCGTTGAGGCCCTCCATGATGCTGGGGTTGGCCACCGAGACGATGGTGGTGTCGATCAGGATCATAAAGAACCCGATCACGAGGGACCAGAGTGCCGGCCACGGCCGGGCGACGATTTCCATGGAGTTCCTTAAGTGCTGAAGGGGAGCTGTGTGCGGGGCAGACGAATCAGCCCAGCAGGGCCAGGATGTCCTGCCGCTCGAACATCTGCGCGGCGGCCCGGGCAGAGGGGGTGCCGGCGTCGGGGTCCGCGCCGGCGTCGACCAGTACCTGCACAACATCCGGGTAGCCCTTGAAAACGGCTCCGGCGAGCGGCGTCTGGCCGCGGTCGTTGGCGGTGTTCGCGTCTCCGCCGTGTGCCAGGATCAGCCGCACGGCATCGACGTGGCCGTGATAGGCAGCAAGCATCAACAGGGAATCCCCGGCCGCGTTCGTCATGGCCGCCGGAGCACCGGCGGCCAGGTAGCCGGCGAGCAGCGCGGTGTTGCCTTCCCGGGCCGCGTCGAAGAGGGCGTGGGCCAGCGCCAGGGTTTCCGCGTCCGGGGCACCGGGTATGTCGGCCGTCATCGGGGCCCCCGCAGGAAGCCGGTCTGGCGTCCCACGACCTGGCCGGCGTCCGGTGCCACAATGACTTCCTGCGCGGCGGTGTACGGCTCCTCGCCGTCGAGCACGGTCAGTACGTCGTCCGGTGCGACCGAGCGCTTGACCACGGCCAGGGCCACCGGCCCCATTTCGTAGTGCTGCGCCACGGAGGTCACGGTGCCCACCTTGCGGTCCCCGGAACGGACCTCGCTGCCGACTGCGGGCATGGTGTGCTGCGAGCCGTCGAGCTGCAGGAAAACCAGCCGGCGCGGCGGGTGGCCCAGGTTGTGGACCCGGGCCACGGTTTCCTGGCCCTTGTAGCAGCCCTTGTTCAGGTGCACTGCGGTGCGGAGCAGGTCGAGTTCGTGCGGGATGGTCTTGTCGTCCGTTTCGGCACCCCAGCGCGGCCGCCAGGCTGCGACGCGCAACGCCTCGGCTGCCCAGACACCGGCAAGGGGGCGCTCACCGACGGTTGCTTCCAGTTCAGCAGCCGGGACCAGATACTCGAACCAGGGCCGTTCCAGCCCGGGGTGGGCGTCCTCCCCCACGACGGCGTACGAGTAGCCGCCGGCGCCGACATGCGGCCAAGGGTCTTCCCAGACCAGCAGGGACGACCATTCCGGCACCCGGCGGGTGGACCCCAGCACGGCCCAGTCCGCCGACGCGTCGGCGATCTCGACGCGGAGCATGAACTTCATCTTGTTGAGCCACTCTGCGAGCGGGCCTGCCTCGGCAACCTCGACAATCAGCCAGGTCGTTGCTCCGTCGTCCACCACCCGCGCGTCGAATTCGATCCGGCCCTGGACGCTCAGCAGCAGCAGCTCGCTCGACTGTCCGGGCGCCAGGTTGGTGAGCTGCTGGGAAGAGAGGGTGTTGAGCCAGCTCAGCCGGTCGGGCCCGGCCACGGTCACGACACCGCGGTGGGACAGGTCCACGACGGCGGCGCCACCGGCCAGTGCCCGCTGTTCGCGGAGCGGCTCCCCATAATGGGACGCGACACCGGCGTCAGCGCCGCCGGCTTCAACGGCGCCAGGGCGCGCCAACAGTGGGCTCTTGATAGTCATATGTAGTAGAAGTCCTCGGGGGCTAGCGGTATTCCGGATTTTCGAAGTCAAACCTGGTGCCGGCTTTCCACACCTCGGGCAGGTTGCCGTAGGCGGGAATGCCGCCGGCGTCCTTGAGCATCCGGGCCTGGTGCAGCAGGTTCCACGTCATGAAGGTGGTGTTGCGGTTGGTGAAGTCGCTTTCCGGTCCGCCCGAGCCCTCATCGAGGTAGCTCGGGCCCGGACCCACGGCGCCGATCCAGCCGGCGTCGGCCTGGGGCGGGATGGTGAAGCCGATGTGCTGGAGGCTGTACAGGACGTTCATGGCGCAGTGCTTGATCCCGTCCTCGTTCCCGGTGATCAGGCAGCCGCCCACCTTCGGATAAAAGGCCCACTGGCCCTTGTCGTTGAGCTCGCCGGAGTGCGCGTAGAGGCGCTCGATCAGCTTCTTGGTCTGCGAGGAGTTGTCACCCAGCCAGATGGGTCCGGCGACGACGACGATGTCGGCTTCCCGGACGGCCGGGTACAGCTCCGGCCATTCATCGGTGGCCCAGCCGTGCTCGCGCATGTCCGGGTAGACGCCGCTGGCGATGTCGTGGTCCACGGTCCGGATGACCCGTGTGGCGACTCCGTGTTTCTCCATGATGCGGCGGCTGACGTCGATCAGGCCCTGCGTGTTGGAGGTCTCGGGGGACTTCTTTAGGGTGCCGTTGAAATAAACGGCCTTGAGGTCGCTGTAATCGGCGGGCGTGTCAGGCATGGCGGGTGTGGCATTCACTTTGGTGCTCCCTGCGGTCGCTGCGGACAACGGAAAATCAGTGAGACGTCAAACCCGGCGGCGTTTCTGAGGCGTGTGGCGCGCCGCCGGTCAAACCGCTTTGTGCAGGATCGCGGACGCGTGGGCCTCCAGGCCGCTGCCCCCCGCGGTGCCCTTGCCCGTGGCCACGTCCCAGCGCCAGAGCAGGTTTCCGTCCACGAGCCCGAAAATTCTGGTGGCGGCCGTGTACTCCTTGGAGTGGCTGCCGCGCATCACCAAGTCTGTGCTGAGCTGGATCTGCGGGCCTTTGATCTGCCCGTAGTACAGCTCGGAGATCCCGCCGGGGTGGGAGATCGAAACCGAGATGTCGAAGCCGCCGTCCTCGTTGCGCAGGGCTTCGACCTCGTCGGCGCTCTTGAGCACGGGAACGATGTCAGCCGGGATAAGCCCCGGTCCGCCGTCTTCCTCGCGCTGCTTGCGCTCCAAGGCCCAAAAACCTGATTCGACGGTCAAGGGACGCAGCCTGGTGCCCTCGTCGTCGGTCAGCCAGCTTTCGGCCCGGTACTGCAGGTACGGCAGGCCGTTGTGCGTGAAGGACACGTGCTGCACGAAGTGCTCCGAATCCTCTTCCCCGGCCCCCAGCCGGCCGCGGCCCTCCCACTCACCAATGAGCCAGGACAGCGGAACGATTTCGGGTGTCAGATCTGTAGGAATCTCAATCGGCACAGCAGCTACCTCTGGAAACGACGGGACTTTGCAAGGCGTTACTTCTGGCTGTTACTTCTGGCCTTTGAAGAGCCGGTACACAACAAAGCCCGCGAACCAGGCCATGGCCAGGCTGGCAACGCCGAGGAGGACAAGGAAGAAAATTTCAAATGCAAGTACGGACATGATGCCATCCTAACGCTTTAGTAGATGAGTAGTTTGTCTATGAAGTAAGCCAGCGAGCCTACGGCGGCAACCGGGCCGAGCCCCATCCCGAGGGCCGCCGCAAAGCTCAGGGATTCGCCGCGGAGGATCACCAGCCGGCGGAAACTCACCAGCACGGCCCCCACCACGACGCCGACGATCGCCGCCGGCAGCACGGCGATGTCGGAGAAGACAAGGCCAGCGAGCGGTCCGGCCAGCCCTGCACCGACGACGCCCAGCGGCGCCACGACCCGGTCCGGCCAGCGGATCAGGCCCGCCATCAGGGCGATCGCAGCGCTGATCGCAGCGACCAGGAGCATCTCCCGGACGCCGTTGAAGCGGAAACACGCGATCCAGCCGGCACCCAGGCAGGACAACAACACACCGGCACAGGAGCCCAGGGTGGACTCCAGGCGTTGCGCCTGTCCCGTGCCGCGGATCAGCTGCATCACGAAGACCGCCATCACGCCTGCGGCCATGAACGACGGCGTCCAGTCCAGGAAGCCCGGGGCGGGAAGATATGTGGCGGCGATGGCGGCGCCCACGCCGGGCAGGCCGATCAGGACGGCCAGGGTCTTCCTGGCGGGGATGCCCAGGAAGTGCGGCCAGCCGATTCCGACGCCGGCTGCGGTGAGGACCCCCACCGCAAGGAGGGCCTCCGGCGAGGAGTACGACGCGCCGACAATCGCGGCGAGTCCGGCCAGGCCAACAACGCCGATGGTCCAAGACTTCACTGTTTACCCGACATCTGTTTATCCGTCATCCGTTTACCGGTCATCGTCGTACCTTCGCTCACTGCGGACCCCAATTCGACCTGATCAACGTCAGGGGGCTGCAGGCCCCGACGGATCAATCCTGCCCTATATGACCGATTTGTGTCGCAAAAGGACTGGCCGCAGGTGACGGGACCATGGCCGGTAAGGGGCGTTTAGGTATACTCAGACTCAGCTACAGACGCCCAAAGATGCGCGGACACCCCTTGGAGGAAACATGTCGCACATCCTGCTACTGACGAACAGCACCGGTTCATCGGTGGACGTCCTGCCTGCTCTGGAACTATTGAACCATCGGGTCCACATTCTCCCCGCGGAGCCGACCGCGCTGCTGGAGACCGACCCCTGCGACATCGTCCTGCTCGACGCCCGCAAAGACCTCGTCGGCGCACGCTCACTGACCCAACTGCTCAAGGCCACGGGCCTGAGTGCTCCCCTCATGCTCATCCTCACCGAGGGCGGCATGGCCGCAGTCTCGTCGGCGTGGGCTGTGGACGACATCCTGCTTGAGTCCGCCGGGCCGGCCGAGGTGGAGGCCCGCATCCGGCTGGGCGTCGCCCGTGCCGTGCCGGACCAGGACGACGCGCCGACCGAGATCCGTGCCGCCGGCGTCGTCATCGACGAGGCCAGCTACACCGCCCGGGTCAACGGCGCACCGTTGAACCTGACCTTCAAGGAATTTGAACTGCTCAAGTACCTGGCGCAGCACCCCGGCCGGGTCTTCACCCGCCAGCAACTGCTGACCGAGGTCTGGGGCTACGACTACTACGGCGGCACCCGCACCGTTGACGTCCATGTCCGGCGTCTGCGGGCAAAGCTCGGCGCCGACCACGAGAACCTGATCAGTACGGTCCGCAACGTTGGCTACCGCCTGACCCTGGTCCGGCATCCGGAGGAAGAACTCACCGAGGCCTGAAGTCTCAACAGTCCTGACTGGGACCGGGACGACGGCTGACAACAGGCGGCTGTGCCGGAGCCCGGACTGCGGGCCGATCCGCGCAAGGGCTGCGTCGCGGGAGCCCGAACACAGACCTTCGCCGTCCGGGGCGCCTTTGGGTACGATTCCGGTCCCTTGGCTCCGGTGTCCGCGGCGTGTCCGTGTCGAGATGCCCCCGGACCGCAGCCCCTGGCGGGACCAGCGGCGGCCGGGTCCGGAAGTTCCGCCTTTGGGCAGAACCCACGGGAACACAAAAGAGCCCCGGACCGAGGTTCGGGGCTTTTCACTTATTCAGTGGAGGACATACGGGTCGAACGTATCGAGGCCACCCCAGTGGTGGATCCCCCTCGCATCTGAACTGACGGTCCGGGAAACGAAGTCCCGCACCCATCAGCCGGATGAGTTAACGACTATACGTAACTGTTCCGGAACAACAAAATCGACTCCGCCCCGGCGGCACCGTATAGCCTTGCAGCATGAGTCCTGCGCATCCTGAGAACTGGCCCGTGCTCGCCGCCAAAGGAGCTGCCGATGAGCAGCTCCTGAAGGACGTCAAGGCCCTCGCGGCCGCCGCGGAGGAATCCGACGGCAACCCGCCGTTGTCCGAACAGACGCTGGTCACGCTGCGTGCCACGAACGCCGACGCGTCCCCGGGGACTCCCACCGTGCTGACGCTCGCCCTCTACTGCCCCGACGAGGAATCCGACCCGGCGACGGCACAGGACCTGGCCGGAGTCGCCGTCGTCATCGAGGAACCGGACGGCACGGGAGTGCTGGAAATTGCCGTCCACCCCAGCTACCGCAACCAGGGCGTGGCGGACCGGCTGGTCGGCGAACTCCGGGACACCCGCGGCTTCGCCGGCCTCAAGGCGTGGTCCCACGGCAACCACGAGGCCGCCGCGGACCTCGCCGCGCGCTACGGCTACGGCCCCGTCCGGGAACTGTGGAAGATGCGGCTCACCAGTGCGGCGGCGGAACTGCCTGATGTCCCGCTGCCCGACGGGGTGGCGCTGCGCGCTTTCACCCCGGGCCGGGACGAGGACCCCTGGCTGGCCGCGAACAAGGCCGCCTTCGCGCATCATGCGGAGCAGGGAAACATGACCCGCGCCGACCTGGACGCCAGGATGGCCGAGCCGTGGTTTGATCCCGCCGGTTTCCTGCTGGCCGTCGATGCCTCCGACCGGATCCTCGGCTTCCACTGGACCAAGGTGCACCCCCGGCACGGCGACCACCCGGCGATCGGCGAGGTGTACGTGGTGGGCGTAACTCCCGAGGCCCAGGGCACGGGCCTGGGTAAAGCACTGACCGTGGCCGGCATCCGGCACCTGCAGAGCCTGGGCCTGCACGCCGTCATGCTCTACGTCGATGCGGACAACATTCCGGCCGTGTCGCTGTACCGGCGGCTGGGCTTCACGCGTTGGGATGTCGACGTCATGTATGCCCCATTGGAAGGGCGTTAATCCAATCGGCAGACATCTGATGTCCACAGCCGGAAATCTGCCCTCCTCGAAAGCTGTACGCAGGCTGATTGCTTGTAAGGTTGAAGCTAAATCGCGCCAGCATTAGGAGAGACCATGCAACGGGAATCTGCCCGGACAGCCACGTCTGAGGCCGCCACGTCGAACAAGAAAGTCCGACCGGCGCGTGCCCAGTTCGGCTCCTCCGAAGTGCCTGCCTCACGCGCGACCCAGGACCGGATCGACATTCCGGAATTCGCGCCGAACCTGGAGCCGGAGGGCGATTTCAGCCCGGACCGCTTCCTGGACCGCGAACTGAGCTGGCTCTCGTTCAACGCCCGCGTGCTGGAACTGGCCGAGGACCCGAACCTGCACCTGCTGGAACGCGTCAGCTTCCTGTCCATCTTCGCGTCCAACCTGGACGAGTTCTTTATGGTCCGCGTCGCCGGGCTTAAGCGCCGGATCGCCACCGGACTGGCCGTCCCCTCCCCTGCCGGACTCAGCCCGGTGCAGGTCCTGGAACAGATCGGCGAGGAGGCCCACCGCCTGCAGCAGCGCCACGCGCGCGTCTACGCCGAGCAGATCCGTCCCGCGCTGGCCTATGAGCACATCCACCTCATGCGCTGGGAGGAACTCGATTCCCAGGCCAAGGACCAGCTCAGCGCCATGTTCGCCGAGAAGGTCTTCCCGATCCTGACGCCGCTGGCCGTGGACCCGGCCCACCCATTCCCCTACATTTCGGGGCTCTCACTGAACCTCGCCGTCGTCGTCCGCAATCCGGTCAGCGACAAGGAACTCTTCGCCCGCCTCAAGGTCCCGGACCAGCTCCCCCGGCTGATCTCGATTGACGGCCCGCGCGCCGGCTCGGTGCCCGGTCGGGTGGCGCGCTTCATCGCCCTCGAGGAAGTCATCGCCGTCCACCTGGACCAGCTCTTCGCCGGGATGGAGGTGCTGGAGCACCACACCTTCCGCGTCACCCGCAATGAGGACGTCGAGGTCGAAGAGGACGACGCCGAAAACCTGCTGCAGGCACTCGAAAAGGAACTGCTGCGCCGCCGTTTCGGGCCGCCGGTCCGGCTCGAAGTCACCAACGACATCAACCCGAACATCCGGGCGCTGCTGATCCGCGAACTCGGCGTCGAGGAATCCGAGGTCTACTCGGTCCCGGCCCCGCTGGATCTCCGCGGGCTATCGGTCATCGCCGGAATCGACCGCGCGGACCTGCACTACCCCAAGCATGTCCCCCACACCTCACGGCACCTCAACGAATCGGAAACGTCCAAGGCGGCAAACGTTTTTGCGGCCATGCGGCGACGGGACATCCTGCTGCACCACCCCTACGACTCCTTCTCCACCTCGGTGCAGGCGTTCCTGGAACAGGCGGCGTCGGACCCGAAGGTCCAGGCCATCAAGCAGACCCTGTACCGCACCTCGGGCGACTCGCCGATCGTCGACGCCCTGATCGACGCCGCCGAGGCCGGCAAGCAGGTCCTGGCCCTCGTTGAGATCAAGGCGCGCTTCGATGAGCAGGCCAACATCTCATGGGCCCGGAAGCTGGAGCAGGCCGGCGTCCACGTGGTCTACGGCATCGTGGGCCTCAAGACCCACTGCAAGCTTTCCCTTGTGGTGCGCCAGGAAGTGGACGGCCTCCGCCGCTACTGCCACATCGGCACCGGCAACTACCACCCCCGCACGGCCCGCTACTACGAGGACCTCGGACTCCTCACGGCCAATGAGCAGGTGGGTGAGGACCTCTCCCGGCTCTTCAACCAGCTCTCCGGCTACGCGCCAAAGTCGACCTTCAAGCGGCTCCTGGTGGCCCCGCGGTCGGTGCGTTCAGGACTCATCGACCGGATTGAAACCGAAATCCGGAACGCCAAGGCAGGCCTCGCCGCCCGGGTACAGATCAAGGTCAATTCCATGGTGGATGAAGCCATCATCGATTCCCTGTACCGGGCGTCTCAGGCCGGCGTCCCCGTGGACGTGATTGTCCGCGGCATCTGCTCGCTGCGCCCGGGGGTGCCCGGCCTCAGCGACAACATCACGGTCCGCTCGGTGCTGGGCCGGTTCCTGGAGCACTCCCGTGTCTTCGCCTTCGCCAACGGCGGGGACCCGGTGGTCTACATCGGCTCCGCGGACATGATGCACCGCAACCTTGACCGCCGCGTGGAAGCCCTCGTCCAGCTCACCAGCGGGGACGACACGAGCTATGTCATGGACCTGCTGCGCCGCTACATGGATCCCGAGACCGCCAGCTGGCACCTCGACAACCAAGGGGAATGGACCCGCCACCACCTCGCCGAGGACGGGCAGGATCTCGCGGACATCCAGTCCTGGCTGCTTAACTCCCGCTCGCGCCAGCGCTCGTCCGGGCTGCGGTAGGGGCTCTGGCATTGAGTAGCGATTCACTGGTCGCCGACCAGACAGACCATCCCGGCGAGGACATTGCGGTGGTGGCTGCGGGCGCCCTGCCGTGGCGCATCGCCGCCGGCGACAACGGTGACCTTGAGGTCCTGCTGATCCACCGCCCGCGGTATGACGACTGGTCCTGGCCCAAGGGCAAGATCGACCCCGGCGAGACGGTGCCCGAGTGCGCCGCCCGCGAGGTCGAAGAGGAAATCGGGTTGAGGGTGCCGCTGGGCATCCCCCTGCCTTCCATCCACTACCACGTCCCCGCCGGACTGAAGGTGGTCCATTACTGGGCCGTCGACGTCGACGGGGCGTCGCTGCTGCCGGACGGCAAGGAAGTGGACAGCGTCATGTGGTGCTCGCCGGAGAAGGCGGCCCGCCTCCTGAGCAACCCGAGCGACGTGGGCCCGCTGGAGCATCTGGCGGCCGCCCATGCCCGCGGCGAACTGAAAACCTGGCCGCTCGTGATCGTTCGCCACGCCAAAGCCAAGCCGCGCTCTTCATGGTCGAAGGCCGAAGGCGACCGGCCGCTGGCCGCCACCGGGATGCGGCAGGCCCAGGCAGTGGGGCGGCTCCTGCAGGCCTGGAAACCGAAGCGCGTTGTTTCCAGCCCGTGGGTCCGGTGCGTGGCCACGATCGCCCCGTATGCCAAGGCCTCCGATGCGAAGGTGAAGCTGAACGAAGCCCTCACCGAGCACCGGCACGGCCGCCATCCGCACAAGACGGCGGCCGCCATCGAAGGTCTCTTCGACAAGCAGCGCGGCGTGGCGGTCTGCACACACCGCCCCGCCCTTCCTACGGTGTTCGCCCAGCTCGGAAAGCATATGGGTTCCCGGTTGCGCGCCCTGCTGCCGGACGCCGATCCGTTCCTGGCTCCCGGTGAGATTGTGGTGTGCCACGTGGCGCACCACAGCAAGGACAAAGTGGTGGCCGTGGAGCGGTTCCGCCCCTTCGACGACTGAGGTTCTTGACCGTCCATTGTTCTGGCCGTAGTTTGTATCAAATACTTGATACATTGCCGCAGGATCTTTGGGGGATTTTATGCCGGTCCAGTTCATTGTGCCGCCGCTGCTGTTGCTTGGTCCGCTCCTCGCCGCCGTCGTTGTCTACATGGTGTTGCGTTGGGTCATCTGGGCGCCGAACACGGGGACCACTCCGGCGTCGGTGTCAGAGCACGCGCTGTGGGTGGGCGTCATCGGCTGGCTGGCGAGCTCCCTCCAGGGGGCGATGAACCTGGGCATCATTCCGGCGAACCCTTCCGCCGGCGGCACCCTGACCAGTACGGAGACCATCCTGCCGGCGCTGGCGTGGTCGGTCCTGGGCTGCCTGACCGTACACGCCCTGGGCCAAATCACTTACCCTGGTCCACGCCGGATGCGGCGGCAGGCCGTCCTGTCAGTCCGCCGCATCCGCGACTTCCTGCCCCGCAGGCTGGCCTTGACCACGGCGGCCATCTTCCTCACCGCCGCCGCAGCCATCGCGCAGACGGCCACCCTCCCCGGATTCGCGGCAGTGGCGCCCACCACGGTCCGCGACGGCCCCAACAGCTACAGCTACTACAGCGGCGGCGCTGACGGCCGCATCCCCGGGCCGGAGGTCGCCGGGTGGCTCGGAGGCGCCCTGCTGGTGCTGGCGGGCGGGACGTGTCTGGTGCTGTGGCTGATAGCCAGCCGCCGCCAGCTGGAGAGCCTCGACGCCGCCGACAACGCCGTGCTGCGGACCATCGCCATGAACCGCCTGCTGCGGACGGTGTCCACCGTGGCTGCGGGCCTTGGGGTGATCGCGGGGAACTTCGCGGCCAGGCCCGATCCGGCCCAGGGGGCAGCGTCCTGGACGAATCCGGCTGCGCTGGCGGGCACGGTTGTGCTGTTCGTGATGTGGTGGTGGCGGCCCCCGCGGATCGCGGCCGCCGGGCTGGGCGTCCAGAACCGCCCTGAGGCAGGGCTCGTCGCCGGCCGGCAGCACCCGGCGGCCAGGCTCGTCTCCTCCCTCGGGGCGCTGCTGGGCCTGGCCGCCGCCGTGCCGCTGATTGCCGGAACCTTCCTCGCCCAGGCCGTCGCGGCTGCCGCCAGCTACGGATTTGCGGGCTTCGGTTATGCAGGCATTCTGACCTTGATGGCCACCGCCGTGCTGCTTGTCATTACCGCCGGCGAGCTCCTGCTGCAGCACAATTACGGCAGCCCTGAAGCCCGGCGCAGCTGGCCCCGGCAGCCGGTGAGCCCCGCCCTCCTGGCGACTGCCGTCCTGTCGCTGCTCGTCTTCCTCGTGGTCCTCCTTGTCACGGCGGCCGGGCAGGCCCGGCTCGGAGAGGGCCTCGGCTGGGTTCCGTCCACACTCCTCACGGCAGCAGTCTGCGCCGTCTCGTTGCCCGCACTCGTCGCGGCAAGACGCCGCCAAGGCATCCCCGATGCCCCCGCCGGCCTGGACGCGGCGCTTCGCGCCATCACGGTCCACCGCGTAGTGCGAACCCTCGCGGCCACCCTCACCGCCCAGGCCGGCGTGCTGCTGCTCACCCAGAGCAACGCCTGGGCGGCCGTCCTGGGCCGGGAGGCCTTCGGGTGGACCGACCCGGCCGAGGCTTCCTGGTGGCCGGCGATCGCGGCAGGTGCGGTGCTCGGCGTGGTGGCCACGGTCATCGCGGTTATCCCGGTGCGCGCCCTGGCCCGGCCGGCCCCTGCTCCTCCCCTGCCGAGGAAGGAAGTCTCCGCGTGAGCGCAGGAATCTCCGTGAACCTGGGCTCGGCCACACCACCGTACGAACAGATCCGGGCGCAGGTCTCCTCGCTGATCGCGCTGGGAACACTGGCGCCGGGCACCCGGCTGCCGACGGTCCGGAGCCTCGCCGCGGACCTCGGCATCGCGGCCGGGACCGTCGCCCGGGCCTACCGGGAGCTCGAACAGTCGGGGCTGGTCGAAACCCGGCGCCGCAACGGCACTGTGGTCGCCGGGACGCCGGCGGCCGGCACCCTGCCCGAAGCCCCGGCACCGGAGGCCGTCGCCGGCGAGGTGACCACCGCCGTCGACCGTTACATTGCGGAAGGCCGCAAAGCGGGATTCGACGACGCCGCCCTCCTGGCAATCCTGCGGACGAGGCTCAGCCAGCAAGACGGATAAGGAGGGAAAGCCAGTTCTCAGTAGACTGGGACGGTGAGCATTCCTACGCCCTATGAAGACCTGCTGCGCGATGTCCTGGAACACGGCACGCACAAATCGGACCGCACCGGGACGGGCACCCTGAGTGTGTTCGGCCGCCAGATGCGCTTTGACCTCAGCAAAAGCTTCCCCCTGGTCACCACGAAACGTGTGCACTTCAAGTCCGTCGCGGTGGAGCTGCTGTGGTTCCTCCGCGGGGAAACGAACGTGAAATGGATGCAGGACCAGGGCGTCACCATCTGGAACGAATGGGCCGACGCCGAAGGAGAACTGGGCCCGGTCTACGGCGTCCAGTGGCGCTCCTGGCCGACTCCCGACGGCGGTCACATCGACCAGATCGCCGAGCTCATCGAGAACCTGAAGTCCAACCCGGACTCACGCCGGCTCATTGTCTCGGCTTGGAACGTCTCCGAGCTCAAAGACATGGCCCTGCCTCCCTGCCACGCGTTCTTCCAGTTCTACGTGGCCGACGGAAAGCTGTCCTGCCAGCTGTACCAGCGTTCCGCGGACACCTTCCTGGGCGTGCCGTTCAACATCGCCTCCTACGCCCTGCTGACCTGCATGATCGCCCAGCAGACCGGCCTGGAACCGGGCGAGTTCGTCTGGACCGGCGGCGACGTCCACATCTACGACAACCACATGGACCAGGTCCTCAAGCAGCTCACACGCGACCCCTACGAGTACCCGCAGCTCACGATCACCCGCAAGCCGGACTCCATTTTCGATTACACCCTCGATGACTTCGAAGTGGTCGGATACCAGCACCACCCGACGATTAAGGCCCCGATAGCCGTATGAGCAACGACAAGATTCAGGGCGGACAGCCCGCCGACTTCACCGACAAGCTGGCGGGCCTCACCGGGCTCGGCGTCGTCTGGGCGCAAACCAGCACCGGTGTGATCGGCAAGGACGGCGGCATGCCGTGGCGCCTTCCCGAGGACATGCTGCACTTCACCCGGCTCACCACGGGCCACCCGGTGATCATGGGCCGCAAGACCTGGGAGTCCTTTCCCGACAAGTACCGCCCCCTGCCCGGGCGGACGAACATCGTCATCACCCGCCAGGAAGGCTGGGGCGCGACGCCGGCGGCCGAAGGCGCCATCGCGGTCAAGTCCCTGGACGACGCGCTCCTGGAATCCCAGTTCGCGCCGGGGAACGGCATGGTCTGGATCATCGGCGGCGGCAACATCTACGCGCAGTCCATGGACCTCGCCAACGTCGCTGTCATCACCACCATTGACGCCGCAACGGAGGGCGACACGTTCGCCCCGGATCTCGGATACGACTGGACCATGGGCGCGAGCCTGCCGGCCGACGGCTGGGAAACCGCCGGCAACGGCACCCGCTACCGCATCAACGTGTGGCGCCGGACGGAAGGCTAAGGAATGCTGAAGAAACCCGAAACCCTGTTTGTGCTTGGCTACATGCTGCTGCCGCTCCTGGCGCTGCTGTCCGCGATCGTGGGGCTGACCATGATCCTTGGCGGCAACAAGATCGCCGGGGCCATCGTGCTCGTGGTGATCACCCAGGCCTTCGCCTTCGGCGCGTTCTTCGCGCTCAGGAAGCGCAAGCACGCTCTGCTCGCGGAGCACACCGGCGAGTAAGCCCGACTTGGTCCGGCGGATGGGGAGATCACCCCATCGCCGGTTGCCGAGGTTCCGGCTACATTGGTCCCGGTTAGATACTCACACCGGAATGCGCCAGATCCAGGCCGCCGCCGGTTAGGCTGATGCACGAAAAGGGGGATGCCGCTATGGCAGGAAACTTGTGGGGCGCCGACGTCGCCCAGTTGCGCACACTGGCGCAACAGTTCGGCAAGACGTCCGAGACGCTGCTGCAGCAGTCCACCACCCTGACGTCGGCCATCAACGGCAACACGTCCTGGAAGGGCGCCGACGGCGCCCGCTTCACTTCCGAGTGGAACAGCAGCCACCGCGCCCTGATCCAGAAGACCGCGTTCGCCCTCAAGGCGGAGTCCAAGCGGCTGCTGACCCACGCCGAGCAGCAGGAGAAGGCCAGCAACTCCGCGACCGGGGCCGGCGGCGGAGTGGGTGCCCTGGGCGGCGCGCGCAACGGTGACGGCGCGTTTGCGCTCCTCGGCGGAGCGCTGGCCGGCGGAATCGGCGGTCTCCGGGCCGCAATGCTGATTCAGAAATACCTCAAGGCCCCGCTCACTCTCGCCAAGCACACCGGCCAGCTTGGCTGGGTCCTCAAGAACCAGCGTGCGGATTTCATCAAGTCCTTCGTGCAGGGAAAGCACCGGATCGGCGGCCCGGGCTTCGCCCCGCACCGCCTGATCAGCAACCCTGCCCTCGACGACCTGCTCAAGGGCTCGGCGGTGGCGAACCGCGGCCTCGCCGCGATCGACAAGGCCTCCGACATCGCTTCGCTGAAAAACCTCAACAAGTACATCGGACCGTTGGGCAAGTTCGAGGGGTTCTTCGCGGAAAAGCCGTGGATCGGCGCGGGGACAAAGCTTGAATGGCTCGGGAAGTCCGGGCTTGCCAGGGGCCTTGGCTGGGCAGGCGTTGGCTTCAGCGCCGTCGACTCCGTGCGGAGCTTCGCCGACGGCGACATCAAGGGCGGCGCGGCGAGCCTCGGAAAGACGGCGCTCGGTATTGGCTGCTTCCTGCCGCCGCCCGCCGGAACCGTCTGCCAGGTGGCCAGCGTCGGGATCGCCGTCTACGAGAACTGGGACACCATCTCCAGCGTCGGCCAGAACATCGGCGAAGGCGTCGTCAACGCTGTGAAGGACCCCGGGAAATTCGTCAGTGACGCGGCCGATAACGTCAAAGATGCCGGCAAATCCGTGGCCAAGTTCTTCGGCTTCGGGGGTTAGGAGACCCACATGACTGTCCAGAATGAGACCCAGCAGGAGCCTCGGCTCGGCGTCGACGTGATCGGCTTTGGCGTGGGCGAATTCGCCTACCTGCTCAACGTGTTCGAAGGTACCGCGCGGGACCGTTCGGTCAGCGTCTTCCGCGCCCAGGACATGGTGGACGACGTCACACTGTCCACTGCCGGCGCATCGTCCCTGATGGCCCGGGACCTGGCCACCATCGATGACGACGGCGACCTTGGCGTCACCGGGGTCGCCGCCGCCGTGGCCACGGCCCTTGGGCAGGCAACCCGGTGGACGGAGGTTTCCCTGCTGACCGCGGACACCATGGACAACGTCGTGCTGATCGAAGCCCCCGACGTGGCCCTGATGCTGCAGCCCCGACTGCTGGGAACCTGGTTCGTTTTTGCCCAGGACCCCGCCATCAGTTCCGCCGAGGCGACCCTCCGCCTCGTCCGCCAGCACGTCGAGCAGAATCCCGGCGGTTCCGCCTACCTCGTTTTCAAGACCCTCGACGCCGACCGCCACCTGCTGGTCCGCAGCGACGACGACACCTGGACAATAGGCATCCCGGACTTCGCCACCGACGAGGTCGCGGAGACGGAAGGCCTGGACGACGGCGGGCTGCTGAGCGCCGTCGAGGAGTGCCGTGGCCAGGCGTAGCCGGGACGTGCCCCAGGAACCGGGTTACACGCCCGGCCGGACCGGGGAAGAGGACCTGATCCACCGCCGGGCCGAGAACGGCGAACTGGTGGCCTACACGCCGGACGAGTATGGGGTACGGAAAGATTCCGGCGTCGGCATCATCAAGCCTGTCAACAGTTCCAACGGCATTCTGTTTCTCGCAATCCTGCTGACCGCTGCAATGGGCGGACTTGTCTACTTTGTCGTCCAAGTCATCAGGCAGGACGCCTGGCAGATCGCGGGCGAGGTGTGGTGGGTCTTTCCCGCCTGCATCTTCCCCTTCGTCGCGGCCTGGTACAGCTACGCCAAGGAACGCAAGGCCGAGAAACTACGCAGGGCCCGCAACCTGCCCCGGCCGGTCGACTAGCGTGCGCGCCAACGAGGAGTCCCGTGGCCAGGCGTAGCCGGGACGTTCCCCAGGAACCGGGCTACACGCCCGGCCGGACCGGGGAAGGGAATCTGATCCACCGCCTGGCCGAGAACGGCGAAATCGTCAGCTATACAGATGAAGAGTACGGGGTCAGGAAAGACGACGGCCTCGGCATCATCAAACCCGTGAACTCTTCGGGCGGTCTGCTGTTCCTCTCCCTCCTGATGACTGCCCTGTTCGGGCTGATGCTCTACGGAATCGTTCAGATGGCCGTAACCGACCAGTGGGGAATCCTGGGCGAGATCTGGTGGCTGTACCTGTTGGTCCTCTATCCGCTGTTCGCCGGCTGGTCCGGATACTTCAGGGAACGCAAGGCCGAGAAACTGCGCAAGGCCCGCAACCTGCCCCGGCCGGTCGACTAGCCCCGGAAAGGGCACCACTCGGCGCCAGTTGGACCGGGCGGTGACGTAACCGACTGCGCAGCGGAGCCGGCAAAGTCTAAACTGGCAAAATGACTACAGCAGCTACTCCGTCCGTTGGACTTGTCGGTTGGCGTGGCATGGTCGGCTCCGTCCTGATGCAACGCATGCAGGAAGAGGGCGACTTCGCCAGCATCAACCCGGTATTTTTCTCCACCTCAAATGCAGGGGGTGCGGCTCCGGCTTTCGCTGAGGGTGCCGGCAAGCTGGAGGACGCGTTCGACGTCGATACCCTCGCCAAGCTGCCGATCATCGTGACCGCACAGGGCGGCGACTACACCAAGCAGGTCCACGGCGAGCTCCGCAGCCGTGGCTGGGACGGTCTCTGGATCGATGCCGCCTCCACGCTGCGGATGAACGACGATTCGATCATCGTGCTGGACCCGATCAACCGCGACGTCATCGACAAGGGCCTCGCCAACGGCACGAGGGATTTCATCGGCGGCAACTGCACCGTCTCCTGCATGCTCATGGGCCTCGGCGGGCTGTTCAAGAACAACCTCGTCGAGTGGGGCACCTCCATGACCTACCAGGCTGCCTCGGGCGGCGGCGCCCGCCATATGCGCGAACTGCTGAACCAGTTCGGCACGCTCAACGCCCAGGTCAGCCCGGAACTGAACGACCCGGCGGCGGCCATCCTGGACATTGACCGCAAGGTCCTGGCCCACCAGCGCACCGGCATCGATGCCTCGCAGTTCGGCGTCCCGCTGGCCGGCTCGCTGATCCCGTGGATCGACGCGGACCTCGGCAACGGCCAGTCCAAGGAAGAGTGGAAGGCCGGGGTGGAGACCAACAAGATCCTCGGCACCTCCGGCGACGAGCACATCATCATGGACGGGCTGTGCATCCGCATCGGCGCCATGCGCTCGCACTCCCAGGCACTCACGCTGAAGCTGCGCGAAGACCTCTCCGTCGCCGAGATCGAGAAGCTCCTGGATGCGGACAACGAGTGGGCGAAGGTGGTGCCCAACACCAAGGACGCTTCCATGGCGGACCTCACCCCGGTATCCGCTTCCGGCACCCTCGACATCCCGGTCGGCCGCATCCGCAAGCTGGAGATGGGACCGCAGTACATCAGCGCCTTCACGGTGGGCGACCAGCTCCTGTGGGGCGCGGCCGAACCGCTCCGCCGCATGCTCAACATCGCGACCGGCACACTCTAGGGGTTCAACACCCACGTCAGGTACCGAGGAATCTCCGGTACTTTGCGGCCTGCAGCTCAAAGGATCTTTGGGCGGCAGGCCGCAGTCCGTTAACGTCGTCGAAGGGCTCGGGAACAACCACCATCCCCCCGCCGTTTCGGGACGCGTCCCAGGTGCCGACGACCTGGCCGCCGGCCACAATCGTCTTCCGGAAAACGCCGTTACCGCCCGGCACGATCTTGTTCGCATGCTCCGGCGGCAACACCAGCGACCGGTCCGTGTAGCCGAGCAGGAATTCGTCGAATCCGGGCAGTGCCAGCAGCAGGCGGCCCGCGGGGACGCCGTCGTCGAGCAGTGCAGCCGTCTCCGGGGACAGCCAGTAGCTGGTCCCCTCGAACTTCAACTCCACCAACTCCTCCGACACCCGGGCCAGGGCCGTGCGGACCTCTGTCAGGGGGATGCCGGACCACCAGGAAAAGTCGCGTTCCGTGGCGGGGCCGTGGCTGCGCAGATAGCGCAACAGCCACTCGGCGATGCCGTCCGCACGGTCCAGGACGCGCGACTCGGTGATCCAGTCGTCGAAGGCAACGACAAGTTGCTGGTTGCCCGCCAGAGGGCCCTGCACCAGCCAGCCCCGCTGGCACAGCATCCCCAGCAGGTGGATGCCGCGCTGGCCGGCCGTGGACTGGCCCGCTTGTTCGAAGGCCTGGAACAGCTCCGCCCGGCTGGCGGCCGCCCCGCCGGAGACCAGCTGCAGCGCGGTGTCCGCCGCGGCACCCACGTCCGCGGCATCGATGTCGAGCTCCCGGTGGCGCCCGGCCATGCCCCGGATCAGCCGATCGGAGGTTATGGCCAGCATCCATTTCAGGTCTTCGGGAGCCATCAGGTGCAGTGTCCCGCGCATCGGCCACGACCGGACGATTTCCCCCCGGTCCAGGGCGCTGCGGACATCGGCCACGCGGGAGCCCGGCACCCGCTGGCCGACGGCCCAGAGGGCGGCCTGCAGGTCCTGCGCCTGCATCGCTGTCATCCAGCGCACTGCTGCCGCGGCGCTGCGGAACCCGGACCCGGCCAGGCCCTGCGACGCCAGCCGCAGCCGTCCCAGGATTCCCCGGCTGAGCCGGACGCGCGCCGTTGCTGTCATGCACCCATGCTAGGACTCCTGACGGCTGGTTCCCAGCAGCCTTCCAGCCGGACTGCCTACCCTTGATGGATGACCATGAGTGAGATGTGGCCGCTGCTGCGGCCCCTGAGCAGGAGGCTGGCCCTGCTGGGCTGGGCATCCAGCGCAGTCGGCATGACCGCCGGACTCGCCCTTGCCATAGCCAGCGGAACACGGCTCTCGCCGATGATGAGCACCATGCAACTCGTGGCGGTGGTGTCCATGGCGGTGGCGGTGGTCAGCTTCGTCGCTGCGGCCTCGCTGCAGCCGCGGTCCCGGGTGCCCGACGCCGGACCACCGGAGAGCCTGGAACCGGGGGGCCTGCCGGACACCGTGCAGAGTTTCCTGCTCGGCTCGGTGGCCCTACTGGCCGGGGCCGTCGTCTTCGCTCTCGCGGGCTTCCTGCTCCGCACCGGACCCAGCGTCCAGTCCGTGGCGTTCTGCCAGGTGTTCTTCCTCGGCGCCGCCGCGTCCGGCTTCACCTTCATGCTCTTCAGCAAGGTCTCCCCGCACCGCGGCAGGAACTGACCGGCCGGGCAGCAGCGTTGCCTCCTAGAGCTCCACGCCGATCAGCAGCGGTTCCGGATGCAGTTCGATCCCGAAGCGTTCGACGACGCCGCGGCGCACCTCACGCGCGACCGCCAGCAGGTCCGCCGCGCTGGCCGATCCCCGGTTGGTGATGGCGAGGGTGTGTTTGGTGGAGAGTGAGGCCCGGCCGCCGGAAACGCTGTCCGGTTCGATCCCGAATCCCTTGCCGTAGCCGGCCTGGTCAATCAGCCAGGCCGCGGAGAGCTTGGTCAGCCCGTCGGCGCCGCCCGGATACCGCGGTGCGCCCTCGGGCAGCCCGGCGGCCACCTCCGCGGGCACGATCGGGTTCGTGAAGAACGAGCCGGTGGAGTAGGTGTCCCGGTCCGCCGCGTCCCACACCATGCCCTTGGATGCCCTGAGCCGCAGCACCTCGCGCCGGACATCGTTGGAATAGGCCCGCTGGCCGGCCTCGACGCCAAGCGCCCGGGCCAGCTCGGCGTACCGGACGGGGGCACTCATCCGCCCCAGGGCCAGCTGGAACTCGACCGTGAGCACGACGTAGCGCGGGGAGCCGTTCAGGGTGGTCTGTTTGAGGATCGAATCGCGGTAGCCGAATTTCAGCTCCGAGTTGGTGAACGTTTGCACGGCGTTGCGGTGCCGGTCCCAGGTCCGCACGGCGGCGATGGTCTGGGAAACGTCCGAGCCGTACGCGCCGACGTTCTGGACCGGGGTGGCCCCAGTGGCGCCGGGAATGCCGGACAGCGCCTCGATCCCGGACCAGGCGTGCCGCACCGCCTGCTCCACCAGGGCGTCCCAGTTGTGGCCGGCCTGCACCACAACGGCGACCCCGCCGCAGGAGTCCTCCGCGCTGACCGTGAAGCCCTCCGACGCGATCTTAAGGACGGTGCCGGGGAACCCGTCGTCGGAGACGAGCAGGTTCGAGCCGCCGCCGATGATCAGCAGCGGCTCGCCGGCCGCATCCGCGGAACGGACGGCCTCGATGATCTCGGCCTCGGTGCGGGCCTCGATGAAACGGCCGGCGGGGCCGCCGACGGCGGCCGTGGTCAGGGCGGAAAGCAGAGTCTGGGTCACCCGACCAGCCTAGCCGGGTTCCGCTGCACTCCCCTAAGCACCGTCGAAGTCAGGTGAGCTTCCGGGCCACCGGGGAGAGCAGGAAACTGACCACGAGCATCACCATCACGGCCAGCAGGGAGTGCAGGATGCCGACGTGCTCCGCCAGCAGGCCCAGCAGGGGCGGGCCGCAGAGGAATGCGCCATAGCCGATCGTGGACACCACGGAGACCCGGGCGGCCGCCTTGACCGGGTCGTCTGCGGCGGCGGACATGCCCACCGGGAAGCCCAGCGAGGCGCCCAGGCCCCACACCGCGAGGGCCACATAGGCCACCCAAGGCACGGGCGCGAAGACGAACAAGCCCAGGCCCAGCACGGCCAGGGCAGCACACCAGCGCATCACCGGGACGCGGCCGAAGCGGTCCAGGACCACGGTGCCCGCGAACCGGCCTATGGTCATGAACGTGACGAAGAGCCCGTACCCGGGCCGCGCCCGCGGCGTCGGACTGGCCGTGGCCGTCGGCAAGGGCGAGCGCCACCCAGTCCCCGGCTGCTCCCTCGGCGAGGGCGAGCCCGAGCACGAGCACGCCCAGCAGGAGTGTCCGGCGGTCCCGCCAGGCCTGGGCGATCTGGCGTTTGTTGTCCAGCGGCTGATCGGGCTGGTCCGGGGCCGGCCGGATGATCGGGATCGGCCCGGTGGAGGGATCCTCGAACGTGTCGAGTTCGGCCGGCTTGAAGGTCTGCCCGCCCTCCACCGGAGTGACGTCGGCGCGGAACCACGATGCGGCAGTCGCGACCGAGCCTGCGACGAGCAGTCCCACGGCGCCGAAGTGCCAGAAGACGGGCACCCCGGCTCCCGCGGCCCAGGCGCCCGCACCGGCGCCGGCAACAGTGCCGAGGCTGAAGGCGCCGTGCAGCCGCGGCATGATGTGCCGGCGGACGGCGCGCTCCACGGCGGCACCCTCGACGTTCGAGGCGGTGTTCCAGCTGGCGGTGCCGAGTCCGATCACGGCCAGTCCCGCGGCGACGGCGAGCGGGTTGACCAGGACGGAGGTTCCCAGGCCCGCGAGGACCAGTCCGGCGCCCACCATGATGCTGCCGATCCGGATGGTCTGTTTCGAGCCGAACTTGAGCACGATCAGCCCCGATGCGGAGACCGAGATGAAAGACCCCAGCGTCATGCACAGCAGCAGAAGCCCGATGTTCCCCGGGGTGAGGTCCAGCCCGTCGCGGATGGCCGGCAACCGGGACACCCAGGTGGCGAACGCGATGCCGCTGACCGCGTAGGCGGCCACTACGGCGTTACGCCAGTGGGTGACCTCGGCGGACTGGCCCGTGCTCACGCTCATTCCAGCGCCATACGGTCAGGCCAGCCTGACGACGGCCTGCGCCTTCATCAGCACCTTCTGGCCGGCCGACAGGACCGTAAGGTCGACGCGGGCGGTGCCTGCCTCGGCGTCGAGCGCCCCGATGGCTCCACTGATCTCGATCACGGCGCCGGCGTCCGGCGTTCCGGTGGTGTCGGCGACCGGGACCGGCTTGGTGAAGCGGGTCTGGAAGTCGACGACGGCAGCGGGGTCGCCGGCCCAGTCGGTGACGAGCTGGACGGCGGAGCCCATGGTGAACATGCCGTGGGCAATCACGCCGGGCAGTCCCACACTGGTGGCGAAGGCCTCATTCCAGTGGATGGGGTTGAAGTCGCCGGAGGCACCGGCGTACTTGACGAGGTCCGTGCGGGTGACGTCGATGCTGCGGCTGCCGATGTCCTGGCCGACCGTGAGTTCTGAGAATGTGGGGGTCATGGCTACTGTCCCTCTCCGCGGACCAGGATGGATGAGGTGGCGGTGGCGACGGCTTCACGCGAATCGTCGCCGGCCGCTGCTGCGCCTGCGGTAAGGGCGAAGATTTCCGAGCGGGTGGTGATCATGGCCCCGCCGCCCATCGCACGGACGCCGTCGACGTGGAGTTCCGCAACCAGCCGGTCCCCTGCCACGATCGGACGGTGGTGGACAAAGCGCTGGTCCGCGTGGACCACGCGGGAGAAGTCGATGCCGGAGTCCGGGTCCTCGATCAGCTGGGCGTCGGCCCGCTGGGCGACGATGATCGCAAAGGTCGGCGGTGCCACGACGTCGCGGTGCCCCAGCGCCGCGGCGGCCTCCACGTCGAAGTGCGCGGGGTGGGTGGCCTTGACCGCGCGGGCGAACTCGCGGATCTTCTCGCGGCCGACGTCGTACACCTCTGCGGCAGGGTAGCTGCGCCCCTGCAGATCCGGATTGATAGTCATGGATCCAGCCTATCGCCACGCCGCCCGGCCACCTGCGACGATGACGGGGGTGAATAGAAAGGCGAACTGCGGTATGATGAAAACATCATTTCATCAATTCATGGCCGGCCCTGGAATTGCGGCGATGAGAAAGGACAGGCAGCGATGATTACAGCCGCTCAAACCCCCTTGTACGAGATCAAGGCGAACCTGTTCAAGGCCCTCGCCCATCCAGCGCGGATCCGGGTGCTCGAGCTGCTGTCCGCGGCGCCGGACTACTCGGCGCCCGTCAGCTACCTGTTGGCCGAAACCGGCCTCGAAGCGTCCCACCTGTCACAGCATCTCGCCACGCTGCGGCGCCACGGGGTGGTGAGCTCGTCCCGGTCCGCCAACGCCGTGACGTACCGGCTGGCGCATCCGAAGATCGCCGAGCTGCTGGCCATCGCCCGGACCTTCCTCCTCGACAGCCTGGCCGATTCCAATGAGCAGCTCAAGCTCGCACAGGGACTGCCGAGCGAGCATCTCAGCGCTTCCGATTCATGAGTCCCGCCCGGGCGCCCCTCCGCCGGTTCCTGCCGTCCCGCCGTGACTACGACGGGCTTCGCTCCTCCTGGAAAACGGATCTGCTGGCGGGCATCACCGTGGGGATCGTGGCCCTGCCGCTGGCGCTGGCGTTCGGGGTGAGTTCCGGCGTCGGCGCCGAATCGGGACTCATCACCGCCGTGGTGGCCGGCCTGGTGGCGGCTGTCCTGGGCGGCTCGCACGTCCAGGTCTCCGGTCCCACCGGAGCCATGGTGGTGGTGCTCGCCCCGGTGGTCGCCGTCCACGGCGCCGGCAGCATCCCCTTGGTCTCGCTGATGGCGGGGTTCCTGGTGGTCATCCTGGGCATCAGCGGCCTGGGCCGGGCGGTGGCCTTCATCCCGTGGCCCGTGGTGGAGGGCTTCACCCTCGGCATCGCCGCAATCATCTTCCTCCAGCAAGTTCCGATGGCCACCGGCACCGAGGGGACACCGGGCCACAATACCGTGCTGGCCGCCGTCGAGGCCGTCTCCGGGGCCACCCTCCCCACGGTGCTTCAGACGCTCGGCGTCGTCGCGGTCGTCGCCGCGGTGATGATCCTGCTTCCGAAGCTGAACAAGGCCCTTCCCGCGAGCCTGATCGCAGTGCTCCTGGCCACCGTGGCCGCGGAGCTGCTGCAACTGGACATCCCCCGGATCGGGGCGCTGCCGGATTCTCTGAACGCACCGTCGGTACCGGCCCTCGATCCAGACGCGGTGGGCGGGCTGCTGATGCCTGCGGTGTCCATCGCGATGCTGGCCGCCATCGAATCCCTGCTCTCCGCACGGGTGGCTGCCGGCATGGTCGGCCCCGACGGCAGGCCCTCCGGGACGTACAGCCCGGACCGGGAGCTCACAGGGCAGGGGCTCGCCTCCGTTGCCGCCGGGTTGTTTGGCGGCATGCCGGCCACGGGCGCCATCGCCCGGACCGCCGTCAACGTCCGCTCCGGCGCCCGGACCCGGCTGTCCGCAATGGTGCACGCCCTGGTGTTGCTGGCCATCATCTATCTGGCGGCGGGACTCGTCGGGAAGATCCCGCTGGCGGTCCTGGCCGGAATCCTGATGGTCACGGCCACTCGGATGGTCTCGATGCACACGGTGACCGCCGTCCTGCGCTCCACCCGCGCCGACGCCTTTGTATTCGTCCTGACGGCCCTCATCACCGTGGTCTTCGACCTGATCGTGGCCATCGAGATCGGGCTGGTCGCCGCGGCCCTCTTCACGCTGCGAAAGTTCGCGTCACTCAGCGGGGTCAAGCGGGAGGAAATCCCGGGAGCACGCCAACCCGGGGACGAACACATAGCGATCCTCCGGCTGGACGGGGCCATGTTCTTCGGCGCAGCGGAACGCGTCCTGCAGGAAATCAGCCAGGTCAAGGACATCCAGGTGGCCATCATCCGGCTGTCGCAGGTGCGGATGCTCGACGCCACCGGAGCCCACACGCTGGTGGAGGTCATCTCGGCGCTGGAGCTGCGCGGGGTGACGGTCCTGTTGAAGGGTGTCCAGCCGCAGCACCTCGAGCTGGTGACCAATGTCGGGGTGATCCGTTCACTGCGCCACCACAAGCATCTGTTCACGTCCCTGCCCGAGGCCGTGGAGCATGCCCGCAGCCACGTGCGCCGGAACGCCGCCGCTAACGTTTGAGGTTTTTGCGGATCGTCTGGCCGCGGACCACGATCCCGGCAATGTGCAGGACCAGGCCGACGCCGATGACGGCGAGGGAGGCAACAGCGAGGTCCTGGTTGCCGGAGCTGTTGCCGATCAGGTTCAGGACAATGCCGACGCCGAGCATGCCCATGGCGCTGAAAACCAGCACCTTGTAGGTGGTTGACGCGGAGTCCCAGAATTCTTTCAGCACCGTGCCAGTCTACTGGGCCGTTGGTCTCGGTTTGCCGCTCAGAACAGGGACTCCTGGACCGCCGGAACTTCCGAGCCGTGGTCGCCGAGTTCGATGGTCCGGGCCTTCATCTGCCCAAGGTTGACGACGAACTCAAGGTCGGCGCCGTCGAGCCTGGCCAGTGCGATGCTGCCGCTCAGCGAGTCGATCCGGAACCCGTGGGTTCCCGTGCTGAGCTCGTGCGGGTAGGCGTGCCGGACGGCCGGCGCGCACGCCGCATCCGAGAGGCCCGGCCGCTGCCAGGGCTCGTCGACGACCTCGAACCCGCCGTCCCCGGCGCCGACCAACAGGTCCCGGACGCCGCCGGCAAGCCTGCTGTTCACGGCATCGAGTTCGGCGGCGGGGGCCGGCCCGGCCAGGGCCGCGGCCTTGGCAGCCGACCGGACCTGCTGCGGAAGGCCGGCGTCGCGCGTCACGATGTCTTCGAGGATCCTGACCACCCGGCCGTCGTCGGCGCGGGCGACGTAGCGGGCGACGACGGCGCCTTGTTCGGCGAGCCTCTTCCATTTCCGCAGGTCCGCGGCCGTACCCACCTTGCTGGCGCCGCCGGCGAAGGTGGCGACGTACAGCCAATGCGGCTGCATCAGGTAGGCGCGCAGCCCGGGCGGAACGCGTCCGCCGCGGTGGAAATCGTGGATGAGCCGGGAATCGTCCACCACGAAGCACCGCTCGCACTGGCTGCCCTTGACGGCCAGTGCCCTGGCCGGGCAGAGGACGTGGTCCCGGTCAGCGGGCCCGTGCACCTGGTGGTGCCCCAGGCAGTACTTCCCCGCTGCCGCGAGGCGGAAGCCCAGCCGGGTGCCGGCGCGGAGCGGCAGGTCCGTGCAGCCGCCGTCGGGGTCCTGCAGGCGCATCACCGGGTGCCCGTCGTCGGGGGTTCCGGCTATCCCCGGTTCGTCCGGTTCAGCATCCCAAAAGACCCCGTGGACCAGATAGCTTGTATCCGTCACGGGGTCTCCTTGGTTCGGGGGCTGGCTAGAGGGCCGGCTGCACCCCAAAGGCTACCGCGAGCTTCATGATCTTTTCGGCGCGGCCCAGGCGGGGCAGGTCCGAGCCGTCGCGGATGACGCGGCCGTTGGCCTCGAAGTCGGCCATGAAGTCAGTGGCCCAGGCGACGTCGGACGGCGTCGGGCTGATGACCTCGTTGATGACGTGGGTCTGGTCGATGGCGAGGCAGAGCTTGCCGGTCATGCCCATCATGACGGTGATGCCGGTCTGCTCGCGCAGGATCGGGTGGTTGGTGCCGACCGTGGGCCCGTCGATGGGGCCGGGCAGGTTGCCGACGCGGCTGGCCACGACCAGCTTCGCGCGGGGGTAGGCCATGGCCTCGGGGGTGGCGGCCATGCCCGTGTCGCGGCGGAAGTCGCCCGAGCCGAAGGCGAGCCGGAACGCGCCCTGGGCCCTGGCGATGTTGTTGGCCTCCTCGATCCCGACGGCGGACTCGACGAGCGGGATGACCGGGGTCTTGCCGTCCATGCGGTGGAAGCTTTCGGTGACCTGGTCCGCGGACTCGGTCTTGGCGAGCATCACGCCGAGCAGGCCGGGCGTGCCGCGGAGCCCGGCGAGGTCGTCGGCCCAGAAGGGGCTCGTGGCGTCGTTGATCCGGACCCAGGCAGTGCCGCCGGCGGTCAGCCAGTCCACGACGTTGGCGCGGGCGGCGTCCTTCTGGGAGGGGTCCACCGCGTCTTCGATGTCCAGGATGATGGCGTCCGCGCGGGACACGGCCGACTGGTCGAAGAGTTCGGTCTTCATTGCGTTCACCAGCAGCCAGGAGCGGGCGATTTCGGCCGGAATGTTGCGTTGAGGCCGGACGGTCCCGGCGGTGGTTGTGGAGGTCATGTATCTACGCTAGCCGTTCCGGGGTGCCTCCCGCGAAGTATTCCGGCCCTCGGAAGCGACCAATACGACCAAAATCACGTCCCCGCCCAAGGAACTGGCAGCTAAGGCTGTTTTGGGCGCCCAAAACGGCCTTAGCTGCCAGTCAGTCGGGTGGGACGGCAGAAACGCTAGGGGATGTTGCTGCCCCGCGCCGTCACCCAGAGCCGGTACCACTCGGTCCGGGTCATGGATGCTGCCACCGCGGCCGCGTCGGCGCAGGCGCGGATGCGGTCCGGATTGGCCGTGCCGATCACCGGGGCAATGCCGGCCGGGTGCTTCATCAGCCAGCCGAGCAGGATCGATTCCCCGGTGGTCTCCTTCTCCGCCGCCAGTTGCGCCACGAGCCCGGCGGTCGCCTCCTCGGCTGCCGACGGCGCCGGGGCCGGCGCCCCGGTGTAGAGGCCCCGGGCGAGGGCGCCGTAGGCCTGCAGGGTGATCCCGTGCCGGACGCAGTGCTCCACCGTGCCGTGCGGGAAGCTATGGTCCGTGCCCTCGGCGTGGTTGACCAGCACCGTGCTCTCCAGCCAAGCGCGTTTGAGCAGGCTCATCTCCAGCTGGTTGGCGACCACCGGGGTCTCGAGCCGGTCCTGCAGGACCTCGATTTGCGCGCCTGACATGTTGGACACGCCCAGCGCCCGGACCTTGCCTTCGGCCATCAACTGCCCGACGGCGGAGGCAACCTCCGCGGGGTCCATCAGCGGGTCCGGACGGTGGAGCATCAGCACGTCGACGTAGTCCGTGCGGAGCCGGGTGAGGCTTTCGTTGACGCGGGCCAGGATGGCGTCCCGGCTCAGGTCGTAGTAGCCCTTCAGGCCGTCTTCGTTGAGCCGGATGCCGCACTTGGTCTGCAGCCGGATGCGTTCGCGCAGCCCCGGCGTGCCGGCCAGCACCTCGCCGAACACCGCCTCGGACTTGCCGGAACGGTAGATGTCCGCATGGTCGAAGAGGGTGATGCCAGTTTCGAGGGCGGCATCGACGGCGGCTGCCGCCTCGTCCACGTGCGCGGACGAGTACGGCTCCGACGACCAGCTGCCGCCAAGGCCCATGCAGCCATAAATCAGCTCCCGGGCCGGCTGGCCTGCTGCCACCATTCCGTCCGTGGCGCTCACCGCAGCCAGACGGTGGTGCTGCCCGGCAGGAGATTCCCGTCCAGGGGTCCGCTGCTGAGGAGCACCGTCCCGGCGGGCAGCTCGACGGGCATGTCACCGAAGTTGGTTACGGTCTGCCAGCCGCCGGGGCGGCTGAAGTGCAGCACGTCGGGGCTTGCCGCGGTGTGCCATTCCAGTTCTTCCGAAGTCTGCAGCTCGCGGCGCAGCTTCAGTGCCCGGCGGTAGAACTCAAGTGTGGAACCGTCGACGCCGTCCTCGGCTGCGACGGCGTAGCGGCTGAACCAGGCCGGCTGCGGCAGGTGCGCGCCGCCGTCGCCGAATCCGAAGGAGCTGCCCTCGGCGGCCCAGGGCAGCGGAACCCGGCAGCCGTCCCGGCCGATCTCCACGCCCTTGTTGCGGAAGAAGGTCGGGTCCTGGCGCTCCGCATCCGGGATGTCCGCGACTTCCTGCAGCCCGAGCTCCTCGCCCTGGTACAGGTACGCGGAGCCCGGCAGCGCCAGCATCAGCTGGGTGGCCGCGCGGGCGCGGCGCAGGCCGAGTTCGACGTCGAGCTCCTCAGCCGGGGCGCCGGCCAGCAGCCAGCCCTTGCCGTCCTGGCCCTTGGCGTGCTTGCCGCCGCCCTTGGGCAGGCCGTAGCGGGTGGCGTGCCGGACGACGTCGTGGTTGGAGAACACCCAGGTGGAGGAGGCGCCGGACTCGGCGGCCTCGGCGAGGTTGCGGGTGATGATCTCGTGGAACTCTTCGGCGTCGAAGTCGGCCTGCAGGAGGTCGAAGTTGAACGCCTGGCCCAGGCCCTCCGGGCTCGCGTAGCGGCCGCGGCGGCTGGCGTGGACCCAGGCCTCGGCGACGGCGGTGCGCGGCGGGTTGTACTCGTTGAAGACCTCGCGCCATTCGACGTAGATCTCGTGGACCTCGTCGCGGTCCCAGAACGGGTGCGAGCCGTCGTCGAAGCCGTCAGTGCCGCTGTTGGCCACGCTCAGCTCGGCCTTGGACAGCAGCGGTTCGGTGAGGTCCTTGGTGAGGGCGTGCGCGACGTCCACGCGGAAGCCGTCCACGCCGCGGTCGGACCAGAAGCGCAGGGTCTTGAGGAAGTCGTCGCGGATTTCGCGGTTGGACCAGTTCAGGTCCGGCTGCTCCTTGGCGAAGATATGCATGTACCACTGGCCGGGAGTGCCGTCCGGCTCGGTGATGCGCTCCCAGGCGGGACCGCCGAAGACGGACTCCCAGTCCGACGGCGGGATTTCGCCGTTGTCGCCCTGGCCGTCCCGGAAGATGTAGCGCTCCCGCGCGTCCGAACCTCTCGGCGACGCGAGGGCTTCCTTGAACCAGGCATGGCGGTTCGAGGAGTGGTTCGGAACGATGTCGGCGATCAGCTTGATGCCGGCCTCGTGCAGGGCTGCGGACATCTCAGCGAAGTCCGCCAGCGTGCCGAGCTTGGGGTCGACGTCGCGGTAGTCGTCGACGTCGTACCCGCCGTCGGCGAGGGCCGAGGGGTAGAACGGGCTGAGCCAGACGGCGTCGATCCCGAGTTCCTTCAGGTACGGGACCTTCGCCGTGATGCCCTTGATGTCGCCGAGGCCGTCACCGTTGGAATCGGAGAAGCTGCGCGGGTAGATCTGGTACACGGACGCCTGGCGCCACCAGTTGGGATCGGCGGCGAGGTCGGAACCGGACAGGGTGGCCAGCGTTGCGGTGTTGGACAAAGGGGGATCCTCCGGGCTCGGAACTGGGGCTCTGGTAATTTAGATACAAGGTAAATATATTGCCTGAACAATTATGGGTCCGGATCCGGGAGAGGTCAACATTTGAAGCCGACGGCAGCCGCCGCCACACCCCAGCTGCTGCGCCGGGTGAATGCCCAGTCGGTGCTCGCCGCCGTCCGGACCACGGAGGTGGCCACCGGGACCGAGCTGATGACCCGGACAGGGCTGACGCGGGCCTCGGTGATCGCCGTCTGCGAGGACCTGATCCGGCGCGGCTGGATCCGCGAGCTGGACCCCCGCGGCGAGGAACAGCCCCTGGGCCCGCGCAAGGGGCGTCCCGCCCGGCGGTTTGAGCTCAATGCGACGGCCGGCTTCGTGCTGGGCATCGACATCGGCGCCGCCACCACGACCGCGGCAGTCGCGGACCTCCGCGGCACCGTCGTCGGGCGCTCCAGCGAAAGCTTCCGGGCCACGGACATCCCCGCCGAGGAGCGGATCGGCGTCGTTGACCGCGCCTGCCGGCAGGCGCTGGCGGCCGCCGGGAGCGGCCCCGGCACGGTCCTAGCCGTCGGGGCGGGCATCGCAGCGCCGGTGGACCGTGACGGCAAGGTGCTGGGGACCCAGCACTTCTGGAGCCTGTTCGACGTCGGGCTCCGCGCGGCGCTGAAGGAGCTGCACGGCTGGGCGGTGCTGCTGGAAAACGATGCGAACCTTGCCGCCCTCGGCGAACGCTGGCGGGGGTCCGGGGCCGGCGTCGACGATCTGGTGGTGCTGCTGGCTGGTGAGCGCCTGGGCGCCGGGGTGCTGGAGTCCGGGCGGCTGCTGCACGGCCGCGGCGGCGCTGCCGGTGAAATGGGGTACCTGGACCTCGTGGAGGGCGTCGGCTCCAGCGACGGCATCGCCAGCCTGGCCCGGCAGTGGTCGGCGGCCGGCGGTGGTCCCGCCGGCGGCGGCGTGGCGAGCGCGCGGCGCGTCTTTGAGGATGCCGCCGCCGGGGATCCCGCGGCGCTGGCCATCCTGGACCGGATTTCGGACCGGATGGCCCGGGTCATTGCCACCGTAGCGAGCTTCATCAACCCCGAGCAGGTAGTGGTCGGCGGCGCCGTGGCTGAATCAGCAGGGGCGCTGCTGCCCGGGATCACTGCCCTGCTCCCCCGTTATACGGCGACGCCCCCGCGCGTGACCGTCTCGCCGCTGGGTGACTCCATTGTCACGGTCGGCGCGATCCGGCACGCCTTGGACTACGTCGAGGCGAACGCGCTGGAGCTGGAGCTCACGCGGGGTTAGTTCTCGGGTTCCAGGGCGGCAGCGATGGGCAGGTCCCCGTCCCGGAACTCGATGGTGCGCCCGGCCGTCGAGGGCAGGCCCAGCACTGCCGCCGCAACAAGGGCAACGTTGGCGCGGGCCGTTTCCCGGTTTCCCAAGTCGTCCGCAGGGTCGACGTCGATCAGTCCGCTGCCGGGACCGTCGGTGAGCGCGCCGGGCCCAAGGATCGTCCAGGCCAGGCCCGTTCCGCGCAGGTACTCGTCCGCGGCCGCCTTGGCCTCGGCGTACGCGAAGAAGCCGTTGTCCGCCGGGACGCCGTGATCGGGGCCGGCACCGAAGTAGGACACCATGATGTAGCGCCCGACGCCGGCCTCGGCCGCCGCGTCCATCGACCGGATGGCGGCATCCCTGTCCACGGCATAGGTGCGGTCCGGGCTTCCGCCGCCTGCACCGGCCGACCAGACCACGGCGTCGTGGTTCCGAAGCGCCTCGGCGATGTCCGCCGTCGTCGAATGTTCAATGTCCAGGACGACAGGCGTGGCGCCGGTTGCCTCGACGTCCGCCCCGTGGTCCGGGTTGCGGACGAATGACGTAACGTCCAGGCCCTCGCCGGTCAGGATGCGGGACAGTTCCAGAGCCACTTTGCCGTGGCCGCCAATGATTGCGATTCGCGTCATGGACCCATTCTGTCCCACGCGCCCCGCAGCCGCATCCGTTGCGTCCCCGGGCCCCGCAGCCGCACCGGTTGCGCTGTCACTCCTGGTTACTTTGGGGCGGCCAGAAGCACTCAATGTGACAGAGCAACCGGGTTAAAACAAAAGGACCCCACAGGCTGGGCCTGCAGGGTCTTTCTGTAGCGGCGGGGAGGCTCGATCTCCCGACCTCACGATTATGAGTCGTGCGCTCTAACCAACTGAGCTACGCCGCCATAAATGAGGAAAACCTGCGCTAAGCCGGTCAAAAACCGCCTTGACACAGGCCCTCATTCAGAGCCCCCCACCGGAATCGATCCGGTGACCTCGTTCTTACCAAGAACGCGCTCTACCACTGAGCTAGGGGGGCAACGAGTAAATACTCTACCGGAAGATTCCGCTCCCAACAAATCGGTAGCGGGAGGGCAAAAAAAGCGTCAAAATCAGCGAAAATCCGGGGTAATCGGCGCCACGAGACGGCCCGGGAACGGCACCGCGGCACCGGCCGGCCTCCGAATGTGACCAAGCGAACTTAACCAAGAACGGGCCGGCTCTGCAGCCGGCCCGTTCTCAGGGTGAATCAGTGCTTAGCAGCTGACGGTTACCACTTGTTGCGGGGCTTGAAGCCGCCTTCGGTGCGCGGCTTGCGAGCCGCATCGGAGCCGACGCCGCGCTCGTTGCGGTCGCTGAAGGAGCGTCCGCCACGGTCCGCGGAGGACCGCTCGCCGTCGTTCTTGCGGAACTCGCGCTTGAAGCCGCCGTTGCCCTTGAAGTTGCCGCCACGGTCGCCGCCGCCGGAGTACCCGCCACGGTCGCCGCCGCCGGAGGACCCGCCACGGTCGCCGCCGCGGCTGCCCTGGTAGCTGCCACGGTCACCGGAGGGCTTGCGGCCGTTGTCCAGCTCGAGGTGGATCAGCTCGCCGCCGATCCGGGTGCGGGACAGGGCCTTCAGCTGGTCGGAGCTCAGGTCCGCCGGGAGCTCCACGAGGGAGTGGTCCGCGCGGATGTCGATGCCGCCGATCTGGGCCGAGGAGATGCCGCCTTCGTTGGCAATGGCGCCAACGATGGAACCCGGCATGACGCGCTGGCGGCGTCCGACGGCGATCCGGTAGGTGGCGTTGCCCTCGGTCAGGGTGCGGGTCGGGCCGCGGGAGCCGAAGCCGTCCTTGGAGCGCTCGCGCTTCTGGAATTCCGGTGCGGCGGGCAGTTCCTTGACCAGCAGCGGCTGGCCGCCCTGTGCCATGACGGCCAGTGCGGCGGCGATTTCCGCTGCCGGAACGTTGTGCTCTTCCTCGTAGGAGGCGATCAGGTCACGGAATGACGAAACGTCCTCGGAGGCAAGGGTCTCGGTGATCTTCTCCGCGAACTTGCCCAGGCGCAGCGTGTTGACGGTCTCGGCCGTCGGCAGGTGCATCTGCTCCACCGGCTGGCGGGTTGCCTTCTCGATGGAACGCAGCAGGTACTTCTCCCGCGGCGTCATGAACAGGATCGCGTCGCCGGAACGTCCCGCGCGGCCGGTGCGGCCGATGCGGTGGACGTAGGACTCGGTGTCGTGCGGGATGTCGTAGTTGACCACGTGGCTCACGCGCTCAACGTCCAGTCCGCGGGCGGCAACGTCGGTAGCGACCAGGATGTCGATCTTGCCGTCGCGCAGGGCCTCGACCGTACGCTCACGCTGCTGCTGCGGGATGTCGCCGTTGATGGCGGCAGCCTGGAAACCGCGGGAGCGCAGCTTGTCGGCGAGGTCCTCGGTGGCCATCTTGGTGCGGACGAAGGCAATGACGCCCTCGAACTCTTCGACCTCGAGGATGCGGGTCAGGGCATCCAGCTTGTGCGGGCCCATGACCTGCAGGTAACGCTGGCGGGTGTTGGCGCCGGTGGTGGTCTTGGACTTGACCTGGACCTCGGCCGGGTTGTTCAGGTACTGCTTGGACATCCGGCGGATCTGGCTCGGCATCGTGGCGGAGAACAGCGCAACCTGGCGGTCCGAGGGGGTCTGCTGGAAGATCTGCTCAACGTCCTCGGCGAAGCCCATGCGGAGCATCTCGTCGGCCTCGTCCAGCACGAGGTACTGGAGTTCGGACAGGTCCAGGGAACCCTTGGAGATGTGGTCGATCACGCGGCCGGGGGTACCGACAACAACCTGGGCGCCGCGGCGCAGGCCGGCCAGCTGGGGGCCGTAGGCGGAGCCGCCGTACACCGGGAGGACGGTGAAATCGTCGATGTGCTTGGCGTAGGACGTGAAGGCCTCGGCGACCTGGAGGGCCAGCTCGCGGGTCGGAGCAAGCACCAGGGCCTGGGTCTTGCGGGACGGGCCGTTGAGGTCGTGGAGCTCGGCCAGGCGGGACAGTGCCGGTACTGCGAATGCTGCAGTCTTACCGGTGCCGGTCTGGGCGAGGCCCACGACGTCGCGGCCTTCGAGCAGCAGCGGGATGGTTGCTGCCTGGATCGGGGAGGGCTTCTCGTAGCCGACGTCCTGCAGGGCAGCGAGGACGCGGCCGTCGATGCCGAGGTCAGCGAACTTGACGCCTTCTTCTTCAGCGTCTTCTTCCTTGGCCGGGGCGGCCTTGTCTTCGGTCTTGGTGTCAGCCTGCGGCGCGGCGTCGGCAGCAGCCGGAGCCTCGACGTTCGCAGGAGCCTCGGTGAATTCCGGGGCGGAGCCGGCTGCGGGGGCAGCCGTTTCAGAAGTCTCGACGTCGGCCTGGCTGTTCTCGGTGGCGAGTTCGGTTTCGACGGAGTTGTTCTGATTTTCGGGCATAGGTGAAATATCCTCATCCATAGGGGCCAAGCGGCACAACCCGAGGTGAGCGGAGCCGCAGTACGCGTGACCGGAATTGCCGGGCATACTTTGACCGGCCGGTCACATAGAAGTCCGGCGCTTTCGCAATCCCGTGGCAGGACTTCCCGCTGCATCTCTTGGCTGCTATCCCAGCAGTCTGTACAGCGTTTTCTTTAGCCGGCTCTCCCTATGAAAATGCCCGCATCACAATCTGCGGGCCCCAACACTTACCAGTCCTGCCTCAAGAATTGGGCAGGAATAAGGGATTTCCGGAGTGGGGGATATTTCAAGTGTAGGGCATTGATCCCGCCTATGGGTAACTCAGGGGCCGCTGGCGGCGGTGAGCTTGCGCACACGGCCGCCCGCCCCGCTACACGCCGAGGCGGCGCCGCAGCTTCTCGAACTCCTGATGGTACTCGGGCTGGAGGCGGACCTGCCCGTCGGCGTCGGCGTCCCGCAGGGCCTCCATGTCCTCAACTGTGGGATCACTGAACCACTTGCCGATGGTGACGCCGTGGGTAGGGACGAAGATCCGGTGGATGTGGTCCCCCGCCTGGATGCTGCCCACCCGCACCACCCGCAGATACGTCCCCACTCGCCCGGAGTCGCTGAACCGCTTGACCCAGTGCGGCTCGTGCATCCGGCGCTGGAAGGTGGCGCAGGGGGTGCGGGGTGAGGTCACTTCGACTTCGACGTCGAGCCCGATCTTCCAGCGCTCGCCGATGACGGCGTTGGTGGCGCTGATGCCGGCGACGCGCAGGTTTTCACCGAAGATCCCGGGCGGCAGTTCGCGGCCTAGCTCCGTTGCCCAGTAGTCGGCGTCGTCCTGGGAGTAGGCATAGAGCGCCTGGTCTTCGCCGCCGTGGTGGACGCGGCTGGCCTGGATGTCACCGTGCAGTCCGAGCCTGTGCACCTTGACCGGCCCGGCCACGGACCGTTTGTCGATCGCCGTCACGCCGACGCTTCCGGGGTCGCTCAGCAACTGGTGTACGCGGCAGACGGCGAGAACAGAGGCGGTGTCCATGGCTTCAGTGTAGGCCTGCGACGCTCCCGGACCGGGCTCCGGCTGGACATGTCCCCCCGCAGGACACCGAAACCAGGACAGTGACCCCCGCCCCGCCGATGCCCCTCGACGCTCCTGCCCAGTTACTTTCCTGCCAACCCCGCAAATGCGTGGCGACACCGGCGGGTCGGTCAGGATACTGGCTGGCGTCCGGAAGTAACCGGGCAGGAACGCCGGGCCGCAGAACGGACAAGACCGTAGGATGCTGGAATGAGCAACGAGGCTGGCTTCCCCGGATCTGCGGGATCCGATGTGTCCGACATCCTGGCGATCGATTCCCTGCTGAGCGCCGGGGAACTGGCGGTCCGTGAGCGGGTCCGCGATTTCACGCAGCAGCGGATCCGGCCGGGCATCGCGGGCTGGTACGACGACGGCGTGTTCCCGCTGGAGCTGGCTCCGGAGCTGGGAGAACTCGGAGTCCTCGGCATGCATCTGGAGGGCTACGGCTGCCCCGGCCGCTCCGCCGTCGAGTACGGCCTGGCGGCGATGGAGCTGGAAGCCGGCGACTCCGGCATCCGCACGTTCGTCTCCGTCCAGGGCTCGCTGGCCATGACGGCCATCCACAAGTGGGGTTCCGAGGAACAGAAACAGGAGTGGCTCCCCCGGATGGCGGCCGGCGAACTGATCGGCTGCTTCGCACTGACCGAGCCCACCGCCGGCTCGGATCCTGCCTCGATGACGACCTTCGCCCGCCGCGACGGCACCGGTGACGACGCCGGCTGGATCCTGGACGGCGCCAAACGCTGGATCGGACTCGCCTCGGTGGCTGACGTGCTGGTGGTGTGGGCGATGACGGACGATGGTGTCCGCGGTTTTGTGGTTCCGGCCGGCACCCCGGGCGTCACCGCAACGCCGATCGGACAGAAGCTGTCGATGCGCGCCTCGATCCAGTGCGATGTCACGTTCGACGGCGTCTTGCTGGGCCCCGAGGCCCTGCTGCCGGCCGCGCGCGGCCTGCGCGGACCGTTCAGCTGCCTTAACGAGGCACGGTACGGGATCGCGTGGGGTGCCATGGGCGCGGCCCGGGACTCCTACGAGGCCGCGCTGAAGTACGCCCAGGAGCGGCTGCAGTTCGGCAGGCCGCTCGCCGGGTACCAGCTGACCCAGGAAAAGCTCGTCAACATGCTGCTCGAGATCCAGAAGGGCACCCTGCTGGCACTGCAGCTGGGACGGCTCAAAGACGCCGGAAAGCTCCGTCCCGAGCAGATCTCACTGGGCAAGCTCAACAACGTGCGTGAGGCCATCGCGATCGCCCGCGAGGCCCGGACCATTCTGGGCGGGAACGGGATCACCCTGGACTATTCACCGCTCCGGCACGCCGCCAACCTTGAGTCGGTGCGCACCTACGAGGGCACCGACGAGGTCCACACCCTGGTCCTGGGCCAGCACATCACCGGCCTGGCGGCCTTCCGCTAGTCCCCGCCCCTCCGCGAGTTGGCACTTGACGGCAATGTTGAGCGCGAACACTGCCGTTAAATGCCAACTCGGCGGAGTCCGCGGGCTCGTCAGGCGGAGAAGCCGCCGTCGGCCTTGACCAGCTGGCCGGACACCCAGCGGCCTTCGGGCGACAGCAGGAACGCGACCGTTCCGGCCACGTCCGCCGGGGTTCCGAGCCGCCCGCCGGGCTGGCGCCGGGCCAGGGCTCCGCGCAGCTCCCCGTCCATCCAGCCGGTGTCCACCGGCCCCGGGTTGAGCACGTTGGCGCTGATCCCCTGCGCGCCGAGCTCCCGGGCCGCCGCGATCACGATCCGGTCCAGGGCTCCCTTGGACGCGCCGTAAGGCAGGTTGAAGGCGGTGTGGTCGCTTGTCAGTGCCACCACAGCGCCGCCCTCGGCCGAGGCCTGCCGCGCGAACGCCGCAATCAGCTGCCAGCTGGCACGGGCGTTGACGGCGAAATGCCGCTCGAAGCTCCCCAACGTCGTATCGAGGATGCCCGAGTCCACGGACTCGGCGTGGCTCAGCACGAGTCCCTGCAACGGCCCGGCCTCCGCTGCGATGTCCTCCATGAGCCGGTCCACGGCCTGCGGGTCCTGGAAGTCTGCCGGCCGGGCCACGACGGCGGCGCCCGTGGCCTGAAGTTCCGCGGTGAGGAGATCCACGTCGCCGGGCTGGACACCCCAGGGCATCCGGGCGTCATAGTCCTGCCAGTACGTCAACACGAGGTCCCAGCCGTCGGCCCCCAGCCGGCGCGCGATGCCGGCCCCGATCCCGGCCAGCCGGCCTACGCCGGTCACGAGGACCGTCTTCCGGTGCGGCGCTGCTGGCGGGCCGGGCGGATCTCCGTGGGAAGTGGCGTCCATGGGCACCACACTAGCGTCCGCCCTGCCGCGGAAACTCTAGTCCCTGGCAGCCGCAACCGCCGGGCCGACGTCCAACGACGGGCCCAGCGAGCCGCGCCGGAGCACCACGAGCCAGCAGACCAGGATGGCAAAGGCGCAGAACACGCCGGCGCTGGAGGCCATGATCCAGAGTCCGGGAGTCTGGACGTCGAGGTTCTCCGCGCCCAGCGCCGTACCGATGGTCTTGGGCGAGAAAAGGAAGACCAGGACCGAGACCCCCAGCACGCCGCCCATGAGCCAGCGCAGCCCGCGGTACCGCAGCGGGGTCTCACGGAGGGTCCAGGCGAAAGCCGGCAGGACGGCCGCCATCCAGACCCAGTGGTGCGACCAGGACACCGGGCTGATCAGCAGCATGGTGAGCGCCGTTGCCGAGATGGCCACCACGCGGGATCCCTGGGCGCTGGCTGACCGGATGACCATGGCGGCCACCGCCACCACCAGCAGGCTCAGCAGCAGCCACGGCACGGTGACAGAAGCTTCCGGTATGCCGAAGTGCAGGAGCGCACCCTTGAGCGAGAGGTTGTCGACGTAGCCGGCGCCGCCGATCCGGGACGTGTCCGGGAGGATCTCCAGCCAGAACTGCAAGGATTCGGCGGGACGGAGCAACCAGCCGACTAGGACGGTGCCGGCAAAGCCCGCGCCCATGTTCAGCAGGCCGCGCCAGTCTTTGCGCACCAGGAAGTACAGCCCGAACACCAGCGGCGTCAGCTTGATGCCGGCCGCGACGCCCACCAGGAGTCCCGTTCCGGGGAAACCGCCGGTCCAGTGCCGGTTCCGGGACAGCAGGTCCGCCGCCATCAGGCCCATGAGCAGGATGTTAATCTGCCCGAAGGCCAGAGTTTCGCGCCAGGGGCCGAGGTTCAGGACGGCCAGGACCAGCACGGCGGCGCCCCAGCGGTTGCGCGCCGAGCCGAAGGTGGCCCGCCAGTCCGTCCCGGCGTTCCAGTACCGCACCGCGCGCAGGGATACCCAGCCCGCCACCGCCGTCCCGGCCGCGTTGAACAACATGAGGGCCAGGGGTTCCGGGAGCCTCGCCAGCAGGCTGAAGAGCAGCGCGGCAAACGGCGGATACGTGAACGGCAGCTGGGGGCCGCCGGCCCAGTCGATGTTGCCCCGGTACAGGTCCGACGGCGCAGCGCCGGCGTCGTTGAGGATCCTGCCGCCGTGCCAGTAAACGCTGAAGTCGAGGCCCTGCTTGGCCCAGACACCAAGCCAGGTCCACACCAGGAACAGCACCGCGGCCACGGCCAGGAGGGTGGACAGCCGCGCAAGTTGCCGCACCGGAAGCCGCTGCCGCAGCCCGGGCGGCGATGACGGCACGGGCGGCGCGGGCCTGTTTTCGGCGTCGAGCAGTGACATGGGTCCCCCAAAATTTTAAGCTGATTCGAGGCCGATTCGGGGCGCCGGCAGGGCGCCCGGCCTCGCGCCCATCCTACAGAAGCCCTACACGGGGACTGCGACAGCGCCCGTCTTGCCGGCGTCCTTGCGGATGGTTGCGCTCACGACGGCGGCGATGGTGCACATCGCGGCTGCCCCGAACCAGGCGTAGGTGTACTGTCCGGTGGAGTCCCGGATGGCGCCGGCCGCCAGGGCCGCGGCGGCCGCGCCGAGCTGGTGGGCGGCGAAGACCCAGCCGAACACGACGCTGCCGTCCGCGCCGAAGACCTGGCGGCAGATGGCGGCGGTGGGCGGTACGGTGGCAACCCAGTCCAGTCCGTAGATCACCACGAACACGATCATGCTGGGCTGGACGGTCGCACTGAGCAACAACGGCAGCACCAGCAGGCCGATGCCGCGGAACTGGTAGTAGACCGCGAGCAGGATCCGCGGGTTGAAGCGGTCCGTCAGCCAGCCGGAGGCGATCGTCCCGACGATGTCGAAGATACCGACGACGGCCAGCAGGCCCGCCGCGGTGGTCGTGGCCATGCCGTGGTCGTGGGCGGAGGGGATGAAGTGGGTGCCGATCAGGCCGTTGGTGGTGGCGCCACAGATCGCGAACCCTGCGACGAGCGCCCAGAACGTCCGCACCTTGCTGGCCCGCTTGAGCACCTGCAGGGCACGGACGGCAGCGTTTCGCGGGGGGTCCTCGGCTCCGGCCGGTGCCGCGCTGGCTGCGGCGGCGTCCGGTTCCGGCGCGGAGCCGGGCTCCGCCTCGGCACCGTAGGGAAGCACGCCGGCGTCGGCAGGTGAGTTCTTGAGGAACTTCAGGACCAGTGGCACCACGGCCACGGCTCCTGCGGCGATCAGCAACGAGGCCTGCCGCCAGCCCGGGTCCTGGGCGAGGGCGGCGATGAACGGCAGGAAGACCAGCTGCCCGGCAGCGCTGCCGGCGGTGAGGATCCCGATGACGAGGCCGCGGCTTTTCGCGAACCAGGTGTTGGCAATGGTCGCGGCGAAGACCAGGGCCATGGACCCGGTGCCGAGCCCGATCAGCAGCCCCCAGGTGAGCAGGATCTGCCAGGACTGCGTGACCAGCACCGTCAGTGCGCTGCCGGCGGCGATCAGCACGAGCGCCGTGGCGGTGACCGCGCGGATGCCGAAGCGCTCCATCAGGGCGGCGGCAAAGGGCGCGGTGAGGCCGAAGAGCACCAGGTTGATGCTGACCGCGGCGGACAGCACGGTGGTGGACCAGCCGAATTCTGTCTGCAGCGGCACCATCAGCACGCCGGGCGCGGCCCGGAAGCCCGCGGCCCCGACCAGGGCGAGGAACGCGACTGCGGCGACGATCCAGGCCGGGTGGATCTTCCGCGGTTTCGGAGCGGGCAGCAGGGTGGTTTCGGGGGCGCTCATTGGGCGGGTCCGTTCTGGGAGGCGGCCTTTGCGGACGATGCCGGGGCGGCGTAGGTGGCGGCAAGGGGCACCGGGTCCGGGGTTCTGGTGAGGCTGTGCCAGCTGGTGTTCCGGGCCGTCAGCCGTTGCCCGCATTCGGTGCAGCTGTCCGCGGACGTGGTGCGTGCGCCGCAACCGGTGTGGACCACGAACATGTGGGCCTGCTCCGAGGGCGCCGGCAGGTGCTTTTCGGCCCAGATCACGACGGCGTTGAGCACCGGCAGGGCGTCCTCCCCCTTCGCGGTGAGCACGTACTCCTGGCGGGTGCGGCCGCCGTCGTCGTACGGCTGCCGGGTGAGGAGCCCGGCGTCGACGAGTGCCGTGAGGCGTTTGGTGAGGACGGAGTCCGCCGCCCCCAGCCGGGACTTCATGGCGTCGAAGCGGCCGTTGCCGAAGAAGACCTCGCGGAGGACCAGCATGCCCCACGGATCGCCGAGGATGTCCAGGCCGCGGGCCATGCTGCAGTTGCGCTGGGACCAGTCGGATCGAAGTGCCATGCGGACAAAACTAGCTGACTTTCTTCAAGAAAGCTACATATTTCGTCGAGTTGGCATTTCGCGGCAATGTTCCGCGAAACACTGCCGCGAACTGCGCACTCGAGGGGCGCGGGCCGGCGCGCCGGCAGCATGGGGAGCTGGAGTCCCGGCCCCGCTACACCTCGGGGCGGAGCGCGGCGCGGGAGGGGCGGTAGGCCAGCGCCCAGTAGACCAGCATGGCCATGCCGCAGAGCACCCCGAGGCTCGCCACGATCAGCTGCCATTGCGTCTGCGGGTCCTTGCCCCACTCGGCCGCCCCTGCCATGACGGACAGGTATTTGGGCGTCAGGTAGAAGGCCAGGGCCGAGAAGGCGACAATGATCCACCCGGCGAGGCGCATCCGTCCGTTCCGGGACGGCACCCGGTGGATCGCGAAGCCCATGCAGGGCAGCGCCACGGCCATCCACACCCAGTGGTGGGACCAGGACACCGGGCTGATCAGGAGCATCAGCAGGGCGGTCGCGGAGACGGCGACGAAGTTCTCGTCCGCGGCCACCGCCCAGGCGATCACGAGCGCGGCAAGCCCGGCCAGGGCGAGGGAGAGGACCAGCCACATGATGCTGGTCAGGCCGGAGTCCGGGAGTCCCAGGTGCAGCAGCAGGCCCTTCACGGAGAGGTTGTCCACGTAGGCCGGCCCGCCGATCCGTCCGGTGTCGGGCAGGATCTTGGTCCAGAAGGTGAGCGAGGCCGTGGGCAGCACGGCCCAGGCCAGGCCGATCGAGCCGAAGAAGCCGGCCGCCATCCAGCCGAGTGCCCTGAAATCGCGGCGCACCAGGAAGTACAACCCGAACGCGAGCGGGGTCAGCTTGACGCCGGCGGCTATGCCGATCAGCAGCCCCGCGGGCCAGCGGATCTCCCCGGCCCGGGCTTTCCCGTAGAGCGCGAAGTCGGCCAGGATCAGGCCCATCAGGATGATGTTGATCTGGCCGAAGTCAAAGGTGTCCCGCCAGGGCCCCATCAGCAGGATGGCTGCGGTGCCGGCCAGGGCAACGGCCCGGAACCGCCAGTCGGCGACGGCGTTCCGCCAGCTTCCCAGACGGAAGTAGTGCCGGGCGAGCCAGGCGGATACGATCCCCGCGCCCAGCAGCGCCGTGGTGATGAACACGAGGCTGCCGCCGGACTGGCCCAGCGCCGCCATGGCCGCGAACAGCAGCGCGGCGAACGGCGGGTACGTGAACGGCAGCCCGTCCCGCGCCGCGTAGAGCTCGTTGACGCCGGTCTCACCGGTCTGCAGCACCCTGTTGCCGCCGTAGAAGTAGACCTCAAAGTCGTTCATCAGCGGGATGTAGGACGAGTACAGCACCACCAGGGCGACGACGACGGCGAGCGCGCCGGCCGCCGTCGCGGCCCAGCCGAGGGAGGTGGAGGGCGTGGCCCTGATGGTGGTGGTCACAGGTGCTTAGCTGCCTGACTCGCCGGCCGCAGCTTCAATCTGCGAAAAAGCCTGCTCGAGGTCGGCGATGAGGTCCTCGACGTCCTCGATGCCGCAGGAGAGCCGGATCAGGTTGACGGGGACGGCCAGTTCGGTGCCCTTGACCGAGGCATGCGTCATTTCCGAGGGGTAGTTCATCAGGGATTCGATCCCGCCCAGGGACTCCGCGAGGGTGAACACCGAGGTCGATTCGGCCACCTTGCGTGCCGCCGCCTCGCCGCCCTTGAACTGCACGGAGATCATTCCGCCGAACTTCTTCATCTGCTTCTTCGCGAGCTCGTGGCCCGGGTGCGAAGGCAGTCCCGGGTACAGCACGGCCTCCACCTCGGGGCGCTGCAGCAGCCACTCGGCCACGGCCTGGGCGTTGTCGCTGTGCCGGTCCATCCGGACGCCGAGGGTCTTGAGCCCGCGCGTGGTGAGGAAGGCGTCCATCGGGCCGGAGATGGCACCGACGGCGAACTGCACGAAGCCGATCTTCTCCGCCAGTTCAGCGTCATTGACGATGATGGCACCGCCGACGACGTCGGAGTGCCCGCCGATGTATTTGGTGGTGGAGTGCACCACGATGTCGGCGCCGAGGGCCAGCGGGTTCTGCAGGTAGGGCGAGGCGAAGGTGTTGTCCACCACGAGGAGGGCGCCGGCGTCGTGCGCCACCTTGGCGAGGGCCTCGATGTCGGTGATCTTCATCATCGGGTTCGACGGCGTCTCCACCCACACGAGGCGGGTGTTGCTGGCCGCGACCGCCGCCGCGACGGCGTCGAGATTGGACATGTCCACCGGGGTGTTGCCGATGCCCCACTCCCCCAGCACCCGACTGATCAGCCGGTACGTGCCGCCGTACGCGTCGTTGCCGAGCACGATGTGGTCACCGGGGCGGGTGAGCGCGCGGATCATCGAGTCCTCGGCGGCGAGGCCGGAGCTGAAGGAGAACGCGGCGGTCCCGCCTTCCAGTGCGGCCAGCTGTTCCTGCAGGGAATCCCGGGTGGGGTTGGTCCCGCGGCCGTATTCGTAGCCGGCGCGGAGGACGCCGATCGCTTCCTGCGCGTAGGTGGAGGAGAAGTGCAACGGCGGCACGACGGCGCCGGTGCGCGGCTCGAACTCCTGGCCGGCGTGCACGGCGCGGGTGTTGAATCCGGGGGTTTTCGCGGAGGGGGTTTCTGGCAAAGACATGTGCGTTCCTTTCGTCCGGCGGCCGGGCGCCCGGGGAGGGCGGTCCGGTGTCCGGGTCAGTGTGCGGTCAGTTGCAGGTCAGTTGCTCAGGTAGGCGAGCAGGTCATGGCGGGTCAGGATCCCCACCGGGGCGCCGACAAACGTCACCATGAGGGTGTCCGCGTCGGAGAGGAGTTCGCGGGCCGTCGAGATCGATTCGAGCGAGCCGATCACCGGCAGCCGGGCCTCCATGTGTTCGGAGATCTTGTCCGACAGTTTGGCCTCGCCGCGGAACAGCTTCGCGGTCAGGGTGCGTTCATCGACGGCGCCGAGGACCTCGCCCATGACCACGGGCGGTTCCTGGGACAGGACCGGGATGTGCGAGACACCGTATTCGTTCATGATGTTGATGACGTCGCGGACGCTCTCATTGGGGTGGATGTGCACCAGGTCCGGCAGTTCCCCGGTCTTGGCCTTGAGGATTTCCCCCACGGAGGCTTCGTCGCCGCTGGCCAGGAAGCCGTAGGAGCGCATCCACTGGTCGTTGAAGATCTTGGCCAGGTAGCCGCGGCCGGAGTCCGGCAGGATCACAACGACGACGGCGTCGTCCGGCAGGCCCTTGGCGACCTGCAGCGCGGCGACGACAGCCATGCCGGAGGACCCGCCCACCAGCAGTCCTTCCTCGCGGGCGAGCCGGCGCGTCATCTCGAAGGAGTCTGCGTCGCTGACCGCGATGACGTCGTCCGGGACGTTCTTGTCGTAGTTGGCGGGCCACATGTCCTCGCCGACACCCTCGACGAAGTACGGCCGGCCGGTGCCGCCGGAGTAGACCGAGCCTGCCGGGTCGGCGCCGATGATCTTGACCCTGCCGCCGTCGGACTCCGCACGGTCCGCGGAGACTTCTTTGAGGTACCGGCCGGTGCCGGTAATGGTGCCGCCGGTGCCGGCGCCGATCACGCAGTGCGTGACGCGGCCGTCCGTGTCGCGCCAGATCTCCGGCCCGGTGGATTCGTAGTGGCTGGCCGGGGCGGCCGGGTTGGAGAACTGGTCCGGCTTGTAGGCTCCGGGGATTTCGGTGACCAGGCGGTCCGAGACGCCGTAGTAGCTGTGCGGGCTGTCCGGGGCGACGGCGGTGGGCGTCACTACGACCTCGGCGCCGTAGGCCTGGAGCACGGCGCGTTTGTCCTCACCGACCTTGTCCGGCACCACGAAGATGCAGCGGTAGCCCTTCTGCTGGGCCACCAGGGCCAGGCCGACGCCGGTGTTGCCCGAGGTGGGCTCCACGATGGTGCCGCCGGGCAGGAGCTGGCCGGTGCGTTCGGCCTCCTCGATCATCTTCACCGCGATGCGGTCCTTGATGGAACCGCCGGGGTTCAGGTATTCCAGCTTCACCAGGACCGTGGCCCCGATGCCGTCGGTAACGTGGTGCAGCTTGACGAGCGGCGTATGGCCGATGAGGTCCAGAACGGACTGGGCGTACTTCATAAGTACAAAGTTACCGTCTCCACCCGCCAGGGGCGGATTCGGGCACGTCGGGGCGGCCGCCCGGCGGCGCCGGATGCGAAGATAATGCGGTGAAGCGAGGGAGCGGCCGATGAGACTGAAGAGTTACCTGCTCCCCGCCGGCATGCTGGCCGCAGGGTGCGCCGCGCTGCTCACCGGGCTCCTGCCCTGGCCGGCGTTCCAGGAACTGGCCGGCCGCACCGTACCCGTCCTGGCGTTCGTTGTGGCGATGTCCCTTGTGACGGAAATGGTGGACGACGCCGGGCTGTTCCGGGTGGTGACGGAGCGTCTCGCCGCCCTGGGCCGGGGCCGGGTGTTCCTGCTGTGGCTGCTGGTGGTGGGCCTGGCCACCGTCTCCACCGTGTTCTTGTCCCTGGATACGACGGCGGTGCTGGTGACTCCGGTCGTCGTGCTGCTGGCGGTGCACGCGCGGATCCCGCCGCTGCCGTTTGCCCTGACCACGATCTGGCTGGCGAACACCGCCTCCCTGCTGCTGCCCGTTTCGAACCTGACCAACCTGCTGGCCCAGGACCGGCTCAACCTGAGTCCGGCCGGTTTCGCCAGCCTTGTGTGGGCCCCGGCGCTGGTGGGGATCCTGGTTCCGATCGTTCTCCTGTGGGTGGCTTTCCGGAAAGACCTGGCCGGCCGCTACGGGCCGCAGCCGGTCCACAAGGTGCGGGACAGGGTGCTGCTCTATTCGGCGTCGGGGGTGATGGTGCTGCTTCTCCCCGCACTTGTCTCCGGCGTGCCCGTGCAGTTCCCGGCGATGGCCGCGGCGGCGGTCCTGCTGGGCCTGTTCCTCTGGCGCCGCCGCTCTGCGCTGCACTGGTCCATGGTCCCCTGGCGGCCGCTCATGCTCACGTCGGGGCTGTTCATGGTGGTGGAGGCAATGCACGCGAACGGCCTGACGCAGGCCCTGGCCGGGATCGCCGGTTCCGGCGAAGGGCTGCCGGCCCTGCTGCAGCTCGCCGGCCTGGGCGCCGGGGCCGCGAATGCGGTCAACAACCTGCCGGCCTACCTCGCGCTGGAACCGGTGGGCGACTCGCCCGTGCGGCTCGCGGCGCTGCTGATCGGGGTGAACCTCGGCCCGCTGGTGACCCCGTGGGCGTCGCTGGCCACGCTGCTCTGGCACGAACGGCTCCGCACACTCAATGTCGAGATCAAGTGGGGAGGGTTCGCGGCGGCGGGGCTCGCCGCCGTCGTCCTCACCGTCCCGATTGCGGTCGTGGCTCTCTGGCTCGCCACGGGGATGCCCTGAGGCCGGCGTGCCCGCCTGATTCAGGCGCCGATGTCGTTTCCGGCGTCCGCAGAGCCGGTGTCTCCTCCGGGCGCGGTCTGCCACAGCCCGATAATGTTGCCTTCGGTGTCCCTGAAGTAGGCGGCCCAGCCCATGCTCCCGACTTCCTGCCGAGGCTGGACCGTGCTGCCGCCCAGGGAGTTGATCTTCTCCAGCGACGCGTCAATGTCGTCTACGTCCACCGTGACCAACGGGGAGGTGAGCTGTCCTTCGCGCCGGAACATACCGCCGTTGATGGACCCCGGCACGGAGGGCATGCCCGTTTCATCCGACGGCGTCGTCATGAGCATGGCGTAACTCATCTCGGGCACGGAGCTGATCTTCCAGCCGAACGCCGAGCTGTAGAACTCCCGTGCGCGGCTCGTATCGTCCGCGGGGATCTCGAAATGTACTACTCCACCAGCCATCACACTCTCCTAAGAACAAGGATCCGGGCCTAAGGGCAGGCGTGAGCGCTCCACGCCACAGCCGGAGTTTAGCCCCGGGCGCACCTGAGGTTAAGGGCCCAACGGCCCATGCCCTTGGCTGGGCCATGGCGGCCGCTGTCAGGCGTTCGTGGAATCATGGTCAGATGACCATTGCAGACGTCCCCGCCGGTTTGGCCGCCGCGGCTGACGCCTCGCTGCGGTGGCACCCGGGCGGTCCTTTCGACTTATCCCGGACGGTCGGCACGCTCCTGCGCGGGCACGGCGATCCGTCCATCCGCACGGCACCGGACGGCCTCTGGATGGCGTTCACGACGCCGTCGGGTCCCGCCACGCTCCGGCTGGCTGTGGCATATCCGCCGGACTGTCCGGATCCCGCCGTCGATGTCCGGGGCTGGGGGCCGGGCGCCGCCGATGCCGTCGATTCCGCGCCGCGGTTGCTGGGCCGCGACGACGACTGGTCCGCCTTTGATGAACCCGCGTTCCACGCCACCCTCCCCCGGATGGTTGTTGAGGCCCGACGCCGGAACCCCGCCGTGCGGCTGCCGGCCACCGGTCGCCTCATCGACGCCCTCGTGCCCACGATCCTGGAGCAGAAGGTCACCGTGATCGAGGCCCGGCGCGGCTACCGGTATCTGATGTACCGCTACGGAGCACCGGCGCCCGGCGCCGGCACCGTCGCCCCGGCTAACCTGATGGTCCAGCCCACGCCCGAGCAATGGCTGCACATTCCGTCCTGGGAATGGCACAAGGCCGGGGTTGGCCCGCAGCGTTCAGCGACCGTCATGCGCGCGCTGCGTTCCGCCGTCGCCCTGGAACGACTCGCTGCGCTCCCGGCCGCGGAGGCCTCCGCGAAGCTGCAGACGATTCCCGGCATCGGCGTCTGGACCGCGGCGGAGGTCGTCCAGCGCACGCACGGCTGCCCGGACTCCATTGCGGTGGGCGACTACCACCTCGCGGCGTATGTCGGTGCGGCACTGACCGGCCGCAGGACTGACGACGCCGGGATGCTCCGGCTGCTGGCCCCGTGGGCCGGGCACCGGCAGCGCGTGGTCCGGATGATCGGCCTGAGCGGCTTCCGCAAACCGACGTTCGGTCCGCGGATGACCATCCAGGACCACCGCGGCCACTAGCACCTTCTTAGAAGCAACGCGGGGTCACCTACGGCCCATCCGGGGCGCCTTTATGGGCGCCATCTGACCCCGCGTTGGGCAGGTCAGGTCAGGTGGCACGGAGTCGGGCACGTTTGATCCGGGCGACGACGCCCTCAAATTCGTCGGCCAGGTCATCGGCGTTGACTTTGAAGTAGGCCCAGCCGGCGTTGAGGAATGCCTCGTCGCGCCGGTTGTCCCGCGACTGCTGCTCGCGGGTGAGGTGATGGGAGCCGTCGTACTGCACCGCGACCCGGAATCTCCGGTAGCCGAGGTCCGCGGCGGGCGATCGGGCATCGTGCGGATCGAGCCGCAGCTGCAGTTCCGGTTCGGGCAGTCGCGCGTCCAGCAGCGCCAGACGCAGGAACGTCTCCGGGAAGGAGTCTGCGCCCACCCTCATCTCGTCCAGCGCGAGCCTGGCCTTTTCCACACCCTTCATGTTGGGGTGCTGGCGGATGAGCAGCCGCAACCCTGCCTTCTCGGCGTACGGTTCGGACCGCTGCTCGAACTCCGGCCGGGGTATACGGATGATCTGGTCGCCGAGGGCAATGAGGTAGTTGAGCGGCAGGACCGCGGCCAGATCCAGCCATGTCCGCGGCGGCGCCGTCACGGGGACGCCGTCGACGTCGGTCAGCTCGCCAGGGAGGCACCGCACGCGGTGGCCGATGACCCCGGCCCGCCGGACCCTGGGCAGTTCATGCGGCTTGCTGAGGTGGATGCTGGCACAGCCGCCCAGCCACGGCGGGAGACTCAGGAGGGTGAGGACGGCGGCGGTTTCGTGGGACACCCAAGCGCCGGGCGTGGCGGCTGTCAGCACACGAGCGCGTTCGATGATCTCCAGTTGGCGGCCGGCGGGCAGGTAGATGAGTCGACCGCCGTCGGACAGGTCCTTTGCCCGCAGTCGTTTGGGCTGGACACCCAGCTGGCGGGATTCGTAAACGGTGAACGGTGACCGGGCGAGGCCTTCGGGGAGGGGCGCAATGCGGACCATGCGCTCCATTGTGGCCTCGAAGAGGCGCCTGCGCAGGAGTTATCCACAGGCCCCCGGAACCACAACAACGCGGGGTCACCTACGGCCCATCCGGGCGTGGTTTATGGGCGCGATGTGACCCCGCGTTGCAAGGTAGTTGCGGCTAGAGCCCCAGCTTGGCCACCGCTTCCTGCCGCATGTCCACCTTGCGGATCTTGCCGGAGACCGTCATCGGAAAGCTCTCCCGCACGTCCACGTAGCGCGGGATTTTGTAGTGCGCCAGCTTCCCGCGGCAGAACTCGGCCAGGCTGCCGGCGTCCAGCGGCGCGGCGCCGGGTTTGAGGATGACGCAGGCCATCAGCTCCTCGCCGTACTTGGCGTCCGGCACGCCGATCACCTGCACGTCCTGGATATCCGGGTGCGTATAGAGGAATTCCTCGATCTCGCGGGGATAGACGTTCTCTCCGCCGCGGATCACCATGTCCTTGATCCTGCCCTCGATCACGATGTAGCCGTCCCCGTCCATCCGGGCCAGGTCCCCGGTGTGCATCCAGCCCTCGGCGTCAATCGCCTCGGCCGTCTTGTCCGGCTGGTTCCAGTACCCCTTCATGACCGAGTACCCGCGGGTGGACAGTTCGCCGATCTCGCCGCGCTGCATCACCTCCCCGGTCACCGGGTCCACCACCTGGCTCTCCAGGTGCGGCATGGTCCGGCCGACGCTTTCGGTGCGCTGCGCCATCGTGTCCACGCTGCGGGTCATGGTGGACACCGGCGAGGTCTCCGTCATCCCGTAGCAGATGGCCACATCCCGCATGTTCATCTCCGAGATGACCCGGTTCATCACCTCGATGGGACACAGCGAGCCCGCCATCACCCCCGTGCGCAGGGTGGACAGGTCGTAGGAGGCGAAGTCCGGCAGGGCGAGTTCGGCGATGAACATCGTGGGCACGCCGTACAGTGACGTCCCGCCGAAGTCCTGCACGGCTTCCAGCGCTGCGGCGGGCGTGAAACCGCGGCCCGGGATGATGGTGGCGCAGCCGTGGCTCAGGGCGGCCAGGTTTCCGATCACCATGCCGAAGCAGTGGTAGAACGGCACCGGCAGCACCACCCTGTCGTGCTCGGTGTACTCCAGCAGTTCGCCGATCGAGTAGCCGTTGTTCAGGATGTTGTAGTGCGAGAGCGTGGCCCCCTTGGGGAACCCCGTGGTGCCGGAGGTGTACTGCAGGTTGATCGCGTCGTGGGGGTCCAGCCCGGCCATCCGCGCCTTCAGCGCGGAATGGGCGACGTCGTCGGCCCGCTTGAGCAGCTCCGCCCAGGTCCGCTCCGCTTCCGTTTCCGGGTCGCCCGCCGTGAGGCCTGACAGGCCCGCGTCGGGCAGGAACACGAGTTCGCGCAGTTCGGGGCACTCAGCCAGCGCCCGCCGGGCCATGCCCGTGTAGTCGCTATTGCGGTCCGAAGGCGCCGCGACCAGCATCCGCATGCCGTTTTGCCTGACCACGAACTCCAGCTCATGGCTGCGGTAGGCAGGATTGACGTTGACCAGCACCGCCCCGACCTTGGCGGTGGCGTACTGCAGGATGGTCCATTCGGCACAGTTCGGGCTCCAAATGCCGATCCGTTCGCCCTTGGCCACGCCCAGGGCCAGCAGCGCGCGTGCCACGCGGTCGACGTCGTCGTTCAGCTTGGTATAGCTCCAGCGGCGGGCTTCCTGGCCCGGCACCGCCGCGGCCTCGATCAAGGCGTCCTGGTAGGGGAACCTGGCCACGATCCGTTCGAAGTTGTCGCCAATGGTTTCCTCGAGCAGCGGGACGTCAGTGTCCCCGGCTGTGTATGCAAGCATGGTGTGACGCTACCAACACTCGGCCGGCAAAAGAAGACTGAAGCTTGGATGTCCTACGAAATCGTCGGGACAGAAAGCCGCGGACCGGTATTGTAAAAACCATGAGCGCACTTGTAGACCTGCAGGCCATCTTCATCCCCAACGACGGCGAGTTCTTCCGTGTGAAGCTCGCGCTGGAGATCGCGATTGACGAGGTGGTCAACGAGCCCGGCTGCATCCGGTATGAGCTCACCGAGGCCAGCGAGGACAAGCTAGTACTGACCGAGCAGTGGGCCTCGCAGGAGGATCTGGACAAGCACTCGAAAGGCACCGCGGTCCAGGACCTCAATGAGTCCCTCAGCGCCCTGCTGGCCGAGCCGGTCCAGCTTGTGAACCTCTGACCCGGCTCTAAGAACCAAGGCAAAATAAAGTCAACGCGGGGTCACTCCGCGCCCGTTGATCACAAGATCATGGGCACGGAGTGACCCCGCGTTGCTGTATGGGTCTGCGCTATGCCATCCGGACGGGCTGCTAGGCCTCGGGGATCTGGCTGCCGTCCTGCTTGCCGGCCGCTGCGGCAGCCTCGGCCTGGGACCGGGCGACGTGTGCGTGGACTTCCTCCATGTCGAGGGCCTTGACGGCGTCAACCACCTGCTCCAGCTGCTGGGCATTCAGGGCGCCCGGCTGCGAGAACACGAGCACCTTTTCGCGGAACGCCATCAGCGTCGGGATGGACGTGATGCCGGCCTCGGCGGCGAGCTGCTGCTCGGCCTCGGTGTCCACCTTGGAGAAGACCACGTCCTGGTGCTTCTCGGAAACTGCGGCGTATGTGGGTCCGAACTGCTTGCACGGGCCGCACCATTCGGCCCAGAAATCAACGAGGACAATGTCATTGTCCTCGACGGTAGATGCGAACTGTTCACCTGTAATGTCTACGGTAGCCATGGATCAACGGTACGCGAGCGGCTCCGCCTTGTCCCCTGCATTTCGCTGTTGGCACACCCATGTGACGGCCCCCACCGGCGCCCGGGCGCAGCCCGTCCGCCGCCCCGGGGCATAGGACGCTGGCACCCGCGGCGGCCGCGGCCTACCAGCGGCCGGGCGTACGGCGCCTCAGGCCCAGACGTGCGGCGCCGGGCGCCGCGCCCCGGGCAGGGCGTTGGTCTCGCGCCATTCGTGGATCCATTCGGGCAGTTCAAGGTCCGCCGGGGGCGCTCCGAACTCCCGGATGATCTCTTCCTGGCTGACAGGCTTGCCCTTGCTGACCAGCCGGGTCGCGATGAAGGCGCGGGCGTAGATTTCCCCGTCCACCACCATCCGCTGCTCGAAGTAGATGGCTTTCTCGTCGAGGCCGATGATCTTCGTTTCGATCGTGTACCGCTGCCACAATTGCAGCGACCGGCGGAAGGCGATGGTCTCCCCTGCGGCCACGGGGCTCCAACCCCGGCGGCGCATGGCCTTCCAGGTTCCGCTGCGGGCCATCAGGTCGAACCGGCCCAGGTCCATCAGGGAAAAATACATGCCGTTGTTGACATGCATCGCGATGTCGATGTCAGTCGGGAGGACCTTCAGCGGCAGCGAGGACGTGTCCCAGATACTCAGCGGCGAGCGACGCGAGGACGTGAACAGCAGGAGGAGCGTGCGCAGGAGCAGATGCATGGGAACTATGTTACCCGCGGGTAACAACGCTGCCAAGGATCGAAACCGAGGCTTTGGGTCCCGGGCCCCTGATCAGCCAGCAGTTCCCGGCCCCGATCCCGCGTTGCTCCCCCGGGTCTGCGTGGGGCAGCACCAGCGCGGTGTTCTCGTCGACAGCCACGGCCTTCCCGATCATGCCGTGCACGACGGCGGCGACGGCACGCCCCAGCGTGCCGGCCTGTGCGGCGTGGACGTCGACAGCGAATGACACGAGGCCAAGCCCCTCGCGGAGCTTCACTTCCCCGAGCCCCTCGGATGCGTCCTCGGGACACACCTCGGCGCCGTTGACGAGGTAGCCGCCGACTATCGCCTGCTCCGGCGCGATCATGGCACCCGCAGAGAATCCCAGATACGGAGCGCCCGCCTGCACCGCGTGGCGGATGGCGGCGCCGGCCGGCGCCAGGGCCTCGGCGTAAACAGGGGTGGGGCCTCCCCCGACGACGATCGCGTCGACGCCGTCGAACACCCGCGGGTCCACGTGTTCCTGACGTCGAAGCAGGACGGTCACCACTTCACACGCCGTCCGGCGGTGCAGTGGATCCAGATAAGCGGGCAGGAAGTACGCGGCGCTGCCTTCGTGGTCAACCAGAACCACGGCGATCCGCGGCGTCCGGCTGCCCCCGGTGCGGCGCACCACTTCCGCCATGAACTGGTCGAAGATCACGGGAGTCGTTGTGGTGTCCGGGCCTCCGCCGACCAGAAAGATGCTCATGGCTTCAAGGTACCCGGATCGCGGCCCGGTGCGGCGCCGGCGTATTACGCTGTCCGGATGACAACAGACCTGACCGTCAGGGCAGCCGTGCCGGACGATGCCCCCGGCATCGCCCGCGTGCACATACAGGCCTGGCGCGAGTGCTACGCCCACCTGCTGCCGGCCGCCTCCCTTGCCGCGTTGGAGCACGGCCCGCGGGAGGCACGGTGGCGGAAGATAATTGCGGCCGCCGCCTCGGACACCTGGGTGGCCTGCCGGGCACAGGAGATCGTCGGCTGGGCGAGCGCCGGGGCCGGCCGTGATGAAGACGGACCCCGGCCACGGGAGCTGCAGGGCATCTACGTGCTGGCCAGCCAGTACGGCTCGGGGCCGGGGCAGTTGCTGCTGGACGCAGCCGTGGGCTGCGGCGGCGCCTACCTCTGGATTGCCGACGACAATCCCCGCGCGTTTGCCTTTTATGCCCGCAACGGTTTCGTCCCCGACGGTGCCACAGGTACGCAAGAGCTGGCCGGGACACCGGTCCGGATCCTTCGGATGGTGCGCTGAGCCGGCGCGCAGGGCCGCCCCCATGGCCGGCCGTGCGCAGCGTCAGTCCGCGGCGATCAGCTCGGCCTCGAAGCCGTCCGAATTCACCAGGTAGGCGGCAAAGTGGTCCGGGCCGCCGGCGTGCGGGTACTTTTCGGGGAACAGTTCACGCCAGCCGTGCCCGACGGCGTCCGCCGCCAGGGCGTCCACTCCGGCACGGTTCCCGGCGCTGAAGGCCAGGTGATTGAGTCCAGGAGCGGTCCGGTCATGCGTCCGGCCGCTCAGGGCCGGGGACTCCTCGACGACGATGTACGTCGGCCCCCGCCGCCAGCTGCACCCGTCCGGCCACGCCTGGTACTCCTGATAGCCCAGCCGGCCCAGGAGCCAGCCCCACTCGTCCTTGGCGCGGCCCAGGTCCGGCACCCACAGTTCGACGTGGTTCAGGGCTCCGAGGGATTCATCACTCATCCAGAGAGTCTCGCACGGCCGAGGGGCCCTGGCTCGTTCCGGAAACCGGCGGCCTCAGTACAGAATGCGCTGGAAGAGGATGTGGTCCTGCCAGCCTCCGGCAATATTGAGGTACGCCGGCGCCACACCGATCTCCGTGAACCCCGAGCGTTTGAGGATCTTCTGCGAGGCTCCATTGTGCAGCAGGGTCGCGGCCTGCAGCCGGTGCAGGCCCAGCTCCTCCCGGGCCGTGGCGATCGCGTAAGCCACGGCCGCCGACCCGATCCCGCGCCCGTTGTAGTCTTTGTCCACCCAGTACCCGAGGTGGGCGCTGAGGAACGGCCCCCGGACAATGCCGCTGAGGGTCATCAGCCCCACAATGGCGTCGGCGTCCGTCAGAACCCAGGGCACATCAGATCCGGCGATGAACAGGGCCAGCTTGGACTGGACGCTCATCATCTGGCCGTCCACGGTGAAGAACTCCTCGGCCCGTAGCGGCTCCCAGGGCGCCAGGTGTTCGCGGTTTCGCAGGTAGGCGGCGCACATGAGTTCTGCATCGGAGGCCCTCAACACCCGGATCCGGACGGTGCCGGCCAGGGGTTCGCTCTTAACGGTCATCCGAAAGCTCCGCGCCGGTTCAACCCGGTGTGAGCCAGTACGGCTGGGCGTGCCCCGCCGCCGAGGCCAGCACGTCCGCGCTGACCACGATGGACTCCTGATCCATGCCGACGTCGGCCCATTGCGCCACGATCCGCAGGTCGCCAGGTGTTGGCAGCGGCCACAGCCAGAACTTCACCGACGACGTGATCTCATCGTCACTGCCCGATCCGCCGCCGCCCCCGGCCGACGTCATCACCGGTCCCGGCCCCGGGTCGGCACCCTCGATCCCCCAGCGGGGCCCCTCGTCTGCCGTGGCTTTGCCCCCGTCGGGGTACGCCACACCGAGCCGGAATCCCCCGCCACCGCCCTGCGTGCCATACCGGAAGGACGGCCGGTTGAAGCACCGTTCGGTCAACAAGCCCCATTCGGCGTCGGTCTCGGTCCCCCGACGGATCGTCCAGACGAGGTCCAGCACGCAGCCCGTGGAGTAAACCTCCGCGCCCTTCACGGCCATCACCATCCGCTGGCTGCGCTGCAGGAACAGGCCTAGGGGCACCAGGGCAGGAAGTTCATCCGTCGGCGGAGCCGCCCACGGTGGAACCACGAATTTGGGCTGCCGCGGCCGCTCTGGAGGCGCTGGAAGGTCGTCAAAGAAGGACATGCCCTCATCCTTGCACCGTCGTCAACCCCCGCCCGGTACACAACCGCACCGGCTCAGATGGCGGGGCGCCTCCGTCCCAAATTCAGGACTCAGGATTCGTCGTCGTCATCATCGTCGTCATCCTCGCTCGAATCGCTTCCACGGACAATAACGCTTGCGACGCCGTGCAGGTCCATGAGGGGGAGGACGAGGTTGCGCAACGGATGGCGGCCGAAGAACCTGACCTCCATCGAGACCATCGGCTTCTGCTCGTCCCCGGTCCTGCGGGTACGCAAAATCGAGGAACTGAACCCCAGGGTGGTGGCGATTTCGAGGATTTGCCGCAACACCCCTTGGCCGTCGGCGTAGTCGATATGCATCACGCGGTTTCTGTCCACGGAGGGGATTCTGCGGACGGCTGGGGCAACCACGAACAGGGTAATAAGGTGGAAAATCGTCAGTACTGCGCCCAGGGAGACCATCCCGGCCCCGCAGGCCATGCCCACCGCGGCGGAAACCCAGATGGTGGCGGCCGTTGTGAGCCCACGAACCACGTCCCTTCCCTTGAAGATGACGCCGGCACCCAGGAAACCGATTCCGCTGACGATCTGGGCCGCGATGCGGGAAGGGTCCACGACGGCGCCGGGCTCCGTCACGAAGGCGAAGCCATAGGCTGACACGAGGGTAAAGGCGCACGAGCCGAGCCCCACCAGCACATGGGTCCGGTAGCCCGCGCTTTTCTGCCGGACCTGCCGCTCGATGCCGATCAGCGAACACAGCACGAACGTCGCGAGCAGCAGGCCTGCTTCCACCAGACTTGTGTCGGTGAAGAATTCGAACATGCCGCCCGCCTTCCTGGGCCGGTCGGTGCCAGCTGACCGGCCGGAGATCACTGTCCCTAAGGTGACTTTAGCAAGGCCGCCGCCAGTCGTCGTCGGGCACTGCCCTACCTTCGGCGGATCCCCCGCCCTAGTATGGAACAAAGCCGCCGTTTGGTCAGCGCGCGGCGGGGACTTGGGGGCCGCAATGCGTGAGAACAATGCCGTTTCGTCGACGTCACAGAACTTCGGCGACACCGTCAGTACGCTTCTGGAACTCGTGGTGGATAGCACCGGCGTCGCCGATTTCCTGGCCGAACTGGCCCGCCTGGCGGCGGAAGGGCTGTCCCGTCCGGATCGCGACGTTTCCTGCGGCGTCACCGTCACCCGTCGCAAGCAGCCCCCGTCATACGCGGGCAGCGCCGGAGAGGGATCCGTCAGCAACCTGCGGATCCCGCTTGACTTCGACGAGGAGTACTCCGCCGTCGTGAACCTCTACTCTCCGCAGCCTGGAGCCTTCTCCCCCGAAGACGCCGCGGAAGCGCGCCGGTTCGCCGCCGATGCCGCCCGGCCCCTGCTCCTGGCGCTCCGGATCTCCCAACTCAGGGAGTCCCGCGAGGACCTGGCCGCCGCGATGCAGTCGCGGACCATCATCGACATGGCAATCGGGGCGATCATGGCCCAGAACCGGTGCGGGCGGGATGCCGCGTTCAAGATTTTGCGGAATACGTCCAACAACAGAAACATGAAGATTCGGGACGTCGCGGCAGCAATGGTGGCCTCCATCGCCGGCGATACGGACTTCACCGCACGCTTCGAGGAGTGACACAGTGGATGACATTTACAATCTGGAACGGTTCGTCCTGGCCCAGGACGCAGGCGCAACCTACCAGCGCGCCCTCGACGAACTCCGGGGAGGTGCCAAGCGCACCCACTGGATGTGGTTCGTATTCCCCCAGATCGCCGGCCTCGGGCAAAGCCCCACCGCCCGGAAGTATGCCGTCACCGGAATGGATGAAGCGCAAGCCTACCTGCGGCACGCGGTGCTGGGTCCTCGGCTGGTTGAATGCGCCGGGGTCGTGGCCGGACTCGAGGGCAGCACCGCGGGGCAGATATTCGGTGGCATCGACGAACGGAAGTTGCACTCCTCAATGACGCTCTTCCTCCGGGCGGACCCGCAGCAGAGCATGTTCGGGACGGTTCTCACCAAGTACTTCGCGGGGCTGCCCGATGCGGCCACAGACCGGCTTCTTGCCGGACCGGACTGACCCGGGCTACCCGCCCGGCGCCGCAATCGCGGTAATCATCCGCTCCATGCGGGCGACGCCGGCGTAGCGGCCGGCGTTATCCGTCACCAAAAGTGGCTCAAACCGGCTGGACGCGGCGCGGGTCATGGACCGGGCCAGCGCCTCGCTCAGCGGGGTGTCCAGGTTCACGCGCATCCCCGGGCTCACCATGCCCAGGCCAGCGGCGACGGGGTCCAGCACAGCAACAGGCCGGAGATGGTCTCCGATCAGAACCACCGACTGGAGCGCCGCGTTCCGGGCGAAGGCTTCCGCGGCGAGCGCGGCGGTGGTGGCCGTCGTCGCGGTTTCGAGGACGTCGCGGATGACGGCCTTGTGGGTCACCGGCGGTTTCGAGGCGAGCCGGTGGGCCAGGTCCAGGTCAATGCCGGCCCACGACGGCGCGGGCCGGGCCAGGTAGTAGCCCTGCACCAGCGGGACCCCGAGGGAGACCAGCGCATCGAGTTCCTCCACGCGCTCCACGCCCTCGGCGAGGATCCACGCATCGACCCTGCCGGCAAAAGTGCCGAGCATCTCGATCAGCGCGCGCTTGGCCTCGTCGCGGTCCACATCCTGGATCAGTTCACGGTCGATCTTGATCAGCGAGGGACGCAACGACAGTAGGTGCCGCAGTCCCGCATAGCCGGCCCCGGCGTCGTCGACGGCAATCAGCGCCCCGGCGGCACGCAGCTGGTTTAGGTCCGGTTCCAGCCCAACGTAGGAATCGATGGGGGTCTGCTCGGTGAGTTCGACGACGATCCCGCCCAGGCTCCCCTCGTTCCGCCATACGCTCCGGATCTCCTCGGTGGCCAGCAGTTCGGGTGAGACGTTGAGGGTCAGGAAGCAGTTGGGCGGCAAGGTGGAGCGGGCTGCGAGCGCAGTCCGCAGAGCCGCCGATTCCAGTTCCGCGGATCGCCCATGGGCCCGCGCAGCCGAGAACCACACTTCTGGGTTCTTCTCGGCGTGGCCCGGGAAGCGTGCCAGAGCTTCGTAGCCCACTACCGTGCCACGAGCCGTGTCGACGATCGGCTGGTAGGCCGCGGCCAGGCCTTCACCGCGGCAGGCGGCCGCCAAGCGCTCTTCCCATTCCGGGCCCGGAGGCACTCCGGCGCTGGACGCTGACCCGCCTGCCGCGGGACTGCTCAACTAACCGGAACGATTGCTTTGTGGACTGACTGGACCACTTCGGCCGGCAGTTCCACCAGGCCATGCACGGACGCAGCGTGGGCGGCGACATTGACCAGGATTTCATCTTCCGTGCTGCAAACCCATTTGGCTTCACAACCGGGCACTACGTCACCACATGCAAACGATTTCACTAAGGCTCCTTATATTCGACGGCGAACGTGCACCACCCTACTGCGCTACCGGCTGGAATCCGGCGATATCCGCCCATCGGCCACCGGGTGTTGTGGGCGGCTGCGGCGGTGTACTTTGACTCCATGATCAGGATTGGCTCCATCGTCATCCGTGTTGATGACCTCCAGCGCCAACTGGACTTCTGGACGGCTGCTCTGGACTACGTGCCGCGGCGGCCTCCCGAAGAAGACTTCGTTGTCCTCGGGCCAAGGGATGGGCCCGGCCCCAATGTCTCCCTGGACCGCGTCCCCGCCCAGGTCCAGATCCCGCCCCGAATCCACCTCGACCTCTATTCGGAGCAGCAGACGCGCGATGTGGACCGGCTGCTGCGCCTGGGCGCGACCCGCGTGGAATGGAGCAAGCGTCCCGCGGATGCGGACTACGTCATCCTGGCCGATCCCGAGGGCAACCGCTTCTGCGTGGTGGACACCGCGCGCCCGTAGCCCGCCAGGCTAGGGCCGGTCCCCCGGCGTCGAAGCCTGCCGGGCCGCAGTTTCAATGGCGGCGCAGTGGGCTGCCCATTCGTCCGGGGTCCGCTGGGAGAGGTTGGGGTCGTCGGGGCGCTGGCCGGCCGTCCGGTCAATGAGTTCGCGCAGGATATCGGCGTGGCCGAGGTGATGGGCCGTTTCGACGCACATGTGCACCAGAATCTGCTGCAGGGTCACGTGCCGCCGCTCCCCTGCCCACCACGGGACCTGTCCGGGGGCGTCGAGCGGGAGCGCGTCGATCGTCGCATCGCTGTGCGCTGCCGAGAGCCGGTGCAGTCCGATGATCTGTTCCCGCGTTTCGTCAGCGGTCACCCACAGGTCGGCATCCGGTGCCGCGTCATCAGCGAACCACGGCAGTTCCACACCGCTGGGCCGGCCGAAGACGTCGCCGAAGTATCCGAGTTCAACGCTTGCCACGTGCTTGACCAGACCCAGCAGGTTGGTCCCGGTCGGCGTCATCGGCCGTCGGACGTCGTATTCGCTGAGCCCGTCGAGCTTGCCGAGCAGGTCGGCGCGCCGGGTGCGCAGGTAGCTGTGCAGAATCGCTTTGTCATCCATGACGCGCACTCTACCGAAGGATCGTTCGGGACCAGGTCACGTCAGCGGAGGAACCGCTCAGAATGTCTTGGGGAGCGCATGCGGGTTGACGGGACGGTCCTCGTCCAGTGAAGACGGCTCCCTGGTGGCGTAGCTCCGCGCCGTGTTCAGATTGCGGGAACGCCGGAACAACCCGTAGCCAAGAATTCCCAGCCCGCCTGCCAGCAGCGCCAGCCCGAGAATGAAAAGACCCGTCGCTCCGGCATCGGCCACGCCGGAAGTCACCTGAAACAGCGGCGTCGGCAGGACAAAAAGTGTGGCGGCCAGGGCTGCGCTTCCCACCGCGATCTGCCATGTTCCCTTGGACTTCATGGTTCCCCCTCCATTGTGTCGGTCAGGGTTCAGTAAACCGGTTCCCCAGCCAAAGCGGAAGGCCCGGGCAAGGTATCGACGCCGGGCGGGATGGGGAGGAGGATTAAGTGGCAGTCACGATAAGGAGGTCAGTGATGTGCTATCAGTACAACAGGGAATTCCGGCGGGACATCAAGAAGGATGAAGCAAAGGAACCGAAGGCGCGCCCGGAGCCCCGGGCGGAAACGCCTGACTTCAAGTTCTGGGCCTTCCCCCGCCGCAGCAGGGAATTCACGGTCGAGGATCCGGCGCAGGCCGGCCGGACCCGCGAGAGGGTATAGCCCGGAAACCAACGGAAGGCTCCTCCACGAGGGGCCTTCCGCGCGACCGGCCACCTGCCCTGCGGACACACCGGTGAACGTGGGGGAGACTGGAAGTCCCCCACAGCGAAGGCAGGACCACATTGATCAGTCTCCAGCAGGACGACGAAGGCTTCATTCGCATGAAGCGGCACTTCCCCGGCACCGCCGTCGTTTCCGTCACCTTTAACGACGGATCCTCGGAGGAGTTCTCCGGCCAGCGGCTCAACGCGATCTATGACGAGGCCATGGCCGTGTACCGGGCGGGGAATCACTTGGACGCAAAGGGATTCTCCCGGGCGCCGAAAAAGACGGTGCAGCCCACGAACAAGATCGAGTTCGTTGCTGTGCACCCCGGCATGGGCAAATAGCCTCTCAGCAGCCCATTGACACGGCGGAACGGGCGGATTATTCTACAACCAAATGGTTGTAGATCAGTTGAGGGATGCCGACATTGACCGCCTGTTCCAGGCGTTCGCCGACGCCACCCGCCGGGACATTGTCACGCGGGTGACTGCCGGCGAGTATTCGGTGTCAGGGCTGGCAGAGCACTACGCCATGAGTTTCGCCGCCGTACAAAAGCACGTGGCGGTGCTGGAGCGTGCCTCCCTCGTTACGAAGGAGAAGCGCGGACGGGAGCAGATCGTGCGGGCCCACCACGATGGCCTACAACGCGCCCGACGGCTGCTCGATGACTACGAAACGATCTGGCGGCAGCGGGCCGACCGGATCGCCGACATTCTCGCAGAGGGATAGGAAGAGTTCCGTTATGACCGTTATCAGTTCGCAGAAAAACGCCGAGACCCTGAGCCTCACCGTCGTCGCCGAGTTCGACGCGGGAGTCGAGCGCGTCTGGCAGGTCTGGGAAGATCCGCGCCAGCTTGAGCGCTGGTGGGGGCCACCCACCTGGCCCGCGACCTTCGACGGCCACGACTTCGTGTCCGGAGGCAAGGCCAGCTACTACATGACCGGGCCCGAAGGCGAGAAGAGCCGGGGCTGGTGGCGGTTTACCGCCATCGAGGCGCCACACCGCCTGGAGTTCGACGACGGTTTCGCCGACGAGAACGGCGATCCGATTCCCGCGATGGGCACGAGCCATGCCGTGATGAGGCTCGAGGCGGTGGGCGACCGCACCCGGATGACCATGGTGTCGACCTTTGACTCCGCCGATGCGCTGGAGCAGGTCCTCGCCATGGGCATGGAAGAGGGGATAAAGCAGGCCCTGGGCCAGATCGACGCCATCCTCGCCGGGTCCAACGTCCGCTGAATGCAGCCGGTCCGTGCCGGCTGCAGACTCGCGAGGAAACACCCCCGCACGTGCCTTCCCTGGCCGGTGCGGGGGTGTTTTCTCGGGTCATAGCACTACCCGACGTGACTACCCGGCGAGAATCTTCGCCTTCTGCGCCCCGAACTCCTGTTCCGTGAGAATGCCCTGCTCCTTCAGCGCGGCGAGCTCTTTGAGCTGCTGGATGGCGTCGTTTGAGATACCTCCGCCGGCGGGCGGGGGTGGAGCCGGCTGCTCGTAAACGGGTTGCTGCTGGGCCATCTGGGCATCGTAGGCCTCCTGCTGCTTGGCCGCGGTCGCGGCATCCTTCTCGGCGAACTTGGAAGCCTGCCTGCGCTGGACGCGGCCGCTGACGGCAGATGCCGTCCCGGCAACCACTGCTGTCCGGGCCATACCCCTAAGCAGTCCCATAATCTTTCTCCTCTCGCGTGGCGTCTTGTGGGTCAGGCAACGGGTGACTCGGCCTCGAGGGCCTCCAGCGCCGCCATCACGTCTGGGGCAGGGATCCGCGTGCTCGCGACGAGCTCGCCCCCGCTCTCGCGAACAGCCGCCACAAAAGGTGCCGCCCAGATGTTCTCGTAAACGATGAGCGCGGCGAGGCTCCCGGGGAGGATCGCGTCTGCCGCTTCCGCGATTTCCTCGTCGCCGAGAATTCCGGAGTGCGCGCCGTCGAAGTATGAGAACGCCTCCGCGGGACCGCCTGGGTCAGTGAGCTCAAGCACCTCCACGGTGCCGTCCTCGTTCTTCATGACGACGAGCAGATCGAAGAGCCTGATCACACCCTCCTCGACGAGCCGTATGAGTTCCTCACTTGCCCGGCCCGTCAGCCCTGCCATGGGGAACTCGAGGAGCACGAAGTCGACCGGCCCGTGGGCCTCGGTTTCCGGTGTGGTTGTCACTGGCATTCCTCCGTTCTGGTTCGAGCGCACTGTCCGGCGCGCTCGTCTTAGTCTGGACTTTGTGTGCTGGGCGGTAACCACCCCCGTCGGGTGATTCCCGCGGCGGGCAGCCGGTCCTGTCGTGCCCTGGACGGCCTCCCTTCAGGGTGCGTTGCTGCCGGGTCATGGTGATGCTTCTTGTACTTCCTGTCCCACGCCCGGCCGAATAGCAGGCAGATGTGATTCTCAGCAGGGTGTTCCTGGGACCACTACATCGCCAACGAACGTCCGCCGCATCATCCCTTTCGGGTGAGCCCACAACCGTCCGGCGTGACGGTGCCGGCAGGCTGGCAAGAGTCAGGTTTGACGCTCGGATCGGCGAGCTGGCGGGACCGGCGCACAGCGGGGTCGGCCACCACAGCCGCCCCAACCAATCCGGTAGTGAGGTAGTCGCCGGACAGGTGTCCGGAGTCTGCGAGTGCGGCCACGGTGCGGTTGCGCCAGTAGTCGTCATGCCGCAGATGGGTGATTGCGCCGGGCACGGTGAGTCATCGGTGGCCCGCTCGGCCATTACGCTGAGATTCCAGCTAAGCACGTGGCACAGAGTTAGGGAGGCAACCGCCCGGATTCGACCAGACCAAGGACGGTGCCAGGAGCCGGCTGGTCCGGTCACTGGGCCCACGTAGGATCTGCACATGACGATTGACGAGTGGGAACGCCGTATCGCCGACTTCTGGACGGCTTTCGAAGCATCGCCGGGGGATGGGGAGGACATCCTTGACGAGCTTGACGGGCTCGCAGCCGCCTCGCCCGCGTCGGACGGCCGGGCACATTTTGAACGCGCCTGCATCCGCGATTCCACCGGCCGGACCGCCAGCGCTGTCGCGTTTTACGAGGCGGGGCTGGCTGCCGGGCTGGACCCCGTCCGGCACACCCGCGCCCATGTGCAGATGGCCAGCTCGCAGCGGGCACTCGGCCATCCCGACGAGGCGCTGAAAATTCTCTCCCGCGCCGATCCACACGCGCTGGGCGGGGCACCCAGCGCAGTAAGGGCCCTGGCCCTCCGGGACGCCGGCCGGCACGATGAGGCCCTCCGTGTCGCGCTCGAAGCCCTCATCCCCCACCTGCCCCGGTATCAGCGCTCCATGGCGAACTACGCGAGACTCCTGACTGAAGACTAGGGCTCGGAGCCGACGGGGCGCTCCGAAGAATGCCGCCCGCCGTCGGGGGCGGGATTGAACACCATTCCGGCTTTAGGGTTCTGTGTCCGCGGCGTGTCCGTGTCAACGTGCCCCCGGCCGCAGCCGTTTGCATAGCGCCCGTCGGCTTCAGCGCGCGGGGTGACTCACGCGATGCCTAAGGGCAGATCCGGGCGCGTATGCGGCGCCGATCCGCACTGACCTGCATGCACAACCCTTCAGAGGGCAAAGAAAAAGCCTCCGGAACCTGATGGTTCCGGAGGCTTTTCCAAGGGTGGCAGATGAGGGATTCGAACCCCCGTAGGCGTTGCCAGCTGATTTACAGTCAGCCCCCTTTGGCCGCTCGGGTAATCTGCCGAACTTCAAAAGAAGATCACTCGCGGCTTCCGTCTTCAGAACGCCTGTTTCCAGTCCGTTCCGCTTCCAGTAACCGCGGGCAAGACAACTTTACAGAACTTCCGCCGAAGAATCGAATCGGCGCTCTGTGGCATCAAGAAGCCCGGAAATTCAGGCATCTCCAAGGATGCGGCCGGCAAGTTTGGACTCGAACTTCGCGGCTTGCTCCTCCGTGATCTGGTTCAGCTGCACGGCGCGCGCCAGATCGGCGTGGACCCCGTCCAGCCTCGAGGAGGCGTCAGCGGCGGGGCTGAAGATGATCGAGGCCGCCAGCGTGGCCGCCGCCACGGACGTCGCGGCCGTCGCGAATCCGCCCGCGGCGGCAGCGGTGGAACGGATGACATAACGGACGGCCTTGTGCTGCATGGATTTGTACCTTTCGAGCGACTCTTCCAACTCCTGCAACTCTGCCGGGCGAATCTTCGTTCCCGCCCTGACTCAGCTTTGAGCGGACTGTGAACGGGACAACGCCCCGCCGACCATCACAACCAGGGCATCCGTACTAGGCTGGATTGCAGACACGATGGCCCTTCACCGGGCACACCCCCAACCATCAGGAGGACAGTCATGGCAGGCGAATCCACATTCGACGTCGTCAGCAAGGTAGACAAGCAGGAAGTCGCCAACGCGCTGAACCAGGCGCAGAAGGAGCTGGTCCAGCGCTACGACTTCAAGGGCGTCGGCGCCGAGGTCGATTTCAGCGGCGAGAAGATCCTCATGAAGGCCAACTCCGAGGAGCGGGTGCTCGCCGTCCTGGACGTGCTGCAGTCCAAGCTCATCCGCCGCGGCATCTCCCTGAAGTCCCTGGACACGGGCGAGCCCTACCCGTCCGGCAAGGAGTTCCGGCTCGAGGCCACCATCAAGGAGGGCATCGCCCAGGACCTCGCCAAGAAGATCAACAAGCTCATCCGCGACGAAGGGCCCAAGTCCGTCAAGTCGCAGATCCAGGGCGACGAACTCCGCGTGACGTCCAAGTCCCGCGACGATCTCCAGGAGACCATGAACCTGCTGAAGGGCTTCGACGAGGCCGACCTCCAGTTCGTGAACTTCCGCAGCTAGCCGCGCCTCCGCGGCTCAAATTTCCTGACGCTGCACTAAAGGGCTGTCGCACCGGGGATACCCGCGTCGGCAGCCCTTTGCGCGTCATGGATCCACCTGCGCGTCGGTAGCAGAAAGCGCCCCCGGACGGATGCACCCCGTAACCGCCGAACTACCCCAGCGGCCGGCCGGCCATCCGCTCCAGCCTGCCGATGCGCTCACTCATCGGCGGATGCGTCGAGAACATTTTCGCGACACCGCCGGCGCGGAACGGGTTCGCGATCATCAGGTGCGAGGCGTTGACCAGCCGCTGGTCCTGCGGCAGCGGCGCGAGCTGCACGCCCTGCTCGATCTTGCGCAGGGCTGAGGCGAGCGCCAGCGGGTCCCCCGTGAGCTTGGAACCGTCCTCGTCGGCGTCGAACTCCCTGGTCCGGGAGATCGCCATCTGGATCAGCGAGGCGGCAAACGGCGCCAGCAGCGCCATGGCAATCGCGGCGATCGGGTTGGCGTTGCGCCGGTCCCCGCCGCCGCCGAAGATCAGGAACATCTGCGCCACCGAGGTGATGACGCCGGCGACGGCGGCAGCGACGGACGAGGTCAGGATGTCCCGGTTGTAGACGTGCATCAGCTCGTGGCCCAGCACGCCGCGGAGTTCCCGGGCGTCGAGCAGCCGGAGGATGCCCTCGGTGCAGCACACGGCGGCGTTCTGCGGGTTCCGGCCGGTGGCGAAGGCGTTCGGGGCCATCGTGGGCGAGAGGTAGATTCGCGGCATCGGCTGCTGCGCCGTGGCGGAGAGCTCCCGGACGATCTGGTGGAGCTGGGGCGCTTCGGCCTCTGTCACGGGATAAGCCTGCATGGACCGGATGGCGATCTTGTCACTGTTCCAGTAGCCGTAGGCCGTGGTGGCGACGCCGACCAGCGCCATGATCCAGATCGGCGCGGAACTGCCCAGGCTGGAGGCCATCAGCGCGCCGAGGCCCAGGAGCACTGCCCACAGCACTCCGAAAAGGGCCGCGGTCTTCAGTCCGTTGTGATGCTGATGCACTGTTCCTCCAAGTCGTCCCGCTGTGGACCCACACCCGGAAAACGTTCCGCTACGGCACCGGGTTCCGCGCGTCGTACTTCAGGAAGCCCGACTGCCAGTGCGCCACGGCCCAGGCCACCGCGATGCACAAAAGACCGCCCAAAAGCAGGACCCAGCCTTCACTCAGAATTTTAGTCCCACCACCGGCGAGCATGTCCCCCACCCTGGGTCCGCCGGCCACCACCACGATGAACACGCCCTGCAGGCGGCCGCGAAGATGGTCCGGCGTGGAGGCCTGCAGGATCGTGGTGCGGAAGACGGCACTGACGGAGTCGGCGATTCCGGCCAGCCCGCAACACACGGCGGCGGGCAGCAGCCACCACGTGACGCCGTCGGCCCCGGATTTCCCCGCGAGCACAACGACGAGGCCGAGGCCGGCGATCGAGGCGCCCCAGCCCATCACGGACCAGACGACGGCGGTCCCCTGCCGCCGGACCGCCCCCAGCGGCCCCGAGAAAAGCCCTGCCAGGAACGCGCCGACGGCGGTGGAGGCGAGCAGGATCCCCACTGTGGCCTCGCCGCCGCCGATCATCACCGCGCCGATCGCGGGCAGCAGCGCCCGGGGCTGGGCGAAGATCATCGCGACGAGGTCGATGATGAAGGTCATCCGCAGGTTGGGGCGCGTGCCGAGGAAGCGGAAGCCTTCGACGACGGACCGCAGTCCCGCCGGCCGCGCATGTTCCCCCGGCGGCATGGGGGGAAGCTTCAGCAGCGCCCACAACGCGAACGCGAAGGTGCCGACGTCGATCGTGTAGGTCCAGGCGAACCCGACCGTGGCCACCAGCAGCCCCGCCACCAGCGGACCTGCGGTCAGCGTAAGGCCGAAACTGATCATGCTCAGGGCGTTGGCGGCCGGCAGGAGCTCCTTGCGGACCAGCAGCGGGATGATGGCGCTGCGGGCCGGCTGGTTGATGGCCTGCGCGCCGCTCTGCACCGCAACCAGGACGTACAGCACCCAGACGTTGCCCAGCTGCAGCCAGGCCTGCAGGGCGAGGCAGGCGGTGGTCAGCCACAGCACCGAGGAAGCCAGGAGCGCCACTTTGCGGCGGTCGTGGGCGTCCGCGATCGAGCCGCCCAGCAGGCCGCCGAAGACCAGCGGGACGAGGGCGAAAATGCTCAACAGTCCCACATAGAGGCTGTCCTGGGTGAGCCGGTAGACCTCCAGGCTCACGGCGACCAGGGTCAGCTGGCTGCCCAGAGCAGCGACAGCGGACCCCAGCCACAGGCGGCGGAATGCCGGACTCTCGCGCAAGGGCGTGATGTCCGCCAGATATTTCCCCACCCGGGACACTCTAGTGGGGCGTGTGGGCCTGATGAGACGCAGGTGGCGCGCAGACCCGGCAGCATTGCGGCGGTGTCATTAGCCGGACCTTATTATGATTGACTCACAATAAGTGCTTGAATGGGTGCATGACGGATTCGACGGGCACTCACGAAGCATGGGCTGCGGCCCTGCGTGCCCACGGCCGCCGGGTGACGAAACAGCGGCTGGCGGTGCTGGCCGCCGTCGAGCACCAGCCGCATTCCCCCGCCGAGCACATCCTCGCCACCGCCCGCCGGGATCTTCCCGAACTGACGGCGCAGTCCGTCTATGTGGTCCTGAACGATCTGACCGATCTGCAAATGCTGCGCCGCTTTGAGCCGCCGCACTCCCCCGCCCTGTACGAGACGAGGGTGGGCGACAACCACCACCATGCTGTCTGCATCAGCTGCGGCAGGGTGGAGGACGTCGAATGCGCCGTCGGCCACGCTCCGTGCCTGACCCCGCACTGGGACCAGGACTCCAGGCCGATGACCATCCAGATCGCGGACGTGCTGTACCAGGGCATCTGCCAGGACTGCCAGCGCACGCAAAAACTTCCCGCCGAACGTAATTAAGTAGAAACAACAAATTAGGAGAAAGATGACTCAGCACATCTCTGCGCCCGCCGTGTCCACGACACAGTCCGGTGCCCCGGTCACTTCCGATGCCCACTCGCAGTCCGTCGGCGCCGACGGCGCGATCATCCTCACCGACCACTACCTGATCGAAAAGCTGGCGCAGTTCAACCGCGAGCGTGTGCCGGAGCGCGTGGTCCACGCCAAGGGCGGCGGCGCCTTCGGTACCTTCACCACCTCCGAGGACGTCTCGAAGTACACCAAGGCCGCACTGTTCCAGCCGGGCACCGAGACGGAGATGCTCATCCGCTTCTCCTCCGTCGCCGGCGAGGCAGGCTCCCCCGACACCTGGCGCGACCCCCGCGGTTTCGCCGTGAAGTTCTACACCACCGAGGGCAACTACGACCTCGTCGGCAACAACACCCCGGTGTTCTTCATCCGCGACGGCATCAAGTTCCCGGACTTCATCCACTCGCAGAAGCGCCTGCCGGGCACCCACCTGCGCGACGCCGACATGCAGTGGGACTTCTGGACCCTGTCCCCCGAGTCCGCGCACCAGGTCACCTGGCTCATGGGCGACCGCGGCCTGCCGGCCTCCTGGCGTGAAATGCAGGGCTACGGCTCGCACACCTACCAGTGGATCAACGCCGAGGGCGAGCGCTTCTGGGTCAAGTACCACTTCAAGTCCAACCAGGGCGTCAAGTCCATGTCCGGCGACGAGGCCGAGGCCCTGGCCGGCGCTGATGGCGACTTCTACATCCGCGACCTCCAGGAAAACATTGCCGCCGGCAACTTCCCGTCTTGGGATCTGCACGTTCAGGTCATGCCGTACGAGGACGCCAAGACGTACCGCTTCAACCCGTTCGACCTCACCAAGGTGTGGCCGCACGCGGACTACCCGCTGATCAAGGTCGGCACCATGGAGCTGAACCGGAACCCGGAAAACTACTTCGCGCAGATCGAGCAGGCCGCCTTCGCGCCGTCGAACTTCGTGCCGGGCATCGCCGCTTCCCCGGACAAGATGCTGCAGGCCCGCATCTTCTCCTACGCGGACGCGCACCGCTACCGCGTGGGCACCAACCACGCCCAGCTGCCGGTCAACCTGCCCAAGAACCAGGTCAACAACTACAGCCAGGACGGCCAGGGGCGCTACCACTTCAACGCCCCGTCCGTTCCGGTCTACGCACCGAACTCCGTCGGCGGCCCGGCCGCCGTCGAGCCGCAGAACCCGGCCGGCGGCTGGGAGAACGACGGCGAGCTCACCCTCTCCGCGCACTCCCTGCGCGCCGAGGACGGCGACTTCGGCCAGGCCGGCACGCTGTACCGCGAGGTCTTCAACGACGGCGAGAAGGCCCGCCTGCTGGACACCGTCACCGGTGCCGTCAGCGGCGTCAAGGACGCCGGCATCAAGGAACGCGCCATCCAGTACTGGACCAACGTCGACGCCGAGTTCGGCGCCAAGCTGCGCGCCAACCTCGGTGCCGGCCAGGTCGAGTCCGACGCCGAGGCCGCCAACAAGGTCTAATTCCTAGGCGCGGCAAAAGAACACCCCGCACGGATTTCCGTGCGGGGTGTTCCTTTTGTCGTACCGAGAGTGGCTAGCTGACCGCGGCGCCTGAGCGCGCGGCCGTCGTCGAGCCTGGCACCGGGGCCACTGCCGCCGCGGGACGGTGGCCCTTTTTGGCGAGCTGGATCTGCTCATAGACATGGTGCCTGAGCTCGGTGAAGCGCGGCAGCGAACGGGTATTCAGCTGGTCACGATCCTCCGGGAGGTCGATCACGACGTCCTCCTGCACCACTGTCGGGGAACTGGAGAGGATGATGACGCGCTCACCGAGGTAGACGGATTCGTCGATGTCGTGGGTCACGAAGAGCACCGTGATGCCCAGCTTCTTCCAAACTGTCCGGATCAGGTCTTCCAGATCCGCACGGGTCTGGGCGTCCACCGCCGCGAACGGCTCGTCCATCAGCAGCACCTCGGGCTGGTAGGCAATGGCGCGGGCAATCGCAACACGCTGCTGCATTCCTCCCGAGAGCTGCCAGGGGTAGGACCGCGGCACGTGGGACAGGCCCACAGCCTCGAGGGCCTCGTCGACCAGCCTGTCACGCTCGGCCTTCGGCACACCCTGGTTTTTCAGCGGCAACTCGACATTGTCCCGGACCCGCATCCATGGGAAGAGCGAGCGGCCGTATTCCTGAAACACCACGGCCATCTTCTTCGGCGGGCCGGACACCCGATTGCCGTTCAGGAGGACTTCGCCCTCGGTCGGGGCCATCAGTCCGGAGATGCACTTCAGGAGCGTGGTCTTTCCGGAACCGGAGGGGCCAACCAGGCAGGCCAACTCCCCCGCGCGCAGGTCGAAGGTGAGGTCCCGGACCGCCTCGACGCCGCCGCCGTCGGTCTGGTAAACCTTTTTCAGCCCCCGCACGGAAAGCATCGCCGTGGGGGCCTCATGAGTTGAGTCAGGCTGCATTTTCTACCTCTTTCTGGCCGTGGTACCAGCGCAGGATATTCCGCTCGGCCCACTGGAAGATGAATGACATGCCCACACCAAGCAGGCCGAGCACCACGATGCCGGACCACATTTCCGGGATGGCGAAGGAACGCTGGAACTGGACGATGGTGAAGCCCAGCCCTGAGGACGAGGCAAACATTTCGGAGATGACCATCAGGATCAGCCCCAAGGACATGGACTGGCGCACGCCGGCCATGATCTGCGGGCTGGCTGACGGAAGCACCAAGTACCGGACGCGCGCCCAGCCGTCGATGCCGTAGGTGTGGCTGGAGTCGGAGAGAACCGGATCCACGGCCCGGACCCCCTCGATGGTGTTCAGCAGCACGGGCCAGACGCAGCCCGAGATGATGACGACGACCTTCATCGAATCGGTGATCCCCATCAGGAGCATCAGCACCGGCACCAGCACCGGCGGCGGAATGGCGCGGAAGAACTCCAATGTGGGCTCCAGCAGTGCGCGGAGCCATTTGATCGAGCCGATCAGGACGCCGCCGACAACGCCGATCACGATCGCCGCGGCCACGCCGACCACCAGACGGCCGAGGCTGGGCAGCACATCCGTGAAAAAGCGCTGGCTAAACCAGACCTCGCCGAACTTGTTGACCAGCGCGGCCGGGGTCGGGACGAAGAAGTTAACCGCGCCCAGGGTGGAGGCCCACCAGAGCAGGACCAGCACGACGGGCAGCGCCGCGACGTAGCCGAGATTCTTCAGGGCTTTCATACAATCACCTCGGAACGGACGGACGAGTGCCAGGCCAGTGTCTTCTTCTCGATGAAGCGCATCAGCATGTTGATGAGCACGCCGATCAGCCCGGTGGCCAGGACCAATGCGTACATGCCGGAAATGGCGCCGCCGGACTGCGCCAGCGCGATCTCGCGCCCGAGCCCAGGGGACCCGATCACGAGTTCCGCGGTGATGGCCAGGACCAAGGCAACGGCGCCGGCGAGCCGGACTCCGGTCATCAGGTATGGCAGGGCGGTGGGGAATACGACGTACCGGATTCGCGCCATCCGGCCCAGGCCGTAGGTCTTCGCTGTGTTGTTGGCGACCATGTCCACGTCGGCCACACCGTACAGGACCTGGATCAGGACCTGCCAGAAAGAGGCGTAAACGATCAGGAGCAGTGACGACTCGATCTTCACGCCGAAGAGCAGCACGGCCAGCGGGATCAGCGCCACCGAAGGGATGGGGCGCAGGAACTCGACCGTAGAATTTGTGGCCTTCCGCAGGAAGTCACTGGAGCCGATGATGAAGCCGAGCAGCACGGCGGCGGCCACGGCGATGATCAGGCCCAGGAACCAGGCGAACATGGTCTCGCCTACGGAGACCCAGAATGCCGTCAGGCCGAAGTCGCGCAGGAGAGCGACGATGACTTCGCTGGCCGGCGGGAGATAGCGTTCATCGATGATGCCGGCCCGGGGAATCAGCTCCCAGGTGGCCAGGAACCCAAGGATTCCCGCCACACCGAGGAGCTGCTTGGCAGGCAGTGTGCGGACCCGCCCGCGGTCCCGCCCCGTGCCGGGGGCGGGACCGCTGACGGTCAGGGTTTCCGAGGTCACGGGAGGAGATCGCCGGCGCTCGGAGCCTTGGTCAGCGTGCCGTACTTGGCGGCCGCGGCACCGAGGGTTTCGAAGGCGTCCTTGTTGAATTCAACGCGGTACCGGGGAAGGATCATCTTGGCGCGGGTGGCATCGTCGATCTTGGTGTACGTGCCGACGATGTCCCGGACTTCCTGCGGGTGTGCCTGGGCGTATTCGAGGGACTTGTTCATGGCGCGGGTGAACTTCTGGGCCAGCTCGGCCTTGCCCTTGATCGTGTCCGCCTTGGTGAAGTAGCCGGCAATGTCCAGTTCCGGGCTCATACCCACGAAGTTCGAGGAGACGATCTTGCCGCCTTCTGCCACTGCCTTGGAGAGGAAGGGCTCGAGGATCCAGGCTGCATCGACCTGCTTGTTGGCCAGTGCGGCCGGGGCATCCGGGAACGCAACCTCAACGAACTTCACGCTTTTGGCATCGCCGCCGTCCTTTTCGATGACCGACTTGATGGTGGTGTCACCGATGTTGGACAGGTTGTTGACAGAGACGGTCTTTCCGGCGAGGTCCTTCGGGGACTGGATGCTGGAGCCGGCCGGGACGACGACGCCGCCGACGTCCTTGCCCGCCTCACCGGTGGTTGACGCGCCGTTCGCAACGAACTTCAAATCGAGGCCCTTGTCCTTGGCGACCGTGACCGAGATCAGGTTCGAGAAGGCGAAGTCGAAGCTTCCGCTGACGACGCCGGGGACGATCGCGGCACCACCGGTGGCCGTCTGGATGTCCAGCTGCAGGCCCTCTTCCTTGAAGAAGCCCTGCTTGTCGCCGAGGTAGATCGGTGCACAGTCGACGATCGGAATGACTCCAACGGTGACTTTAGTCAGCCCGGCATTGCCCGTGGCTCCGGCGGAAGCGGCGCCAGCGCCGGTGGAACTCGGTGAACCGCTTCCGCAGGCCGAGAGGCCGAGGACCGACGCGGCGGCCAGAGCGGCGATAATACGACTTTTCATGTTCACTCCTATGTGCACATGACATGGGAGTGATTAGGCCCCCATGCCCAAAATGTTCGCTGTTCGAACAGACGTTCAAAATAAAGTCTGATTCAGGCATGCTGGGGCGTCAACCACCACGGGCGCATCGTTACAGCTCTGAGACAGGCGTGCCGGGTTCCCGACGGGGCGCAAGCCGTCGTTTGCGCCGGCTGAAACACCCCCTCAGGGATTGCCGCTGCGGGGTCATCGCGTCTGTCCACATACGGGCTGTGACGCTCGCGGTGAGGCCTCCCTTGTCCCTAGGATTCATGCATGACCCCCTTTGCAGGCATCCCTGAGGCCGCCTTCGAGTTCTACGCGGAACTGGAACACAACAACAACCGCGACTGGTGGCTGGAACACAAGTCCACCTACGACTCTGCGGTCAAGGAACCGCTGACCGGGCTGCTGGCAAAGCTGGAACCGGAGTTCGGCGAAGCCAAGCTGTTCCGCCCCAACCGGGATATCCGCTTCTCCGTGGACAAGTCGCCTTACAAAACGGCGCAGGGAGCGCTCGCTGCCGTTGCCGAAGGGACGGGCTTCTACGTCCAGCTCGACGCCGACGGCCTGCTCATCGGCGGCGGCTACCACACGCACACACCGGCCCAGCTGGCCCGCTTCCGCAGCGCCGTGGACGCCCCCTCCAGCGGCGGCGCCCTGCAGCGGATTGTGGCGCAGGTTGCGGCGCTGGGCTTCGCCGTGGAGGGCGAATCCCTGAAGACGGTTCCGCGGGGGTTCGCCAAGGACCATCCCCGCGCGGAGCTGCTGAAGCACAAGTCGCTCGCCGCCGGCATGCACGTGGGACGGCCGGGCTGGATTTCAACGCCGGACGCGGCCGGGGAGGTGGCCCGGCGCTGGGAGGAGCTTCGGCCCCTGGTTGAGTGGATCGGCCGCTACGCCGCTCCCTGAGACGGAGCAGTTGGTCCCGGGGCACCTGCCAGTGGTGCGCCCGCCAGTGGTGCCCGCCGGAGCGCATGGTCGGATCCGCCGGTCAGATGTGCTCGCCCTCGGCGGCCAGGCGCCGGTCGAGGTTGTTGAAGAAGACCAGCATCATCAGGTCAAAGGCCTTGCTGGCTTCCTCGGGCTGGTTGTTCACGACGAAGTCGAACTGGAGCCCGTAGAAGGCGGCGGTGAACAGTCTGGCGTCGGTGTCGGCGAACTCCTCAAGAATGCCCTGAAGCATCAGCCAATCCCGGGCCTTGTTGTGCAGCATCCTGAAATGTTCCTGCGCAGTTCCCCGGGGTGACGCAGCCACGATGTCCTGCGCGGTCGCCTCGAACTCAAGCCTGGCCAGATGGCGGTTGCGCTGCGCCATGGTCCAGCGCCAGGACTCCAGCAGGAAGGCGCGCCAGGCGTCGCGGTTAATGTCCCGCACGTCGGTGGCCCGGATGCTGTCCAGCCGGGATTCGATGCCGCGGATGATCTCATTCACCAACTGCTCGCGGTGGCCGAAGTGGTAGACCAGCACATAGCTGCTGACGCCGAGACCTTCGGCAAGGCTCCGGAAGGTGAGCTCCGCGAGGGTCTTGTCCATGAGGTAGTCCAGAATGGCGGCCAGCAGCTCTGCCTTGCGTTCCGGTCGAGCTGGGCGGGCCATAAAACAATCATAAGGAGCCGCCCGGGCTGGTCCGCACCCGAGGCATCCCGATCCGGGCGCCAAACGCCGAAAACGCCGGAACCGTGTCCATTCGCCGGAAATTTCCAGCGAATTCGCACGTCTCCGGCGATTTCGGGTTGTAGAGCACTCCCGGGTTAGGGGCGGGTGCGCGTGGCCTTGTCCTTGGTGGCCGCGGCATCGGCATCGGTCGACGTGTGTGCCGCGGCGGGTTCCTTGGCGTCCGCAACTGCGGCGCTCTTCCCGCCGGGCCCGTTCACGGAGGCCTTCGCCTCGGCGAACTTCTCGTTCAGCCTGGAGTGCCGCTGGCCGTAGGAGAAGTAGATGGCCACGCCGATCACGAGCCAGATGGCGAAGAAGATCCACGTCTCCACGGCGAGGTTCGTCATGAGGTAGAGGCACAGGACGGCCGAAACGATCGGGAGCACCTTCCCCAGCGGCACCCGGAACGCCGGCTTCAGGTCCGGGCGCTTCTTCCGCAGCACCAGCACGCCGATGCTCACGGTCACGAACGCGGACAGTGTGCCGATGTTGATCATTTCCTCCAGCAGGTCCACGTTGGTGAGGCCGGCGACAAGCGCCACGGCCGCACCGCAGATGATCTGGAGCCGGACCGGCGTCGCGCGGATGGTGCTGGTCTTGGACAGTGAGCGCGGCAGCAGGCCGTCGCGGCTCATGGCCAGCACCACGCGGGAGAGGCCCATCAGCAGCACCATGATCACCGTGGTCAGGCCCACGAGGGAGCCGAAGGCGATGATCTTCGCGGCGTCGGTGTTGCCGACGGCCTCAAACGCGGTGGTGAGGGTCGGGTTCTCGGCCTCGGCAAGCTCGGTGTAGGACACCATGCCGGTCAGTGCCAGGGACACCAGGATGTAGAGCACCGTGACGACGGCGAGGCCGCCGAAGATGCCGCGGGGCAGCGTCTTCTGCGGGTTCTTGACCTCCTCGGCCGACGTCGCCACGACGTCGAAACCGATGAAGGCGAAGAAGACCAGGGCCGCTCCCGCGAAGATGCCCAGCGTGCCGTACTGTGCCGGGGCGGCGCCGGTAAGGAAGGCAAAGAAGGACTGCTTCATGACGTCGGAGGCGCCGGTGCCGCCGGTGGGCACGGAGGTCGGAACGAACGGGGCGTAGTTCTCGAACTTCACGTAGGTGAAGCCCACCACGATCACAAAGAGCACGACGGCGATCTTGACCAGCGTGAAGATGTTGCCGACGCGGGCGGACAGCTTTGTCCCCAGCACCAGCAGCACAGTGAACACGGCGACGATCAGGAAGGCGCCCCAGTACAGGTCCACCCCGCCCAGGGAGATCGACGGCGGAATGTCCACGCCCATCAGCGCGAACACCTTGCTGAGGTAGATGCCCCAGTACTTGGCGATCACAGCGCCGGCGGTGAACAGCTCGAGGATAAGGTTCCAGCCGATGATCCAGGCCAGCAGCTCGCCCATGGTGGCGTAGGTGAAGACGTAGGCGGAGCCGGCAACGGGAATCGCGGTGGCGAACTCGGCGTAACACATGATCGCCAGCGCACACGTGACAGCGGCAATGGCGAACGAGAGGGTCACGGCCGGGCCGGCGAAGTTCGCTGCAGCCTTGGCGCCGACCGAGAAGATCCCGGCGCCGACGGCAACGGCGACGCCCATAATCATCAAATCCCAGGAGCTGAGCGAGCGCTTCAGCTTGCGTCCGGGTTCATCGGCGTCCGACATGGACTGCTCGATCGATTTGGTCCGGAAAAGGTTCATAAGAAAGTCCACAATCTCGGTAACTTGTTGGAAACAGACCTATCTATCGTAGTGTCCATCCACTGGACGGCCAGATTTGTCCCACATTGTGAGACACAAAAGCGGGCTGCGCAGGTTCCCCCGCATAGCCCGCCAGCGCTTTTCCAGGTCCGGTTCAGACCGGCCAATCCATCAGCGTGGACCGGATCAGGAACCTTTTTCCTTCAGGTGCTTCCACCGAGAATCCGCTCCCCCGGCCCGGCACCACGTCCACGGTCAGATGCGTGTGGCTCCAGTAGTTGAATTGTTCCTTCGACATCCAGAAGTCAATCGGCTGCGGCTGCAGGCCGTCGGAAATGTCGAACAGGCCCAGCTGGACATCCGAGTCCCCCGTGATGAACTCCCCTGCCGGGTAGCACATTGGCGAAGAGCCGTCGCAGCAGCCGCCGGACTGGTGGAACATCAGCGGTCCGTGCTGCAGCCAAAGCTTGCGCAGCAGTTCCACGGCCTCCGCGGTGAGCGCCACTCGGGAGAAATCCTCGCCGGGGCGGGTGACGGCGGCGTCGAGCCTGGTCTGGGACATCAGTATCTCCTCGATGGGCAGTACGGTGCAGAAGTGGTGCGGGCGGGCGGATCAGTCCTGATCCGCCCGCCCGGGTGTGTTGCGGCTTAGAAGAAGCCGAGTTTGTTCTCGTTGTAGCTGACCAGGAGGTTCTTGGTCTGCTGATAGTGGTCCAGCATCATCGAGTGGTTCTCGCGGCCGATGCCGGAGGACTTGTAGCCGCCGAACGCAGCGCCCGCCGGGTAGGCGTGGTAATTGTTCACCCACACGCGGCCGGCCTGGATCTCGCGGCCGGCACGGTAGGCGACGTTGCCGTTGCGGGACCAGACGCCGGCGCCAAGGCCGTAGAGGGTGTCGTTGGCGATGCCCATGGCGTCGTTGTAGTCGCTGAAGCGGGTCACGGACACCACCGGGCCGAAGATTTCCTCCTGGAAGATCCGCATCTTGTTGTGGCCCTCGAAGATGGTCGGCTGGACGTAGTAGCCGCCGGCCAGATCTCCGGGCATGTCGGCGCGGCCGCCGCCGGTGAGCACCTTGGCGCCTTCCTGCTTTCCGATGTCGATGTAGGAGAGGATCTTTTCGAGCTGGTCGTTGGAGGCCTGGGCGCCGAGCTGGGTCTCGGTGTCCAGCGGGTTGCCCTGGATGATCTTCTCGACGCGGGCCACGGCGTCTGCCATGAAGGAATCATAGATGTCTTCCTGGATCAGGGCGCGGGAGGGGCAGGTGCACACTTCTCCCTGGTTGAAGGCAAAGAGGGTGAAACCTTCCTGTGCCTTGTCGTAGAACGCGTCGTCAGTGCTCTCTGCAACGTCGTTGAAGAAGATATTGGGGCTCTTGCCGCCCAGTTCCAGCGTGACCGGGATCAGGTTCTGGCTGGCGTACTGGCTGATCAGGCGGCCGGTGGAGGTTTCACCGGTGAACGCGATCTTGCGGATCCGGGGGCTGGAGGCGAGCGGCTTGCCGGCTTCGACGCCGAAGCCATTGACCACGTTGAGGACGCCGGCCGGCAGCAGGTCGCCGATGAGTTCCATCAGGACCAGAATCGAGGACGGGGTCTGCTCGGCGGGCTTCAGGACGACGGCGTTGCCTGCGGCGAGGGCCGGGGCGAGCTTCCATACGGCCATCAGGATCGGGAAGTTCCAGGGGATGATCTGGCCGACGACGCCGAGCGGCTCGTGGTAGTGGTAAGCGGTGGTGTCGTCGTCGAGCTGAGACAGCCGTCCCTCCTGGGCGCGGACGGCGGAGGCGAAGTAGCGGAAGTGGTCGGAGGCGAGCGGGATGTCCGCGTTGAGGGTTTCGCGGATCGGCTTGCCGTTGTCCCAGGATTCGGCGACGGCCAGCATCTCGACGTTCTCGTCGATCCGGTCGGCAATCTTGTTCAGGATGGCGGCGCGCTCGGCGACGGAGGTCTTGCCCCAGGACGGGGCAACCTTGTGGGCGGCGTCCAGCGCCAGCTCAATGTCCTCGGCGGTGCCGCGGGCGACCTCGCAGAAGACCTTGCCGGTGACGGGGGTGATGTTCTCGAAGTACTGGCCCTTGACCGGGGCGACCCACTCGCCGCCGATCCAGTTCTCGTAGCGGTCCTTGAAGGTGACCTTCGAGCCCTCGGTACCGGGCTGTGCGTAGACAGTCATTGCAGCTCCTTTGCTGTGCAAGATTGATGGCGGCAAATGTCGGCGCCGCCGTTGCGCCCAGCCTAGGAGCATGGAGGTTGCAGTCAGGTTGCAACCGGCGTGACCGGGGTCACTTGTGCGGGTCAGTGGCGGATCAGGCGCTGAGCTCGGCGTCGAGCCGTTCCAAATCGGCGACAAGGGCGGCCCGTCTGGGCGACCGCGGCGGCAGCAGCTTCAGGGCCGCGAGCCGGATCTCGACGTCGTCCCTCGCCTCGGGCAGTTCGGCGTACCTCAGGAGCGACTCGGCGCTGCCGTCAGTCAGGACCGCTTCGCGGAGCAGGGAGGAAACCCGGTTCCGCAGCTCGGTGATGCCGGGGGCTTCGGAGCGGGGCAGGACGGCGCCGCGGTAGATTTCCAACGCGATCCGGTGGGCACCGCGCTGCAGGCAGTTCAGGACCTGCCCGGCATCCGGCACCAGGTCCAGGGGCAGCCGGTAGGGGCGGGACGCCGGAACGGCACCCGCGTTGAGCTGCTGCAGGACTTTGCGCAAGCGCACCATCTCGGCCCGCAGGGTCATGGTGGAAGCATCGCCCGGGTACAGGAGGTTGCAGAGTTCCTCTGCGTTGAGCCCTTCCGGGTGGGTGCTGAGCAGGGCCAGGATCTCGCTGTGCCTCGCGGAAAGCGCCACGGTGCGGCCGTCGATGCTGAGCAGCGCCTGGTCCCGGCCCAGGAGCTGGAGGCTGTTGCGGTACAGGCTTTTGGCGGCCGGCGCGTACGCCGCCTTCGGTGCAGTCGGGCTCCGGCGCCGGGCCGGCGAGGACTGGCGCGCCGCGGCGAGCTGCAGCCGCTCCACCCGCAGATGCGCCTGGGCGGCGGCCACGGTGGCCTCGACCAGCGACAGCGTGTGCGGGGCCACCGCGGACTCGGTGCCGGTGATATCCACGACGCCCAGGAGGGCACCGGAATCCGGATCGTGGAAGGGGACCGCGGTGCAGCTCCAGGGGTGGACGGAGCGTTTGTAGTGTTCCGCCCCGGAGATCTGGATGCCCCGGCCCAGGGCCAGGGCGGTGCCGGGGGCGCTGGTGCCCACGGTGGCTTCGGACCAGTCGGCCCCGGGAACGAACATCATGCCTTCGGCCCGGCGCTGCATGGCGGCGTCGCCTTCCACCCAGAGGAGCCTGCCCACCTCATCCCCCACGGCCACCAGCATTCCGCTGTCGTGGCTGGGCAGGACCAGCAGCTTGTGGATGACCGGCATGATGGCCGCCAGCGGATGCTGCCGCCGGTACTCTTCGAGTTCGTCCCGGTCCATCGCCAGCGGGGCCTCGGGATTGTCCGGGTTGGCCTGCAGCTCGGCGGAGCGCCGCCAGGACTCCTGGATCAGGCTGCTGAGGCCCGGCAGTTGCAGGTCGTCCGGAAGCCCGTGCCCCCGAGAGTCCAGCTGTTCATGGCCGGCACTGGCGTAGTGCTGGCGCAGCTCCGCGGTGATCCCGGCGCCAGGTTGGACCAGGCCAGCCGGATGGACCGAATTCCTCATTGAACTCCCACATCAAGGGCGCGACGGCATGCCGGTGGCAGCCACGTCCGGCCAGTCTAGTGGGCGTTCCGGGCGCCCGCCAGAGCCGGGCCGCCGCCGCGGTCCGGTCCGGCCGGCCGCCGCGCCGCTCCCCGGCAGGCCGCTCCATCGGCGGACTCTTTACGGACACCCGTTGCACGGACAGGCCATGGGGCGGGACAGTGGGCCATGGTTGATCTTGAGCTACTGGTCGAAGGCTTCGAGGCGCATCGGGCGCACCTGCGGGCGGTGGCCTACCGGATGCTGGGTTCGTCCAGCGAAGCCGAGGACGCCGTGCAGGAGTCGTGGCTCCGGCTCAGCCGTTCTGATGCCGCCGCCATCACAAACCTTGGCGGCTGGCTGACCACGGTGGTGGGGCGGATCTGCCTCGATATGCTGCGCTCGCGCCGTTCCCGCCGCGAAGAACCGGCCGGTGAGCCGTCCCCGCGTCCGGAGGCCGGCCGCGCCGACGCCCAGGAGCACCGGCTCCGCGAGGACGGCGATCCGGAGCGGCAGGCCGTGCTGTCCGACGACGTGGGGACCGCCCTGCTGGTGGTGCTGGACGCGCTGGGGCCGGGCGAACGGGTGGCCTTCGTGCTCCACGATCTGTTCTCGGTGCCCTTCGAGGCGGTCGCCGCCGTGCTGGGGAACTCGCCGGCGGCGGCGAGGCAGCTTGCCAGCCGCGCCCGCCGCCGCGTTCAGGCAAGGGCTGCAGGAAACACGCGCCGGGCCGACACTCCGGAAACCTTCGTCCTGCATTCCCGCGACCGCCAGCGGGAAATTGTGGACGCCTTCCTGGCGGCCGCCCGGGGCGGAGACTTTGCCGCGCTGCTCGCCTTGCTGGATCCCGACGTCGTCCTCCGCGCAGACGGCGCCGCGGCCGGAATGGGGGCGGAGGCGGAAGTCATTGGCGCGGAGGCGGTGGCACGCACCTTCTCCGGCCGCGCCCAGGTGGCCCGGCCGGCCCTGGTGGACGGGTCGGTGGGAGCAGTCTGGGCGCCGGGCGGGAGACCGCGCGTGGTGTTCGGGTTCTCCGTGCTGGGCGGCAGGGTCATCCGGATCGATCTCCTGGCAGACCCCGAGGTGCTCGCGGGGCTCCGCATCGAGTACCCGGAGGCCGGCGGCATGCCGCAGGACTAGTCGCGGGAGATCTGCACCATGTCCTCGCGGGGAACCACCTTGACGCGTTCCCGCACAATGCCGTTGGCGTCGGCGGAAGCGGACCACTCCGCGCCGAGGGCCAGTTCGTGGGCGTCGAGCTTGTTCCAGCCCTCCCAGGTCGTGTATTCGATCCCGCGCTCGTCGAGGAGGTCGATGATCGCCTGCGGATCGGGGTTCTGCGCCGGGGGGAGGCTCAGCCGGTCCTCGAGCAGGAAGCCGATGGTCTCCAGCGCGTCGCCCTTGGTGTGGCCGATCAGGCCCACGGGGCCGCGTTTGATCCAGCCCGTGGCGTAGATGCCCGGGACGGGATTGCCGTCGGCGTCGAGCACCCGGCCGCCCTCGTTCGGAATCACGCCGCGGCGGGCATCGTATTCCAGCTCGTCCAGGGGCGAGCCGTGGTAGCCGATCGCCCGGTAGACGGCCTGGACCGGGTAGTCAAGGAATTCCCCCGTGCCCTTGGCGTTGCCGGTGCCGTCCAGCTGCATGCGCTCAAACTTGATGCCCGTGACCTTGCCGGGGTGATCGGCGTCGTCATGAATCTCGACGGGGCTGTGCAGGAAGTGCAGGTGCAGCCGGCGGGAGGACGGTTCCTCGGCCTCGGCGTGCTCCTCGACAAGCCAGTTGGTCAGGGTGTTGACCATGGTGCGGATCTGGTTGTTGCTGCGGATGGCCTCATCCGAGGCCTCGTCGAACTCGAAGTCCTCCGGATAGAGGACGATGTCGACGTCCCGGGCGTGGGAAAGTTCGCGCAGTTCCAGCGGCGTGAACTTGACCTGGGCGGGGCCGCGGCGGCCAAAAACGTGCACGTCCGTGACCGGGGAGTTCTTCAGCGCCCGGTAGACGTTGTCCGGGATTTCCGTCACCAGCAGGTCGTCGGCGTGCTTGACCAGCATCCGGGCAACGTCGAGGGCCACGTTGCCGTTGCCGATCACCGCGATTTCCTTCGCCTCCAGCGGCCAGTCCCGGGGCACGTCGGGGTGACCGTCGTACCAGGAGACGAAATCTGCCCCGCCGAAGGAGCCCTGGAGTCCGACGCCGGGGACGTCCAGTTCCGCGTCGTTGATGGCGCCGGTGGAGAAGATCACGGCGTCGTAGAAGGCGCGGAAGTCATGCAGGGTCAGGTCGCGGCCGTAGGTGACGTTGCCGAGGAAGCGGATATCACCGCGGTCAAGGACTTTGTGCAGCGCGTTGACGATTCCCTTGATCCGCGGATGGTCCGGGGCCACGCCGTAGCGGATGAGGCCGTACGGGGCCGGGTACGCCTCGAAGAGGTCGATGCTGACCTCGAAGTCGCCGTCTTTGACTTCGTTGGACTTGGTCAGGATGTCCGCGGCGTAGACGCCTGCCGGTCCGGCGCCGACAATCGCAACGCGGAGCGGACGTTTGGACGTTCTTTGAGGCGAACTTTCGGCGGAGTTGGACACCGGGAGCCCTTCTGAGTCTTGGCGGCTGCGCCAGTTCAAGCAGCGCACAATCCCCCTATTCTAAATGTCCGCGCCAATGTATAGGCGCGCCGGTGACCGACATCGCAGGGAACCGCGCCCCCGGCGCGGGCGGCAGCGGATTCCAAAGGCAGGAATAGGCGCTCTGCGGGTGGTGTTATTGACTTTGTGCCTACCCCCGACGGATCCCTCTCCCCAGCCACGCTGACGTCCCCGGGCGCTGCGTCGCCCGGCGGAAGCCCGTCGAAGCGTCCGCCGGCCGTGCTCAAGGCAGTGGACACGGACACGACTGCCGGCATCATCTTCGGGATCGGCGCGTACGGCCTGTGGGGGCTGATGCCCCTCTACTTCATCCTGCTGCAACCGGCCGGCGCGATCGAAATCGTGGCCAACCGGGTGCTCTGGTCGCTCATTTTCTGCGTCCTGCTGATCACCGTCACCCGCTCCTGGAGGGTCCTGGGAGCCGCCTTCCGGAACCGCGCGGTCATCTTTCCGCTGATCATCGCCGCGGTCCTGATCGCCGTGAACTGGCTGACCTATGTCTACGGGGTGACCACCGGTCAGGCCGTGGAAGCCTCGCTGGGCTACTTCATCAATCCCCTCGTATCGGTCCTGCTGGGGGTGGTGGTGCTGAAGGAGAAACTGCGGCCGCTGCAGTGGACCGCCGTCGGCATCGGCTTCGTTGCCGTGGGCGTCCTGACGGTGTCCTACGGCAAACTTCCCTTGATCGCCCTGACCCTGGCGCTGAGCTTCGGCCTCTATGGCTTCGTCAAGAAGCGCGTCGGCCCGCGCGCTGATGCGGCCACCAGCCTTACCGTCGAGACGATGGTGCTGGCGCCGGTTGCCGGCGCCACGATGATCGTCCTGGCACTCACCGGAACCGCGACGCTGGCCACTAACGGCGCCGCGCACTTCTGGCTTCTCGCGGCCTCCGGCATCATCACCGCCGTGCCGCTGCTGTTCTTCGGCGCCTCAGCCCGGCGGCTGCCGATGACAACGATTGGCCTGCTGCAGTACTTCGCCCCCGTGCTGCAGTTCATCGTGGCGCTGGCCGTGTTCCACGAGCCCATGACGACAGACCGCTGGATCGGCTTCGGCGTCGTCTGGCTGGCGCTGCTGGTCCTCACCGTGGACATGCTGCTCACTGCCCGGAAGAACTCCGTGACGCGCAGGCTGGCCCGCTCCGCCGCCTGAATCTGTCCAGGCTGCGGAACGGCACCACGCTGTCAGTCCTCGGGGATGGTATCGAACCGCTCGTAGTCGCGCGGGACCACCACCATGGGTACGGGCAGGGCAAGTAGCACCTTGTTGGCCGTCCTGCCGACGAACAGTTTGTTTTTCTCCGCCAGGCGCGACGAGCCTACGATCATGATCTCGCCCTCGTCCCATTCGAGGTCATCGATCGCTTCCTCAATGGTGCGGCCGTGCGCAACTTCCACCGTGACCTGATGGCCGGCCGGAAGCCGGTGGGCGGCCGCCGCGAGGACGGTATTGGCGTGGATGTGCGCGGCGTTGATGTTCTCTCCGCTGTCCCCTTCTGCGTCAAGTTCCACCAGCGAAACCAGCCGCAGCGGGACACCGTGGCGTTCGGCGGCCTCGACCGCGACGTCGATCGCCGCCTCCGCGCCCGTGCGCTCGCCCACTGCGAGGGTCATCCGAGTCATCGGCTCCGTGTGCCGGTAACCCCGGGGGGCCAGCGCCACCGGAACGGGCGAAGCATGCAGGAGCGCGTTGGCCGCGCTTCCGATCGTGTAGCGCTTGAACAGCCCGGCGCTGGCGGCGCCCACCACGATCAGACCGGCCCTGTATTCAACGGCGGCATCGATGAGGCCGGCGGCGTGCGAATCTGCCTGGCGGACGTGGAACCGGGCCTCGAGGTCCTTTGGGACGAGGGCCATGCCTTCCCGTTCCGCGGTGAGCACCTTCTGCTCCGCGGCGCTGACACGGTTTCCCTCCGGGTTCATCGCGACGTAGGGCGTGCGCCGGTCCACCACGTAGACCAGGTCAAGGTGCGCGCCTTGGGCCCGGGCCATGGCGGAGGCCAGTGCAACGGCGTCGGCGCCGCGGTCGCTGGGGGTATAGCCAACTACGTATCGCATGTATGAACCCCTTTTGGGTCTGTGGCAGAAGCCAGCTTTGTTCCGGGGATTCCGGGCGACGTCGGCCGGTCTGCGTTCCTGCAGTGGTAGGAACGACTCTAGCCCAGCGGGACCCGGAAAATGGCCTGCATAGTCCGTTACCTTCGGCCCTGAGCTGGGCAACCAATATGGGATCGGCGTCGGCCGGCCGATGGAACCGGTGCCGGCGAGCGAATTAACTCAGCAGAGCCGCGGACCGTACGTCCGCGGCTCTGCTGTTTCCGGAATTTCTGAGTCCGGAATCTCCGGTGTCCGGATGGCTCAGGCGTTGGCCTTGATGGCCGCGGCCAGGACCTGGAGCCCGTCCAGCAGCAGTTCGTCGCTGATGACCAGCGGCGGCAGCAGCCGGATGACGTTGCCGTAGGTGCCGCAGGTGAGGATGATGACGCCCTCCTTGAGGCAGGCGGCGGCTACGGCCTTGGTCAGCTCCGGGTTCGGTTCCTTCGATCCGGCCTGGACCAGTTCGATGGCCAGCATCGCACCGCGGCCGCGGACGTCGCCGATCACAGTCTGCTCAGCGGCCAGTTCGCGAAGCTTGCCGAGGGCCAGCTCCTCGATGTGCTTGGCGCGGGCGTTGAGGCCGTACTGCTCCATCGAGCCGATGGACGCCAGGGCCGCGGCACACGCGACCGGGTTGCCGCCGTAGGTGCCGCCGAGGCCGCCCGGGTGGACGGCGTCGAGCAGGTCGGCGCGGCCGGTGATGGCGGAGAGCGGCATGCCGCCTGCGATGCCCTTGGCCATGGTGATGATGTCCGGGACGACGCCCTCGTGGTTCACGGCGAACCACTCACCGGTGCGGCAGAAACCGGACTGGACCTCGTCGGCGATGAAGACGACCCCCTTGTCCTTGGCCCAGGCCGACAGCGCCGGCAGGAAACCGTCGGCTGGAACGATGAAGCCGCCCTCGCCCTGGATCGGTTCGATGATGATCGCGGCCACCTGGTCGCCGCCGAGCTGCTTCTCGATCATGGTGATGGCGCGCTTGGCGGCCTCGGCACCGGTGATCTCCGGGTTTTCCTCGCGGTAGGGGTAGCTCATCGGCATGCGGTACACCTCGGGCGCGAACGGGCCGAAGTTGGTCTTATAGGGCATGGCCTTGGCGGTCAGCGCCATGGTCAGGTTGGTGCGGCCGTGGTAGGCGTGGTCGAAAGCGACGACGGCGTCCCGGCCGGTGGCCAGGCGGGCCACCTTGACGGCGTTCTCCACGGCTTCGGCGCCGGAGTTGAACAGCACGGTGCGCTTCTCGTGGTCCCCCGGGGTGAGGCGGTTCAGCTGCTCGGCGACGGCGACGTAGCCTTCGTAGGGCGTGACCATGAAGCAGGTGTGGGTGAAGTGCTCCACAGCTTCCTTGACGGCGCCGACGACGGCCGGGTCGGAAGCACCGACGCTGGTCACGGCAATGCCGGAGCCAAGGTCGATGAAGGAGTTGCCGTCAACGTCGTGGATGATGCCGCCGTCGGCGTCGGCGACGTAAACGGGTACGGTGGACGCGACGCCGGCCGCGACGACAGCCTTGCGGCGTTCGGTCAGGGCGACGGACTTGGGGCCCGGGAAATCGGCCTGGACGCGGCGCTTCTGCTCAAGACGGTAGGTGATGTCATGGGCGGTGGTGGTCATGGGAGAGCCTTTCTTGCGTGCTGGTTGTGCGCGGAGCTGTGCTTCTGGTCTTGAAACCGGCTTAGGCGTCCAGCGCACTCATGACGTGCTTGATGCGGGTGTAGTCCTCGACGCCGTACATGGAAAGGTCCTTGCCGTAGCCGGACTGCTTGAAGCCTCCGTGCGGCATCTCGGCGGTGAGGAGGATGTGGGTGTTGATCCACACGGCGCCGAAGTCCAGGTCGCGGCTGACGCGCATGGCCGTGCCGTGGTCGGTGGTCCAGACGCTGGAGGCGAGGGCGTAGTCGACGTCGTTGGCCAGTTCCACGGCTTCGTCCTCGGTGCTGAACTTCTGCACCGTGATGACGGGGCCGAACGTTTCCTTCTGCACGATGTCGTCGCTCTGCTTGGCCCCGGTGATGATCGTGGGTTCGAAGAAGAAGCCCTTTTCGCCGGCGCGGTGGCCGCCGGTTTCGATCCTGCAGTTCTCCGGGAGGTGCTCCACCACCGACGTCACGGCGTTGAAGTGGTTCACGTTGTTGAGCGGGCCGAAGTAGTTGTCCTCGTCGTTCTGTGAACCGGTGTGCAGGGTTTTGGTGTGTTCCACCATGGCTGCGACGACGTCGTCGTGGACTTCGTCCTGGACCAGGACGCGTGTGATCGCGGTGCAGTCCTGGCCGGCGTTGAAGAAGGCGAATTCGGCGATGGCCGCGGCGCTCTTCTTGATGTCCGCGTCCTTGAACACGATGGCGGGCGCTTTGCCGCCAAGCTCGAGGTGCGCGCGCTTGAGGCCCTTCGCGGCGCCGGACGCCACTGCGATGCCGGCCCGGACGGAGCCGGTGATGGAGACGAGGCCGGGGACCTTGTGCTCCACCATCAGAGAGCCGGTCTCCCCGGTGCCCAGGACGACGTTGAGCACGCCGGCCGGGAAGATTTCGCCGGCGAGGCGGGCCAGGACGAGGGTGGATTCCGGGGTGGTGTCCGAGGGCTTGAGCACCACGGTGTTTCCCGCGGCGAGGGCGGGGCCGATCTTCCAGATGGCCATGAGGAACGGGTAGTTCCAGGGTGCGACCTGCGCGACGACGCCGATCGGCTCGCGCCGGACGTAGGAGGTGTGGCCCTCGAAGTATTCTCCGGCGGACTTGCCCTCCATGATCCGGGCGGCGCCGGCGAAGAAGCGCAACTGGTCGGCGCCGGCGGCAACTTCCTCGGACGCGATCAGGGAACGGACCTGGCCGGTGTTGCGGTGCTGGGCCTCGACGAGTTCGTCGCTGTTGGCCTCGACGGCGTTGGCGAGCTTGAGCAGCATCAGCTGGCGCTGCCCCGGCGTCGTGTGCTTCCAGGTTTTGAAGGCGTCCTGCGCGGCCGTCATGGCGGCGTCGACGTCGGCCCCCACGGAGACCGGTGAGGTGGCGACGACCTCGCCGTTGGTGGGATTGACGATGTCCAGCACGCCGGTTCCGGCGGGGGTGACAAACTCGCCGTTGATGAAGTTCTGCAAGGTTTGAACCACGGTGTACAACCTCTTTCACGCTGAAAAGGACCCAATGAGACTGCTCCGAGCCTATGCCAGCCGGTCAACCACGGGGAATAGTCACCTGCACACCGTTGCCGCCATGTTTTAGTGCGCTTGACCAGCCCCCGGTTATCCTGAATCCATGGCCATTTCACTCGCTGCCCTGTTGGGGGTTCCCTCCCTTAAACTCGCCAAGGCAGGCCTCGCCGAGACCACCTGGCACCAGGACATTCTCTGGGTGGCCGTCACCGAGCAGGAGGACCCGCAGCGCTTCCTCAACGGCGGCGAACTTGTCCTCACCACCGGAATGCGGCTCAAGAGCGCCCCGGAACAGCGCCGCTTCGTCCGCCAGGTCCAGCGCGCCGGGGCGGTGGGAATCGGCTTCGGGATCGGCCTGACCCACGACGCCGTGCCGCCCGCCCTGATCGCGGAGGCCAACCGCTGGGGGCTGCCGGTGGTCGAGGTGCCGTATGAGACGCCGTTCATCGCGATCGGCAAGCTCGTCGCGGACGCCCAGTCCGCGGACCACTTCACCAAGCTGGAGCGGCTCATCGCCGGGCACCAGATCCTGGCCCGCGCCCTGCTCACCGGCGGCGGCCTGACCGAACTCCTCAAACACCTCGGGTCCATGCTGCGGACGGAAATCGTGCTGACCCAGTTCACGGCCCAGCTTTACAACAGTGCCGCGGGCAATCCCGCGCCGAGCGCCGACGGCTGGGCGTCGTTCCCGATTCCCACCGGCCGCCGCGACGCATGCACCCTGTGGGTGAAGCAGCCGTTCGAGGACTCGGGAATTGTGGGCTACGCCCAGAACCTGATCAGCGTCGAGCTCAACAACATGGTCAAGCAGCGCCAGTCCCAGCGCGCCCTGGCCGGGCAGGTGCTGGAGGACGTGATCCACGGGACCCTGGACCCCAGCGAGGCCACCCGGCGGCTCGCCGGCATCGGCGTCAACAGCACGCGCAGGAACGTGGTCCTGCTGGCCGAGTCCGCCGCGCACTTCAAACAGCTCGGGACGTCCTCCCTGCCGCAGCCGCTGGAGAAGTCGGTGAGCGCCGTCGTCGGCAAGGACCTGGTGGCGGTGCTCCCCGACGACGGAAGCGGCGCCAGCGCGCTGGCCCGGAGCCTCAGCGACCACCTGGCCGAGGCGGGGATCCACGCCACGATCGGAATCGGCGGAGCGTACACGAAACCGAACGGGCTGCGGTGGAGCTATTTCGAGGCCCGCGACGCGGCAAGCCACGGCCTGCCCGTGAACGAACCGGAGCGGCTGAGCCTGACGTCGCTGCTGCTGGCCAGCGAGGACGTGCCGCTGGCGGACATGGCCAACGAGTCGCTGAACCCGCTCCGGACCTTCGATGCGACCCACGGCGCCGAACTGATGACCACGCTGGAGAGCTACCTGACCAACAACGGCTCCGTGGCGGCCGTGGCCGAAGAGCTCACGCTGCACCGGAACACGGTCCGCTACCGGCTCGCCCAGATCACCGAGCTGACCGGCTACGACCCGGCCCAGACGTCGGACCGGGTGCAGCTCTGGCTCGCGCTGGCCGTCCAGCGGCTGGGCGCCCGGCACCCGCGCTGACCCTCCGCCACGGAGCAACGCGCGGCCACTTCCGGCCCTCCGAAGCCTCACCGTGGTGACGGGGCGTTGCCTAATAGGGTCTTAGGGCCGTAGACCGGGCTGCAGCCGCTGATGAGACTGGGAGAGGCAGCACACTGCACAAGAGTGCCCAAAAAGGGGTTTTGCACCGTTCCGCACCGTCTTCACGGACGATGGAGCCGGCCCCTCGGCGTCGCAGTTCGGTTGCCTGATTCGCCCTAGGAAGTACCAGTCCAGGAGGCCGATCGTGGGCAAGAAGAAGAACAAGAAGCGCGGCGACGAAGAAGCGGGGCCGGACGGGCAGCCCAGAACCAAGATGCCCCGCAAGGAGTACGAGGCGGAGATGGCCGTCCTGCAAGGCGAACTGGTCGCTTTGCAGGAATGGGTGAAGTCCACCGGAGCCAAGATCTGCATCGTGTTCGAGGGACGCGACACGGCCGGCAAGGGCGGCACCATCAAGCGCATCGTCGAGCGGGTGAGCCCCCGGGTCTTCAGGGTGGTGGCCCTCCCCACCCCAACGGACCGGGAGAAGTCCCAGATGTATCTCCAGCGCTATATGGCGCACTTCCCGGCGGCCGGCGAGGTGGTCATCTTCGACCGCAGCTGGTACAACCGTGCGGGCGTGGAACGCGTGATGGGGTTCTGCACCCCGGAGCAGACCCAGAAGTTCCTCAACATGGCCCCGCTGGTGGAGAAGGCAATGGTGGACTCCGGCATCATCCTGCTCAAGTACTGGCTTGAAGTCAGCGCGGATGAACAGACCCGCCGGCTGAAGAGCCGGATGGACGATCCGCGCAAGACCTGGAAGCTCTCGCCCATGGACCTGAAGTCGTACAAGCGCTGGTACGACTACTCCCGGGCCAGGGACGCCATGTTTGCGGCGACCGATACCGCCTGGGCGCCCTGGTTCGTCGCGAACAACGACGTCAAGAAGCGCGGCCGGCTCAACATCATCAGCCACCTGCTGAGCCAGGTTCCGTACGAGCCGTACCCGGGGCTCGACGTCGAACTCCCGAAGCGCCAGAAGGCCGGCAACTACCGCGAGCCGACCCTCGCGGTGCGGCGCGTCCCGACCCCGTTCTAAGCAGCGCCGCGATGAGGAGGAAGCCATGAACGACAATCCCGGACCAGCGGCAGGAGTGGCCCCGGCCGAGGCGGACGCTGCCTGGTACACGCTGGCGGCCGGGGAGGTCTCGGGCCGGCTGGGCGTTGATCCCGCGAGCGGGTTGAGCAGCGCCGAGGCGCAGCAGCGGCTGCAGGAGTACGGCCCGAACGCCCTGGCCGCAGCGAAGCAGGAACCGGTCTGGAAGCGGTTCTTCAAGCACTACCGGGACTACATGCAGATCGTGCTTGTGGTCGCCGCGCTGGTCAGCCTGCTGATCGAGGAATACGGGACCGCGATCGGGCTCGCCGTCCTGACGCTGTTCAACGCATGGCTGGGCTACCACCAGGAGGGGAAGGCCGAAGCGGCCGCAGCTTCCCTGGGGCAGATGATGAAGTCGATGGCCAAGGTGCGGCGCGACGGCGTTATGGCGGAAGTGCCGTCCGAGCAGATCGTTCCCGGCGACATTGTGGTGGTCGACGCCGGCGACCGCGTCCCCGCCGACGGCAGGGTCATCCTTGCCGCGACACTCCAGATCGAGGAGGGCGCCCTCACCGGCGAGAGCGTCGCGGTCGAGAAGGACACCGCCGTCATCGGCCGGCACGACGTCGGCATCGGGGACCGCGTGAACATGGCGTTTATGAACACCAACGTGACCCGGGGCCACGGCGAAATCCTCGTCACCACCACGGGGATGGGCTCGGAAGTCGGCCACATCGCGCACATGCTGTCCGGGCAGAAAGAGGAGAAGACCCCGCTCACCAAGCAGGTGGACCGGCTCACCATCTTCATCATCATCGCGGCGCTCTTCGCGTTCGTCGCCATCGTTGTCATGGGCCTGGCCGCGGGCGACTCCTTCGCCGTGCTCTTCGGGATCGGCGTGGCGCTGGCCGTCGGCTCCATCCCGGATGCGCTGCCCGCCGTCGTCACCACCATCCTGTCCGTGGGCTCGGTCAACATGGCCAAGAAGAACGCCATCATGAAGGTCCTTCCCGCCGTCGAGACCCTGGGCTCCACGTCGGCGATCAACTCGGACAAGACCGGCACCCTCACACTGAACCAGATGACAGTGCGAGAGTTCGTGACAGTGCAGCACCACTACACCGTGAGCGGCGAGGGCTACAGCTTCGACGGCCAGGTCCAGCGGACCACCGGCGACGCCGAGCAGGACCTGGACTACGTCATGTTCCCGTGCGCGCTGTGCAACGACTCGGACATCCAGGACGGGGAGGTCATCGGCGACCCCACGGAGGCGGCGCTGTACGTGCTCGCGCAAAAAGGCGGCGTGGACGTCACAGAGTTCCGCCGGAACAACCCGCGGGTGGCGTCGGTACCCTTCGACTCCGACTACAAGTTCATGGCCACCTTCCACCGGATGCCGGGTGCCGACGGCCGGCCCGTGATCCGCGCGTATGTGAAGGGGGCGCCCGACGTCGTGCTCAACAGATCGTCGTCCGGGCGGATGCCGGGCGGCCGCGCCGAGCCCCTCACCGACGAGATGCGGGCAAAAGTGCTCGCCGCGAACGAGGGCATTGCCAGCAAGGGCCGGCGCGTGCTCGCCCTGGCGCAGCGCGAGTTCGATCCGGCGACATTCCAGCCCTCGGGCGACCTGATGGCGCTTATGCAGGACCTGGAGATTTGTGCGCTGATCGGTGAAGTGGACCCGCCCCGGGCCGAAGCGGTGACCGCGATCGCCAAAGCCAAACACGCCGGCATCCGGGTCCGGATGATCACGGGCGACCACGCCATCACCGCGGCCGCGATCGCCGACGAGCTGGGCATCCGGGGACGGGCTGTCACCGGTGCCGAGTTCGCCGCGATGAGTGATGCGGAGGCCGACAGCCAGGTGGACGGCATCGGCGTGATCGCCCGGGTGGCCCCCGAACACAAGGTCCGGCTGGTCGAGGTGCTCAAGCGCAAAGGCAACATCGTCGCGATGACCGGCGACGGCGTGAACGACGCGCCCGCCATCGCCGCGGCGGACATCGGGATCGCGATGGGCATCACGGGCACTGACGTCGCCAAGGGTGCGGCCAAGATGATCCTGGCGGATGACAACTTCGCCACGATCGTCGCCGCGGTCGAGCAGGGCCGGCTGGTGTACGACAACCTGCAGAAGTTCATCCGGATCCAGGTCGCCAATCTGTTCATGTTCATCCTCGCGTTCATCGGGTCCTCCGCTTTCGCGATCGCCGGCACCGCACTGCTCAGCCCGGCCCAGGTGCTGTGGATCCACATGGCGATCGTCGCGCCGATAGGTGCCGTGATGGGCCTGGACCTCGCGACGCCGGGCATCATGGACCGCAAGCCCCGGCCGTTCGACCAACCGATTATCGTCCGGTCGATGATGGTGCGCCTGTTTGTCGTCGGGCTGTTCATGGCGGCCGCGACGCTGATACTCGTCGAAATCGGCAAGACCTCCTACGGATCCCTTGAGATCGGCCAGAGCATGGCCATCGTGGGCCTGGGGCTGATGAACATCACGGTCGCCCTCAACCTGCGTTTCCCCGAAGAGAGCGCTTTCGGGCCCTCCACCATCTCCAACCCGAAGCTGCTCTGGGCGTTCGCGTGGGCCTTCGTCGGCTCCATGCTGATCACCCAGATGCGGGTAATGCAGGACCTCTTCGGCACCGTCCAGCTCAACGGCCAGCAGTGGCTGGCCTGCCTGGTTCCGGCCGTGGTGCTGCTGGTCCTCGGCGAGCTGTTCAAGGTGATCCTGCGGGCCCGTCGGGCAAAGACCACAGCCACAGTCCCGACTTCCCCGGTCCCCGCCTGACTGCGCCGACCCATCCGGGTTCCACACAGGTCCGAATAGTCCTATGACACCTTTTTGGTGCGTGGAAACTGTACGGCTACCTAACTGGAGATAAACGTGACTAAGACCCTGAAGACCACCGCCCGGATCGTTGCCGGATCAGCCCTAGCATTCTCTGCCCTCGCCGTGAGCTCCATGCCGGCCCAGGCCGCCATCGTCCCTGACACCACCGCGGTGAGCAGCGACCCGGCATCCAACAACCAGGCCACCTTTGGCCCGCTGATCGACGGCGGGCTCATCAACGGCGGGCTGGTCAACGGCCCCCTCGTGGACGGCCCCCTCGTGAACACCGGAGGAACCGGCCCCTTCCAGTTCGGGCAGTTCCAGTAGCACTCCCCTGATCCCCGGCAGCCCGGCCGCACTGGCCGGCACGCCGGGGATCATGCTGTCTGCGCCCACAGCGCGGGTCCCTTACGTATCCCCTGAACGTGCCCACACTGCCCCTCGAGATACCCGAGAAGGAACATGTCCCCGAACCCCCTGAATGCCCAGCCCGACAACTCCGCCGGCCGGCTCGACCTGAGTCCCGCCCAGCGGGGCATCTGGTATGCGCAGCAGCTGGCGCCGGAGAACCCGATGTACCAGATCGGACAATTCCTCGAGATCGAGGGCCCCCTCGACGAAACAATCCTTGCCGACGCCGTGGCGCAGGCCGTGGCCGGGACAGACGCACTCAACATGGCCTTCGGCGAGGACCATTCCGGTCCGTTCCAGATCCCCCGGCCCAACCCGGCAGGGCTGGAGGTCACGGACCTGAGCGGCGCCAAGGACCCGGAGGCTGAAGCCCGGGTGCTGATGGACGCGGACCTGGGCCTCGCCCGCGACGTTGTCACGGATGAACTGCTCCACAGCGAACTCATCAGGCTCTCCGGCGACCGGCACTTCTTCTACCAGCGGGTCCACCACCTCATGATGGACGGCTACTCGGCCGTGCTGGTGCTTCAGCGCGTGGCGGAGCTCTATCAGGGGTCGCTGGACAGCGCGGCACCCCACGGCGCTGTCGCCGGAGACACCCAGCCCGGAAGCGCCCCGGCCTTCGGCTCCCTGGCCGAACTCCTGGCCGCGGAGAACGAATACGCCGGGTCCGACACCGCCGACGCGGACCGGGCCTATTGGGAAGCACAGCTGCGGGACGCCCCGGCCGCAGCAGGACTTGCCGGCCGGCCCGCGGGCGCCGCCAGTTCGCTGGTCCGCGCCGCCAGGACGCTCCCGGGCACGGCCGCCGCCGCCCTTCAGTCCGCCGCCGGCTCCGCGCCGGCCCTGGTCCTCACCACCGCCGCCCTGTACCTGCACCGGATCACCGGCGAGCGCCACGTCTCCGTAGCCCTGCCCGTGACCGCGCGCCGCGGCAAGCTGGCGAAGTCCACGCCGTCGATGCTCTCCAACATCGTGCCGATCCGGATGGCCGTCGAGCCCGGCGCGACAGTCCGCGACACCATCACGGCCACGGGCGCCACCCTCCGCGGAGCCGTGGTCCACCAGCGCGGCCGCTTCGAGGACCTCAATGCCCACAGCGGCTACCGGGGCCCCTCGGTCAATATCCTGCCCGTCCTCGATGACATCAGCTTCGGCGCGGCCCGGGGCACGGTGAACATCCTGTCCACCGGCCCCATTGACGACCTCTCGATCATCGTCCACGGGCTCTACGCCGGATCTGCCGCCGGCACGGCCGACCCGGCCGCCGGCGCTGGGAAAAACCCGGCAAAACCCGGACCCAAAATCCAGTTCGAAGCCAACGCCGCCCTCTATACCAAGCACCAATTGGAGGAGCACCTGGACCGTTTCGTCCGGCTCCTTACCGATGTGGCCACCCAGCCCGATGCCCTCCTGGCCTCCCTGTCGGTGACCACCGCGGTCGAGGAACGCTCCCTGCTGGCCGCCGGAGACGCCGGCGACACGGCCCTCCCCCGGCACACCATCGTTGAGGAATTCCGGCTGAGCGCCCGGGAGTCCAGTTCCCGGACCGCCGTCGTCGCGCCCGACGGCGAACTCACCTTCGGCGAGCTGGAAACCCGGTCGAACCAGCTGGCCAGGTTCCTGAGCAGCCACGGGGCCGGCCCCGGGCAGACCGTTGCCGTCCGGCTGGACCGCAGCGTCCTGCTGCCCGTCGCGCTCCTGGCGGTCCTGAAGTCCGGGGCCGCGTACCTGCCGCTGGACCCGGACTACCCCGCGGGCAGGGTCGAGGGAATGCTCGAAGACGCTGCCCCGGTCCGCCTGCTGACGTCCGCCGCGTTCACCGGCGCGGACTCGGGCCATGCCGATCTCGCCACGGACGTCCCCGTCACCGTGCTGGATGCAGCGCTGATGGTGTCCTGCCTCGAAGGCAAGGACGGGTCGGCGCTGGAATGCCCGGCCGGGCAACAGGATCTCGCGTACGTCATCTTCACGTCCGGCTCCACCGGCCGGCCCAAAGGCGTCGGCGTCGAGCACCTCGCCCTGCTGAACCTCTACACCTCGCACCGGGACAGCATCTTCCTGCCCGCGGAAGAGCGGCTCGGGCGGAAGCTGCGGGTCGCGCACACCGCCGGGCTCTCTTTCGACGCCTCCTGGGACCCTATCCTCTGGCTCATCGCCGGCCATGAACTCCACCTAGTGGACAACCAGACCCGCCGCGACCCGGAAGCGCTGAGCAGCTACCTGGCCGGCACGGGCATCGACTCAATCGAGACCACCCCGTCTTTCGCCAAGGTCCTCCTCGCCGGCGGCCTGTTCGATCAGGACAGCCACCCGTCGGTGGTGGCACTCGGCGGCGAGGCCGTGGATCCCCCGCTGTGGAATGCCCTCGCGGAGAAGGACGGGCTGGTGGCCTACAACTTCTACGGGCCTACCGAGACGACGGTCGATTCCCTCACTGCAGTGATGCAGCCAGGCACCGAACCGACCCTCGGGGACTCCGTGGCCAACAGCCGGCACTACATCCTGGACTTCGGCCTGAACCCGGTCCCCGTCAACGCCATCGGCGAGCTGTACGTCGCCGGCATTAACCTGGCCCGCGGTTACCTGGACCAGCCCGGGCTCAGTTCCGAACGGTTCGTCGCGGACCCGTTCGTCCCGGACGGCTCCCGCATGTACCGGACGGGCGACGTCGTCCGGCGCCTTGCTGACGGGACGCTCGAGTTCCGCGGGCGGATGGACGCCCAGGTCAAGATCCGGGGCTTCCGGATCGAGCTCGCCGAAATCGAGGAGGTCCTCCGCGGCCTCGACGGCGTGGAGCACGCCGCCGTCGCCGTCACGAAGAACCGGGCCGGCTACGACCAGCTGCTCGGCTACGTGACCGCTGCCGGGACTGAGGGCTCCGGCCTGGACGGTGCCAAACCGGACGGCTCCGGCCTGGATACGGCGGAGCTCCGCCAGCTCCTCCGCCGGCAGCTGCCCGATTACATGGTGCCCGCCGCCGTGCAGCAGATCGCGGCCATCCCGCTGACCGCAAACGGCAAGCTGGATACCCGCGCGCTTCCCGCACCGGAGCAGGAAACAGCCGTCTCCGCGCCCCGCAACGAGCGGGAACGGATCGTGGCCGAGGCCTTCAAGGAAGTCCTCGGGCTCGACGCCGTGGGGCTGGACGATGACTTCTTCGACCTCGGCGGACACTCCCTGCTGGCAACCCGGCTCGTGGCCCTGCTGCGGGACCGGACCGGCGTCGCCCCGGCCCTGCGCACCGTGTTTGAACAGGCCACCGTGGCGGCACTCGCTGAGACGCTTGAGCTGGGAGCCGGCAACGCGAACCCGCTGGGCCCGGTGGAACGCCCGTCCGTCATTCCGCTTTCCTTCGCCCAGCGCCGGCTCTGGTTCCTGAACCGCTTCGACCCAGGGTCCGGCGCCTACAACATCCCCGTGGTGCTGGAGCTCAAGGGCACCCTGGACGTCCCGGCGCTGCGTGGTGCGATCAATCAGGTGGCGGACCGCCACGAATCCCTGCGGACGGTTTTCCCGCTGGTCGACGGCGAACCCGCCCAGCGGATCCTGTCCGGGCGCCCCGTGGACCTGCTGGCTGTCCAGTGCACCGCCGAGGCGCTGCCCGGCGCCCTCGCGGCTGAAACCCGGCGCGGCTTCGACGTCACCCACGAACTGCCGCTGCGCGCCGTCCTGTTCCAGCTGGCCCCGGACCACCATGTGCTGGCTATTACGCTGCACCACATCGCCGCGGATGGCTGGTCCCTCGCCCCGCTCGCACGGGATCTCTCACTCGACTACAACGCCCTGGCGGGCGGCACGGACACCCCCTTGGCCCCGCTTCCGGTGCAGTACGCCGACTACACGCTGTGGCAGCGCAAAGAACTGGGCAGCGAGGGAGATCCGGCGAGCGCCATTTCCCGCCAGCTCGAGTTCTGGACCCGCGAACTGCGGGGTGCCCCCGAGGAGCTGCGGCTGCCGTTCGACTTCATCCGCGGCGCGCAGGCCGCCGCCGAACCGGCGTCGTCCGTTCCCCTCACCATCAGCCCGGACACCGGCGGCCGGCTCAACGCGCTGGCACGCGAACACAACGCCAGCCTCTTTATGGTGCTGCAGGCCGCCCTCGCGGCGCTGCTCACCAAGTCCGGCGCGGGCGAGGACATCCCCCTCGGCACGCCGGTGGCCGGCCGCACGGACACCCAGCTCAACGAGCTGGTGGGCTTCTTCGTCAACACCCTGGTGCTCCGGACCAACACCTCCGGCAACCCCACTGCGGCGGAGCTGGTGGAGAGCGTCAGGTACACCAACCTGCACGCCTACGCGAACCAGGACGCACCCTTCGAGCGCGTGGTCGAGGAGCTCAATCCGGCCCGGTCACAGCACCGCCACCCGCTCTTCCAGGTCATGCTCACGCTGCAGAACACGGCCGCGGCCGGGCTCGCCATGGACGGTCTCGAGGCCACCGCAGACCTCAGCCAGGAACCGGGCGGGGCCAAGTTCGACCTGCTGCTGGACCTGGTCGAAGAAGGCCCTGGTGACGAAGGCCCTGCCGACGGTGACACCGCACCGGCCGCCGGCATCCGCGGCTCGCTGGCCTACAACCCTGACCTGTTCACCCGGGCCACCGTCGAACAGCTCGTTGCCGGCTTCCTGGCCGTGGCGGATCAGTTCGCCGCGGATCCCGGGATCACCCTGGACCGGCTCCGGATCCAGTCACCGGAGCAGCACCGGCTCGCCCTGGCGCAAAGCGTTCACGCCGGGGACCCCGCGACGGACGGGGACGGGCCGGAAACCGTCGTCGACGCCTTCCTGGCCACCGTGGCACGGATTCCTGACGCGTCAGCGCTCATCGACGACTCGGGACCCGACGCCGGCGCCAGCTTCGGCTCGCTCCATGGCCGGGTCCAGGCCCTCGCCAAGGGCCTGGTGGCCTCCGGAGTGGAACCGGGCGACCGGGTCGCCGTGGCCCTGCCGCGCACGGCCGACGTCGTCGCAGCCGCCCTGGCGGTGCTGGCCGCGGGCGCGGTCTACATCCCCGTGGACCTCTCCTACCCGGAGGAGCGGATCCGGGTCATCCTCGAGGACGGCGCTCCCGCCGTCGTGATCTCCGGCGCACCGGCGGCGGATGATCACGGCTCCGAAGGTCCGCGGACGCTGGACATCAGCACCCTGCTGGACACGGGTGCCGGCATCTCCGACGCGGCCCTGGCCCAGCGCCACCCGGCCGCGGGCGACCTGGCCTACGTGCTCTACACCTCCGGTTCCACCGGACGCCCCAAGGGGGTGGCCGTGCCGCACAGCGCCCTCGCCAACCTCTACCGGCACCACCACCGCACCCTGTACGCCCCCCGCTTCGAGGCCGCCGGACCGGACGGAACAGTCTCCGTGGCGCACATCGCCGGCCTCGGCTTCGACGCCGCCTGGGACCCGATGCTGTGGCTGGTCGCCGGCGCGGAACTCCACATGGTGGCCGACGAGGTCCGCGGGGACGCCGAGTCGCTCGCCGGTTACTGCCGGAGCCACCGCATCGACGTGCTGGAAACGACGCCGTCCTACGCCGGCCAGCTGCTGCAGAGCGGCCTGCTCGACGCGTCACGGGAACAGCCGCTGGTGCTGGCGCTCGGCGGCGAGGCCGTGACCGCCGGGCTGTGGACGCAGCTGGCTGAAGCGCCGGAGGTCTCGGCCCACAACTTCTACGGCCCCACCGAATTCACTGTGGACTCCGTGACCGCGGAGATCAGCGGCGGTTCACCGGCCATCGGCCGCGGCATCGCCAACACGGACACCTTCGTCCTGGACCAGTACCTGGCGCTGGCGCCGGCCGGCGTCCCGGGCGAGCTGTACCTTGCCGGACCCGGAATGGCGCGCGGCTACGACCGGCGCCCCGCCGAGACGTCCTCCCGCTTCGTGGCCAACCCCTTCGCCGCCGACGGCAGCCGGATGTACCGCACCGGAGACCTGGTCCGCCGGACACCTGACGGCTCGCTCGAGTTCCTCTCCCGCACGGACGAGCAGGTCAAGGTCCGCGGCTTCCGGATCGAACTCGGCGAGATCGAGGCCGCGCTGTCCTCACATCCGCAGGTTGACCGTGCCGTGGCCGTGGCCGACGGCGACCCGGCCCACCGCGTGGTGGCCTACTACACGGGCGCCGCCGGGACCGAGGAACTGCGCGCCCTGGCCGCCGCCAGGCTGCCCGACTACATGGTCCCGGCCATTCTGATGCAGCTGCCCGCCATCCCCCTGACACCCCACGGCAAGCTGGACCGGAAGGCCCTTCCGGCGCCGTCCGCCGCTGCCGGCGCCGGCACCGGTGCCGCCCCGGCGACCGCGGACGAGCGCACCATGTGCGGGATCTTCGCCACCGTCCTGGGCGTGGACGAGGTCGCGATGGGCGATGACTTCTTTGTCCTGGGCGGGCATTCCCTGCTCGCGGTATCGATGATGGGCGGCATCCGCGAAGCCTTCGGCACCGAACTGCCGCTGCGCAGGCTCTTCGACGAGCCCACACCCGCGGGGCTGCTCGCAGCGGTGCACCGGCGGACGGGCAACGCCGGTTCCACGGCTTCCGCGGCGGCGCCGGCAACCGACCCGGACGCTGCGCAGCGGGACCCCGCCGCAGAGCCGGCCGCCCTCACGGACTGGCTGGCCGGCGCCGATTCCGTCCGGCCCGCCCGTCTGGCCCTCTCCTTCGCCCAGTCCCGGATGTGGTTCCTCAACCAGCTGGACCCGGGCTCGGCCGAATACAACATCTCCCTCGCCGTGCGCCTCACCGGCGGGCTGGACGAGCAGGCGCTGGCCGCCGCCGTCGCCGCCCTGTTCCAGCGCCACGAAGTCCTCCGGACCATCTACCCCGAGACCGCCGGAGTGCCGGAACAGCTGGTCCTGGAGCCGGCCGACGCCGCCCACGGCGCCGGCATGCGCCTGGTTGTCAGCGCCGCCGCGGCCCCGGCCGGGATTCCCGCGCTGCTGCGGGACGACGCCGAACGCGGCTTCGATCTCCGTTCCGAGCTGCCGCTGCGGGCGAGGCTGATCCCGGTCGCTTCCGGGGACGCGCCGGAGTGGGTCCTGCACCTTGTGATGCACCACATCGCGAGCGACGGCGCTTCCCTCGCCCCGCTGGCGCGGGACCTGTCCGCCGCCTACGCGGCCGCTGTCGGCACGGAGGTCGGCCAGGGCGTTGGCCAGAACCCGGCTGCCGGTCCGGCGCCGCTGCCTCTGCAGTACGCCGACTACGCCAACTGGCAGCGGCAGCAGCTCGACGGGACGGCGCTCAGCGCCAAGCTGGAGCACTGGCGCAGCACGCTGTCCGGCATCCCCGCCGAGCTCATGCTGCCGGCGGATCACCGCCGGCCCCGCGAATCACGCCAGCCCGGACGGCAGCTGGCCTTCCGGCTGGACCCTGCCAGCGTCACGGCCCTCAACGGCCTGGCCTCCGCGTCGAACGCGAGCTTGTTCATGGCGCTCCACGCGGCCCTGGCCGCCTTCCTGCACCGCAGCGGCGCCGGCGACGACCTGGTCATCGGCTCCCCGACCGCCGGACGGACCGATCCGGCGCTGCGCGAACTGGTCGGCTTCTTCGTGAATACGCTTCCCCTGCGCGTGGACGCCGCCGGCGATCCCAGCCTGCGGACCATGCTCGGCCGCTCCCGGGAGAGCATCCTGGCGGCCTTTGACCATGACGACGTGCCCTTCGAACGGCTGGTCGAAGCCGTGAACCCCGACCGTGAGCTGGGCCGGCACCCCCTGTTCCAGACCATGCTCACCGTGGACAACGATGTGCCGGCTGTCCCGCAGCTCCCCGGCGTCCAGGTGGAGCCCGAGCCGGAGACGGGGTCGGGCGAGGCCAAGTTCGACCTCTCCTTCACCTTCCGTCCCGACGGCGGCAGCGACGATAGCGACGGCGGCAGCGGCAGCGAAATCGGCGGCGGCGGGCTGGCCGGCACAGTCGACTACAACTCGGCGATGTTCGAGGAGGCAACCGCCCGGCGGCTCGCGGACGGCTTCGGCCGGTTCCTTGAACTCGCCGCTGCTGCCCCCGACACCCCGGTTTCCCTGCTCCCCCTGCTCGGGGAACAGGAGGCCCGCACGCTGATGGCAGCCACCGCCGGACCCCGCTCGGACGCAACGGCCCGTGCGGCAGCGGCAGACGCGGAGCCCGGAATCCTGGCCGCCCTCGCCGCCACGGTCCGTGCCACCCCGGACGGCACCGCGCTGGTCGCGGAGGACGGGACCCTGAGCTTTGCCGGGCTCGCCGCGTCGGCGTCCCGGATCGCCGCCGCCCTGGCCGGGGCGGGAGTCAGCCGCGGCGATGTGGTGTCCGTCCTGCTTCCCCGTTCCCGGGGAACGGTGGAGGGCATGTTCGGCGTGCTCGCCGCAGGCGGCGTGTACAACCCGATCGACACCGAATACCCGGACGAGCGGGCGTCTGCCATCATCGAGGACGCCGCCCCGGCTGTGATCCTCACCAGCCGTGCCGTGGCCGCCCGGGTGGACCGGCTCCTCACGGAGCTGACGGTCCGGCCCCGCGTACTGGTCCTGGAAGACCTTGCGGTACCGGCAGAAGACGGCCGGGCAACGGATCAGGAACGGGACGGGGACGCTGCGGCCGCCGGCCTGACAGCCGTCACCGCGCCGGACCCGCGCGAGCTGGCCTACGTCATGTTCACGTCGGGCTCCACCGGCCGGCCCAAGGGCGTCGAGGTCAGCCACGGTGCCCTTGCCGCGCTGCTCGGCTCGCACCGCGAGACCCTGCTGGCCGGCGTTGGACACCGCCGGGTCGCCCACACGACGGGCGTCGGCTTCGATGCCTCCTGGGACCCGATCCTCTGGATGGTGGCGGGCCACGAGCTGCACCTGATCGGCGATGAGACCCGCCGCGACTCCCGGCAGCTCGCCGCCTACTTCACGGAACACGGCATCAGCAGCTGGGAAACCACCCCCGGCTACCTGCGGCAGCTCCTGACCGAGCCCGGGTTCACCGGGCTACTCGACGCTCACGCCGCCGACGGCGGCCAGGCCGGACGCTTCAGCCTGGCCCTCGGCGGGGAAGCGTTCGACGCCGGGCTCTGGGACACGGTCTCGGCGCACTCCGGCGTCCAGGCCTGGAACCTCTACGGACCCACCGAGGCCACCGTGGACACCGTACTGGCCCGCGTCCGCGATACCGGCGAACCCGTGCTGGGCACAGCCACCGCGGGCACCCGGCTCTATGTCCTGGACAGCAGGCTCCAGCACTCGCTGCCCGGCGCGGCCGGCGAACTTTACGTCGCCGGCCGGCAGCTGGCCCGCGGCTACCGCGGCCGGCCGGAGCTGACGGCCGAGCGCTTCATCGCGGATCCCTTCGCCGGCGGCGGCGAACGGATGTACCGCACCGGCGATGTGGTCCACCGCCACGCCGACGGCCGGCTGGTTTTCGCCGGCCGCAACGACGACCAGCTGAAGATCCGCGGCTTCCGGGTGGAGCCCGGCGAGGTGGAGCAGGCCCTGCGCAGCGCTCCCGGCGTCCGCGCCGCCGTGGTGCGCCCTGTCAGGCACGACGGCGGGAACGACGGCGGCACCCGCCTGATCGGCTACGTCGTACCGGCCGCAACCGGCGAGGCGTCGGACACTGGGGCCGGACACGAAAGCGAAATCGACGCCGAAACCCTGTCCGACGCCGTCCGCAGCCACGTCCGCGGGCTGCTGCCGGACTACATGGTGCCGGCCGCCGTCGTCGTCATCGCTGAAGTGCCTCTGACACCGCACGGCAAGGTGGACGCGGCTGCCCTGCCGGATCCCGGCAGCACGGCCCGCCGCGCCGGGCGGGGCCCGCGGACGCCCCGGGAAAAGGCAGTCGCCGGGATCTTCGCCGAGGTGCTGTCCCTGGACCGGGCCGGCGTGGACGAATCGTTCTTTGAGCTCGGCGGGCACTCGTTCCTGGCCCAGCCGCTGATCGCCAAGGTCAACGCGGCTCTGGGCACGGACCTGACGGTCCAGTCGCTGTTCCGGGCGCCCACCGTCGAGTCCCTGCTCCGCGAGGCTGCCAAGGGCGCGGACGAAAGCGCCGCGGACAGCCTGCGGCAGTTGCTGCCGCTGCGGACCACGGGAACCAAACTGCCGCTCTTCGCCGTACACCCGGCCTCCGGCATCAGCTGGGGCTACGCCTCCATGCTGGGCAAGCTGGATCCGGAACGGCCCCTGATCGGGCTGCAGATGCCCGGGATGGAACCGGGCCGGACCCACCCCGTCGGGGCCACAACCCTGACCGACCTGGCGGATGACTACATTGCCCAGCTTCGTTCCGTGCAGCCGGAGGGCCCGTACCACCTGATGGGCTGGTCCTTCGGCGGCCACCTGGTCCACCGGCTGGCCACCCGGTTGCAGGAACTCGGCGAGGAAGTGGCGTTCCTGGCCATCTTCGATGCCTTCCCCGGCAACCAGGAGGACAACGCCGACGTCGGGACCGGCCCGGGGCTGTGGGCCAGTTATCTCGACGCCCAGGGCTACGAGCTGCCTGACGAGGACAAAGACGGACTGGACGGGCAGCGCGCCCAGGAAATCCTGCGCGAACACCACAACCCGCTGGGCACCGTTCCGCTGGACTCCGTCAATGCCATGGTGGGGAACTTCCCCGAACTGGCGCGGCTGATCCGCGACGAGCAGCCGCAGGTGTTCGACGGCGGGCTGCTGTTCTTCCGGGCCACCCGGGAGGTGCCCGCCGGCACTCCCGGCAGCGATGCGTGGCAGCCGTTCATCACCGGGGCCATCACCGACATTCCCGTGGAGGACCGGCACTCCCAGATGTTAAGTGACCGGGCTCTCAGCGCAATTATGCCTGCGCTGGCCATCCAACTGGGCGGCGGAGACGAATAACCAGTGATGCCTCTGATTTCCAAGAGGGGCTTTCCGAACGCCAGAACCGACAGGAAAGGTCAACGTGACGAATCCATTCGATGACAAGTCCGCAACGTTCTCCGTGCTCGTGAACGAGTATCAGCAGCACTCCCTCTGGCCCGCCTTCGCGGCTGTGCCACAGGGCTGGGTGACGATGTTCGGCCCGGACACCCGTGACGCCTGCCTCGACTACGTGTCCCGGACGTGGACGGACATGGCTCCGCGCAAGGTCGCCGAACTCGCCGCTTCGCAGTGATCCGGGTCGAGAACGTCAGCAAGAGTTTCGGCACGTTCAAGGCCCTGGACGGGCTCTCCCTGCACGCAGGCGAAGGGACCGTCCTGGGCCTGCTGGGACCGAACGGTTCCGGAAAGACCACCACCGTCAAAGTGCTCACCACCCTGTTGTCCCCGGACAGCGGTGACGCCCGGATCGCCGGCCACTCCGTCCTGAGCGATCCGGACCGGGTGCGGCGGAACCTGGGCTTGTCCGGGCAGTACGCCGCCGTGGATGAGAAGCTCACGGCGTTCGAAAACCTGCACATGGTGGGCCGGCTGTACGGCATGAACCGGCGGACCGCCGCGGCCCGGGCGAACGAACTGCTCGAGAGCTTCCGCCTCACTGACGTCGCCGGCAAACGCTCCGGAACCTTTTCCGGCGGCATGCGCCGGCGTCTGGACCTCGCCGGGGCCATCGTGGCCCGGCCCAAGGTGGTGGTCCTGGACGAGCCCACCACCGGGCTTGACCCACGCGGCCGGCTCGACACCTGGGACGTGGTTTCCAGCCTCGTAGCGGACGGCACCACAGTCCTCCTGACCACCCAGTACCTCGAGGAGGCCGACCGGCTGGCGGACCACATCGCCGTCATCAACCACGGCCGCGTCATTGCCGAGGGGACCGCGACGGAACTGAAACAAAGCGCCGGTACGGAACGGATCGACGTCGTCATGCGCGACGCCGCGGACCTCACCGCGGCCGCTGGCGTGCTGGAGCGGGCCGCAGGTCCGGGTTCCCGGGCCGAACAGGATCCGCCTAACCTGCGTGTGTCCATCGCCGCCCCGGAAGGCCACCGGCTGCTGGTCCGCGTCCTGTCCGAACTGGACGCGCGTGCCCTGCCCGTGGACGAGGCCTCGCTGCGCCGCCCCACTTTGGACGACGTGTTCCTGCGGCTCACGGGCCACGCCGCGGCGGCCGCCCCGGAAGCTGAAACACCGGACGTCCAGGCTCCGGAGAAAGTCGAGGTGCCCGCATGAGCGCCATCTCCGCGGCCGCCCGGGACAGCTCTGTCATTGCCCGGCGCAACCTCATCAACGTCCTGCGCACTCCCGGCGCGCTGGTCACCGGCATCGTGCAGCCGGTGATGTTCGTGCTGCTGCTGGGCTTCGTCTTCGGCGGCACGCTCGGCGGCGACCAGTACCGCAGCTACCTGATCGGCGGCATCCTGGCGCAGACCCTGACCTTCAACGCCTCATTCACGGCCGTCTACCTGGCCAAGGACCTCCAGCTCGGGCTGATCGACCGCTTCCGGTCGCTGCCGATGTCCCGCGTGGCCGTCATCCTGGGCCGCACCTCCTCGGACTTGTACACGAGTGTGCTGTCCGTCGCCGTGACACTGCTGTGCGGCCTGGCCATCGGCTGGCGGATCACCACCGGTCCGGTCTCCGCCCTGGCCGCGCTGGCCCTGCTGCTGCTGTTTGCCTTCGCGGTCTCCTGGATCGGGGCCGTCATTGCCCTGACGGCCAGGAGTGTTGAAGTCGCGCAGAGCCTGGGCCTGGTGTGGCTGTTCCCCGTCACCTTCGTCTCCGGCGCCTTCGTGTCCGTCAGCTCCCTCCCCGGACCGCTCAGCGTGATTGCGGAATGGAATCCCGTCACCGCCGTCGCCACCGCCGCCCGCGAACTCTTCGGCAACGCGGCCCCGGCCGGCTTCGGTGTACCGGGCGGCTGGCCCGCGGAAAACGCCGTCCTCTACTCGGTCCTGTGCAGCGTCGGCATCATCGCCGTCTTTGCCCCGCTGGCGATCGCGCAGTACCGCCGGATCAGCAAACGGTGACGGCGCCGGACCGCCCTGACGCCGGTATTGAGTATGTGGCCGTGCCGTCCGCCGCCGTCCGGAACGCCGCGGCCGTGGCGGGCCCGGGAGGGTACGGCGGGCTGTTCGGCGGCCTGGGGGCGTTCCTGTCGCCGCGGGAACGCGACGCGTCGCTCCGGTTCAGGCGTCCGGCGGACCGGCTGGACTACCCCGCGTCCCATGCCCTGTTCCGGCTGCTGGCAGCGCGGCGGCTGGGGATGCCGCCCGCCGACGCCGCCGGGCTGGACATCCGGCGGCTGTGCGCCGGGTGCGGCAGCACGAACCACGGCAAACCCTCGATCGAGGGCGTCGCATTGAGCATGTCCCGCAGCCAGGGAACCGTCATGGCGGCCGCCGCTCCGGCGGGAACCAGCCTGGGCGCGGACATCGAAAAGGTTCCTGCCCAGGTGTTCGCGGGCTTCGACGACTTTGCGCTCGCCCCGGAGGAGCGATGGGGGCCGGACGGGCAAGGACTGGCCAGCCCTAGCCTGACGGATGCTGGGCGGATCCGATGGTGGGTGGCGAAGGAGGCCGCGCTGAAAGCCGCAGGTGCCGGCCTGGCCGTGGATCCCTCCAGTGTGCGGCTGGTCCCGGAGCGGCCCGCAGGGACTGCGGGCATTGCGGGCTCCGCCGGCCCGGCCGGCACCCTCCTGGCGGAATGCGCGGGCAATGCCGCCGTCCACGGCCTCGTCGTCACTCCGGTCCCGGCACCCGACGGCTACGCCGCCGCCGTCGCCGCCTCCGCCGGCTTTCCCGCGCGGGCCGTGTCACTTGCCGAGATATTCGCCACTAAACACTAGCGCGCAAACGTCAAACGTCTAACCTTTAGGTATGGCTAGCAGCATCGCGGTGTCCGCGCTTCCCGAGACAGCAACTTCCGCCGCCGTGCGCGCGCCGCGCGGAGTGATCATCGCCGGCGTCGTTGCGATCGTGCTGATCGGCCTCAACCTGCGCGCCGGCATCACCGGCGCCGCCGCTCTCCTGCACGACCTGCAGCAGGTCCTGGGTTACGGGCCGCTGATCGCCGCCATCATCCCGTCGATCCCCACGCTGTGCTTCGCCGTGGCCGGCGCCGCCACCTCGTGGCTCACCCGGATTCTGGGGCTCGAGAAGGCCATCCTGCTCTCCCTTGTGCTGCTGGCGGCAGGGCTGCTGGTCCGCGGCATCCCGTCCACCGGCATGCTGCTGGCGGGCACCGTCGTCGGGATGTCCGGGCTGGCGATCTGCAACGTGGCGATGCCGTCGTTCATCCGGGTCCATTTCGCGCACCGGACGTCGCTGATGACCGCCCTGTACACGGTGACCATGACGACGGGCGCGACCGTGGTCGCCGTGCTGATCGTCCCCGTGGCGCAGCAGCTCGGCTCGCCCTCCGCCGGGGTCGGAGCGATCGGTTTCCTGGCGCTGGGCGCGTGCCTCGGCTTCCTGCCGATCGCCCTGCACGCCCACCGCAACGCGCCCGCCGTGAAGGCCGGGCGGGTATCCCCCTGGCCCCTGCTGCGGACCCGCACAGGTATGTTGATTACCCTCGGCTTCACCGTCCAGGCGCTGCTGGCCTATGCCGTGCTCAGCTGGTTCCCCTACATGCTGGTCACGCTGGGCCTGACCGCCGCCGAGGGCGGGCTGATGTTCGGCCTGCTGCAGCTGGTCTCCGTCCCGGCTGGCATGGTGCTGGTCGCCATCGGCTCACGCCCCCGGATGCAGCGCACGGCCTTCTACCTGGCCACTGTCACGATGGCCGCGGGCGTCCTGGCCCTGCTGGTCCTGCCCGTCTCCTGGGCCCCGTTGACGGCGGTGCTCCTCGGTTTCGGGCTCGGCATCTTCCCGCTCGTGATGGTCATGATCAGCCGCAGCGGCCGCACTACCGCCGAAACCACCGCCCTGTCCACGGTCGCGCAGTCCGCGGGCTACCTGCTGGCGACGCTCGGCCCCTTCGGCATGGGGCTGCTGCACAGCGCCACCAACTCCTGGACGCTGCCTGTGATCCTGCTGCTGGCGGTGGCCCTGGGCCAGATCGCCGTCGGGCACCTGCTCACCTCCCGGCCCAAGGCTCCCCAGCGGGCGGAACCGCACCCGCCGGAACCGCAGGCAGCCGCTGCGTTCGCCGGCACATCCGCCGGCACGTCCACGGAAGAGGGACAGTCATGACACTCACCACGTCCCACCGGCCGCCGCTCGTGGAGGAGGTCACCGCGAAGCTGCGGGAGCTGATCCATTCGGGCGAGTGGCCGCTGCAGCAGCGGATCCCCGCCGAACCTGAACTTATGGCTGCCCTCGGAGTCTCGCGCGGCACCCTGCGCGAGGCGGTCAAAGCCCTGGCCCACAGCGGCATGCTGGAGGTCCGGCGCGGGGACGGCACCTACGTCCGCGCCACCAGCGAAATCGCCGGAGCCGCCCAGCGCATGTACCGGGACCACTCGCAGGTCCACATCCTGGAGGTCCGCGTCGGCCTGGACACCCAGGCGGCCCGGCTCGCCGCCCGCCACGCCACTGCCGACGACGTCGCCGCGATGTGCGCGCTGCTGGAGGCGCGCCGTGCCGCGTGGCTGGCCGGGGAATACGCCGGCTGGGCGCGGGCCGACTGGGACTTCCACGTGCTGGTGGCGCAGGCGTCGGGCAATCCGCTGCTCCACGAGCTGTACGTCAGCTTCGGCGCCGTCTTCCACGCCGACCTCCTCCGGCAGCAGGGCCGCGCCGGCTTCAACGGCCTCCCGCACGAAGGCCACGACGAGCTCGTGGACGCCATCACCGCGCATGACGAAACGGCCGCCGTCGACAGCGTGAACCGGAACCTGAACTCCTGCGCGGAGTGGATCCAGCAGTAAGGCCCCCTGCCCATGGGAGCAGGGCCTCGCCAGCCGGTTCACAGGCTTTTCCCAAGGCTTCGGGATGATGCTCAGCTTCCGCGGCGTCCGCCGGACTCCGTGGGACTACGCCGGCGTGGATTCGCGGATTCTGTCCTTCAAGCCACTGGAGGTATGCCTTGAGTCAAAGCACAGCAGGCACGAGCTCGGAACAACCGGCCGTCCATGACTCATCGCGGCGGCTGGTGGCCATCCTGAGTGTCAGCGCCGTGGTTGCCTGGTCCCTGGTGCTGCTGCTGGCAACCACCCTGAAGGTCGAGGGACCGCCCCATACGTTTGCGCTGATCGTGCATATCCTGGCCATGGTCCTGGCGTTCGGCGCCATCATGCTCGTGGACTGGCACGGCTTCCTGTGGCTGCTGGGCCGCCGTGAACTTTCCGAGACAATCCGGCTGGACGGTGCCGCCACCCCGCTGATCTGGATTGGCATCGCGGCGATGCTCACCACCGGGGCGTTCCTGTACCCGGACCTGGGCAATCCCCTGACGGTGGTCAAGCTCGTGGCCGTCCTTGTGCTGATCCTCAACGGCATCATGCTGCTGCCCCTCATGCGCCGGCTCGTGGTGATGCCGCCCACCACGTCGTTCGCGGGACTCACGGTGGGCCACCGGATACACATGCTGAGCTGCCTGGTCATCTCCCAAGTGAGCTGGTGGGCGGCCATCATCATCGGGTTCGTCAATGCCGAATTCTGATGGCCGAATTCTGATGGCCCGCTCCAGAACTAGCGCACCAGGCCCTTGAAGACGTTCTTGGGACGCTGCATTTCGCCGTGCTTGGCGCCGAGGACGATCACCAGGCCGGCGAAGACCGGGATGGCCCACTGCAGGATCTTCAACTGCTGCTGCGCGGAGCGGAGTTCATCGGAGGCGCCAGGCTTGGGCTCGGTGGCTCCTTCAGCACCTTCGCCGGCCAGCTTGTCCACCTTGGCACCCTGAAGCCCGGCGTACAGGCTCACGGCGGCACCGGCAAGGGTGACGACGGACTTGACGACCGTGAGGCGGGCGACGCCGTCCTGCTTGGCCATTCGGCCCTTGTTCTCCCACATGATGGCGAGGCCGGAGAGGAAGTGCGCAGCGAAGGCCGCCGTCTGGACCGGTGCCCACATCTTCCAGCCCAGGCTCGACAGCCGGGTGCGTTCGGCCGGATCCTTGGCTTCCGCGGCCGCCCCGTTCAGCCCAATGGCTCCCATCAGCGAGCCGCCGAACCAGGCGCCCGCCGTCAGGTCGTGAATGGATCGGGCAACGAGATTACCTGCCATGTTGAGCTTCCTATCGTCTGAGTTCGAATCCGGAAATGCCACTGCCGCGAACGGCCGTGACCCGGTTATAGTAAGCACACTTATGAAAAACTTGATACTCCAAGACGGGAAGTCACCCCTGCGTAGACTCGAACCCATGGAATCACCGGGGCCGAACGGCCAGCCCTCGTCCGGCGAAACCGCCGGCGAAGCCACCAAGGAGGCCACCGGCGAGTCCCTTGGTGCGGCCGTTGGCGGCGCCGCCGACGCCGCTGAGGCCGCGTCGGACAGCGCGGTGCTCGACGTCGTCGCCCGTTCCGGTTTTGCCGTCATGGCTCTGCTGCACGTCGTGATCGGCGCGATTGCGGTGGCGCTGGTCTTCGGCGCACCGGGCCAGGCTGAGCCCACCGGAGCCATCGAACAGCTCGCGGCCAACCCGTGGGGCCCGGCGGTCATGTGGGCGGGGTTCATCGCCTGCACCGGGCTCTCGCTGTGGCAGCTGAGCGAGGCGACGCTGCGCGCCAGGCACCTTCCCCGCGGGGAGCGCCTCGGCAAACTCGTGTCCTCCGGCTTCCTCAGCATCGCGTACGGCAGCGTGGGGCTGAGCTTCGCGGGGTTCGCGCTGGGGAACCGGGGCGATTCCGGCGACTCCACGCGGGACTTCAGCACCGTTCTGGTGCACAGCCCCTACGGAGTGCCGGCGCTGGTCGCCCTGGGCCTGACCATCATCGGGATCGGCGTGTACTTCATCGTCAAGGGCGCGGGAAAAAAGTTCAAGGAGGAGCTGGCCCACTTCGAGGGGACCCGCCGGGGCCACCTCATCAGCAGCCTGGGCGTGGCCGGCCACATCGCCAAAGGACTGGCGCTGATCCTGACGGGACTCCTGTTCGTGATCGCCGCGGCCACCAACGATCCGGCGTCGTCCACCGGACTGGACGGCAGCCTCAAGGCCCTGCAGGACCACCCCTTCGGGCCCGCCCTGCTCCTGGCGATCGGTGCCGGCTTCATCGCCTACGGGGCGTTCGCGCTGCTCCGGGCACGCTTCGGACGGATGTAGCCTGCTCCGGGCCGCCTAACCCGCTGCCTTTTGCAGCGGGACGACGTCGCCCTCCTGATAAAGCAGGGCCCGGACCTCGGATTCGGCGGAGTCCAGCCGCTTCGGGTCGATGGTCTCCCCCGCTGCGTAATGGTCCAGGACGCGGGGATCCACATAGCTCTTCCGGGCGATCGACGGCGTGTTGCCGAGGACCTCGGACGCGTCCAGCATCGCGCGGTTCACCGCCCTCTTCCGGGCTGAAACCTTGGGCTGCGGCCCGGTCTGCGCCAGGCTGGCCGCCGCGGCCACCGTGCCCCGAAGGGTCCGGAAGTCCTTGGCCGTGAAGTCCTGGCCGGTGCGCTCCTTGACGTACTGGTTGATGTCCTGGCTGGACACCGGGTGCCAGCTCCGTCCGTCCTTGTAGGCCAGCAGGCGGGCGTTGCCGCCGCGGCGCTTGAGCAGGCGGACGACGGCGGCAAGGTCGGCGTCGTTGATCCGCGATTCCCAGGTCTTGCCGCTCTTGGCGGGGAAGCTGAGCCGGAGCTCGTCCTTGCGCACGCGGACGTGGGCGCAGAGCAGCGTGGCGAGGCCGTGGCTGCCGTTTTCGTTCGTGTAGCGCTCGGAGCCGACGCGCAGCGAGCCGCTGTCCAGCATCCTGAAGGCGGCGGCCAGCACCCGCTCCCGGGTGAGGCCCTCGGAGCGCAGGTCCATGGTGACGAGCCTGCGCGCGGCCGGCAGGGTTTCCGCGAGCTGGAGCGAGCGGTTGAACTTCAGTCGGTCCTTTTTCTCGCGCCAGCCCGGGTGGTAGATGTACTGGCGCCGGCCGACGGCGTCGAGCCCGGTGGCCTGGATGTGCCCGTTGTCGTAGGGCGCAATCCAGACATCCGTCCATGCCGGCGGGATGCCGATGCTTTCCAGCCGCTCCCGCACCGGTCCGGTCGCCAGGGTGGAGCCGTCCAGGTCCTTGTAGCTGAAGCCGGTCCCGGCCGCGACCCGGCGGTAGCCGCGGCCGGACGCGTTGCTGTGGCGGAGCCTCATCCGAGGATTCCTGGTCCATGAGACGGCGGTGCGGCGGTTGTGGCCCGGCTGGTCTTGTCCATGACGGTAAGCCTACTGACTACCGCCCCGGATCGCGCACAAAACACAGCAACGCGGGGTCACCTACGGCCCATAATCCCCTCCGGGACGGGCGGCAGGTGACCCCGCGTTGCTCGTTGACGGGCGCTTAGACCTCCGCGGCCACGCCGCCGCGGGAAATTTCCACCATGTCCTCGCGCGGGACCACCTTGATGCGCTCGCGCTGGATGCCCTCCGCCCGGGCAGTGGCCTTTTCGCCGAGGGACCGTTCGTGCGCGTCGAGGGCAAGCCAGCCTTCCCAGCTGGTGTACTGCACGCCGCGGCTCTCGAGAAGGTCGACGACGGCGCCCGGCGCGGGTGCCGCTGCCAGCGGCAGGTTCCCGAGGTCCTCCAGCAGGTAGGTCACGGTCTCCAGGGCATCGCCCTTGGTGTGGCCGATCAGGCCGACCGGGCCGCGCTTGATCCAGCCCGTGGCGTAGAGGCCCGGCACGTGGGCGCCGGCGGTGTCCAGGACGCGGCCGCCCTCGTTCGGGACAACCCCCTTGCTGTGGTCGAATTCGACCTCGGGGAGGGCGGAGCCGAAGTAGCCGATCGCGCGGTACACGGCCTGGACCGGGTAGTCGACGAATTCGCCGGTGCCGCGGGCGTTCCCGGTGCCGTCCAGCTCCGTGCGCTCGAACTTGATCCCGGCGACGCGGCCGGGGGTCCCGGCGTCGTCATGGACCTCCACCGGGCTGTGCAGGAAGTGCAGGTGCAGGCGGCGGGAGGCCGTGAGCTCGGAGAGGTCCTCGGGCTGTTCGGCGATCCAGTTGGTGAGCGTCCCCACCATGGTCTTGGTCTGGTTGTTGCTCTGGATCTGGCGGTCCGATTCGGCGTCGAACTCGAAATCCTCGGCGTAGAGGATGATGTCCACGTCCTTGGAGTGGGACAGTTCGCGGAGCTCCAGCGGGGTGAACTTCACTTGGGCCGGGCCGCGGCGGCCGAAGACGTGCACGTCCGTGACCGGGGATGCTTTGAGTCCGGCGTAGACGTTGTCTGGGATTTCGGAGACCAGGAGGTCGTCGGCGTGCTTGGAGAGCATCCGGGCGACGTCCAGGGCCACGTTGCCGTTGCCGATCACGGCGATTTCCTTGGCATCCAGGGGCCAGTCGCGGGACACGTCCGGGTGGCCGTCGTACCAGGAGACGAAGTCGGCGCCGCCGTAGGAGCCCTCGAATTCGATGCCCGGGATGTTCAGGTCGGCGTCCTTGATGGCGCCGGTGGCGAAGATGACGGCGTCGTAGTGCGTGCGGAGGTCCTCGAGGGACAGGTCGGTACCGTAGTCGACGTTGCCGAAGAAGCGGATGTCGCCGCGGTCCAGGACCTTGTGCAAGGCGTTGACGATGCCCTTGATGCGCGGGTGGTCCGGGGCCACGCCGTAGCGGATCAGGCCGTAGGGCGCCGGGTAGCGGTCGAAGAGGTCGATGCTCACCGTGAGCTCGCCGCTCTTGACGGCCTCGCTCTTGGTCAGGATGTCCGCGGCGTACACACCGGCGGGTCCGGAGCCGACGACGGCGATGCGCAGCGGGCGGGCGGCAGTTCCTACAGGGGTGTTCGTTGACACGGCTGTGTTCCTTTGTTCTTCTGCATCCGTTGCTCCATAACGGCCGTTTTGGGGCCTGATAACGGCAGTTGTGGAGCAATCGACGGGGTTACGGGGTCAGTACGCGGGTCTTGGTGGAGCGGGGCGTGCGGGGAGCATTCGGGGAGGTGGTGCTGTAGTCCGCGGTCTTGAAGTGCGAAGGCGCGAACGGGCTGACGCGGACCACGTCACCGATCACGATCACGGCGGGGTTCGCGACGCCTGCGGCCTCCGCCTGGTCCGCGATGGTCCCGAGCGTTCCGATGGTCACCCGCTGGTCCGGCAGGTATCCATTCTCTACGATGCCAACAGGCGTGTCCGCTGGCAAACCGGCGCGTCCCAGCGAGGCCGCGGAATCGCGGAGCTGGCCCACGCCCATGAGCAGGATCACGGTGTGGTCGGGCCGGGCCGGGACTTCGGAGAGTTCCTCGTGGCCGGTGACCACGCTGAATCCCTTGGCCAGCCCGCGGTGCGTGACCGGGATGCCGGCGGCGGCCGGGACCGAGATGGCGGAGGTGACGCCGGAGACCACTTCGACCTCGACGCCGTGCTGGCGGCAGAATTCGGCTTCCTCGCCGCCGCGGCCCAGGACATACGGGTCGCCGCCCTTGAGCCGGACCACGCGGTGGCCCTGCAGGGCTTCGTCGACGAGGATGCGGTTGATCTCGGCCTGCGGCACGGGGTGGTGGCCGGGGGTTTTGCCGACCTCGATCACGCGGACGTCGGGTGCCAGTTCGGCCAGGAGTTCGCGGGGGCCGAGGCGGTCCGCGACCACGACGTCGGCCTGGCCCAGGAGCCGCCCGCCGCGGACGGTGATGAGCCCGGAATCGCCGGGACCGCCGCCCACGAGCGCCACGGTGCCTGCCGTTGAATCGGCGCGGCGCCGGCGCAGCGGCAGGTCCCCGGTTTCCAGTGCGGTGGCGACGGCGTCGCGCAGGGCCATGGCGCGGCGCGGGTCTCCCCCGGCGTTCACGGCGATCTTGACGTCGTCCACGACGGCGACGGCGGGAGTCCAGGCGGCGGAGGCTTCGTGGTCGGAGGCGTTGACGCACCAGATGCGCTGCGCCTCGGCGTCGGCCGCGACCTGCGCGTCGACGGCCGGATCGCCGGTGGCGGTCTGCACGAACCAGGCGCCGTCGACGTCGTTGCTGCGGTACTCGCGCGGCTCCCACGAGAGGAGGCCGGCGTCGGCGAGGTCAGTCAGTGCGGGGCAGGCAAGGGGCGCGACGACGGTGACGCGGGCGCCGGCGTCGAGCAGTCCCTTGGCGCGGCGTGCGGCGACCGGGCCGCCGCCGACCACCAGCACGGGGCGGCCGAGGAGGCGCAGCGCCGTGGGGTAAATGTCCTGAATTGCCATGCATCGACGATAGGGCGGCGTCATATGGCGGAACAACGGTGCGGAAACACCCGTTCACGCAGGGTAACGCCACGTCACATAGTTGGGGCCGCGCCGGGGGCGCCGGAGCGCGGCGGTCCGGGGCACTTTGACGGCGCCCGCCACGGCGTCGGGCCTGAACGGCGGCGTGTCCGTGTCAATGCGCCCCCGCCCGGCGGTCGATGGGCGGACAGCGGAAGAGTATGTTGCGGGCTACTTCACCGCGATGAGGTCGACCAGTTTGATGTCGGGATCCTTGGACAGCAGCGCGGGGCCGTGTTCGCCGAGCGCCGCGGGGATGGCCCCGTTGAGGTGCGCCTGCCGGTCCTCCTCGGTGTCAAAGGTATCGAAGATGCCGAAGGTGTAATCGTTGACCCGAAAGGCGTACCACGTCCGGGTTCCGGGCTCCTTGAGGACTATCTCGCGGCCCCCGTTGAGGAAATCCCAGACCTCTTGTTCCTTCCCCAGTTTGGCTTCGACCAGTGCCAGCACTCCATATTTTGGTGCCATGGCTGTCTCCTCAGAATCGGGCTGGTTCGGCCGTACACCGGCCTATAGCCGTGAGTGTAGGCCTGCCCGTGACGCCAGACAACAGCAACGCGGAGTCACCTGGCGCCCATATACCCGGGGGTTATGGGCGGCAGGTGACCCCGCGTTGCTGCTGGACGGCAGATGCCTACCGGGTGCTGCCGGCCAGGAGGCCACGACGGCGGAGCAGCCGCTTTTCGACCGGACCGAACACCAGCAGTTCGATCAGGATGCCGACGGCGAGGATCAGCAGGATCGCGGACATCACGATGGTCATGTCGGACAGGTCGCGGCCCTGGTTCAGCATGGAGCCCAGGCCGAAGCCGATGCTGCCGCCGACGGCGATGATCTCCGCGGCCATCAGCGAGCGCCAGGAGAAGGCCCAGCCCTGCTTAAGCCCGCTCAAGTAGCCCGGCAGGGCGGCGGGAAGGACGATCTGCAGTGCCAGCTGGAGGCGGGAGGCGCCCAGGACCGTCCCGACGCTGCGGTACTGCGGCGGGATCTGGTCCACGCCGGAGATCAGCCCGTTGATGATCGAGGGGATGGCGCCCATGAACACCACGAAGTACACGGTGGCGTCGGTCAGGCCAAACCAGATGATGGCCGCGGGCACCCACGCCACGGAGGGCAGCACCTGAAGCCCCGAGATGAGCGGCCCGAACGCGCGCCGCAGCGGGGCGACCTGGGCAAGCAGGAGCCCGACCGGCGTCGCGATGACCACGCTGATCAGGAAGCCGATGAGCCCGCGCTGCAGCGACGTCCACACCGCTTCCTGCAGCTTGCCCTCGGACCAGAGCTGGCCGAACTGGCCCAGCACGTCGAGCGGGCCGGGGACCAGGTCGCGCCGCTTGATGCCGAGCGAGACGTAGAGCTGCCAGACGACCAGCAGGACCACGACTGCGGCGACCGGCAGCAGGATCCGGCTCCAGTCGATGCGGGCCTTGCGCACGGCGTCGGACTGGAGTGAATCCAGCCCTGACTCGAGCTCGCGAAGGTCGGCCGAGCCGGTGGATGACCGGGTGAGGGCCGCGTGGACCTTGCGGGAGCCGGGGTCTGAGCTCGGGATGAGGGACGTCTCGCCCGGCTCGGCGGCCTGCGCGTAGTGGGACAGGAACTTACTTGGCATGGCGGCGGATCTCCTCGCGAAGCCGGGCGGTGATTTCGCCGGTGAGCTGGCCGGCCAGTCCGGCGTCGGTGCGGTGCTCTTCGCTGACATGCCATTCCCGCACCACGCGGCCGGGCCGGGAGGAGAGCAGCAGCACGCGCTGGCCCAGCCGGACGGCTTCCCGGACGTTGTGGGTGACGAACACGATGGTGCGGCCGGTTTCCTTCCAGATGCGTTCGAGCTCGTCATGGAGCAGGTCGCGGGTGATCGCGTCCAGGGCCGCGAACGGCTCGTCCATCAGGAGCAGCTGCCGGTCCTGGGCCAGGGAGCGGGCCAGGGCAACACGCTGGCGCATCCCGCCGGAGAGCTCGTGCGGGCGCTTGTCACCCGCACCGCCCAGGTGCACCAGGTCCAGCAGTTCGCCCGCCTTGGCCCTCCGCTCGGCCTTCCCGGCGCCGCGCAGCTTCAGGGCCAGCTCGATGTTCTCCCGCGCGGTCAGCCATGGGAACAGCGCCGCGTCCTGGAACATAAAGGCGGCGCCGTCGCTGGGCACCTCGAGAGCCCCCGACGTCGGCGCCTCCAGTCCCGCCATGATGTTCAGCAGGGTGGACTTGCCGCAGCCGGACGCACCGAGCAGGGCGACGAACTCGCCCTGCCCGATGGTGGCGTTGACGTCGTCCAGCACCGGGGCGCCGTCGCCGAAGCGCTTGCCCAGGTTTTCCAGTACGACTGGCATGGTCACGTCCTAACTTCTTTTGGCGGGTACTGCTGGCGGGCAGGAGGCGGGAACTGGCTAGTCCTTGCCCAGTCCCTGCGAGGAGATCTTCGTCCCGGCGGGGCCGTCGCTCAGGACATTGTTCAGGGCTGTGAGGTCGAAGATGCCGTTGATGTCGGCTTTCTGCGTGGTGCCCGCGTCGACGCCGTCCTGCAACAGCTTCTGGTACGTTCCGGCGAGCGGGTCGACGGTGTAGACGATGTTCTTGAGCGAGCGGTCGATCACGTCGGCCGGCAGGGCGGCTCCGGCGGATTCCTTGAGGGCCGCGTTGAGGACAGTGGACTTCTCGGCGGCGGGCGCTGAGTTAAGCCAGTCCACGGATTCCACGTGGCCCTTCAACAGAGCCTTGACCGTGTCCGGGTGCTCGGCGGCGAACTTCTTGTTGACGATCAGGACGGTGGTGATGAATTCGCCCTTGTCCCACAGGTCCTTCTCGTCGACCAGGACCTTGGCTCCGGCCTGGAGCACCAGCCGGGAGGCCCACGGTTCCGGCAGCCATGCGCCGTCGAGCTTTCCGTCCTGGAACAGCTTTAGGGTCTGTGCGTTTTCCGTGGGGTTGATGGCGACGTCGCCGCTGCCGTCAGTGTTGGTCTTGTATCCCTGTTTGCCCAGCCAGGCGCGGAGTGCCACGTCCTGGGTGCCGCCGAGCTGCGGCGTCGCGAGCTTCTTGCCCTTGAGGTCCGCGGGGGTGTTGATTTCGGGCTTGACCACCAGCTGCGCTCCGCCGGAGGCGGCACCCGCGATGATGCTGATCGATTCGCCCTTGCTCTTGACGTAGGAGTTGATGGCCGGGTTCGGACCGATGTAGGTCGCGTCAATGGCGCCGGCGTTGAGGGCTTCGATCGCGGCGGGGCCTGCGTTGAAGACCTGGGTGCTGAGCTTGGTCTCGCCGAGGTTCTTGGCGATCAGGCCCTGGCTCACTCCGACGAGGGCCGGGGCGTGGGTGATGTTGCCGAAATAACCGAGCTTGAGTTCGGCAGCGGGGGTGTTGACAACGGCGGCGGGAGCGGCCATTTCGTTCGCGCGGGACACCGTGGATGCGACGGCGGCGCCGGCTCCGATCAGCAGCACGAGGCCGACGGCCAGGCTGATCTCCAGGGTGCGCTTGCGTTTGGGCTTGGCAGATTCACCGGCGACGATCCGGGTGGTTCCGGCGGTCGGTTTATCGGGATTCTGGCTGTCGGTGTTTCGGGGCGTAGATGACATTGGTGAAGTCCTGTTCTGGGAGAGACGGGTTGGCCGGGCGGGTGGTCAGCGCCGGCGACATCGCCCCCGGAAGGTCCGCGGGAAGCGGCCGGAGAGGCGTTCAGTGGTTGTCATGGATTCACCATAGGGAGTGTCACGAACCCGGTTCAACGGCCTGGAAACCGGGGGTCACGCGGGTTCATGCAGCGTCATATGCGGGCCCGCCAACCGGGCCCCTGCGCGAATCAGTCGCCTTTAACGTTGACGAGCTGCCGGAGCTTGTGCCGGATCGTGACGAGGTCGGCGGAGTCGCGCATGACCTGTTCAATGGGCTTGTAGGCCGCCGGTATTTCGTCGATGAAGGCTTCGCTGGGCCGGAATTCGATGCCCTTCATGGCGGCTTTCAGCTCGGCCAGCGTGAAGAGCTTCTTCGCGGCGTTCCTTGAGTGTTCCCGGCCGGCGCCGTGGGGCGAGGAATTCAGGGACACACGGTTCCCCAGGCCCACAACAACATAGGACGCTGTGCCCATGGAGCCGGGAATCAGCCCGGGGTCCCCCGTTTCGGCCCTGATCGCTCCCTTGCGCGAGACCCAGACGGACTTGCCGTAGTGGTGTTCCTTTGCGGTGAAGTTGTGGTGGCAGTTGATCCGTTCAGTTTCCCTGACAGGGCCGCCGGTCCAGGACTCAAACTGCCGGGCCACCCGGTCCATCATTTCCTCGCGGTTCAGCAGGGCGAAGTGCTGGGCCCAGTGGAGTTCCCTGATGTAGTGGTCGAATTCGGGAGTGCCCTCCTCGAGGTAGGCCAGGTCCGGATGCGGCAGGACGATGTGCCGGCTCCGGGCAACGCTCCGGGCCTCGGCGATGTGCCGCTGCGCGAGCTTGTTACCCACCCCGCGGGAGCCGGAGTGCAGGAACAGCCACACGGCGTCGGTCTCGTCCGCGCACACCTCGATGAAGTGGTTGCCCGAGCCCAGCGATCCCAGCTGCAGCTCCCAGTTCGTGGCGTACTGGCCGGGGTCGAAGCGGGCGTTTGCTGCCATCCGGCGCAACTGGGCAATGCGGGGTGCGGCGGTGTCGCTGATCCTGTGGTTGTTGTGGCCGGCGGACAGCGGAACGGCGTGTTCGATTCCCTCCCGCAGCCGTTTGCGGTCCTTCGGCAAGTCTTGGACGGCATACTGTGTGCGGACGGCGATCATGCCGCAGCCGATGTCGACTCCCACGGCCGCCGGGATGACGGCGTGAAGGGTGGGGATGACGGATCCCACGGTGGCGCCGAGGCCCAGGTGGGCGTCCGGCATCAGTGCCAGGTGGGGGTAGATGATGGGCAGCTGTGCCGTGGCCAGGGCCTGCTCCCGGGTCCTTTCATCGAGGATCGACGCCCAGCTGACCAGCCTGCTGTTGATGACTTCCACGACGCCTCCCAGAACGATGATCGTGTTCCGGGAGACCGGTGGCAAGGGGCCACGAGCGGCGAATTCGCGGGAAACGATCGAGGTCGCCGGAAGTTTCCGGCGACCTCGCATGTGTCCGGCGACCCGAAGCAATCAGAGCTCTTTCGGGACGCGCCTAGATCGAGTAGCGCTCGTCCTCGTGGTCCCCCGGGTGATCCTTGACGAGGCCCGCGGCGAGGGTGTTGCCGTCCAGCGGATCGATCACCAGGAACGCGCCGGTGCGCCGGTGGTGCAGATAGTTCTCAAGCGGCAGCGGCGCTGAGAGCCGCAGCTGAGCGTGGCCGATGTCGTTGAGTTCCAGCGCGGAGGTGGGTTCCAGCTGGAAGTTGGCGAGGTCCAGCTTGCCCGTCACGTTCCGGACCAGGGCCTGAACCGTGCGGGTGCCGTGCTTGACCAGCACCTTGGCACCCTCGCGGAGCGGTTTCGGCGAGAGCCAGCACAGGGCGGCGTACAGATCTGCCGATGCTTCCGGTATTCTGCCACCGGCCGGCCCCGCCGCGGCGATCGTGTCACCGCGGGCGACGTCGAACTCATCCGCGAGGCGCAGGGCCACGGACTGCGGGGCTGCCGCCTCGGCGAGCTCGCGGCCGGCGAAGTCGATCCCGGTGACGGTGGTGCTGCGCGGGGCCTGACCCGGGGTCAGGATGCTGACTTGGTCCCCTACCTTCACCGAGCCTTCGGTGATCTGGCCCGCGTAGGCACGGTAGTCGCGGTACGCCTCCGGGTCGAGGCCGCCGGCGACGGCGTCAGGCGCCAGCGCGCCCTGCGGCCGGACCACCAGCTGGACCGGGAAGCGGAAGCTCTCCAGGTGGCTTTCGAGTTCGTCCGCGGCCGGCAGCGTCTCCAGAACTTCCAGCAGCGCAGGGCCGTCGTACCAGGGTGTGCGGTCCGAGCGGTCCACGACGTTGTCGCCGTCGAGCGCGGACACCGGAACCACCAGCAGGTCGCTGATCCCGTCAGAGCCCAGGCCCAGCTCGCGGCCGACCTGCTGGACGTCCGCCTCGATCTCGCGGAAAACGTCCTCGCTGAAGTCCACCAGGTCGATCTTGTTCACGGCGACGATCACGTGCGCCACGCGCAGCAGCTGCAGCACGGACAGGTGCCGGCGGGTCTGCTCCAGGACACCCTTGCGGGCGTCAATGAGCACGACGACGGCGTCCGCCGTCGACGCACCGGTGACCGTGTTCTTGGTGTACTGCACGTGCCCGGGGCAGTCCGCGAGGATAAAGCTGCGGCGGTCCGTGGCGAAGTAGCGGTAGGCGACGTCGATGGTGATGCCCTGTTCCCGCTCGGCGCGCAGGCCGTCGGTCAGCAGGGCCAGGTCGATCCCGCCAGCCGATCCCCCGAAACCGCGGTCCGCCGAGGTGCGGGCGACGGCGTCGAGCTGGTCGGCGAGGATCGCCTTGGAGTCGTGCAGGAGCCGGCCCACCAGGGTGGACTTGCCGTCGTCGACGGATCCGGCGGTCGCGAAGCGAAACAGGGAAGCGTGGGCGAGCGGGGCCTCGTCGAGCAGGGCAGCCGCGCGGGCGGTGTCGATGTCGGTGCTCATTAGAAATAGCCGTCCTTCTTGCGGTCTTCCATGGCGGCCTCGGAGATGCGGTCATCGGCCCGGGTGGCGCCACGTTCGGTGATGGTCGAGGCGGCAACTTCGATGACGACGTCGCGCACGCTGGCGGCGGCCGATTCGACGGCGCCCGTGCAGGACATGTCGCCGACGGTCCGGTAGCGCACGGTCTTGGTGATGACCTGCTCGTTGTCGCGGGGCTGGGAGACCTCTCCGACTGCGCGCCACATGCCGTCGCGGGCGAAAACCTCGCGGTCGTGGGCGTAGTAGAGGCCGGGCAGTTCGATGCCTTCGCGTTCGATGTAGCGCCACACATCCAGCTCGGTCCAGTTGCTGATCGGGAACGCCCGGACGTGCTGGCCCACGGTATGCCGGCCGTTGTAGAGGTTCCACAGCTCGGGCCGCTGGTTCCGCGGGTCCCACTGGCCGAACTCGTCGCGCAGGCTCAGGATCCGTTCCTTGGCCCGGGCCTTGTCCTCGTCGCGGCGGCCGCCGCCGAATACGGCGTCGAACTTGTTGCGCTGGATCGCGTCCAGCAGCGGCACGGTCTGCAGCGGGTTGCGCGTGCCATCGGCCCGCTCGGCCAGCTCGCCGGAGTCAATGAACTCCTGCACCGACCCGACGACGAGCCTGAGCCCCAGCCGCTCCACAGTCCGGTCACGGAACTCGATAACCTCAGGAAAGTTGTGCCCGGTGTCCACGTGCAGCACCGGGAACGGCACCTTCCCCGGCCAGAAGGCCTTCGTGGCCAGGTGCAGCATCACCACAGAATCCTTGCCGCCGGAAAACAGCAGCGCAGGCTTCTCAAACTCGGCAACAACCTCGCGGATGATGTGAATCGCCTCAGACTCAAGGGTGTCCAGGCTGGAAAGGCGTGCCGGCGCCGAGACGCTCAGGCGACCCGACTGCAGAGCCGCAGCGGCAGATGCCGCCCCGGGAGTGGCATCGGGCCTTCCGTAGCTGGACGGCATGCTGCTTGCAGCATTGCCGTCCCGCGAAGGGGCGGGGGCGGCATCTGCCGCGGAGGCGTAGCCGGCCGTCGTCGTCGTCGTGGTCAAGTTGCTCATACGTGTAGTCCGCATTCTGTCTTGTCGGTTCCTGCCCAGCGTCCGGCGCGGGGATCGTCGCCGGGCGCTACCTTGCGGGTGCAGGGCTGGCAGCCAATGGACGGGTAGCCCTGTGAAAGCAGCGGGTTGACGGGGAGGAGGTTGTCGTCGGAGTACTGGACCAGCTGGTCGAAGCTCCAGGCCGCGACCGGGTTGACCTTGACCAGGCCGTTGGTTTCGTCCCAGGTGACCAGCGGGGTGTTGGTGCGGGTGGGGGCCTCGTCGCGGCGGACGCCGGTGAACCAGAGTTCGTAACCGGCGAGGGTGCGGCGCAGCGGGGCCACCTTGCGCAGCGCGCAGCACTGGGCGGGGTCGCGGGCGAAGAGGTCCTTGCCGAGGAGCCGGTCCTGCTGCTCCACGGTGTTCTCCGGCAGCACGTCGACGACGTTGACGTGCAGATTCGCGGCGACCTCGTCGCGGGTCGTGTGGGTTTCGGGGAAGTGGTAGCCGGTCTCCAGGAAAAGCACGTCGACGCCGGGGAGCTGGTCCGCGACGAGCGCCGGAAGGACAGCATCAGCCATGGAGCAGGCGACGGCTACCGCCGGGAGATCGAAGTTGCGCGCCACCCAGGCGATCACCTCGCGGGCCGGGGCGTCCCAGCCGAGCTCGGCGGCTCCGGCCTCGGCGAGGACCTTCAGCTCGTCGTGGGTGCGGAGGGCGACAGTCACTGCAGATCACCCTCGTCGGCCGCGAACGCCCATTCGGCGAAGGTCTGGCCCTCGGTGTGGTCGGCCACGAACTTCCGCACCACACGCTCCACATAGTCGGGCAGGTCTTCGGCCGTGACCTTAAGGCCGCGGACAGTCCGTCCAAGGCCCGCCTCCTCGCGGCTGTCGGAAGCCAGCCCGCCGCCGAGGTGGACCTGGAAACCCGGGGTGGGATCGCCGTCGGGCGTGGGAAGCATCATGCCCTTGAGGCCGATGTCCGCGGTCTGGATCCGGGCGCAGGAGTTGGGGCAGCCGTTGATGTGCAGCGACAGCGCCTGCGGGAGCTGGCTGGTTTCGACGAGGTCGGCGAGGCGGCGTTCCAGCTCGGCGACGGCGGTGGCGGCCGTGACCTTGGTTTCGACGATGGCCAGCTTGCAATATTCGATCCCGGTGCATGCGATGGTGCCGCGGCGGAACACGGACGGCCGGGCCGACAGGCCCAGGGCGTCGAGTTCGGCGACGAGCGGTTCCACGTCGTCCTTGGGCACATCGAGGACCACGAGCTTCTGGTGCGGGGTGGTGCGCAGCCGCTGGGAGCCGCGGGCCTCGAGGGTGTCCGCGAGCTTGACGAGCTGGCTGCCGGAGAGCCGTCCGGCCAGCGGGGTGGCGCCGATGAAGAACTTGCCGTCCTTCTGCTCGTGCACGCCGATGTGGTCGCCCGGGGTGGTGGGCTTGGGGGCGGCCGGGCCGTCGTCGAGCTTGTAGCCGAGATATTCGTCCTCGAGGACCTGGCGGAACTTCACCGGCCCCCAGTCGGCCAGCAGGAACTTCAGGCGGGCCTTGGTACGCATGCGCCGGTAGCCGTAGTCGCGGAAGATGCTGGTGACGCCGAGCCACACGTCGGCGGCCTGGTCGGGGCGGACGAAGGCGCCGAGGCGCTTGCCCAGCATGGGGTTCGTGGAGAGCGCGCCGCCCACCCAGAGGTCGTAGCCGATGCCAAGTTCGGGGTGGACCAGGCCCACTAGGGCGACGTCGTTGATCTCGTGGACCACGTCCTGGCTGGGGTGGCCGGTGATGGCGGTCTTGAATTTGCGCGGCAGGTTGGCCAGTTCCGGGTCACCGATGAACCGCTCGGCGAGCTCGTGGATCAGCGGTGTGGGGTCGATGATCTCGTCCTTGGCGATGCCGGCGACCGGGGAGCCGAGGATGACGCGGGGGACATCGCCGCAGGCTTCCGTGGTGGACAGGTCCACCGACTCGAGCCGGCGCCAGATCTCCGGCACGTCCTCGACCCGGATCCAGTGCAGCTGGATGTTCTGGCGGTCGGTGAGGTCTGCCGAGTCACGGGCGAAGTCGATGGAGATCTGGCCGATGACGCGCAGCTGCTCGGTGGTGAGGGCGCCACCGTCGATCCTGACGCGCAGCATAAAGTACTTGTCTTCGAGCTCGTGCGGCTCGAGCGTGGCGGTCTTGCCGCCGTCGATCCCGGGTTTGCGCTGGGTGTAGAGGCCCCACCAGCGGAAACGGCCGTGCAGGTCGGTGCCGTCGATCGAGTCGAAGCCATGCTTGGAGTAGACAGACTCGATGCGCTCGCGAACGTTGAGGCCGTTGTCCTCCTGCTTCCAGGTTTCGTTGGCGTTCAGCGGGGCGGTGCCGTCCACTTTCCACTGCCCGTGCGGCTTTGCGGCGGGGCGGGAGGTGGGGCGCTTGGTGCGGCCTGGGGCAGCCTGGTCCGGGGACGCTCCGGCTAGAGCTGTATCAGTCATGGATCGACTGTAGGGGTGGCTGTAATGCCGTCACAAAGGGTCGGAAACGCGAGGTCACCTAGGGCAATAAATCGTCACAAGGCATCGGCGAGCCTTGAAGTGGCGGGGGTGGTGTGCTTGCGGCGACCGCCGTCAGCCGCCCGTTGCGAGGGCGTTCAGCCTCCCGCCGCGCCGGTGTTCAGGCGCCCGCCACGCGGGCTGCGTCGTAGCGTTCCAGCGCGATTTCGGCGAGCACCGGTGACGGCAGCAACGGCGCCGTGACGAGGTCCGCGCCGGCCTTGGCGAGCTGGTCGTGGAAGAAGCCGGGGGCCAGCAGGTAGGCGGCGATGACCACCCGGCCGCCCAGATCGACTCCCCCCGCCGACTCCCCCGCACCGGCGCCGCCGGCGGCCTCCTCCCGGAGCATGGCGACGGCGTCGGGCACAGAAGGCTTAGCCGACGCGCCGTACGCTGCCACGATCCGGTTGGAACGCAGCGCGCGGAGCTGGCCCGCGAGTTCCTCGACATTCTGCGCGGCGGTGGGGTCGGAGGAACCGGCAGCGGCGAGGATCACGGCGTCGTTGTCGGTCACGCCGGCTTCGCGGAGACGCTGGTCCAGCAGGGCCGCGAGTCTCGGATCCGGCCCCAGCGGAGCGGCGGCGCGGGTGTCCGGCCGGCTCTTGACGGCACGGGCGATGTCCACCTTGACGTGGTAGCCCACGCTGAGCAGCAGCGGAACGACGACGGCGGACTCCCCCGCCGCCAGGCCCGCGACGACGGCGGGCAGCTCGGGGTCCTGAACGTCGACATAGGCCTCGCGGACATCCAGACCCGGCCGCAGCACGGCGATCCCGGCGCGCAGCGCATTGACTTCGGCAGCACCCTCGGCGCTCGAGGTGCCGTGGGCGCAGGCGATCAGGATGGGGCTATTCATAGCCGTTAGCGTAACCTTGGAGCCGCCCCATCCGCCCCTCGAGATTCGACCGGGACGCTCCATGACTTTTTCCTTTAGCGCCGTCCTGATCTGGCTGGACCTGGCCGGCGTCTTCTTCTTCGCCGTGTCAGGGTCCCTGCTCGCGGCGCGGAAACAGTTCGACATCATCGGCTCGCTGCTGCTGGCCTCGGTGGTCAGCCTGGGCGGCGGCGTCATCCGCGACATCATCATCAACGCGGGTCCGCCCACGGCCTTCATCAACCCGGCCTACCTGGCGCCGCCGCTGCTCGCCACGGTGCTGGTGTATTTCCTGTTCTCCAGCGTCCAGCGCTTCACCTCCCTGCTGGTCCTGTTCGACGCCGGCGGCCTGGCCCTGTTCTGCATCACCGGGTCCCTCAAGGCAATAGCGGCCGGGATGAACCCCATTGCGGCGGTGCTCCTCGGGGTCACGACCGCGGTGGGCGGCGGCCTGCTGCGGGACATTACCGCCAATGAGGTGCCGCAGCTGTTCGACCCGAAGGATCTGTATGCGCTGCCGGCGTTCGCGGGGGCGGCCCTGACGGTGGTGCTGTCCGTCACCGGCACCTTCAACGCGGTCACCGCGGGTGCCGTGGCTGCCGTCGTTTTCGCCTTCCGGGTCACTGCGTGGCGGCGCAAATGGCACGTTCCGCTGGCCGTCCGCGGCTGGCACCGGCTCGGCCTGAACACCGGGGATGACGGGACCAAGGATTAGCTAGGATAAGAACCATGACTGACATGTTCCTCGAGAAGTTCCGCGCGCTTGTTCCGAAGTATCTCGAAGACGAATGGCAGGAAGAGGATGGACTCCCGGCCGACGAGCTGGATGCGGCCCTCGCCGAGCACCAGTTCCAGGTGCCGCTGGCATTGCGGGAGTTCTACCTCGCGGTCGGCGGCTGCGAGGACATCATGGAGGCGTACCACTACTTCTGGGACCCCGAAGAGCTCGAGGTCGATGACGAAGGCTTCCTCATGTTCCTCGAGGACGAGGAAGAACAGTTCACCTGGGGCTTCCGGGTCGGCGACCTCAGCGTTCCGGACCCGATCGTGTACCGCCGCAACAACGCCCGCGCCCAGTGGAAGAGCGAGGAAGGAACCTTCTCCGAGTTCGTCTTCGACATGTTCGAATGGGCGTTCAACGACGAGGACGAGGACTAACGCAGGCTCCGATCCTCCCCGTCCGCCGATCCTCCCCATGTTTGGCGGCCAGGAGCCCACGCCACCTGGGCATGGGCGGTCCGGGGGCACATTGACACGGACACGCCGCCGTCAGGCCCGGGAATCCCCTGGTTAGGTCTCAAAGTAGCCCTCGACGGCGGGCGCACCCTGCCCGTCACGGCTGGAAGCCACCTCGACGCCGCTGCTCCAGCACCGCGCGGACCTGGGCGAGCATCTGCTCGGGGTGGTGAACCACCACGTCGTAGCCGAATCTGAGGACCAGATAGCCCCCGACGACGCTGGCATTGTTTCGCCGGCGGTCCTTCTTGACCTGCCGCGGCTCCAGATGCGCCTCGCCGTCGATCTCGACAATGAGGCAGTCCTCGACGAGGAAGTCCACCTCCCCCACACCCGAAATCTCCACATGTCTCCGGACGTGGAGCCCGGCCCGGCTAAAAGCCGTGTTGGCGAGAACTTCCAGCAGCGAGTCGGCCCGGGGAATGACCAGATCCAGCACGGACCTGGCGCGGGCGTTGCGGTTGCCTCCGAGTTTGCCCCGGACAAACGGCAGGCTGATGTCCCCGCGGCCCACAGCGCACTGGACCATGACGAGGGCTTCCAGTTCCGGCAGACAGTGCAATGCATGGATCAGGACGTCGGCCAGTCCGGCGACAGGAAGCCACGGATGCCTGGGATGCCGGCAGCTTCCATGTGCCACGGAGCCGGGCGGCGTTGCCCGGTGCCCGACGCAGAGATGGAGACACTGGGCCGGCACCAGCGTCCACAAGCCGTAGCTCGGCGCGGCAGAGACACACGTGAGTTTGGCTCCCAGTTCACGGGCGGCGCGGTGGGCGCTGGCGTCCTGCAGCAGGCCGTAGTGCCCCCGACGAATCCTCACCATGGTGCCCTCGGCCACGGCCCTGTTCAGCTGGCTGCGGCCGAATCCGGCGCGGGCAAGGTCAGCAGTGCTCGCCGTACCGCCCCGTGCCGCCAGAAAAGTGGCAATGTTCATGGCGCCACTGTGCCTTGTCGGGAGCCGGCGGAGCCCTCCCCGGCTGTGTCATGTGGATAACCCCAGCCCCGCCCAGGCGCACTTAGACACGGACACGCCGCGGCGCAGCCGAGGAAACAGCCCGCACCGCGGCGAAGTGCCCCCGAAACGCGCCCAGCCCAATCATGAAAACCCGTGACAATAAATTTACAGCCAGCCTAGACAGCGTGACATTTCTGTCATAAGCTCAGTCATGGGTTCACTAAATGCCTCCGGTGGATCTGATGCGAACGGAGAAATGGCCCCGGTTCCGCACAACGGATGACTCGAAACGTTGTGAGGAACCGGGGCCATTCCGTTTAAGACTGGCAGCCCCGCCGGCGTACAGCCGAAGGCAATTATCAGCTGGCGCGGTCCACCACGGCCAGCGCGAAGTTGGTCAGCGAGTCCTTCACCACTCCTTCGGGCAGCGGCGCGAGGGCGGCAATCGCCTCATCGGCCCAGGCGCGGGCCACCACCCAGGATTCGGCCGTGACCGGGTGCTCCCGCAGGCCGGCGACGGCGGCCGCGAGGGCCTCATCGGAGCTGAGGTCACCGTCGATGAGCTTCAGGAGTTCGACGGCGGTCAGGTCCCCGTCGCGGGCGGCGTTGCGCAACAGCAGCACGGGCAGCGTCGGAACACCCTCACGCAGGTCGGTGCCCGGGGACTTGCCGGACTTGACCTTGACGCCGGTGACGTCGATGACGTCGTCGGCGAGCTGGAAGGCGACGCCCACCTTTTCGCCATACTCGACCAGCATCGGCTCGTAGGCTTCATCGGCGCCGGAGAAGATCGCGCCGAGCTGTCCGGAGGCCGCCACCAGCGAACCGGTCTTGTCGGCGATGACGGACAGGTAGTGCTCCACCGGATCCTCATCCGGGCGCGGCCCCACGGTTTCGTGCAGCTGGCCCAGGCACAGCCGCTCAAAGGTGCGCGCCTGGATGCCCAGGGCACGGGAGCCGAGTTCGGAAACCAGGATGGAAGCCCGGGCAAAAATCAGGTCGCCGGTCAGCACCGCGACGGAGTTCCCCCAGACCTCGTGCGCCGTGGGGGCGCCGCGGCGGAACGGCGCGGAGTCCATCACGTCGTCGTGATAGAGCGTCGCCAGGTGCGTCAGCTCAACGACGACGGCGGCCTGCACCACGGCGGGCAGCGAGGCGTCGCCCAGGTGGGCACAGAGCAGGGTCAGGAGGGGGCGGATGCGCTTGCCGCCCGCTTCCACGAGGTGGCGCGACGTCGCGTCAGCCAGCGGATCCGAGTTGGCAATGGCCTCGCGGAGCTTCTTCTCCACACGGGCCAGGTTCGTGGTGATGGCGGGCCCCAGTTCGGGGTCCCCCGCGATCGCGGCGAAGCCGGCCGGCAGCTGCAATCCGGTGGCGATGGCGGTGGTGTTGAGGTCGGGCTCAGAGCTCGGCAGGCCGTGTCCGGCGTGCGTCCAGCTTTGGTCTGCAGAGTTGGTCACGGGTTAACCCTAACTTTTGTTGCGGAATCCGCGGAGTTGGCGCTGGAGTGCGAAGTGCCGTGCGTGCCGGACGGGCCCTGGTTGGACGTCGCCGGGACCAGCGATTCCAGGACCCGGATGACGCGGTCCTCGAAGCCCTTGGCCGCGGGATCGGTCAGGTTGGCCAGCAACCGGACCACGAACCGCATGAGCACAGGAATGGGCATGCCCGTCCGGAGAGCCAGTTTCATCACGGCCGGCTTCCCGATCAGGGCGGCGAAGGCGCGTCCCAGGGTGAAGTGCGACCCCCACTGGTCCCGCACGTAGTCCGCGTACCCTGCAAGCCGGGCATCGGCGTCGGAAGCGCTCCACCCGCCGGAGGCAGAACCGGACGCGGAAAGAGAAGCGGAACGGGACGAAGCGTCGATAATGAACTCGGCCGCGAAACGGGCGGACTCCATGGCGTAGGAGATGCCCTCGCCGTTGAACGGGGAGACCATGCCGCCGGCGTCGCCGAGCAGCAGCAGCCCGGGCGAATAGTGCGGGGTGCGGTTGAAGCCCATGGGCAGCGCGGCGCCGCGGATCTCGCCCACCTGGTTCTCCGGGGTGAAGCCCCATTCGGCGGGCATGCCGGCGGTCCATTCGCGCAGGACCTGCTTGTAATCCAGCTTGCCGAATTCCTTTGAGGAGTTCAGGATGCCGAGGCCCACGTTGGAAGTACCGTCGCCGACGCCGAACACCCAGCCGTAGCCGGGCAGCAGTTTGCCGTCGCGGCCGGGGAGCTCCAGCCAGCCCTCCATCCAGTCATCATCGTGCCGCGGCGAGGTGAAGTAGGTGCGGACGGCGACGCCGAGCGGGCGGTCGTCGCGCTTCCGGATACCGAGCGACACCGCGGTGCGGGTCGAGTTGCCGTCCGCCGCGAGGACGACGTCGGCGGGAAAGTCGCGGGTTTCGCCGGTCTTTCGCCCGGCGTCGTCGAGCAGCGCGGCCCGGACCCCGGTGACGCGGCCGTCGTCGGAGCGCAGTGCCTCGGTGACGCTGTGGCGTTCCAGCACGACGGCGCCCGCGGACCCGGCGTGCTGCGCCAGTTCCTCGTCGAAGCCGAGCCGGGTCCGGATCAGCCCGTACTGCGGGAAATCGGAGACCTCGGGCCAGGGAAGTTCGATGCTGCGGCCGCCGGCCAGCAGGCGCAGGCCCTTGTTGCGGCGCCAGCCCTCGGCTTCGGGGTGCGGCAGGCCGAGCTTCTGGATCTCGCGGACGGCGCGGGGAGTGAGTCCGTCGCCGCAGACCTTTTCACGGGGAAAGCTGGTCTTTTCCAGCACCGTGACGTCGATGCCTGCCCTGGCCAGGTAGTAGGCGGCAGTGGATCCGGCCGGACCGGCTCCGACGATCAGTACTTTCACGGCAGCGACGAACTAACGCGCGGGCCGGGTGTTGCGGCGCAGCCTCGCCACCGGTCCGGTGTGGGCGGCCAGGGCTGCTGCGCCCGCGGCGGGGCCGGACTCCGTTCCGGGCTTCACAGCCCGGTGCACGGCGACGATGCCGCCGCTGAGGTTGCGGTAGGTGACGCTCTCCCAGCCGGCCTCCTGCAGCCAGGCCGCGAGGTGGTCCTGGTCCGGCCAGGCGCGGATGGACTCGGCGAGGTAGACGTAGGCATCCGGGTTCGAGGAGACCTTGACGGCGATCGCGGGCAGCGCGCGCATGAGGTATTCCGTGTACATGGTGCGCCACAGCGGCACCACGGGCTGGGAGAACTCGGCGATGACCAGCTTGCCGCCGGGCTTGGTGACCCGCAGCATTTCGGCGAGGGCCTTTTTCGGCTCGTTGACGTTGCGCAGGCCAAAGGAGATGGTGCTGGCATCGAAGGTGTTGTCCGCGAACGGCAGGCGGGTGGCGTCACCGGCGATGAAATCGATGTCGGGGCGGCGGCGCTTGCCGACCTTAAGCATGCCGAGCGAGAAATCGCAGGCGATCACGTCGATGCCGGCGTCGGCATACGGTTCGCTGGAGGTGCCCGTGCCGGCCGCGAGGTCGAGCACCCGCTGGCCCGCCTTCACATCCATGGCTTCGACGACGACCTTGCGCCAACGCCGTGTCTGCCCCATCGACAGGACATCGTTGACGACGTCGTATTTGGGGGCGACGTCGTCAAACATCGTGGCTACTTCGTCCGGACGCTTATCCAAGGATGCTCGGTTCACCCTGTCATTGTCTCAAATGTTCGGCACACCCACGAACCACGCCCTGAGCAGGGCCTCCGGCGGGTCGGGAGTAGGGTTAGTCTCACTATGACCAGCGCGCCCCGTACCAGAATTATCAGGACACTGACAGTCCCCCTCGATGCAGAATCATTTCCCGGGGGGCTGCCGTCGTTTCTGGTCCGCGACGACCTACTCTGCTGGACCCGCCGCGAAGCGGGCCTGGTCGGTTTCGGCGAGGTGGCCCGGTTCACCGCCACAGGACCCGAGCGCTTCCTCGAGGCGGACATCTGGTGGCGACACCTGGTCCTCGAAGCCGAGATCGAGGACGCCGTGGAGTGGCCCGGCACCGGCCCGGTCGCCTTCGGCTCCTTCGCCTTCTCCAAAGCCTCCGCGCATGAGTCGCGGCTGATCGTCCCGGAAATCGTCGTGGGGCTCCGTGGCGGCGAGGCCTGGCTCACCCAGCTGACGTTCGACGACGTCGAACTCACCGCAGCGGGCGCCCGCGCCGCACTGGACCGCTGGCTTGGCAGCGGCGGGGCCGTAGCCGGTGCCCGTGCTGGTGCGGGCGGCACCGTACCGGACGGCCCGACGCCGGAAGCCGGCGCAGGTGCCGCTGCCGCACAGGCGGGCAGCGCCGTCGTCCGCCCTGTGACGTTGGCCGCCGGGGCAACGCTGCGCACCGGGTCGCTGAGCGAGGAAGCCTGGATGGCCGCCGTCGCCGCCGGCGTCGAAGAGATCCGGGCCGGTGCCCTCGAGAAGCTGGTACTGGCGCGGGACATCGTGGCCACCCTCCCCACCGGCGTCAATGCCGCCCAGGTGCTGCGCGAACTGTCGGCCCGGTACCGCGAATGCTGGACCTACGGCGTCGACGGGCTGGTGGGCGCCACTCCGGAGATGCTGATCCAGGTGGAGGGGCGCACCGCGCAGGCCCGCGTCCTGGCCGGCACCCTGGACCGCCGCGACGCCGACGGCATGGCGGGCTCGCCGCTGGAGTTCGCCGAGCGGGTGCTGGCGGGGTCCGAGAAGCAGCGGCACGAACACGACATCGCCATCCAGTCGCTGACCACCCAGCTGGCGCCGTTCTCGGAGGCGATGAACGCGCACAGCGAACCGTTCATCCTGGAGCTCCCGAACGTCTGGCACCTCGCCTCGGACGTGAAGGCCGAGCTGACCGAGGTCGAGGGCCATGTGCCCACGTGCCTCGCCCTGATTAACGCCCTGCATCCCACGGCGGCGGTCTGCGGCACGCCGACCACCGTGGCGGGCGCCCTGATCCGCAAGCTGGAGCACCTGGACCGCGGGCCCTACGCCGGGCCGGTCGGCTGGCTGGACGCCGCCGGCAACGGGGAATGGGGCATCGCGCTGCGCGGCGCCGTCATCGAGTCCCCGGAGACGGTGCGGCTGTACGCTGGCTGCGGCGTCGTCGAGGGCTCCGTGCCCGAAGCCGAGCTCGCCGAGACATGGGCGAAGTTCCGGCCGATGCTGGAGTCCCTCGGCATCAACAGCTAGAGTCCGGGATAAGAGACACTGCAGGCCCGGCGGACCTTGCGCTAGTCTCGACATTAGTTATCCAATGGTGAAACAAAGTTTCCTGTGATGCACATCTCGTTTTCGGCGATACACTATAAGCCGTTTAAGTCACGCCTGCTCCTGCAATAACCTGCAACAAAAGGGAAGAAACCATGCAGCTCAAGTCCCTCGCCACGGCAAAGTTGTCCGCCAAGGCAGCCGCAATCCTCGCCGTCGGCGCTCTCACGCTCACGGCCTGTGGCGGCAGTTCCACCCCCGCAGCCTCCTCCGAGGGCGGCGTGCAGCTCATCACCCCCGGCAAGCTGACCGTTTGCTCGGACGTGCCCTACGAGCCGTTCGAATTCCAGAAGGACGGCAAGATCGTCGGCTTCGACATGGACATCGCAGCGGAGGTGGCCAAGGACCTGAAGGCCGAACTCAGCGTTGTGGACAGCTCCTTCGAGGCCATCGAGACCGGTACCGCCCTGACCCAGTGCGACGTCTCGATCTCCTCGATTTCCATCACGGACACCCGCAAGTCGGTCATGGACTTCTCCGACCCGTACCTTGACGACGACCTGACCCTCGTGGCCTCTGTCTCGTCAGGCATCACCAACCTCGAAGGCGCCAAGGGCAAGAAGGTAGGCGTCCAGCAGGCCACCACCGGCGCACAGTACGCCAAGGACAAGGGCCTCGACGCGCAGCAGTTCGAGGACACGGGGCTCCTTGTGCAGGCGCTCAAGGCCGGCACCATCGACGCCGCCCTCGGCAACCAGTCCGTCCTCGGCTACGCCATCAAGGATGACTCCAATTTCAAGCGCGTGGAGAACTTCGCCACCGGTGAAAAGCTGGGCATCGCCATCAAGAAGGGCAACACCGCAATGGCCACCCAGGTCAACGGCACACTCAAGCGCCTGACCGACGACGGCACCATGGCGAAGTTCAAGACCACCTGGTTCGGCGAAACTTCCAAGTAGCCAGCACCCGGCCTGAGACCTACGCAGTTGAGGCCCCGTACCGCTGAACAACAGTCCGTACGGGGCCTCAACTGCGCGAAACGAATGTGAGAACACCATGGCAATGACCGCACGTCAACGAGCCAGAGTCAGCCTGTACGTCCAGGCGGGGATCTTTGTGGTGGCTGTGATCGCCCTGATCCTGGCCACGGACTGGAAGACCATCAGCAACAGCGTCTTCAACTTCGCCAAGATTGGCCCGATGTTCCCGGACATCATCCTGGTGGGCCTCAAGAACACCCTGATCTACACGGCCCTCGGCTTCATCGTGGGCCTGTCCGGCGGCCTGCTGCTGGCCCTCATGAAGCTCTCCTCCTTCCCGCTGTACCGCTGGATGGCCACCGGCTACATCGAGTTCTTCCGCGGCATCCCGGCCCTGCTGGTCTTCATTGCGTTCGGCTACGGCGTGCCGCTGGCCTTCGGTGTTTCCTGGAACGTGGCCGTGGTGGTCATGGTCTCGCTCGGCATGGTGGCCTCGGCCTATATTGCCGAAACCCTGCGCGCCGGCCTGCAAGCCGTGCCGAAAGGCCAAATGGAGGCCGCCCGGTCGCTCGGAATGCCGCAGTGGCGGGCGATGGTCTCCATCGTCATCCCGCAGGCGTTCCGGATCGTCCTGCCGCCGCTGACCAACGAGGTCATCCTGCTGACCAAGGACTCTTCGCTCATCTACGTGCTGGGCCTCACCGCTTCGCAGTACGAGCTCACGAAGTTCGGCCGCGACGGCATCTCCAGCCTCGGCGCGGGCCTGACGCCGCTCCTGGTCGCCGGCGCCTTCTACCTGGTGATCACCATCCCGCTGAGCCTCTTGGCCCGGAAGTTCGAAAGCCGCTCCGCGCGGACAAAGCGATAGGCAGGACAGTCATGAACGACGTCGTACACAACGCGAATGACCGCAGCGGGGCCGTCAAGGCCGCTGGCGTGTCCATCACGGACCTCCGCAAGTCCTATGGATCCAACGAGGTGCTCAAGGGCATCAGCCTCGAGGTGAAGCCCGGCGAGGTTGTCTGCCTGATCGGCCCGTCCGGCTCCGGCAAGTCCACCCTGCTCCGCTGCGTCAACCTGCTGGAGCAGCCGAACGAGGGCAGCGTCCACGTCGGCGGCTTCGAGGCAACCGACCTGGATGTGGACATCGACAAGATGCGCCGCAAAGTGGGCATGGTCTTCCAGCAGTTCAACCTCTTCCCGCACCTGAGCGCGCTGAAGAACTGCACCATCGCCCAGACCAAGGTGCTCAAGCGCAGCCAGGAGGATGCCGCGGCCGTGGCCATGAAGAACCTGGAGCGTGTGGGCCTCGGGCACCTCGCCGACCGTTTCCCGGACCAGCTCTCCGGCGGCCAGCAGCAGCGTGTGGCCATTGCCCGCGCGCTGAGCATGGACCCCGAGCTGATGCTGTTCGATGAGCCCACCTCGGCCCTGGACCCGGAGACCGTAGGCGATGTCCTGGCCGTCATGCGCAACCTGGCCAAGGAGGGTATGACCATGCTTGTGGTGACCCACGAGATGGGCTTCGCCCGCGAAGTGGCCGACCGCGTGGTGTTCATGGACGGCGGCGTTGTGGTGGAGGAAGGCGTGGCCGAGCGGGTCATCAGCGCCCCCACCCATGCCCGCACCAAGGAATTCCTGCGCCGTGTCCTCGACCCGACGCACATCGACATCGCGGAGTAATCCTTTCGCGCCGATTTCGGACAGCCGGTACGTGGATCCACGTGGCGGCTGTCCGTTTTCGTAGCGGATTCCCGGTCACCTACTGCGCGGCGAGGACTCCGGCCACCGCCGCGCCTACGGCGGCCCTGATGCGCACGTGCAGTTCGCGCAGCCCGCGCCGGTCCGTCCGCACCTCGATGATGCTGCGGCCCTCCCACGGTTCCGCCAGCGCCTCTGCGAGCTCCGCCGTCGTGCTGACCGGGCGGTGCGCCACACCGTAGGCCGCCGCGAGGGCCGCAAGGTTCACGCTGTGCGGGGTGCCGAAGAGGCGTTCGACGGCGGTTCCGTAGCGGCCCGCGGCCTCGACAGCACCGTGCTCCAGCAGCCCGAAGATGGCCCCGCCGGCGTCGTTGAGGACCACCATCCGCAGGTTGGGCTCCTCTTCCCCTGCGCCGAGCAGCAGCCCGCCGGCGTCGTGCAGGAAGGTGACGTCGCCCAGCAGCACGGTGGTTTCCTGCCGGCCGCCCAAGGCAATGCCCGTGGCCGTGGCCAGCGTCCCGTCTATGCCGGAGAGGCCCCGGTTGGCGAACACGACGGCGGCCGGCTCCGCGGCGGGCGCGCCGGCGAGGTCCACGTCGCGGATGCCGTTGGAGGAGCCGAGCACGAGCTGTCCGCGCGTATGTTCCCAGACCAGGGCGCCGACGGCGGGCCCCGAGACCTCCGCGGAACCGGAGAGCGCCGTTCCGGCCAACGCCACGTCGACGGCGTGCTGCGCGGCGGCTCCGGCCAGGAGCCAGGCATCGAGCCACGCCGCGGAACCGCGGCCGGAGAAGTCGGCCAGGTCCGCCAGGTTGTCGAGCGGGAGCTCGGTGCGGCGGCCCGGCTCGTACCAGGCCACTGGCACCGGCTGGTACAGGGCGGACGGGACGTCGGCGCGGGCCAGCAGGGCGCTCACCGGCCGGGAAAGGGTGGGCCGGCCGAAGAGCACCACGCGCTCGATCGGCTGCGCGGAGTCCGGGCCGAACGCATCCAGGACAATCCGGTACGGTCCCACCGCGTTCGGCCCGAACCGCGCGTTGGAGGACGGCTCGGCAAGCAGCGGCAGCCCGTGGGCCCGGGCGAAGGCTTCGGCCACCGGACCGGCGTCGTGCCCTGCCAGCACCACGGTGCGCCGTTCCGGCAGGCCGGCCGAGGCGGGCGGGAAATCGAGGGCCAGCGGACCGCGGGGCACGCGGTACACTCGGCGGCCGGACTCGGGCGGCAGCCGGTCGCCGGGCGCGGGAACGAGCGGGTCACGGAAGGCCAGGTTGAGCTGCACCGGCCCGGGCGGGGTGTCCTCGAAGGCGCCAGTGGCGGCGCTCAAGGCGGTCTCGACCGCGCGCCGCGGGTCGCTGCCGGCAGGCACATCAGCCGCGAAGCGGACATGCTCACCGAAGAGATCCAGCTGCACCGTGGTCTGGTTGGCGCCCGTCCCGCGGAGTTCGACGGGACGGTCGGCCGAGATCACGACGAGCGGGACAGCTGCGTGGTTGGCCTCCATCACCGCCGGCAGGAGATTCCCGACGGCGGTCCCGGACGTGGTGAGCACCGCCGCGGGCGCCCCCGTGGCCAGTGCCAGGCCCAGGGCCGTGAAGCCGGCGTCACGCTCGTCGATCCGCACCAGCAGCTCGACCCGGCCGGCGGCGTCGGCCTCGGCCAGCGCGTAAGCCATCGGCGCCGAACGCGAACCGGGCGCCACCACCACATAGCGCACACCCTCGAGCAGCAGGGCGGCGACCGCGATCCGCGCGGCATCAACCGCGCTCAGCTCCCCCGCGCCCGGGGCATCCCCGCCTTCGCCGTGCCCCGGGCTCACATGTTCTCCGGGGTCTCGATGCCGAGCAGGTCCAGGCCTTCGGACAGCCGGCGCAGGACCAGGGCACAGAGGGCCAGCCGCGACTCCCGGACCGAATCGTCGGATTTCAGCACGGGGCACTGGTCGTAGAAGGACGTGAAGAGCTGGGCGAGTTCGAACAGGTACGTGCACAGCCGGTGCGGCTCCAGCGCCTCGCGGACCTTGTGCAGCGTGGCGCCGTACTCCAGGAGGTGCAGGGCCACGGCGCGTTCGGCAGGTTCGACGACGGCGATCACCGTCGCCGGCGTGCCGCCGTCGCTGTCGGTTCCGGCCGTCCCGGTCCCCGCGCCTTCGGTCCCGGCGGTGTGCTCCTCCAGCACGCCGGCCTTGCGGAGGATCGAACGGATCCTCGCGGCGGCGTACTGCACGTAGGGGCCGGTGTTGCCGCTCAGGGCCAGCATCCGGTCGAAGTCGAAGACGTATTCGGTGTCGTGCCCCACGGAGAGGTCGGCGTATTTCACGGCACCGATGCCCACCTGCCGGGCGGTCGCAGCGCGTTCCTCCCCGGTGAGTTCGGGCCGGCTGGCGTCGATGACGGCGCGGGCGCGGTCCACGGCTTCCTCCAGCAGGGCCATCAGCTTGACCGGGGCACCGGAGCGGGACTTCAGGATCTTCCCGTCCTCACCCAGCACGTTGCCGATCTGCACGTGCACGGCCTCCACCGTGTCCGGCAGCCAGCCGGCGTCGCGGGCTGTGGCCATGACCATGCGCAGGTGCATGTTCTGCGGGGCGCCCACCACATACAGGACGCGGTTGGCCTCGAGCTCGCGGACCCGGTAGCGGATGGTGGCGAGGTCCGTTGTTCCGTAACCGTAGCCGCCGTCGGACTTGCGGATGATGAGCGGCATCGGCTGGCCGTCGCGGCCGGTGAAGCCGGCCGGAAAAGTGCACAGGGCGCCGTCGCTGATCCGGGCGATGCCGCGTTCCTCGAGTTCGTGGCACAGCTGTGCCAGGTGGGCGTCGTAGGAGCTTTCGCCGGCGATGTGGTCGTCGGTGAGGCTGATGCCCAGCATCGAGTAGATGGCGTTGAAGTAGCGTTTGGACTGGGCCACGAGCCGCTGCCAGACGGCGAAGGTTTCCGCGTCGCCGCCCTGCAGCGCCACCACCCGGAGCCGCGCGCGTGTGGCGAACCCGTCCTCATCGGTGGCGGAGGCGTCGAACTTGGCCCGGGCCGCCTGGTAGAACGCGCTGGGATCATCGACCAGCAGCGCGGCCTCCGGGGAGTCCTCGCCGATCTCCAGCCAGTGCTCGATCAGCATGCCAAACGGCGTGCCCCAGTCGCCGATGTGGTTCTGCCGGATCACGGTGTCCCCCAGCGCCTCAAAAACCTTCACAAGGCTGTCACCCACCACAGTGGTGCGCAGGTGGCCGACGTGCATTTCCTTCGCGACGTTCGGGGAGGAATAGTCGACGACGACGCGCTGGGCGTCCGCCGCGGCCGGGGCGCCGGGAGACTCGGCGTTGAGCAGCTCTTCGATCCAGGTCCCGTCGAAGGTCAGGTTGATGAAGCCGGGTCCGGAGATTTCGACGGCGGTGCAGATCCCGTCCAGGTCGAGGGCATCGACAATCCTGGCGGCGGCGTCCCGCGGCGGCATGCCGACCTTCTTGGCCAGTGCCATGGCGGCGTTGATCTGGATGTCGGCGAACTGCGATGGCCGGACCACGGGATCCGTCCCGCGGTACTCTTCGCCGAACGCGCTGGCAATTGCTGCCTGGACTCTGGGGACAACCATTTCGGCCGGATTATTCACACTGTTCAAATTATCAGTTCCGCCCCGCCCAGACGCTCCCTCACATCCGGCGGACAAATCCGGAACGCCCCCGCAGATCTGGCCGCCACAAAAGGAACGCTCCCTCACTTCCTGTCCGTCGAGCAGAGGAAGTGAGGGAGCGCCGGTCCCGACCCCGCCCAACGTGCGGGAGCGTCAACCAACAGCCCGTCAGAAGTGAGGGAGCGCCGGTCCCGATCCCGCCAAACGTGCGGGAGCGTCCGTAAGGAGCTAGCCGTCCTTGCGGAAGACCTGGACGACCGCGGGGCGCGGGGCGCGTGCCTGGCCCCGTGCCGGCGTCGTCCCGGCCGGAACGTAGTCAGGGAAGTAGGACAGCGGGGCCTCAAAGGTGCCGTCCTCGCCCGGGTGCTGCACGGAGACGAACACCGTGCGTTCCTGGTCGTGGATGATCGGTCCGCAGGTTTCGCCGTCGCGCGGGACGGCGAGGAACTGCTCCACACGTCCCCGCTCGGCGCCGTCGAGGGTGACCTTGAACAGTCCGTCGGCCTTGCCGATGCCGGAGGGGGCGCCGTCGGTGGAGATCCAGAGGTTGCCCACCGAGTCGAACGCGAGGTTGTCCGGGCAGGAGATGGGCGAGACTTTGTCCGCCGGGAAGCCGGAGAAGTAGGTCACGTCTCCGGAGGCGGGATCGCCGCAGACCATCAGCAGGTTCCAGGTGAACTTGGTGGAGGTCTGGTCGCCGGTCTCGGTGATTTCCACGACGTGGCCGTCGCGGTTTTCGTTGCGGGGGTTGATTTCGGTGGCGCCTTCCTTGCCGGCCTTGCCACGGTCCGAGTTGTTGGTGCAGGCGACGTAGACCTTCCCGGTGTGCAGGCTGGGCTCGACGTCCTCGCAACGGTCCATCTTCGTGGGGCCCAGCTTGTTGCCCAGCGCATCCACCCTGCCGGCCTTGTCGGCAGCCACGCGGGTGTACACGAGCACTTCCTCGACGGACATCCCGGCCACCTTGGATTCCCCGCCGACCACGAGCGGCAGCCACTCGCCCGTGCCGTCGAAGCCGCCGTCGGCCGGCACTGCACCCGTCCCGGTGATCTCGGCAACCGGGGAGTTGCCCGTAAACCTGGCAACGTAAAGGTCGCCGGCGGAGAGCAGCGTCATGTTGTGCTTGCGGTCGCCTTCGCGGTACTTGCCGGCGGAGACGAACTTGTAGAGGTAGTCGAACCGCTCGTCGTCGCCCGAATAGGCCACCACGTGGCCGGATTCGGCCACGATCACGTTGGCGCCCTCGTGCTTGAACCGGCCCAGGGAGGAGTGCTTCTTCGGCGTCGACGTCGGATCGAACGGGTCTACCTCCACGATCCAGCCGAAGCGGTTGGCTTCGTTGGCGAAGTCGGGGTTGCGGGTGTCGAAGCGCGGGTCGTCGAGTTCCCACCGGCGGGCCGTGGGCTTGTTGGTGAGCCCGTAGCGCTTGTCTTCGGCGGAGGTGCCGGGCGAGACGAAGTACCCGTTGAAGTTCTCTTCGCCGGAGAGGATGGTGCCCCAGGGGGTGGTGCCGCCGGCGCAGTTTCCCAGGGTTCCGAGGATGGTGCGGCCGGTCGGGTCGGCCGCGGTGCGGACCAGCGGAGAGCCCGCCACCGGGCCGGTGAGCTGGTATGCCGTGGTGTTCAGGTAGCGCCGGTTGAGCTTTGCACCCTTGACGTAGCTCCAGGGCTTGTTCTTGTTTTTGCGCTCCAGCTCAACGACGGAGAGCCCGTGGGCCGCGGCGCCGATCGCCCGGACGTCAGCGGCGGCCAGCGAGGCGGGGAACATGATGGTCTCGTTCGTGTATTCGTGGTTGGCGAACAGCACGGCACGCCGGCCCTTGCTGCCGGGGAGTTCGAGGATGTCCGTGTAGTCGTTGTTGTAGCCGAACTGCCGAGCCTGGGCTGCCGCGCTCTGGTTGTTGAGGTCGAAGTCCGGGGCTTCGTCAAAGATCGGATCACCCCAGCGGATCAACGGCTGCCAGGTGAAGCCTTCCGGAACGGTGAAAGCGTCGACGGCGGCGTCCACGGGCGCAATGGCGTCGAACCGGAGCTTGGACGGGCCGTAGCCGTTCTTGGCTGCCGCGGAAAGGCCCGTTCCGCCGTCGGCCACCGCAGTCCCGGGCGAGGTGAGGGCTCCCCCGAACGCGACGGCGAGCGCGCCGGCGGCACCGAAGCCCAGGGCCGTGCGGCGGGACATCGTGGCCGAGGCGATGTCGCGGAAGTAGCTGTTCGAACTGGTGTTGCAGACCTCGCCCGAGCAGGCGTTGTCGCACTTCAGCGCGCAGGTGACGGGGCTGCGCTTGCCTTTGGTGTGGCCAAGCATGGGCAGCAGGGAAAATTTGCGTCCGGAGGAGACAGACATGGAGAGACCTTCCACGGGGTGGTTGCGGGCCTCCCCACCGTTCCAGCCCCGGGGTACGCGCAGGGGTCGCCTGGGTAAAGTTGCGGTGAATTCGCCGCCAGAACTGAGGGAGCGTCGTGCCCACGCCCGCCGGAGGTGAGGGAGCGTCCTAACGGGACGGGGCGGCCAGCACCGCATGGACGCGGCGCAGCCGGTCCAGCCACCAGTCCCTGCGTTCCGGGGACGCGGCGTAGCGGGACAGCAGCCCCGGATCGGCGGCGACCTCGCGGAGGCGGATGGCGCCGTCGTCGGGGACCAGGGAATCCCGGGTCACGTCGGCGCCGAGCAGGGAGACGGTCCCCAGCCCGCAGGCGTACGGAAGTTCGGGCAGGGCCGCAGCGAGCGCCAGCCCGGCGCGGATCCCCACGGACGTGTCCAGCGCCGAGCTGACGACGGCAGGGAGCCCGGCCTGCGCCACGATGTCGAGGGCGCGCCGCACTCCTCCCAAAGGGGCCACCTTCACGACGATCAGGTCCGCCGCACCGGCGCGGGCCACCTTGAGCGGGTCGTCCTCCTTGCGCACGCTCTCGTCCGCGGCGATCAGCACCGGGACCCCGGCGGCGCGCAGCCGGCGGCGGACCTCGGCGAGGCCGGCGATGTCCGGGACCGGCTGCTCCGCGTACTCCAGCCCGACGCCGGCCAGCCGCGTCAGTGCCGCAACGGCGGTCGGCACGTCCCAGCCACCGTTCGCGTCGACCCGGATCGCGGCGTCGGGGAGCGCTTCGCGGACCGCGGCAACCCGCGCCGCGTCGTCCTCGAGCGACTGGCCCGGCTCGGCGACTTTGATCTTGACGGCGTCCACCCGCCCGAAGCGGGCCAGGATTTCCGGCACCCGGCCCGCAGCGACTGCGGGGACCGTGGCATTGACGGGAATCACCGTACGCAGCGGGGCCGGGAAGCCCTGCCACCCGGCTTCGACGGCTGCGGCGAGCCAGCGGGCGGCTTCGACATCGCCGTACTCCGGGAAGGGGCAGAACTCGCCCCAGCCCTGCGGTCCGGGGAGGAGCAGGGCTTCGCGCTGGGTGATGCCCCGGAACCTCACCCGCATCGGCAGGCTCACCACCCGGGCAACGTCGAGGAGCTCATCCAGTCCAGGGAGCTGCACCATCTAGCCGACCGTCGAATCGGTAAGGTGTGTCAGGTCGGCCGTCAAGGGAAAAACGACCTCGAACAGCACGAACAGAGCGCCCGCCAGGATAGCCGCCGACAGAAGGATCCGCAGCCAAAAAGGCCCGGGAAGTTGCCGAAAAAGCCACGCGTACATGGTCTACCCTTTCCCCTGCAGCGCAGCGAGCTGCTTGGCGATGGCCGCCGGAGGTCCGGCGTTGAGCGGCTGCCATGAATCGAATACCGAGTAGGCGATGATGCGCTCCTCCGACCCAAAGCGCGGATTGCAGCTTGTCATGGTCAATAGTCGTTGATCCGGCTGGACGCCGGGTTGCGCCGGCACCGGCAAGATCACATCCGTCCGGTCCGGGAGGACGATCTCCTGGTTCCGGAAGACGTAGGTGTAGAACCCGTCGGCGGTCTGGACGTAGATCTTGTCCCCCGGCACCAGTGTGTGGATGTTGTCCAGGACTGCGCCGTGCGTCTGGCGGTGTCCTGCCATCGCAAAGTTCCCGACGGCTCCGGGCATGGCCGTTCCCGCGTAGCGGCCCAGCCCCAGGGTGTCGATGACGTCGCTGCTGGTGCCCTCGATGACCGGCCGGCTGTACTCGGCCCCGAAGCGGGGCACATAGACCACGCCGATCGCCTGCCCGTGACGGGGTGCGCTGCCGACCGGCACGGCCCCGGAATCCGCAGGGTCAGCAGGATCCGTCTTCCCCGGCAGGGTGCCGGCGGGATCGCCCGGAACGGGCACCTGGTACTCCTGGACGAACTGCTTCACGGCCGCCCCCTGCGCCGCGTCCGCCTCAACGTTTGTCCACCACAATTGCCAGGCGACGAAGAGAGCCGCAATCACGCCGAGTGTTATCAGCAGTTCGCCCATGATCTGGACGGCCAGCAGGGAACGACGCCGGCGGGGGCGGTGCGTTTCTCGCGCAACTTCGGCGCCGCGATTCAGTAGGTTCGACATGCCACTCCTTTTGACTACCGCTGGACGCTGCCGATGAAGCATCGCCCATTCGGAAGAACCGGCAAGACTGACGATTGCACTGTTCCGGACCGGATCTGCGCCATCACACATTCGTTCTCGCCCAGGACTCCGACGTCGACGGCGTCCGCGGCCAGTCCGGTGGGGGTCCGGGACGCCGAAACCTCGACGGCGGCCGGGGCGAATCCGGCCGCGGACAGGCTCTCCCGGACCTGTGCTGTACTCGGTTGCGGCGAGGACGCCACCAACGTGCGCAGCGCCGCCTCGACGACCGCGGACACGCCGGACGGGGCCGGGGTCTCGGAAGGTCCCGCGGCGGAAGAGGAAACGGAAGGAACATCTGATGCACGTGCCGGAGAGGCGCTCACCGAGCCGGCGGACACGGTTGATCCGGAGGTGACCGTGGGGGCGGGGGCCGAACACGCCGCCATCCCGACCGCCAAGGGCAGGAACGCTGCTGCCAGGCCCACGTGCACGCCGCCACTGAACCGGCTGCCGATGGACCCGAGGCCGCGGCGGCGGAGGGGTGCCTGGTCGCGGGAAGTCATCGGAATCATCCTTTCATAGAGTGGCCGCCGCTCCGGCTCCCGGGCCCCGGGGACGGACATGTCCCACCCCCGCCCGGCGGACGCGGAGGACATGACCAGTGGGCGCGTCCAGGAGTGGACATATTGGCACGATGTCCGCTCGTGGCGGCAAGGGAGGGGCATGTGCCGGGCGCTAGGGACGCGCCGGGCGCCTCAGTTCCCAGACGTCCGCTGCGGCGCCGTGCGGCAGTTCCAGCTGCCACTCCTCACCGGGGCCGGGGTAGGCACGCACGGTGGTGGGCACCGAACCGTGGCGGTAGACCTCCACCATCGAGGCATCAACGAAGATCCTGAGTTCGTCGCCGCCGGCGACCGTGTCCGCGAGAATGGTCCGCCGCTGCCCTGCCGACGCGAGGACCAGCCGGATGGCACCCTCTCCCCCGACCACCCGGACCTCCGCCCCGGCCGGCAGCCTCAGGGTGCCCGCGGCACCGCGGTGGAGGCGTGCGCCACGGTAGGCACGGAGCTCGGTCGCGGGTTCGACGGCGAGGACCCCGCCGTGAACGGAGAGCTGGCGGGGGAAAGTCAGGACCCCTGCCCAGCCGGCGTCGTCGATTTCTCCCTGGCTGCGCCCGGGACGTCCCTCACGGTCTTCCGCCTCGCCGGACCACCCCCACAGCAGCGCCCGTTCCGGTAGTGCGAGAATCTGCGGGGCGTAGAACTCCCGGCCCAGGTCGGCCTTCCCGCCCGACGCCGGACTGAACACCGGCAGCCCGGCGGCGTCCGGGGCGAGCGAGCCCAGGAGGTAGCCGACGCCGTTGGGGTGGTCGTGGTGGTCGGTCCCGAGCCACAGCGAGGCCATCAGGAGCCAGGTGTCCGCCCCGGACGAATCCGGGACCCGGACCAGCTGCGGGCACTCCCAGATCTCCGCGGGCAGGTGCCTCGCAGCGAGCGGGTCCTCGGTGCTGACCCAGATCCCCTCGTACCTCCAGTGGCGGAGGTCGTCGACGGTGTACAGCAACACGGCCGCGTGGCCGGAGGCCAGCCCGGCACCCTGGAGCGCGAAGCGGCGGCCCTGGAAGATGAAGAGAAAGGGGTCGCGGACGGCGGTGACCTGCGGGTCCGGGGGTATCTCCGCGGCAATGTGGCCCTCCTGGGTCCAGGTACGCAGGCCCTTGTCCGCCCGGGCCAGGACCACGCGGGCATGGCCGCCCACTGCGTCGACCCCGGAATACGCGGCGGTGGGGACGCCGCCGTCGTCCGTCACGACGCCCGACCAGCAGCCGAGCGCGTCCGGTCCGCCGGGCTGGGGCCGGAGCGCCACCGGTTCCTCGTCCCAGTGGACCAGGTCCGGGGAACTCAGGTGTCCCCAGCAAATGCCCTGATGCCGTGCCGAATCCGGGTTGTACTGGAAGAACACGTGAAAGCGGCCGTCCGCGTAGCCCAGGCCGTTGGGATCGTTGATCCAGCCCCGCGCGGGCCTCGGATGGAACTGGGGAAAGGCCGGGTCCGGATGCTGCGCCGCGGTGTCCATGGCCAAAACACTACCCGCGCCCCACGGCGGGCACCCTCAGAAATTTCGCAGAGTTGTGTGGGAACCTGATACGGATGAGTTTTCGGCAGGATCACACCAGCAGGCACACGGCGTCGGGCTACCCGCAGCCGCCGTCCAAGCCTGCCCTTAACGGCCCCGCCGCGAACCGCGCGGCCGGCATTCCCGGACGGGGATCCGGCTTCCTGTTCCTGCTGGCCACCCTCGGCAGCATGGCCGCGCTCGCCGCGACGTACTATTTCTTCGTCCGCACCACCACCGGCCAGTTCATCGACGAATCAGCCCTCGTGGAGGCGGTGGAGATCCACGGCACCGCCGGCAAGGCCGCGAACCAGCTCCTCGACTGGCTGCCCGCGCTGTCCCTGCTGATCGCCACGGTGGTGGTTCTCTTCGTGACCGTGATGCGGCGGCGCTGGGCGGCCGCCGGGATTGCTGTGGCGGCCTGCGTGGGCGCCAACGTGGCCACCCAAATCCTGAAAGACATCGTTCCCGTCCGGCCCTACCGCGGGGTCGAAACCCTGGAACTGAACTCGCTGCCTTCCGGGCACACCACCCTGGCCGCGTCCGCCGCGGCCGCAGTGTTCCTGATGGTCTCCCCGCGCTGGCGGCCCCTCGTTGGTTTCCTGGGCGGCAGCTTCGCCGTCGCCACCGGCGTCTCCACGCTGATCAACCAGTGGCACCGGCCCGCCGACGTCGTCGCGGCCTTCCTGGTGGTGGCGGTTTTTATGCTCCCGGCGGGCTGGCTGATCATTCGCAAGGGGCCGGACTGGAACGTCTGGGACGGCTACGGACAGCACTGGGCATCCTCGCGGCTGTGGCTGGCGCTTCCTGCCATGGCGGGTCTCGTCGCGGCCGCGGTTGCCGCCTTTTCCCTGCTGAGCGTCGCCGCAGGAACCGGTCTGGAGAACAACACCACGCACTACTTCTGGGCCGGAACCGCGCTGATCGTTATCGCGGGCTACCTCGCCACGGTCACCGGCGTGTGGCTGTTCGGGCATGCGGCACGACGGCGGCCCACGCCCCGCCGCTGACCTGCCGTTTACATCCGGCCCGCCGGGGGCCAGAATTAGTCCCGCACAGCCACTGGCTCAGGAGCTCACTGGGCCGACCAAGGGTAAAGCTTCCACGTCGCGAGGGACTTTTATGAGCACTGATTCTCCGGTTTCACGGAACGCTTCACCAGGCGTTTCACGGCGCGCCGCCACCCTCGCGTCCGTCCCGTCGCAACAGCGGATCAACACCTTCCTCCGGGACTCCGTCTACACCCGGCGCCAGCACGAACCGGGGATCTGTGACTTCGCCCTCGGCAACCCGCACGAGATGCCGCAAGCCGCCTATGTCGAAGCCTTGGCGGACTCGCTGACGCCACGGAACGAGCGGTGGTTTGCCTACAAGACGAACGAGCCGGCGGCACAGGCCGCCGCCGCGGCCTCCCTGCAGCGCCTCCTGGGGCTGCCCTTCGAGCCTGCGGACATCCACCTCACCACGGGAGGATTCACCGCGATTCCGCTGGCGCTGAAGGCCGTCGCTGACCCCGGTGACGAGGTCATCTTCACCCTGCCGCCCTGGTTCTTCTACGAACCGCTCACGATCGAGGCCGGGCTGGTGCCGGTCAAGATCCGCTGCGACCCCGAGACGTTCGACGTCGACCTGGCGGCGCTGGGGGCCGCCATCACGCCGCGCACCCGCGTGGTGATCGTGAACACGCCCAACAACCCGACCGGCCGGATCTACCCGCCCTCGCTCCTGCAGGATCTGGCCGACATGCTGGAAGGGGCCTCGCGCAGCAACGGGCGGCGGGTCTACCTGCTCTCCGACGAGCCCTACAACCGGATTGTCTACGACGGCGCCCGGTTCCACAGTCCCGCCGAATACTATCCGTACACGCTGCTGGCCTACTCCTATGGCAAGACGCATCTGGCGCCCGGGCAGCGGATCGGCTACCTGGCGCTGCCGCCCACCATGCCGGACCGCGGGCCGCTGCGTGAGGCGCTCACTGCCCTGCAGATGGCGATGGGCTGGATCTACCCGAATGCCCTGATGCAGTACGCCCTGCCGCGGCTGGAAGAGTTCGCGATCGACGTCGGGCAGCTGCAGCGCAAACGCGATCTGATGGTGGCGGCGCTGACCGCTGCGGGGTATCAGGTATCGCGGCCGGAAGGTGCCTTTTATCTCTTCGTCCGCACTCCCGCCGACGACGACGAGCAGTTCACCGCCGCCCTCGCGGACCAGGACGTGTTTGTGTTGCCGGGAACGCTTTTCGAGACGCCGGGCTATTTCCGGATTTCACTCACGGCCTCCGAGGACATGATCCAGCGCGCCCTGCCGGTCTTTGCTGCGGCGATCCAGCGCTCGGGCGGCGCCGTGGCCACTTAGCCGGCAGCTGCGGCCGTCATCAGCGCTGAGATACAGCCCCTGCTACAGGTTGGATGGGCGGGCGGCAGCCGGACGTGAACCAGCGGCTTAGGCGAGCGCGGCAACCAGCGCCTTGGCGATCCACGCCCGGTAGGCCGGCAGGGTCCAACCGGCGTCCCGGACCAGTGCCCGGTAGACCTGCGGGTGTCCCAGCGACCAGATGGCGGCGGCCGCCTCGGCATCGGACATCCCGGAACTCAGGCCGCCGAGCGTCCGGGCCGCCGCGGCGGCCTCCCCATAGCGCCGGAGCCGCTGCTGCCCGCGGTCCCTCTCCAGCTGCGCCGCCGAGTCATCTACAGCCGCGGCCTGGGCGATGACAGCGTTGATCCCGGCCGTGCGCGGATGGACCTCGACAAACCATTCCGCCAGGACATCGACCAGGGCTTGAAAGTCGGCGGCCTGCCGCGTGCGCTCCCGCATGAAGTCCAGCACCCCGGCCTGCGCTCCCGGCCCCGCCGCCGCGCTGTCCAGCACGGCGGAGAGCAGGGCGGCCTTGTTGCCCACGGAGTTGTACACGGTCTGGACGGCCACGCCGCTCTCGGCGGCGATCCCGTCGATAGTGGTGCGGACGTACCCGTCAGCAGCGAACAGCCGGCCGGCCGCCTCGACGATGGCGTCCCGGGTCCCGGCCGCCTGGATCGACCGCCTCGTCGTCTTTTCCATAACATTAGACTATCGCTCTAGTCACTAGAACGGTATTCTAATTGATACGAAGAAGGTTCTCCCAGCTAGGAGCCGGCCATGGATCAGAACAGTCAGCCGCTTGATGCCGTGGTGATCGGGGCGGGCCAGGCAGGCCTGGCCGCGGGTTATCACCTCGCCCGGACGAAACTCCGGTTCGAGATCCTGGAGGGCGACACGCGGCTCGGCGAGACCTGGCGCCGCCGCTGGGATTCCCTGCGACTGTTCACCCCGGCCCAGCACGACGGACTCCCCGGGCTGCCCTTCCCGGCGCCGCGGAACACATTCCCGGGCAAGGACGAGTTCGCAGACTACCTTGAGGGCTACGCTGCGCATTTCGGCCTGCCGGTGCGGACCGGGGTTCGGGTGGAGGGCGTCCGGCCGGCGGGCGCAGGGTTCGCCGTCGCAACCCCGGGCGGCACGGTGCGGGCGCGCAATGTCATCGTGGCGGCCGGGGCAAACGTGCTCCCCCGCATTCCGCACCCCGCCACCGGGCTGGACTCCTCCATCCAACAGCTCCACAGCTCGCAATACCGCACGCCCGCCGACATCCCGGAAGGTGACGTGCTGGTGGTGGGTGCCGGAACGTCGGGCGCGGAAATTGCCTTGGAGCTGTCCGGCAGCCACAGGGTGCTGCTCTCAGGCCGTCCAACCCTGCACGTCCCCGACCCCCTGCTCCGCTACGCAGGCGCGGCGTATTGGCGGTTCATCCACTCGGTGCTGACGCTGGGCACACCGATCGGGCGCAAGGCTGCGGCGAACTTCCACCAGCGCGGGGCACCGTTGATCCGGATCTCCCTCAAGGACCTCGACGGCGCCGGAGTGGTCCGGGTGCCGCGGATGACCGGCACCACGGACGGCCAGCCCCGCTTTGACGGAGGAGGGTCCGCCGTCGTGCGGACGGTCATCTGGGCAACGGGCTACAGCCCCGGCCTGGATTGGATCGACGGGCTGGAACGGTCGCCGTCGGGCTGGCCGCACACCGAACGGGGAGCCGTCCCGGGGATTCCGGGGCTGTACTTCGTCGGCCTACCATTCCAGTACGCCCTCACCTCGGGCCTGGTCGGCGGGGTGGACCGGGACGCGGCGTACGTCGTCCGGCAGCTAGAAAAGCGCCTGCCGGATCCCTCAGTAGTTGCGCCGGTGCTTCAGCCGGGGGATGGTGACGGCGAAGACCGCGGCAGCCGCGAAGCCCAGCACTCCGGTGGCGGCCACTCCGGCGCCGAGCGAGACGACGGCGGTCACAGCTGAGAGCAGCACCGGTCCGCCGGTGGCCCCGGCGTCGGCCATGAACCGCCAGATGCCCAGGAACTGGCCGCGGCCGTTGTCGGGCGAGAAGTCGGCGCCCAGCGTCATGTTCAGGCCCGAGCTGATGCCGTTGCCGAAGCCGATCAGAAGCGCGGCGAGCAGCAGGCCCGTGAATCCGGCGCTGAGCGGGATCAGCAGCAAGGCTGTACCCATGATGAGCGTGGACGGGATGGCCACCCATTGCCGGCCCTTGCGGTCCATCAGCTTTCCGGCCGGATAGAAGACCAGCATGTCGATGGCGCCGGAGAGTCCGTAGATCAGCGACGCCTGCGTCGCGTCCATCCCGAGGTGCTCGGCCCAGAGCGGGATCACCACCTGCCGGGAGGCCCGCAGCGCACTGAGCAGCAGCACTCCCATCCCCACGGTAAGGAAGACCCCGGCGTGGGAGACGGCGACGCTGCGCAGCGTTGCCTGCTGGACAGCGACGCCGTCGTCCGCCGCGGGCTTGGCCACGAGGTCCGGGATGGTGACCGACAGGACAGCAGCCGCGGCCATGGCGACGACGCCCACCCAGTAGGCGCCGGTGATGCCGGAGAACTGCATCACCGCAGCGCCGATGAAGGGGCCGATGAAGATGCCGATCCGGTTGACGCCGCCGAGCGTGGACAGGGCACGAGCCCTGATCATCACCGGCACGGCCTCGGTCAGGTACTTCTGCCGGGCCAGGCTGAAGACGCTCGCTGCCATGCCGACAACCACCATGGCCGCGGCCAGTAGCCAGATCCCCTCGGGCAGCAGCGGGGACAGTGCGGCGGCGGCCAGGGCGAGGGTGCTCGCGGCGGCCGCACCGACCATGGCCCAGCGTTCGCCGAACTTCAGCGTGATGAGAGAGGCCGGCAGGTTGAAGAACCACGAACCGAGCCCGATCATCGTGACGATCAGTGCGGCGACGGCCACCGAGGCGCCGAGGTCGCGGGCGGAGAGTGCCACCACGGGCAGGATGGCACCTTCGCCGAGGCTGAACAGCAGTGCCGGGCCGAAGGCGGGGACGGCGATGCTGCGGAGGCTGAAGGGCGCGTGGCTGGTGGTGGTCATCCCCCTCATCCTAGGCCTGATTTACCGCACCCTCCGGCCGACCGTGGCGCGGCCGACCTTTCCGGTGCACTCGACATAGCCTGGCAGGTCCCCAGTAAAGTTCTCCCGCGACTACCGTTTACGCAGGCGGTCTTTTACTCGGCGGTACCGCCGGCGCAGTAGGCTGACCAGGCTGGCGTCGTTGATGGCCTCCTCGAGGGACTTGAGCCGCTCCTCGGTGCGGGCGGAGCTCTCGACAAGCTCCCGGAGGAGACCTTCGGAGTACGTCTGGCGGTGGTGGAAGTGGCCTATCTCCGCGTCCTGGTGCTTCGTGAGGTACAGCATGCCGCCCAGACCGACCTCCGAAACATACTTCCGCAGGTATTTTTCCCGCACGGCGCGATCGAACGTCTGGTGTGCAGAGTCGGCGACGATGACGCTGTTGCCGAGGTCGCCGGTGGCTTCCCTGCGCTGGTGCCAGAAAGCAAGGGGCGCCCCGTCGATGAATCCGAGGTGATGGCCCTGCAGCATCCGGAGCTGGAACTCCCAGTCGCCCACGGCCTCCAGCGCCTCGTCGTAGTAGCCCACGGAGTCGTGGACTGAACGGCGGTACAGCAGCGAGATCGGTACACACCGGTTGGACCGGAGAGTATCGGAAAGGGTAATTGCGTGGACATTGGGTTCAAATATTTCTCGGCTTACCTCCTCGATTCGGCCGTTCCCCAGCCGCTCGAAGACGATTTCGGTCCGCACACCCACACCAGCATCATCGGCCGCGCGGAGATGGTCGACGGTTCGCTTCAGGAAGTCCGGATGCCAGGTGTCGTCGTCGTCGTGGATTGCGATTAACTCGGATTCGCTTGCCGCTATACCAGCGTTCGAGGCCGCTTCCATTCCGAGGCTGATTTGATGGGTGAGGATCCGGACCCGGCCGTCGAGTTCATGCCGGTGCCGTTCGATCACGGGGTCGACCTCGGAGGTATTTCCGCCGTCGTTGACAACCACCAGAATCCAGTCTTTGAAGGTCTGCGCCAGGACGTCACGAACGGCGCGCTCAAGCAGCACAGCCCGGTTCTTGGTCCGCATGATGATCGCGACTGAAGGCAGTGATTCACTCGTCATTTGATTAGTTTCCCCACGAGAGTCCGGATCGGTGCAAGTTTGCGGATGAGCGCGAAGCTCCTCGAGTCGAGCCAGCGTTGTAGCTGCTCCCTGGCCACTTCCGCGTCCCGCGTCGCGGCACCCAGCCGGCCGGCAAGGTGTTCCCGTTCGACTCGGAGCTCCGCCGTTTCAGCGGACAGGGGCAGGAAGAAGGCTTTGCTGAGGGCTGCGCGCTTGACCCAAGTTCCCTGGAAAGACAGGTCCGTCGCGTGAGAACCAGGCTCGATGTTGGCGTCGATGCCAGCCAGCCCGTCGGCGCCCGCGAGTGCCGCAGTGACCCTGTCCCACCAAAGGGCGAATTCCTCAGCCTTGACGGTCCGGATCGCTGCCAAATGGGCCGCGACGTCGCTGCGGCGCTTCCAGACTTCCTCAACCGCCGAGCTGAAAGTGCCGTCGAAAAGCGATGGAAGTGTGAGGGCCAGCGGGCCTAGCCCCCAGTTCTGCAGTGCCCCGTTCAGACGGGCGTGGCTGTAGTCCTCGCAGGCCAGCGCCACCACAGGAAGACCCGCGTCGAGGGCGAAGACCACCGGATGGTAGCGCGAGGTGATGACCATGGAAGCGCCGGCGGTTAGGGCGGCTGTGTCCTCGGCTGACAGAATCGGCGGCGCCACCACCGGAACAGTCATGGCCGCTGCTATTTCGGAATGCACCCCTTCGTCTCCGTCGCCCAGGCCAGGGGTGCTCATGTGCGCCAGCAGTACGACGGCGCATCCGGTAGCCAGCGCCGCCTGATCCAAGGCGGCGGCAACCGCCTTGATGTAGGCTTCCCGGTCCGCGGGGCCGTGACCACCCGAGAACGTGGCCGCGATGTACGGGCCTGCGGGTGCTAGGGAATCGCCGACGTCGACGCTCTTCACCTTGGCGGCGGCCCTCCCCGCATAGAACGTCGCATCATCCAAGCAAGATGCCACCTTGTTCTGCCCGGCCTCTGCCAGATGGCGCGCCAAGGACAGTGTGTAGGACTCCCGGGCGCCGACCAGCGCTGCCCGGCCTATCAGGTCCTTGGCGACATCGCGGTCCCGGCCGTAGAGGACAGGACCAAACGTCTGACCCGCGATGGCCACAGGCAGTCCCAGCGCACGCGCGATCCCAGCGACGGCGGCGCGTTCGTAGAGCAGCCAGCCGTACGTCGAATTCATGTTGCCGCCGCCGGCGATCAGCAGAGCATCACAGGTCCGCATGGCAGTGATCAGGTCCCATACTTGGTCCTCCGGCGGCAAAGCATCAGTGTCCCCATGCGCTGCCCGGATGACCAGGTCCAGGTACTCGGCACGTTCCTCGGGCGGCCACGGAAACTGCAGGGTGGGCGCTGCGGCTTTCCTGAAGAGGCGGCGGGTTTCCTCCACATTTCGGGTCAGCAATAAGACGTCCTCGTGCCCTCGAGCCCCAAGCTCGTCCACGCAGGCGTGGGCCATGGCCTCGTCGCCGACGTGGTAAACCGGCTGTCCGACATCCCCCAATAGAGCAATTCGCATGCCCCAATTCTGCCGTATGGGACTTGTGGCAACGAATCCGCCTTCCAAGGTCAACCGGCAGCTGAACGCCGCCCCGTGCCCTGTCCGGCGCGCACGATGGTCCCTGGAATCTGCGGCGATTCGGACTACGCAATGAACAATCACTCGTTCCGCGCCGACTGGACTCGTTGAAGAAAAGTAGTGGCATAATCTGGTGAGCTGCCGCATACTCGGCATCTTTTGATGGCTTCCCGTTCCTCTGGACGGACTGTTGGGGGAAATTTTGAATATTGCTCCGCGTCGTGGTGTCACTCCACCTGCTAATCCACCGAAGGGCCTGAAACGACGCATCGCCGCAACGTTGGCGGCAATTGCTGTCGGCTGCCTGCCCGTCGCGTACAACCCGGCGGCAGCGTCAGCGTACGCACCGACCCTGGTGTCATCCGGGCTGGAAGGTACCGCGTTCATCGACGTCGACCCGTCAAACCAGTTCTACAACGAGATCAGCTGGCTGGCGGCCGAACGGATCTCGACAGGATACTTCGACCAGACGTTCCGACCCGTCCAGGCGGTGAACCGCGACGCGATGGCCGCGTTCCTGTACCGGCTGGCTGGTTCCCCCGATTACACACCACCGCCAGAATCCCCATTTACGGATGTGACCCCGGCGACGCAGTTCTACAAGGAAATCACTTGGCTGGCGTCCCGGGGTATCACCACGGGCTACTGGGACAGGTCCTACCGTCCGCTGCAGCCGGTGAACCGGGATGCGATGGCAGCCTTCCTGTACCGGTTCGCGGTCAAGCCGGCCTTCACCGCCCCTGCTTCTTCCCCGTTCGGGGACATCGGGGTGAACACGCAGTTCTACAGCGAGATGAGCTGGCTTGCGGACAAGGGCATTTCCACCGGATGGTCCGAGGACCGTACCTACCGTCCCCTGCAGCCGGTGAATCGTGACGCGATGGCGGCGTTTATGTACCGGTTCAAGATCAAGCTGCCGCCGAACAACCAACCCTCCTTTGGCTCCACAGCCCTGGACATACTGGCCACCCTGCCCATCAAGGGCCGGGCGCCGAAGACCGGGTATGACCGCGAACAGTATGGCCCGGCGTGGTTCGACGTCGACCGCAACGGCTGCGACACCCGCAATGACATCCTCCGCCTGCAGTTGACCTTCCGCGGCGACAACGGCTGCATCGTGGAATACGGGCACCTGGAGGACCCGTACACGGGCACGGGGCTCGACTTTGTCCGCGGCACCACCACGAGCTCGGCAGTGCAGATCGACCATGTCGTAGCCCTCTCGGATTCCTGGCAGAAGGGAGCGCAGCAGCTCAGCTACGAACAGCGTCTGCAGTTTGCCAACGACGCGTTGAACCTACAGGCCACCGACGGACCCACCAACCAGCAAAAAGGCGACGGCGACGCCGCGACTTGGCTGCCGCCGAACACCTCCTACCGCTGCGAGTACGTCGCCCGGCAGGTTTCCGTCAAGGCAACTTATGCGCTCTGGATCACCCAGGCCGAACACGACGCCATGGCGGGGATCCTCAGTAACTGTGCCGGACAGCTGGCTCCCACCAACCAGACGGTGCCCGTCGCACTGCCACCTGCCCCCAAGCCGCCTGCTCCGGAGCCAACGCCTACTCCCACGCCGACGCCGCCCCCGGGACCGGTCATTCCGGCCAACCCCGGTGACGCCGTTAACTGCGGAAGCTTTGCCACGTGGCGAGATGCGCAGAACTGGTTCAACACCTACTATCCGTACTACGGGGACGTGGCGAAACTGGACGCCAATAAGGACAGGATCGCCTGCGAGACCCTCCCGGGCCACCCATAAGTGAGTCGTTGGTTCCGGTAACAGGCCCAGATTCGGCACTTCCTCAACAGCACATCAACCGCAGGATTTAGTGGGACCAATGAACAATAAGACATTGCCAGGAAACCTGACGCCGGCAATCGCGGCTTTGGCTTTGGGCTTGCTGTTGTCCGTCACGGTTGCGCCGGCGGCCAGCGCTGCCGTGACCCCCACTTCCGGCCAACGTCTGCCTGCCGCGGAGGCAAGCCAGCGGTGGCCGGATCTCCGCGGAACCATACAGCAGGCCGAAGCTTCCTCGCCGTCGTTCGCCGATGTCCACCCCGGGTCCCCCTTTGCAGCCGAGATCCAGTGGCTTGCGGGCAGGGGCATCAGCACGGGCTGGGCCGAGCCGGACGGCACCAGCACCTTCCGGCCGCTGAGCCCGGTCAACCGAGACGCCATGGCGGCCTTCATGCACCGCCTCGAAGGCAAACCGGATTTCTCGCCCCCACCCGTCTCGCCGCTCGTCGATGTGGCGCCCACCGACATGTTCTTCAAGGAAATCATCTGGATCACCGCCCGGAACATTTCCACCGGATGGGATGAAGGCAGCGGCACCAGGTCTTACCGCCCAGGCCAGCCGGTTAACCGGGATGCGATGGCCGCTTTCATGTACCGACTTGCAGGCAGGCCCGCTTTCAACCCGCCTGCAGTTTCGCCCTTCGCTGACGTATCCAAAGACAACGTCTACTACCACGAGATCACGTGGCTGGCCGCCCAGGGCATCTCCACCGGCTGGACCGAAGCGGACGGAACGAAGACCTTCCGACCGGTCCAACCCGTGAACCGCGATGCCATGGCCGCCTTCATGTACCGGTTTGATGCCAAATCCGCCTGGATCTAGAACAAGTGCAGAGTGGGCTGTCCAGTCCCCACGGCAACGCGTAACCTTCATCCCAGCCTGTGCTGTTTTCTTCGGCCGCCAGCCAGCCGACCTCCGTGAAGAATTGATTTTTGCCCGCCATGTCCTGGAATGCTGGCGAGGCTGTGAGTCCGGTTTGCCTGCGAGGCGGCAGAGGAAGGCGGCCAAGGCGTCGCGGTTCACGGGCTGAAGCGGACGGAAGGTGCGGTCCTCGGGCCGACCGGTGGAGATCCCCTTGCTGGCGGACCAGGTGATTTTCTTATAGAAAAGGTTGTCGGTCGCCACATCGACATACGGAGTCGGCGGCGTAAATGCAGGCTAGCCTGCCAACCTGTACATGAAGGCCGCCATGGCATCCCGGTTGACCGGGGTCAAGGGCCGGAAAGACATCGACCCGCCCGGTTCCGTCCAGCCGGACGCTTCCCCGGCCCGACCATGTCCGTAAACCGGGATGCAATGGCAGCGTTCATGTACCGCTGGAACACCAAATACGGCACGCCCTCACGAACCAAGCAAGCTGATAGAAGCCGGACCAGCTCACCGAGCTGGGCCGGCTTCTATCGTTGCCGGGCTCTGTCGGCGGCTGGCAACCGTGCACGGGCCCAATACGCCGTCGGGCCCTAGGGACGGACAGTGCCCGCAAGCCGGGGCGGTCAGGCGTCGAAGTGCGTGCGGACTTCCCCCGCGGTGAGGTTGCGGAGGACCTCGGCGGCGACGTCGCGGAGCTTCTGGTTCCGGTTGCTGGAAACCCGGGTGAGGATGCTCATGGCTTCCTCCTGGGAGCAGCGGTTCTGGGCCATTACGACGCCGCAGGCCAGATCGATCGCGGTGCGGTGTTCCATGGCAGCCTGGAGGTCCTCGGCGCGGGACTGCGCGGTGCCGATGCGGACGGCCAGGCGGAGGGAACGGCCGGCGAGGTCGGCAAAGCCGGATGCCTTGGCAATGATGTCCTCGGTGAAGACTCCGGTGGCGGGGCCAAAGAAGTTCAGGGCAGCCACTGCGTCCTGGCCGATTTCCAGTGGTACGCCGAGGGTGCTGCGGCAGCCTTGCGCCGCGAGCTGCAGCTGGTAGGTAGGCCAGCGCGGGTCGGTGTCGACGTCGGCCAGCAGCACCACGGACCGCGTCCGGAGGGCTTCGATGCACGGGCCGTCGCCTAGGCTTTGCTCGATGCGGTCCAGGGTCACAGCCCGGGGGCTGCTCCCGGCCACGGTGGCGGTCTTCTTCCGGCGCTGCAACGTCACGCCGCATTCGATCTCGGCGCCGGCGGCGTGACTGAGCGTGGCCGCAGAGAATTCAGCGAGGCGGCCGAGGAAGTCCTCGACGTTCCCGGTGTCCATGAGGAGGTCCTGCAGTTGCAGTGCGGCGTCGTCCCCGGCGTTGTTGGTCATTCCTAAAATGTAGGTCGGACCCCGGCCGGGCACAACTTCCGCCGGCTGCGCCACGGGCCCACGCGCCTAGACGTAGCCGTCGACGATCGCGGCGGCGATCTCGCGGTAGGCGCGCCGGGTTTCCGGGCGGAGCACGTCCAGGGTGACCAGGTCGCCGTCGGCCACGCCGCGGTCGTGCGGCACGGCGATCAGCTGGCGGCAGATGCCGGACAGGTGGTCCTCGATCGCGTCCTTGTCCACGCGTGAGGAAACCTCGTCCTTGTCCGTGATGACCACGATGGCGTTCCGGGCGAGTTCCTCGTACCCGTGGCCGGCCAGCCAGTGGAGGGTGCTGCGGGCGCGCTTGGCGCCGCTGACCGCATAGCCCGCCGCGATGATCAGGTTGTCCGCGGACTGCAGGATGCCGCTCATGGCGTTGTGCGTGACGCCGGTGCCGCAGTCGGTCAGCGCCACAGAATAGTAGGCGGAGATGAGTTTGCGGATCCGCAGGTATTCCTCTGCGGTCAGGGAGTCGGAGACCTCGGGATCCTGTTCCCCGGCGATCAGGTGCAGCCGCCCGGCGTGGTGCATGTACCGGGCCAGGGCGGTGAGGGAATCGATCGATTCGATGTTCTTCAGCAGGTCGGTGATGGTGCGGGGCGTCTGCTGCTGGTAGATACCCTCGCCGAGGGCACGCTCAACGAGGTCGCCGGAGTCCGGGTTCGCGTCGATGGCGCACGGCGGGTCACCGCGGAACTCGGCGAGGGTCAGCCCGACGCCGACCGTTGTGGACGTCTTGCCGATCCCGCCCTTGAGGCTCAGGACGGCGGTGTTGTAGCTGCCCTGGAGTTGGCGGGAGATGCGCCGTGCCAGTTCGTCCTCTTCGCGCTGCCGGGCGCTCGGGCCCAGGTTCAGTCCGCCGCCGGTCAGGGAATAGAGGGCGCCGCGGAGGCCGCCGACCGGCCGGGGCTTCTGCTCGCGGACAAAGAGGCCAGGGGAGCTGATGAAATCGGGGGCCGGGGAGGTCAGCGCTGCAGCCCGGCTGGCGGAGCGGGTGGCCCGGGCCGGCGGCGCGGGTACGGCGGGGGCGCTTTCCGGCGCCGCCGGCACGGCCGAACGCCGGGACAGGGGCGCGGCCGCTTCGAAGGCAGGCGACTCGGCCTCAAAGTCCTCGAACGCCTCTTCATCGAAGGCCTGCTCGTCGAACGCCTGCTCGGCAAGGTTAGTTGCCGGGCCGAAGCCTTGGGCGGCCGAGGCGGGCGGAGCCGCAGGCGGCACCGGCGTGGCGGGGACCTGCCGGATTACGGGAACGGCGCCCGTGGCGGCGTTTCGTTCGTCGGCTGCTTCGGCAGCTTCCGCCCAGGAGTTGCGTCGCAGGGGACGCGCCGCCGGATTGTCGACGGCGTCGGAGGTTGTGATCGGCATGGTTCCTGTCCGGGCGTCGGAGTCCTCGCCGCGGCGGCGGTCACGCCGGCGCCGGAGTTCGGGTTGTTTTGCCTCAGCGGCAGCGTTGGCTGTGTTGTTGTCCACCGGATCGGGCATATTGGTCCCCCCTGGGACTCACAGCGCAGGCGGCTGCGGTGCTCGTTTGAATTGGTCCAAACTGCAATTCTAGGGGCATTCCCAAGTCCCCTTACCATCGACGGCCCAAACCCGCGGACTCAGTGGTGCGCGCGGGTCTCCTGCAGCCGCGTGATGAACCAGCGGGACTGCTCCGGCCCGTAGGGCAGGATCGGGATGGCCTTGGTGGCGTCGTCCGGGGTTTCCCGGGTCGCCTGGGTAGCCTGCCGCACGGCAGTGGTCATGGTGTTGGCCATGGTCTTGACGAACTGGTCGCTGCACGGTTCCCCGTGGCCGGGAATCAGGAATTCGTAGCGGTGCCGCAGGGCCGAGAGATGGCGGAGGGCGTCGGCCCATTCCTCGGGAAAGGAATCCTCGAAGGACGGGTGGGAGCCCTGCTCCACCAGATCGCCGGCGTAGAGGGTGGTGCCTGTTCCGACGAGGAGGTCGCCGTCGGTGTGGCCGTGGCCGAGGTAGAAGAACGTGACAGTCTGGCCGCCGAGGTCCAGGAGGACCGGCTGGTCTTTGACGATCGCGTTCGGGACGACAATGTCGGTGGTGCTGCCTTCGCCGGCAGCCATTTCGGGCTCATCGGCCCCGACGGCGCGGCGCTGGCTGTCGCCGTTTTCGCCGATCTCCGCGGCGCAGTTCTCATGCGCCCAGAACTCGGTCACACCGGCATCGGCGAACACCGCGTTGCCGAAGAAGTGGTCGTAGTGGGCGTGGGTGTTGACGACGACCAGCGGCAACTGCGTCTTTTCCCGCACCGCATCCAGGATCTCGCGACCCTGCCGGGGTCCGCTGCCGGTATCGATCACCAGGGCGCGTTCGGCGCCGACAACCAGGCCGGTGTTGAGCAGGGAACTTTGGGTGGTCAGGACGTAGTTGTCCTGGCCAACCTCGAGCCATCGTGACATTAAATCTCCGTATTCCGGGCGGTGTTCCGGCGTCGTTGGTGCGATGTTCTGCCCTCAATTGTACCCACCGGAGCTGGCCGGAAGCTGGAAGCGGGCCCCGCGCGGGCGGTCTTTCCGCCCGCGCGGCGCCGGCCGCGTTCAGAGGTCCGCGAGCACCGAGCCGGGGTTCTCGATCGCGTCGGCCACGTAGCGCAGGAAGCCGCCGGCGGTCCCGCCGTCGCACACCCGGTGGTCGAAGGTGAGGGTCAGTTCCGTGACCTTGCGTACGGCCAGTTCGCCGTTGACCACCCAGGGCTTGTCGATAATGCGCCCGACGCCGAGGATCCCGACCTCGGGGTGGTTGATGATGGCGGCCGAGCCGTCCACCCCGAAGACCCCGTAGTTGTTCAGCGTGAACGTGCCGCTGCCCAGCTCCGCCGGGGTCGCTTTGCCGTCGCGCACGACGGCGGTGAGCCGCCGGATCTCGGCGTCCAGTTCGCGGGCACTGAGTTTGTCCGCGTTCCGCACTGACGGCACCATCAGGCCACGGTCGGTCTGGGCCGCGAAGCCGAGGTTGACGCCGTCGAAGGCAACAATCTCCTGGGACGCTCCGCCGGTGGTGTCTTCCGTGGTCACGATCCGGGTGTTCAGCTCCGGGAACTTCTTCAGCCCGGCAGTGACGAACCGTGCGATGAACGCCAGCAGACCCGGCGTGTGGTGCGGGTCAGCCTTCTTCAGCGCGGCACGCATCTCCACGAGGGCAGTGGCGTCTACATCCACCCACACCGTGGCTTCCGGGATCTCGGAACGGCTGCGCGTCATGTTGGCCGCAACGGCCTTCCGCACGCCGCGGACCGCGGTCCGCCCGGTAACGCCCAGCCCGGTGCGCGCATCGGTGTCGCTGCTGCCCGCAACCGGCGCTGCCGCTTGGGTTTCTACCGGCGCCGCCTCCGAACGCTCAACGACAGACGGCTTGATACGAGCCTCAACGTCGCGCCGCATGATGAGCCCGCTGGCCCCCGAGCCCTGGAGTTCCCCCAAATCAACCCCATGGTCCCGCGCCATCCGCCGAACGAGCGGCGAAATAACAGCCCCCAACTTCCCGGGAACCCGCGTCCGCATCAGCAACAAGTCGTCCGCCGCCTTCTCCGCAGCTGATACCCCAGCAACCGGCTCAACCACCGCAGTCCCGGCAGCCCCCTTACGAGCCCGAGTCCGCCGAGCAACCCCATGCCCGCCAGGAGTCCCGTAACCAATCAAGACATTCCCGGACCCGGCCTTCTCCTCCTCGCGATAGGCCTCAGCGGCGGCAGAAGCAGGCGAGTCAGCGGGAGCGCCAGGCGACGAACCCGCATCAGGCGACACCGCCACAGCAGCCGGCGAGGACCCAGCAGACCCAGCCGGCGCAGGCAATGCCGCCCCGGGAGTGGCATCGGGCCTGTCGGAGCCGGACGGCATGCTGCTTGCAGCAATGCCGTCCGGCGAAGGGGCGGGGGCGGCATTGCCTGTGGCGGCGCCACCAGATGCGGCACCGGAAGCCACGGAGGCACCAACTGGCATCACCGAGATCAGCGGCTTGCCGACGTCGAGCGTCTGGCCGGGCTCGCCGTGCAGCACGGCCACGGTCCCGGCGTACGGGGAGGGCACCTCGACCATGGACTTCGCGGTCTCAACCTCGGCAATCGGCTGGTCGACGCGGATCTCGTCGCCCACGGCCACGAGCCAGTTCACGAGCTCTGCTTCGGTGAGGCCTTCGCCCAGGTCCGGGAGGAGGAATACTTTCGGTTCGCTCATGGTCAGTCTTCCCACTGGAGGTCGTCAACGGCGTCGAGGATGCGGTCCACGCCGGGCAGGTAATAGTGCTCAAGCTTGGGCGCCGGGTACGGCACGTCGAAGCCGGTGACGCGGCGGATCGGCGCGGCCAGATGGTGGAAACAGCGTTCCTGGACCCGGGCCACGATCTCGGAGGCCACGGACGCGAAGCCGTGGGCCTCTGCGATGACCACGGCGCGGCCGGTCTTGCGGACCGAAGCGCAGACCGTTTCGTCGTCGAACGGCACGATCGAGCGGACGTCGATCACCTCGAGGGAGCGGCCTTCCCCGGCGGCCGCCGCGGCGGCGGCGAGCGCCGTCGGGACGGACGGTCCGTAGGCGATCAGCGTGGCGTCCGTGCCGGGGCGGGCGACGGCTGCCCGGCCTTCGGAGGACGTGCCGCGCTCGATGTTCTGCGTGTGTTCGGCGCGGAGGGCGCCCAGGTCCACCTGGTCCTTGGACCAGTACAGTTTCTTGGGCTCCATGAACATTACGGGATCGTCCGAGTCGATGGCCTCGCGGAGCATCCGGTAGCCGTCGGCGACGGTGGCGGGCGTGAAGACCTTGAGCCCGGCGGTGTGGGCGTAGTAGGCCTCGGAGGAGTCGCAGTGGTGCTCCACTCCCCCGATGCCGCCTGCGTACGGGACCCGGATGACGATAGGCAGCTTCACGGTGCCCTTGGTGCGGTTGTGCATCTTGGCGACGTGGCTGACGATCTGCTCGAACGCCGGGTAGGCGAAGGCGTCGAACTGCATCTCGATGACCGGGCGCATGCCGTTCATAGCCATGCCCACGGCCATGCCGACGATGCCGGATTCGGCGAGCGGGGTGTCGAAGCAGCGGCTCTTCCCGAAGGTCTTGGTGAGGCCGTCGGTGATGCGGAAGACGCCGCCGAGCATGCCGACGTCCTCGCCGAAGACCAGGACCGACTCGTCGGCGTGCATGGCGTCGGCCATGGCAGTGTTCAGGGCCTTGGCGAGGGTGATGGTCTGCGGGCCGGTCTTTTCGGCTTCAACAGCAGCCTTGGCGGCCGCCCGGGCGGTCGCGGCGCTGACGTTGCCGTTGACTTCGGAGGACGTGGTGATGGTGGGGCTCATCGTGAGGCCTCCTCGGAGGTCGTGGCGGATGCGGCGTCGCGGGCGAGTTCGTCGGCGAGCAAAGCGGACTGTTCCTTCAGCTGCGGCGTCGGTGTGGAGAACACGTATTTGAACAGGTCCTGCGGTTCCACCGGGACTTCCTCGCTCAGGCCTTCGCGGAGCTGGGCCGCAACGGCTTCCGCCTTCTCGGCGATCCCGGCGGCGCGCTCGTCGTCGAGCAGTCCGCGGTCCGTCAGGTAGGTCTTCATCCGGCTCAGCGGGTCCTTGGCCACCCATTCGGCGACTTCGCTGTCCTGACGGTACCGGGTGGCGTCGTCGGCGTTGGTGTGCGCCTGCATCCGGTAGGTGTGGGCCTCCACCAGCAGGGGGCCGGAGCCTTCCCGGGCGAGCTTTACGGCCCGGCCGAGCACGGCCAGGAGGGCCACAATGTCGTTGCCGTCCACGCGTTCGCCGGCCATGCCGTAGCCCACGGCCTTGTGCGCGAGGGACGGCGCGACGGACTGGTGCGCCAGCGGCACGGAGATCGCGTACTGGTTGTTCTGGACGAAGAACACGACCGGGAGGTGGAACACCGCGGCGAAGTTCAGCGCCTCGTGGAAGTCCCCTTCGCTCGTGGCGCCGTCGCCGCACATGGCCAGGACAACGGTGTCCTCGCCGCGCAGCTTCGCTGCGTGGGCCACGCCGACGCCGTGCAGCAGCTGGGTGGTCAGCGGGGTGCACTGGATGCCGACCTTGTGCTTGGCCGGGTCATAGCCGCCGTGCCAGTCGCCGCGGAAGAGCGTCATGGTCTGGACGGGATCAACGCCGCGGGCCATCACGGCCACGGAGTCGCGGTAGGTGGGGAATATCCAGTCACCGTCGGACAGGCAGAGGGCGGCGGCCACCTGGCAGGCCTCCTGGCCGTGGCTGGACGGGTAGACGGCCATGCGGCCCTGCCGGACCAGGGCGGAGTTCTGGTCGTTGACGCGACGTCCGACGACGAGCTGCTCGTAGGCGGCCACCAGCTCCTCGTCGCCGGGGAGGGCGTACTCGTGGCCGGGCTGGGTGCCCTGCTCGGTGTGGGGGTTCAGGGTGCCGTCCGGGCCCACCATTTGGATCTGGTGCCGGGCCGGCAGCATGTAGTCCTCAACAGTGATGCCGAACTTGCGCACCGCCTCGTTGACGGCGTCTCCCGGGGCTCCTGCTGGAACTTCCGGGCCGGGCGCGGCAGCGCTGGACGCTTGGTCGTCGGCTCCCGCTTGCTGCGCAGTGTGGTCTGCGGAGATCGTCATTGGTCCGTCCTTCTGTAGCCACTATTCATTCCCAGTATGGCGCGGGGAGATGTTTCGTATCCAGCTCCAGCGGAAATCGTGGAGAAGTCCAGAATATTGGCCTATTCTGGAAGACAAATCGTAAGTGTGAGCTGGATTACCGGCGGAGGTTGTGGACAAATGGCAGAGGCCGAGGCGGAACCGGCGGCGGTGCCGCTGGATGATGTGGACCGGAACATCATTGCGGAACTGACCAGGGACGGCCGGATGTCCGTCACGCAGGTCGCGGAGAACGTCCACATCTCGCGCGCCCATGCGTACACGCGGATAGCCCGGCTGACCGGCGAGGGGGTGCTGACCAAGTTCACGGCGCTGGTGGATCCCATCAAGGCCGGCCTGAAGTCCTCGGCCTATGTGACCCTGAAGGTCCGGCAGCATTCCTGGCGGGAGCTCCGGGAGCTGCTGCGGGCCATCCCGGAGGTGCACCACATTGCGCTGGTGGGCGGCGACTTCGATGTGATCCTGCTGGTGCGTGCAGTGGACAACATTGATCTGCGCCGGGTGATTTTCGACCAGTTGCAGTCCATGCCCGGCGTGCTGGACACTCAGACGTTCCTGGTGTTTGAGGACCTGGACACGCGGTAGCGCACCGACCGCTCGCTAGCTGACGAAGGCCTTCATCCAGGCCTTGAGCTCCTCACCGAATTCCACCCGTTCGGAGGCGATCGAGATGACCGCCTTCAGGTAGCTCAGCTTGTCGCCGGTGTCGTAGCGGCGGCCAGTGAAGACCACGCCGTACACGCCGCCGCCTTCGCAGCCGGAGACGGCCAGCGTCTGCAGGGCATCCGTAAGCTGGATTTCCCCGCCGCGGCCGGGCTCTGTCTCCTCCAGCACGTCGAAGACCGCCGGGTGGAGCACGTAGCGGCCGATGACGGCAAGGTTTGAGGGGGCATTGGCTATGGACGGTTTTTCCACGAGCCGGTTGACGCGCACATGGCCTTCGCCGTCGACGGCCGAAACATCGGCGCAGCCATAGGCGCTGATCTCGGCGGGATCCACCTCGATCAGGGCAACCACCGAGCCGCCGGTCCGGGCCTGCACGTCGATCATGGTGCTCAGGAGGTCGTCGCGCTCGTCGATCAGGTCATCGCCGAGCAGGACGGCGAACGGCTCGTCGCCGATGTGCTGGCGGGCGCACAGGACAGCGTGGCCCAATCCCCTCGGGTCCCCCTGCCGGACGTAGTGGAGGGGCCCCAGGGCGGAGGCGTGCTGGACGGCTTCCAGCTTTTCGAGGTCGCCCTTGAGCTCCAGCGCGCGTTCGAGGCTGGGCTCACGGTCAAAGTGGTCCTCGAGGGCGCGCTTTTGCCGTCCGGTAATCATCAGCAGGTCGGTCAGGCCCGCGCGGACAGCTTCCTCGACAACGTACTGGATGGCCGGCTGGTCGACCACGGGCAGCATTTCCTTGGGCATCGCCTTGGTGGCAGGCAGGAAGCGTGTCCCGAGTCCCGCGGCCGGAATGACAGCCTTTGTTACTGCTTTCCCCGAAGTCATAACCGAACCATACAAGCGCATTTTCTAAATGAGAATGGCTTCAACCAAAGACAAGTACCGAGACAACCCGGTCTCAGTACCGCCCGTTTTCCGGCCCGGCTAGCCCTTGAAAACCGGGGTCCGCTTCTCCTGGAAGGCCCGGAATCCCTCGGAGTAATCCTCGGTCTTGCAGAGGCGCGCCTGCTCGGCGTTCTCTTCCTCCATGGACTCCCAGAGCCCCAGCCGCTGGTCCCGGATGTGCGCCACGAGATCCTTGCTTGCAGTGAACGCGCTCGTGGCGCCGGTGGCGGCCTTGGCCACGATCGCCCGGGTGTTCTCCAGCAGGTCAGCCGCGGGCATGGCCCGGCTGAACATCCCCTGGGCCACGGCATCCGCGCCGCTCATGAGTTCGGCGGTGTAGATCAGGTCCAGCGTGCGGTGCATGCCGAGCCGTTCGGTGAAGTACCAGTGCCCGCCGGAATCGAGCGTGGCACCAAGGTTCGCGAAGGGGGATCCGAACTTGGCGTTCTCCGCCACGTACACGACATCCGTGGCGAGGAGCAGGCCCAGCCCCACACCCAGGCAGGCCCCCTGGGCCGCCGCGAAGGTGGGGGCAGGGAAGGCTGTCATCTTCTTCAGCAGCGGCTGCAGGAGCCCGCCCAGGTACCCCTGGACGTCGTCGGTCTCCGGCGTGACGCCGGCGATGTCCCGTCCCGCGCAAAAAGCGCGGCCCTCTCCCCTGAGCAGCAGCGCCCGCACTTCACCGCGCGAGGCGGCGGCAGCGGCGTCGTCGTACGCCTTCGACAGGTCGCGGAGGGCCTGCTCGTCCAGCGAGTTCAGCTTGTAGGGGGCGTTGAGGACGATCTCGGCGACGCCGTCGGCGATGGAGAGGGAAATCATGGGGCTCCTCGTTGGAGTGGTACCGGGTGGTGGGTTAGACGTCGAAGTCGACGGTGACTTCCGGCGTCGTGGGGTGGGACTGGCAGGTCAGCACGTAGCCCTTGTCCAGTTCGTCCTGCTCGAGGGCGTAGTTCTCGTCCATCGTGACGGCACCGGTGACCACCTTGGCGCGGCAGGTTCCGCAGACGCCGCCGGCGCATGCGAACGGGACGTCGGGCCGGACGCGCAGGGCCGCGTTCAGGATCGACTCGCGGGCGTGGGTGGGGCTGGCCACCTCGCCCTGGAGGCCGTCCAGCTTGAAGGTGATCTTGTACGTGGCCTGCGACTCGTCCACAACCACCGGACGGCCGGCGTTGCCCTCGGGACGGTCCGGCTTGCCGGTGGTGAACAGCTCGAACCGGACGTGGTCGGCGTTGACGCCGCGCTCGGCCAGGGTGTCCCGGCACAGCTGGACGAGCTCGAACGGGCCGCACAGGAACCACTCGTCGACGTCGTCGGCGTGGATGGCGGTTCCCAGCAGGGCCTGCAGCTTCTCGGCGTCGATCCGGCCGCTGAGCAGCGGGGCGATCCGCTGTTCGCGGGAGAGCACGTGGTGCAGGGCGAGCCGGGACGGGTACTTGTCCTTCAGGTCGGCGAGCTCCTCGAGGAACATGACGTCCATGGCGGCCTTGTTCGCGTAGACCAGGTCGAAGCGGGTTTCCGGGTGCGCGGCGAGCAGGGTGCGGGCAATCGCGATCACCGGGGTGATGCCGGAGCCCGCGGCGATCGCGACGAAGGAACCGGGCTCCCCCGCCAGCTCGCTGGCCATCTCCTCGGGGTGGTTCATCGAGTTCATCAGGTTCTGCTCTTTGCCGTCCCGGCCGTGCTTGGACACAAACGCGCCCATCGGGCTCATGACGTCCAGGACGTTCCCGGCCTTGAGTTCGGCGTTCGCCCAGGTGGAGAACAGGCCGCCCAGGTCCTTCTTGATTGCGACCCGGATCTCGCTGCTGCCGTCCGCGAAGCTCCGCGGCTCGGCGCAGATCGAGTAGCTGCGCCGGATTTCCTTTGGCTCGCCGGACTCATCCGGCAAGGTGGTGCGCAGCGCGACGTACTGGCCCGGGAGGTAATCGAACTGGCCGGCGAGTTCGGCCGGCACGCCGAAGGTCACCTCGATCGCATCATCGGTGAGCCGGCGGACCTCGTCCACCGTCAGCGGGTGGAAGGACGCACGACGGCGGCCGGTGGCTGCAGCCGTTTCAGCGGCGGTCTGGCGGACAACAGTCATGGGGGCACCTGTTCCTTACAAAACTTTGAAGTAGTCGAACGGTTCCTTGCAGTCCTGGCAGACGTACAGCGCCTTGCAGGAGGTGGAACCGAAGCGGGTGAGTTCCTTGGTGTTCAGCGATGAACACTGCGGGCACTTGACGGCGAGGGACAGGCGGACCGGCCCGGCGTGCCGCAGGGCGGCCGAGTGTCCGGACGGCGGGGCGATGCCGTACTCCTGCAGCTTGGCCTTTCCGGCCTCGCTCATCCAGTCGGTGGTCCAGGCCGGGGAGAGGACCATCTCGACGTTGACGCTCGGGTAGCCGCCGCTTTTGAAGGCAGTCTTGAGATCGTCCCGGATGGCGTCCATCGCGGGGCAGCCCGAGTAGGTCGGCGTGATGGTGATATGAACGGTGGGCACCATCACGCCGTCGGCTGCGTTTGGTTCCTTTGTCACCTGGACGTTGCGCAGGATCCCCAGGTCCTCGATGGTGAGGACCGGGATTTCCGGGTCGCAGACGGTGGCGGCGAGTTCCCAGGCCTTCTGCTCGGGTGTCTTATGCTCCGCCGGGCGGCCGTCCGCGGACGTGGGGTGGCTGACGTACATTTCCATGGTGGTTACCAGCTGGCTCCGGGGTACTCGCGGGCGAGCACCTGCATTTCGGCGAGGAGGTAGCCGAGGTGCTCGGAGTGCAGTCCCCTGCGTCCGCCGCCGGGAGCGGGCTGGACCTTGGGAACTTCCAGCTCGGCCGCGGCCAGGGCCTCGCCGGTCAGGCGGTCGAAGTCGGCGCGCAGGCTGGACGGCTCGACGGCGGCGCCGCTAGCGCTGAGGCGGGCGGTGAGTTCGTCGTCGCGGAACAGTTCGTCCACGTAGGGCCAGATGGCCTTGAGTGCGTGGATCATCTTCCCGCGGGACTCTTCCGTGCCCTGGGCGAGGCGCAGCACCCACTGGGCGCTGTGATCGCGGTGGTAATCCACTTCCTTGACGGCCTTCGCGGCAATGCCGGCGAGGGTGGCGTCGGTAGACTGCGCCAGCCGGCGGTAGAGCTCGAACTGGTAGTAGCTGACCACGAACTGGCGGGCGATGGTGACGGCAAAGTCGCCGTTGGGGAGTTCGAAGATCTCGACGGACCTGAACTCGGGCTCGCGGCGGAAGTAGGCGAGGTCGTCCTCGCTCCGGCCGTCCAGTCCGCCGGCGTAGCTGAGGAACGAACGGGCGTGGCCCAGCTGGTCGAGGGCGATGTTGCCGAGGGCAATGTCCTCTTCGAGCTCAGGGGCGCGGGAGATCCAGTGGCCCAGGCGCTGCGCGAGGATCAGGGCGTCGTCGCCCAGCCGCAGGGCGAACTCGGCGACGTCCTCGTCCGGCTTCGCGGTGCCGCGGCTGACGGCGAGCGCGATGTCCTCGGGGCGGAGGGCGTTGCCGGGGGTGATGCGGGTGGCGCTGGCCGTGGCCTCGCCAGTGCCGCTTGCGCCCTTGACGCCGACGTTGAGGTCGCCGTGGCCGCCGGTTTCTGCCGTAGTTTCGGGTGAGGTGCTCACAGGTGCTTCACGCCCTCGCTCTTGGTGTAGTACGTCGCGTGCCGGTAGTCCTTGCCCTGGGGCGACTCGAAGAACGATCCCTTGGCGTCAGGGTCACTTGAGGCGATGGCGTCGGCCGGGACAACCCAGATGGAGACGCCTTCGTTGCGGCGGGTGTAGAGGTCGCGGGCGTTGCGCAGGGCCATGGCGGCGTCCGGCGCGTGCAGGGAGCCGGCGTGGACGTGGGAGAGGCCGCGGCTGGAGCGGACGAAGACTTCCCAGATGGGCCAGACGTTTCCTGCGTGCGGTTCGGGGGTTGTCATGCTGCGGATTCCTTCTCTGCTTGCTTCTTGGCCTGCTTTTCCGCGTACGCTGCTGCGGCTTCGCGCACCCAGGCGCCGTTGTTGTGTGCTTCGCGGCGCCTTTCCAGGCGCTGGGCGTTGCAGGGGCCGCGGCCGGCGAGGACCTCGTGGAATTCATCCCAGTCCAGGGGGCCGTGCTCCCATTTCTTGGTTTCTTCGTTGAACCGGATGTCCTTGTCCGGGAGGGTGAGTTCCAGGACCTTGACCTGCTCCATCATCATTCCGACGAAACGGTTGCGCAGTTCGTCGTTGCTGAAGCGCTTGATGTTCCAGGCCATGGACTGCTTGGAGTTGGGCGAGTCGTCATCCGGCGGGCCGAACATCATCAGGGCCGGGGCGTACCAGCGGTTCACGGCGTCCTGGGCCATCTGCTTCTGCTCCGGCGTGCCGTGGGAGAGTTCCAGCAGGATCTCAAAGCCCTGGCGCTGGTGGAAGGATTCTTCCTTGCAGACGCGGACCATGGCGCGGCCGTAGGGGCCGAAGGAGGCGCGGCAGAGCGGCACCTGGTTGGCGATAGCGGCGCCGTCGACCATCCAGCCGATGGCACCCATGTCGGCCCAGGTGCGGGCGGGGTAGTTGAAGATGGAGGAGTACTTGGCCTTGCCGTCCATCAGGTCCTGCATCATCTGGTCGCGCGGCTGGCCGAGGGTTTCGGCGGCGGAGTACAGGTACAGGCCGTGGCCGGCCTCGTCCTGGACCTTGGCCATGAGGATGGCCTTGCGCTTGAGGCTGGGGGCGCGGGAGATCCAGTTGGCTTCCGGCTGCATGCCGATAATCTCCGAGTGCGCGTGCTGCGAGATCTGGCGCAACAGGGTCTTGCGGTAGGCCGGGGGCATCCAGTCGCGGGGTTCGATCCGCGAATCGTCCGCCATGACTTTGTCGAAGTATGCCTGGCCTTCAGCGTCACGCCGGGCCGCATCTTCGGCGCTCTGTTCGTGCCGCGCCGCTGTTGGTTCTCCGGGCACTGACTGCAGGGTCTGCGATGCCATGGTTGCTCCTATGCATTTCCGATAAATAATTACCGACCGTTCGTTCAGGATATGCGGAAGGCGGGAGATGCGTCAAGCACAACGGCTCTCCGCAGGCAGGCATGACGGCGGCCATCCGGCGCGGCTGTCATCAATGCGCATATTGTGGCGCCTGCCACTATTTGGCGCGCCGCGGTGGTAACGTCCGGCCATGGAAACGTCGCCGGAACCAAAGGAAACTGCCGCAGGCCCCGCCGCGGCGGCGGGCGGGATGAACCGCCGTCGGACAATAATCATCGCCATCATCGCCGGCCTGGCTGTGGTCGCAGTAGCCGTTGCGGCATTGTTGCTGAACCAGCCGCGGACCGAACCCGCGGCCACCGTGGAAACGTCCGCCCCGGCGCCGGAGACCACCCCCGCACCCACTCCGACTCCCACTCCGACGCCGACTCCGGAACCGCCGCCTACGGCGCTGAACATCCTGCTGATCGGCAGCGACAGCCGCGTGGACGACCGCGCAGTCGCCGCCTCCGGCGGAACCTCCGACCAGCGCGGGGACACCCTCGTCTTCATCCATCTCCCCGCAGACCGCCAGAGCGTCTACGGCATCTCCATCATGCGGGACCTGTGGGTGGACATCCCCGGCTACGGCGCGGACAAAGTCAACGCCGGACTCGAGCTGGGCGGCGTTCCCCTCATGACCCAGACCGTGGGGTCCCTGCTGGGCCAGAAGATCGACTACACGGTGATGGTGGACTTCCCCGGTTTCGCCGGCCTGACCGACGCCGTTAACGGCATCGACGTCGACGTGAAGCTGCCGTTTACTTCCACACTGGGGTCCGGGCAGTACTTTGCGCCGGGCGTGAACCATCTCAACGGCGCCCAGGCTCTCGATTTTGTCCGGGAGCGCAAGGCGTTCTCCGACGGCGACTACCAGCGGGTCCGGAACCAGCAGACCTTCCTCAAGGCCGTACTGGCCAAGGCCGTGGGCAACGGTGTCCTGGCCGACCGTGCAACGGCGCACGCGTTCGTCACGGGCGTACTGCCCCACGTCGCGGTGACACCGGGGCTGACCCTGGAAACCCTGGAACGGCTCGCATTCAGCCTGCGCACCGTGCCGGCCGGCAACGGCGTGTTCTTCACGCTCCCCACCGCCGGCACCGGTACCACCGGGACCGGCCAGTCCGTTGTCTGGCAGAACCCGGCCGCCACCGCCGCCGTTTCCGCCGCCCTGTCATCCGGCACCCTGGGCGAGTACATTACAGCGAACGGGCTGCAGAACGGGAACTGAGTGCCGCGCCGGGTTCCGCCTCCCCGGGGCCACGCCGGCAACTCGGGCGCGGCAAATGACGGCACGCGCCCGTTGCCCTGATAGTAGATTGGAGAAATGACCCAGACTCCCGTGCAGCCGTCCCCGCAGCCCCCTGTTGCCAAGAAAATCCCCGCCCTCCGCACGCACCACGGCGATGCCTTCGAGGACAACTACGAGTGGCTGAGGGACAAGGAATCCGCTGAGGTCGTGGAGCTGCTCAAGGCGGAGAACGCCTACCAGGAGGCGGTGACGGCCCATCAGGAGCCGCTGCGCGAAGCCATCTTCCAGGAGATCAAGGGCCGCACCCAGGAAACGGATCTCTCCGTTCCCAACCGCAAGGACGGCTGGTGGTACTACACCCGCTCCGTGGAGGGCCAGGAATACGGCATCCAGTGCCGCGTCCGGGCCAGGGACACCGGAGACCGCGTCGCCGACTGGACTCCCCCGTCCGTCGAGGTCGACGTCGAGATTCCGGGCGAGGAAATCCTGCTGGACGGCAACGTCGAGGCAGCGGGCAAGCCGTTCTTCGCCGTCGGCGGTGCCGCCGTCACCATTGACGGGAACCTCTACGCCTACGCCGTGGACAACGCCGGTGACGAACGGTTCACGCTGCGCATCAAGGACTTGCGGACCGGGGAACTGCTTCCCGACGTGATCGAGAACGTTTTCTACGGCATCTCGTTCTCCCCCGACGGCACACGGATCTTCTACACCGTGGTGGACGACTCCTGGCGGCCCTACCAGGTGAAGTCCCATGTGCTCGGCACGCCCGTCGCCGATGATGAGGTCATCTACCAGGAGGACGACGTCGCCATGTGGCTGGGCTTCGAGCTCTCCGCCGACCGGCGCCACCTGGTGCTGAGCATCGGCTGTTCGGAATTCAGCGAGACCCGCCTGCTGCGCTTCGACGCGCTCGACGCCGGACTCCGCACCGTGATCTCCCGCGACGAGCGCATCCTCTACGAGGCCGAGCCGTTCCTGCTGACGGACGCCGCGGGGCAGCAGGCCGAGGCCATCGTCCTGACCCACAACAAGGACGCCATCAACTCCATGGTCTCCCTCGTGGACCCGGCCGAACTCGCCAAGCCGCTCGCCGAGCAGCACTGGACCGCCGTCGTCGAACATTCCGACCAGGTGCGCGTCAACGGCGCCGGCGTCACGTCGACTCATCTGGTGGTCTCCGTCCGCAAAGACACCATCGAGCGCGTGCATGTCCTGCCACTGGCCGGGCTGGGCACGCCGGAGCAGGGTGCACCGGTGGAGCCCGCTTTCGAGGAGGAGCTCTACACCGCAGGCGTCGCCGGCTCCGACTACGAGGCGCCCGTGATCCGGATGGGCTACACCTCCTACTTCACCCCGTCCAGGGTCTACGACTTTGTGCTTCCCACCCCGGAACAGCCCGCCGGCGAGCTGCTCCTGCGCAAGGAGAGCCCGGTCCTGGGCGGCTATTCCGCCGCGGACTACGTCGCCACCCGCGAGTGGGCCACGGCCTCGGACGGCACGCGGATCCCGCTCTCCGTCCTGCGCCACGTCACCGTTGCCCGCGATTCGACGTCGGCGGGCCTTGTGTACGGCTACGGCTCCTATGAGATGAGCATGGATCCGGGCTTTGGCATCCCCCGGCTCTCCCTGCTGGACCGGGGCATCGTGTTCGTGATCGCCCACATCCGCGGCGGCGGCGAACTCGGCCGGCACTGGTACGACACCGGCAAGAAGCTGCAGAAGAAGAACACTTTCACGGACTTCATCGCGGCCACCGACTGGCTGGCACAGTCCGGCTGGGTGGACCCGGCACGCATCGCGGCCATGGGAGGATCGGCCGGCGGGCTGCTGATGGGCGCCGTCGCCAACCTGGCCCCGGAAAAGTACGCGGCGATCGTGGCGGCGGTGCCGTTCGTGGATGCCCTGACCACCATCCTGGATCCCGAACTGCCGCTTTCCGCGCTGGAGTGGGAGGAATGGGGTAACCCGATCACCGACAGCTCCGTGTACGAGTACATGAAGTCCTACACGCCGTACGAAAACGTCCGGGCAGTGGCTTACCCCAAGATCGCTGCGGTCACCTCGTTTAATGACACGCGGGTGCTTTACGTGGAGCCCGCCAAGTGGGTTCAACGGCTGCGCGAACTCAATACCGGCAGCGAGCCGATCGTGATGAAGATCGAGATGGAAGGCGGCCACGGCGGCGCATCGGGCCGCTACGTGCAGTGGAAGGAACGCGCCTGGGACTACGCATTCGTCGCCGATTCCCTCGGCGCCACGGACCTCATGCCGGGGGCCGGGGTTAAGTAGCGTTCCCCTCTCATCGGTTGCTCCGGAACTGCCCTTTTGAGCCCTCATAAGGGCAGTTACGGAGCAAGCGATGGGTCAGGGTGTGCCTGTGGTGGCGGGCTTGCCGGGCCGTCACTTCCACGGCGCCGCGCCATCGCCGATTCGCCACGAATGGCCGCTATGAGATGCCTTGTAGCGGCCATTCGCGTCCAACTGTCGGGCCAACCCCGGCTTCGTCGGCGGATTCGCGTCCAGCGGTCCAGCCAACCCCGGCTCAGCCGCGGCCGGTCGGCGGTACGGGGGGCGAGCGGGGCCATCCATTGCTCCGCACCTACCCTTTTGAGCCCGCATTAGGGCAGTTACGGAGCAATCGATGGGCGCCGGGTTGCGCCAATTAATGCTAACCATGCTTACTATTGACCAGCATGAGGCACATCGGTCTGGAAACTGCTCACTGGGGGCAGCAGAAACTGTGCCGGAACTGGAGCTATTCATGAGCACTGAACAGGGATTGACCCCGCTGAGCGACGCTGAACTGATGGCGGAGACAGGCACTGCACTACCGGACAAGGAGGTGGCCTCCATCCTGGACCTCAACGCAGACCTGGACCTCGGCATCAACGCCGCCGCACCGATCGACCTCGCCATCGCGGCCAACGCCAACGTCGCGGCCCCAATCGACGCTGCGGCCTCCGCAAACATCCTGTCCTTCGGTTCCGACGCCCAGGCGCTGTCCGATCAGGGCGTCATCATCAACCAGGGCATCGACGCCGATGCCACTGCAGAGTCCGCGCAAGACAGCACCATCGAGCAGGACGCCGGCAGCACCGACGGCACCGACACGGGCACCACGGATGTCTCGGCGGAGGAAAGCGCACTGCCGACCGACGTCAACAGCGCCCTCAACTCCAACCTGCTCAACGTCAACGTGGACCTGGACGCCGCCGCCGACATCGCCGCCCCGATCAACGGTGCCGTCGCCGCCAACGCCAACGTCGCCGCCCCGATCGACGCCGCCGTCGCCGCCAACATCGGCTCCATCGACAGCAACGCCTTCGCCGTCTCGCAGCAGGATGCCATCATCAACCAGAACATCACGGGCGAAGCCACGGCTACGGCCGACCAGCAGTCCGACCTCCGGCAGTAGTTCCCCGGATGAACACTCCGCTCGGCGGGCCGTCCAACCCGGACGGCCCGCCGGTTTCCTCTGCGCCCGATTCCCCGGCGCAAGCTTCCCCTGCGCCGGCTGCCGGCACCCTGCCGGTCCCGGTCCGGGCCGACGGCGTCCAGCTCCTCGGCGAGACCAAGGGTTCCGGCTACCGCGAGGCGCCCTCCCTGGTCCGCCGCGCCGACGGCCAGACCCTGCAGCTCACCCCGCTGCTGTACCTGGTGCTCGAAGCGATCGACGGCACCCGCGGCGTCGAGGAAATCGCCAGCCGCGCCAGCACCGGATCCGGCCGGCTGGTCACTGCCGAGAACATCCGGACACTGATCGACACGCAGTTGCTGCCGCTGGGCCTGCTGCAGCTCGCCGACGGCTCACAGCCGGAGGTCCGCAAGGCCGACCCGCTGCTCGGGATGAAGTTCCGCTACACCGTCACGGACCCGGAACGCACACGCCGCATCACCGCCCCCTTTGCCGTGCTCTTCAACCCGCTGATCGTGGTCCTGGTCACCGCGGCGTTCCTCGCCAGCTGCTGGTGGGTGCTGATGGTCAAGGGTCTGGCCTCGGCCACGCATGAAGCCTTCGCAAATCCGGGCCTCGTGCTGCTGATCCTGGTGGTGACCGTGCTGTCCGCCGGGTTCCACGAATTCGGGCACGCTGCGGCAGCCCGGCGCGGCGGAGCAACCCCGGGCGCCATGGGCACCGGCCTGTACCTGATCTGGCCCGCGTTCTTCACCGACGTCACCGATTCCTACCGGCTGGGCCGCGCCGGACGCATCCGGACCGACCTCGGCGGCCTGTACTTTAACGCGATCGTCGCCGTCGCCATCATGGGCATCTGGTGGGCCACCGGCTTCGATGCGCTGCTGCTCGTCGTCGTGACCCAGGTGCTGCAGATGGTCCGGCAGCTCCTGCCGCTGGTCCGCTTCGACGGCTACCACATCCTCGCCGACGCCACCGGGGTTCCCGACCTGTTCCAGCGGATCAAACCCACCCTGCTGGGGCTCCTGCCGTGGCGCCGGACTGACCCCGAGGCGCAGGTCCTCAAGCCGTGGGCCCGCGCCGTGGTCACTGCCTGGGTGCTCATCACCGTTCCGCTGCTCCTCTTCAGCCTTGTCCTCATGGTGCTGTCCCTGCCGCGGCTCCTCGGCACGGCGTGGGACAGCGCGCAGAAGCAGTACGCCATGTTCAACCACAGCTTCGGCGGCGGGGACATGGTCGACGCCGCAGTGCGGATCCTGGCGATTGCCGCCGTCGCGCTTCCCGTGGTTGGCATCTTCTACATCCTGTTCCGCCTGGGACGGCAAATCATCAGCGGCCTCTGGCAGAAGACCCGCGGCAAGGCGCTCCAGCGCGGGACGGCCCTCGCATTGATCGCGTCCGTGGTGGCAGGACTCGCCTGGGCCTGGTGGCCCGGCGCCGAAACCTACCGCCCCGTCCAGCCCTACGAGCGGGGCACCCTGGCCGACGCCACCACCGCCGTCTTCCCAGCCGGGGCAACCACCGGAATGAGGGAAGGCCAGTCAGGGCGCACCGTCGCACTCTGGCCCGCCGGCGCCCAGAAGCCCACCCGTGAGCAGCCGCAGCTCAGCATGGTCCTGGTGCCGCGCGACGCCGGGACGGCCGGGGCCGGGACTGCGGCGCCGCCGTCGTGGGTGTTCCCCTTCGACCGGCCGGCCGCACCCGAGGAGGACGGCAACCAGTCCCTCGCCGTCAACACCACGGACGGTTCCGTTGTCTACGACGTCGCCTTCGCGCTGGTCTGGGCCGACGACGGCGGGGACGTCACCACCCGCAACGAGGCCTACGCCTTCGCCAGCTGCGCGGACTGCGCCGCCGTCGCGGTCGGTTTCCAGGTGGTGCTGATCGTGGGGCAGACCGACGTGATCGTCCCGGAAAACCTCTCGGCGGCCGCGAACTACAACTGCGTGCGGTGCCTGACGTACGCCCTGGCGAGCCAACTGGTCCTCACGCTGGACGGCCCGTTGAGCGCCGACGGTATGACCAGGCTCAACGCGCTGTGGCAGCAGATCGCGGAGTACGGGCGGAACCTGCGGAACGTGCCGCTCTCGGAGATCCAGGGGCGCCTGGACGCCTTCAAGCTGCAAATCATGGAGGTCATCAGGAGCGACCCCAGCGCCACCCCGGGCGGTTCCACCGGCACCGCCCCCGCCACGACGGGCAGTTCGCCAGGTCCTTCGACCGCACCCCCTGCCACGCCGGGTGCAACGCCCGGGGCCACTCCGGGTGCCACCTCCGGGGCCACGCCTGGTGTGGCGGGTACGGCGCCAGCAGCTACCTCCACTGCCACGGCGCCAGCAGGAACGGGCCCGGCCGGACCGCAGCCCACGCAGTCCGCGGGAACGGCCACCGGGCCGGCGCCTGTCACTCCGTCGGCCGCTCCAACAGCCACAGCCCCGCCGGCACCGTAGGCACCGCTCCGGTTCCGGCTGACGACGCGCCAACGGACCAGCGCTACGCGGATTCCCGTAGCGCTGGTCCGTTGGCGCGTCATGGGACTTTTACCGCAGCGGAGTTGTCTGCGGAACGGACCGGGCGTTCGCGGGCGGGGTTGGTCGCTGATTGACGAGCGGCGACGCTCCTGCCCAGTTCCTCGGCACCACACCCCGCGTCCTGCTCACGGAACCGCGGGTTTCCGTGGGGGCGTGGCAGTGCGGCCGGAAGTAACTGGGAAGGAGCGTCGCGCCACGGCCGGTAATTCGTCAAAGCGGTGAATCCTAGGCTCGCTGCCGGGACTTCCACTCATCCGCAAGAACGGCGTAGACGACTTCCGTTGCCCACTGTCCCTTGTAGTGCCACTTGTCCACCTGGGTGGATTCGAGCCGCATGCCCAGCCGCTCGCAGAGCGTTGCGGAGGCCGTGTTGAGGGCATCCAGCTTGGCATCGATCCGGTGGAAGCCGAGCTCCTCGAACCCCAGTTTCAGCAGCGCATCGGCGGCCTCGGCCGCAATCCCCTTGCCGCGCGCTTCCGGAGCCAGGCTCCAGCCGATCTCGGCCTGCCCGCGGCCGGGCAGCCACTTCAGCACCACTTCGCCGAGTAGGCCGGGCGAGTCCGCGGCCTCGATGGCCAGGCAGATCCAGTCGCCCTCCTTTTCGAAGACGAAGTTGGCGTATTTGCCTACGGACTCCATGGACTTGGTGTAGCTCTTCGCCTCCCCGGGCAGGAACCGTGCGGTCTCGGGCAGCGAATGGTAGGCGTAGAAGGCGTCCAGGTCCCCGGCCTCGAAGCGGCGCAGCACCAGCCGGTCAGTGCGGAGGGGCAGGCGGAGGGGCAAGTTCTGTTCGGTCATGTCCTCCACGCTACCCATCGATTGCTCCCCACCGGCCCCCTCGCCTCGCAAGCTCGGCCAGGGAACCCTGCCGGCGTGGGCCCAGGGTGCCGTTTTGAGCCGTGAAAAGGGCAGTTACGGAGCAACCGACGCGCCGACGACGGCGGCGGTCGCCTCGGCGATCGCCCGCTCCTCGTCGGTTGGCACCACGAGCACGGGGATGGCCGAGGACGGCGAGGAAATCACACGGGGGTCCTTGGACCGCTCGCGGTTCAGTCCGTCGTCGAGCTGCACGCCCAGGGCGCCCAGCCGTTCCGCCACGAGGGCGCGGAACTGGTGGGAGTTCTCCCCGATCCCGGCGGTGAAGACGAGGGCCTTCGCCCCGCCGACAGCCACGTGGTAGCCGCCGATGTACTTCGCGAGCCGGTAGGAGGCGACGGCGAGCGCCATGGCCGCCTTGGCGTCGCCGGCTTCCGCGGCCTCCACCACGGAGCGCATGTCGTTGTTGCCGGCCAGTCCCTTGAGCCCGGACTGGCGGTTGAGCATGGAATCCAGGTCCTCCGGGGACCAGCCGGCCCGGCCGAGGAAGACCAGGATGGACGGGTCCAAATCGCCGGAACGGGTGCCCATCACGAGGCCCTCCAGAGGGGTGAACCCCATGGAGGTGTCCACGGAATGGCCGCCGCGGATCGCAGTCACCGAGGCCCCGTTGCCGAGGTGGGCGATGACGGCGTCGAACTCGTCCACCGGGACATCCAGCATCGCCGCGGCCCGGTGCGCGACGTATTCGTGCGAGGTGCCGTGGAAGCCGTAGCGGCGGATCCCGTGGTTGGTGTAGAGCTCCTCCGGTACGGCGTAGCGCCAGGCGTGCTCCGGCAGGGTCCGGTGGAAGGCGGTGTCGAAGACGGCGACCTGCGGCATTTCCGGCCACTTCTTCGAGATCGCGCGGATGCCCAGCACGTTTGCCGGGTTGTGGAGGGGTGCCAGCGGGTTAAGCCGCTCGACGGCGCGGGTGATCTCGTTATCGACCAGGACGGGCTCTGCGAAGCGCTCCCCGCCGTGCACCACCCGGTGCCCGACGGCGTCGAGCACCCGGTCGCCCAGCGCGGCGTGGATCTCCGCGTCCACCAGTTCCAGCGCCTCAGCGTGATCGCGGGGGCCCTCGAGCTCGCCGTCGCCCTCGCCGCCGTTGCCCATTCCGATCTTCTCGACGAGTCCTTCGGCGAGCACGCTGCCGGCTTCGACGTCGCGAACCTGGTACTTCAGTGAGGACGAGCCTGAGTTGATGACGAGGACGAGCACTGGGCCTCCTAAGCCTTGGCTGCAGCGGTGGTCGGTGGAAGTTCGATCGTATCGCCATTGCATCGGACGCGGCGGGCGCCTAGAGTCGGCGGACCTATTGGTCTCCGCACGAAGGGCTTTTCATGACTGACAGCACCAACGAGCAGGACAGCAGCGCGCCGGACACCGGATCCAAGAAGCCGGACCCCACCGGCGTCGAAGGCGCGAACCCGGCGTTGGACGACACCGGGAACCTCAAGGCCGCCGAGGTGGGCGAGTCCCCCGAGCCGCCCGAGAACGTGGAGGACCTGGACCTCACCCCTGAGGGCCTGGCGGACGAGCCGGCCAAGCAGGAAGACCCTGACAGCCCGGCAGAGCCGGAGAACAGCTGACGGAGAACAGCTGACGCCGGTCCCCCCGCTACGCGTGCGCGGCTGACGCGGCCGGTTCGACGGCGGGCGCCGTGGACTGGGCCTGGATGGCGGTGATGGCCACCGTGTTCACGATGTCCTCCACGGTGCAGCCGCGGGAGAGGTCGTTGACCGGCTTCCGCAGGCCCTGTAGCACGGGGCCGACGGCGACCGCCCCGGAGGACTGCTGGACCGCCTTGTAGGTGTTGTTGCCGGTGTTCAGGTCCGGGAAGATGAAGACGGTCGCCTGGCCGGCCACGGATGAGCCCGGCATCTTCGACTCGGCGATGGCGGCGTCGACGGCGGCGTCGTACTGGATGGGCCCTTCGACGGCGAGGTCCGGGCGGCGGTCCCGCACGAGTTCGGTGGCCTGCCGGACCTTGTCCACCGCCTCGCCGCTTCCGGACCCTCCGGTGGAGTAGGACAACATGGCAACCCGCGGCTCCACGCCGAACTGCGCGGCGGTCTCGGCCGAGGCCAGCGCGATGTCCCCCAGCTGCTCGGCGTTCGGGTCCGGGTTGACCGCGCAGTCGCCGTACACCAGCACCCGGTCCGGCATCAGCATCAGGAACACCGAGGAAACGATCTTCACGCCGTCACGGGTCTTCACGAACTCCAGCGCCGGCCGGATGGTGTGGGCGGTGGTGTGCGCGGCACCGGACACCATGCCGTCCACCACTCCCAGATGGACCATCATGGTGCCGAAGTAGCTGCCGTCGAGCATGACTTCCAGGGCCCGGGCCAGGTCGACACCCTTGTGTGCGCGCAGCTCCGCGTATTTTTCGGCGAACTCCTGGCGCAGCTCGGACGTGGCAGGGTCCACGATGTCGATGCCGGAGATGTCGATGCCCTGGGTGGATGCCAGCTCCCGGACTTCAGATTCTCTGCCCAGAATGGTGAGGTCGCAGACGTCCCGGCGGTGCAGGATCTCCGCAGCACGCAGGATCCGCACGTCGTTCCCCTCGGGCAGCACGATGTGCCGGCGCTGCAGCCGCGCCCGCTCGATGAGGTCGTGCAGGAACCGCAGCGGCGTCATCCGCTCCAGCCGCGGGAGGTGCAGGCGCTCCACGAGCTCCGCCTCGTCCACGCGCTTCGCCCACAGCCCCACGGCCGAGGCCACCTTGCGGCGGTGCCCGGACCAGATTTCGCTGCGGACCTCGGAGACCCGCTTCGCGGTGGTGTAGGTATCGTCCGGGCCGGCGAAAACGGGGAACGGGGCCTGCGCCAGCAACGAGTAGATGTTGGGGTCCGGGGCCAGGCCGCCGGTGAGGATCAGCGCCGACGGCACCGGGAAATCCGGCGAGAACGACGACGCCAGGCACGCGACCATCACGTCGGCACGGTCGCCCGGGACGATCACCAGCGCGCCGTCGTCGAGCACGTGGAGGAAGTTGGCCACGTTCATGGCCGCCACCTTGATGGAGTGGACGTCGCGTTCCATGTCCGGGCGGCCGGCCACCTGGCGGATCCCCAGGGCCGCGGCCACCTCGCCGGTGGTTGGCCGGGCAATGTCCTCGAGCTCCGGGAAGACATACACGGGCCGGCCGGACGCGCCGGGCTTCACGGCCGCGACGATCCCGTCCACGTCCTCCGGGTCGGCGCGGTTCACCATGATGGCCAGCAGGCTGCAGCGTTCCGCCGCCAGTTCCTTCCGGGCAACCTCGACGGCGTCGGCGGCCTCCGCCACGGTGCGCCCCTTCGCGCCCACCACGGCCACGACGGAGGCGGCCAGGTTGTTCGCGAGGCGCGCGTTGAGGTCGAATTCGACGGCGGCGTCCTGGCCGGTGAGGTCGGTGCCCTCCACGATCACCACGTCGCAGTGGCGTGACATTTCGGCAAATATCTCCACGCACCGGGCATCGATTTCCGCCCGGTTCCCCTCGGCCAGGAGCGCCCGGACTTCGGCAAAGGTCAGCCCGCCGCGGCAGCGCTCGTCATCAAGGTCGAACCGGGACTTCATCAGGGCCACCATGGGATCCGAGGCGGCGTCGCTGCCGTGGACCACTGGTTTGAAGAAGCCGATGCGGTCCGCGTGCCGGTGCAGGGTGTCCGCAAGCCCCAGCGCTATGAGGGACTTGCCGGAGCCCGGCGTGGTCGCGCTGACGTAGATTCCTTTGGCCATTGTTCGCCCTTTGCTGTGAAGTGGTGCTGCTTCCCTTCCAGCCTACTTTCTCTTGCCGGCGAGCCGGCTTCCGGGTCCTGATTCTGGTGCTTTTCGACGGCCGTTATGTCCTCCGCCGACCGCTTCATACGCCTGTCAGCTCTTGACAGAAGGCACCCAAATGGGATTACCTAATGAACATTCGGTAAATAAAGCTGGAGGCAATGACGCATGGCTGAACTGACGGTTTCCGGTGGCACCCACCCCATTCTTAAGGACGACTACGCGTCCGAATGGATGGGCATCGAAGTTGTGGCGCTGGACGACGGACATGCCACGATCCGCATGGCGCTCCGGCAGGAAATGCTCAACGGGTTCGGCATGGCCCACGGCGGAATGATCTTTGCTTTCGGGGACACCGCCTTCGCGCTGGCCTGCAACCCGGCCGACCCGGAACCGGCTGACGAAGGCAACATCACCGTGGCGTCCGGCGTCGACATCAACTTCCTCAAGCCGGCATTCCGTGGCCAGGTCCTCACCGCCGTCGCCAACCGCCGCGCCAGCACTGGCCGGAGCGGCCTCTATGACATCCAGATCTACGCCGCAGATCCGGGCACTCCTGAGGCACGGCAGTCGGCACCCGCCGGCGCCGCGCACGCCGCCACGGCCCCGGGCGAACTCCCCACCGACGCCCCTGCGGGCGAACTCGTCGCCGAGTTCCGCGGCCGCAGCCGCACCATCTCCAAGAAATAGAAACAGGGAACCCCAGATGACCCAAGAAACCGTCGCCGCCGCCAGTGAAGCTGTCCTGGACCGCGAAGAAACCATCTCCCGCGACGAGCTCGAGGCGTTGCAGCTCAGCCGCCTGCAGCACACCGTGGCCTACGCCTACGACCGTGTTCCCCTGTACAAGCGCAAGTTCGACGAAGCCGGCGTCCACCCCACCGACCTCCGTGAGCTCTCCGACCTCGGCAAGTTCCCCTTCACCACCAAGGAAGACCTCCGCCTGGAGTACCCCTTCGGAATGTTCGCCGTGCCGCAGCACGAGGTGGCCCGCATCCACGCGAGCTCCGGCACCACCGGCCGCGCCACCGTAGTGGGCTACACGAAGAAGGACCTTGCCGACTGGGCCAAGCTCGTTGCCCGCTCGCTGCGCGCCTCCGGCGTCCGCCCCGGCATGAAAGTCCACAACGCCTACGGCTACGGCCTGTTCACCGGCGGGATGGGCGCCCACGCCGGCGCCGAGGCCCTCGGCTGCACGGTCATCCCGATCTCGGGCGGCCAGACAGAACGCCAGATCACGCTCATCCAGGACTTCAAACCCGACGCCATCCTGGCCACCCCGACCTACCTGCTGACAATCGCCGACGCGATGATGAAGCAGGGCATCGACCCGGCCTCCACGTCGCTCAAGTTCGCCGTGCTGGGCGCCGAGCCGTGGACCGAGGAAATGCGCCACGAACTCGAGACGACCATGAACATCAAGGCCTGCGACATTTACGGGCTCTCCGAGGTCATGGGGCCGGGCGTCGCCGGCGAGGCCGTGGAAACCCAGGACGGCAGCCACATCTGGGAGGACCACTTCCGCCCCGAGATCATCGATGCCTTTGATCAGTCCGTGGTCCTGGGCGACGGCGAACACGGCGAACTGGTCTTCACCTCGCTCACCAAAGAGGCGCTGCCGATCATCCGGTACCGCACCAAGGACCTCACCCGCCTGCTGCCCGGCACGGCCCGCCCCGCTCACCGCCGCATGGGCCGTATCACCGGCCGCAGCGACGACATGATCATCCTGCGCGGCGTGAATCTGTTCCCCTCCCAGATCGAGGAGATCGCGCTGCGCATCCCCGAGCTGAGCCCGCACTTCCAGCTCGAGCTCACCCGCCCCGAGGGCCAGCGCATGGACCAGCTGACCGTCAAGATCGAACGCCGCGAGTCCGTCACGGTCGAGGGTGTCGCCTCGGCTGCCAAGGTCCTGCAGCAGCAGATCAAGATCCACGTCGGGTCCTCCTGCGCCGTCGACGTCGTCGAACCAGGCTCCCTCGAGCGGTCCAACGGCAAGCTCCGCCGGATCTACGACATGCGTCCCAAGGCCTGACCCATCCTGTCCAGCCCGCCGGGCCGCCCGCGAGGGCAGCCCGGCGGGCTGACCGATCTCCTGATCGTGAGAAACTAGCGACTATGCCCACAACAGCGACAACCACGAAACGCGGCCGGCCCGGTTATGACCAGCAGTCGGTGCTGGTGATCGCTGTTGACGTTTTTAACCGCCATGGCTATGACGCCACGTCCATGGGCATCCTGGCCGAGAATCTGGGTATCTCCAAGTCAGCCATTTACCACCACGTGCCGTCCAAGGGTGACCTGCTGAAGCTCGCCCTGGACCACGCCCTGGGCGGCCTCGAAGCCATCCTGGACCAGCCGCAGGCCCAGAACGGCACCGCCGAGGCCCGGCTGGAGTTCGTCCTCCGCCAGACCATCTCGGTGCTGGTGGAGCGGCTTCCGTTTGTGACCCTGCTGCTGCGGCTGCGGGGCAACACGGAGATCGAGCGCGACGCGATGGAACGCCGTCGCACCTTCGACCACAAGGTGGCGGCCCTGATTTCCTCAGCGCGCGACGAGGGCTCGCTCCGGCAGGACATCGACCCTCGCACCGTCACCCGGCTGCTCTTCGGCACCATCAACTCCATCGTCGAGTGGTACAAACCCGGCGGCTCCCTCTCCCCCGAGAAACTGGCCGACGACGTCATCACCATGGCCTTCCACGGCCTCCACGTCCCGCAGTAGTCCGCCCGGCCGCCGGTCCCATTGACGGGCCAAGGAGCCGGGGCCACGCTGTGAGGATGGCCACCAGACTATCCACGGTGCTCATAGGCACCTTCCCCGAGCTGCGGTACGAACCCACGCCCAAGCGGATCCGCGCGAGCCTCGACGGGGCCGCCGTCGTCGATACGCTGTGGGCCTATCTTGTCTGGGAACCGCGGCGGATCACGCCCGTCTATGCCGTGCCTGAGCAGGAACTCCTGGCGGGGCTCGCCATGCCGGCCCTGCCGGCGGCTTTGGTCGAGGAGCACCCCTTTGCCCTTCGGCAAGGCTCGGCCCCGACATCCCTTGACCCGGGAACTGCGTTTGGCAAGCACACCATCGCAGGCGAGGAACTCGACGTCGTCACCGGACCGGCGGCAGCTCCCCGGGCCGCTTTCCGGCCGGCGGACCCCGATCTTGCGGGCTACGTCATCCTGGAGTTCCCGGCCTTCGACTGGCTCGAGGACGACGAGGAGATCATCGGCCACCCCCGTGATCCGTTCCACCGCGTGGACATCCGTGCGTCGTCCGTGGACGTGGAGGTGGCGCTCGACGGCGTGACGCTGGCCGGCACGAACCGCGCGCAACTTCTGTACGAGACGATGCTCCCGGTGCGCTACTACATCCCGCCGGCGGACGTGCGGCTGGACCTGCTGGAGGAAAGCCCCAAGCGGACGGTCTGCCCGTACAAGGGCCAGGCCAGCTACTGGAGCTACCCGGATTCCGCGCAGGGCAGGAACCTGGCATGGAGTTACGACCGGCGGTACGTCGACGCCGCCCAGATCCACGGCCTCATCAGCTTCTTCAACGAGCGGGTGGACGTGAGGGTCGACGGGGTGCTCCAGACGCGCCCGGTGACGCCGTGGTCCCGCCCGGGTCGGGACGGCCCTGGTCAGGGCGGCGGCGGTACGGGGGCACTTTGAGGGCTGCGGCGCGCGTTTCGCCCGCTGACACCGGCGTGTCCGTGTCAAAGTAGCCCGCCCCGGTCCCTGCTGCACCGCCGGCGGACCGGCCCGCACACACAGGCGGCGCCCCGCTGAGCCGGGACGCCGTGATTTTGTCGGCCGATCAGAGCCCGGTCAGAGCTGGTAGTCAGCTAACGTCGTGATGTCCTCGTGAACGCACAGGATGTTGTGCTCCGTGTCCATGAACCAGGCGCACTTCTCCGAATCCGTTGTACAGATGTGGTTCTCGGTCTTGAGGTCCGGCAGGTTGTAGTCCTGGAACTGGACGCCTTTGGATTCCATTTCCTGGACGGTCCGCTCGATCTCGGAGACTTCAAAACTCAGGGCTGTGTGCTCGGAGTGCTTGCCGTCCTTGACGGGCATCAGCTGCAGCATGGGGCCGCCCTCGCTGCCGAACATTTCACTTCCGTCGTCTGCCACTCCATGGTGCGGGAGCCCCAGGGTGTCGGCATAGAAATGCCGGGCACGTTCTGCATCATCGACGGGCAGGACTGTTGTGGCTTTGTTGAGTACTAGGGTCATTTCGCCACCTCCTACGTTGAAAATTTTACGCCGGAGCAGGGCAGAAAGAACCGGTGCTTCCATGGTTGCTCTATCACTTGTGGCTGCCATTTCGGTGGTTTGGCAGCCACAAGTGATAGGGCAACTGGAGGGGAGGGCGTGGTTATTTCTCCACGAGGGTGAGGACGTCGTACGTGGCCACGATTTCGTCGTTCTGGTTGGTCAGGACGGCGTCCCAGGCCACCTCGCCGTACTCGTCGGTCTCGCGCGGGGTGATCTTCTTGGCGGTCAGGGTGACCCGGATGGAGTCTCCTGCGGCCACCGGAGTGATGAAGCGCAGGCCCTCCAGGCCGTAGTTCGCCAGGACCGGGCCCGGCGCAGGCTCCACGAACAACCCGGCGCCCCAGGCCAGCAGCAGGTAGCCGTGCGCCACGATGCCCGGGAAGAACGGGTTGGCCTCGGCCGCTTCCTGGTTGGTGTGGGCATAGAAGGTGTCGCCGGTGGAGTTGGCGAACTTCGTGATCTCGTCCAGGGTCACTTCGCGCAGCTCCGAGCGCATCGCGTCACCGATGTGCAGCGTTGCCAGGCACTTCCGGAACGGGTGCTGGCCTTCGGTCTCGAGCGTGAAGTTGCGGTCTGCCCCGGTGTGCCAGACGCCCGTGACGGCGGTCAGCATGTTCGGCGAGCCCTGGATCGCGGTGCGCTGCATGTGGTGCAAGACGGAGCGGATGCCACCGAGTTCCTCGCCGCCGCCGGCGCGGCCGGGACCGCCGTGGACCAGGTGCGGAACCGGGGAACCGTGGCCGGTGGAGCTGCGGGCGTCCTCGCGGTTAAGCATGTGCACACGGCCGTGGTGGGCGGCGATGCCGGTGACCAGTTCGCGGGCAACCGCGGGATCGTTGGTGCAGACCGAGGCGACGAGCGATCCGCCGCCGCGGGCGGCGAGGCGGACCGCGTCGGCCAGGTCCGTGTAACCGATCACGGACGACACCGGGCCGAAGGCCTCCAGCGAGTGGACCTCTTCGGCTTCCGGATCAGCCCAGCTCAGCAGCACCGGGGACATGAACGCGCCGTCGTCGACGACGCCGATGCTGCCGTCAGCGCTGGTGACCTTGGGCGCATCGAGCGTGCCGTAGGCGAGTTCGCCACCGGCGTCGAGCATGGACTGGACGGCAGCGCGCACATCGGCGAGCTGCTCCAGGGACGCCAGGGCGCCCATGTTGACGCCGTCGGCGCGCGGGTCGCCCAGGACAACGCGCTCCTGGATCCGTTCCCCGACGGCGGCGATGACGTCCTGCACCAGCTCCTGCGGCACGATGGCCCGGCGGATCGACGTGCACTTCTGGCCGGCCTTCGCCGTCATCTCGGTGACGAGCGACTTGATGAAGGCGTCGAATTCCGGTGTGCCCTTGACGGCGTCCGGGCCCAGGATCGAGGCGTTCAGGGAGTCGGTTTCCGAGGTGAAGCGGACACCGCCCTTGACCACGTTGACGTGGGACTTGAGCGTGTTGGCGGTGGAGGCGGAGCCGGTGAAGGCCACGATGTCGCGGTAGTCGAGGTGGTCCAGCATGGTCCGCACGGAGCCGGAAATCAGCTGCAGCGACCCCTTGGGCAGGATGCCGGATTCGATCATCGCCTTGACCACCGCGGCGGTGACGTAACCCGTGGGGGTGGCGGGCTTGACGATGGTGGGCACGCCGGCGATGAACGCGGGCGCGAATTTCTCGAGCATGCCCCAGACGGGGAAGTTGAAGGCGTTGATCTGCACGGCGACGCCGGGAATCCGGGTGTAGATGTGCTCGCCGGCGAAGGAACCGTCCTTGGACAGGACCTCCATCGGGCCGTCCACGATCACTTGGGCGTTGGGGAGTTCGCGCCGGCCCTTGGAGCCAAACGTGAAGAGCACGCCGATGCCGCCGTCGATGTCGACCATCGAGTCGATCTTGGTGGCGCCGGTCTGGGCGGAGAGCGCGTAGAACTCGTCGCGGCGGCCGTTCAGGTACTGCGCCAGCTCCTTGAGCTTGAGCGCGCGCTGGTGGAACGTCAGTTTGCCGAGTTCCGCCTGGCCGGTGGTGCGTCCGTAGTCGACGACGGCGGCGAGGTCCAGGCCCTCGGTGCTCACCTTGGCGAGGAGTTCACCGGTGCTGGCGTCGAGGACGGAGGCCGCGCCGGCCGCCGAGCCGGCGTCGGGGGTCCACCAGGAATCCCGGATGAAGCTGGGAACGATCTCGACAGTGTCTACTGTGGGTTCCGGAGCAGTTGCAGTGGTGGTCATCGTTGACGGGTCCTTCCAACGGGGGCAAGATCAACACGGCCAGCATTACTGACCGTCCGTTCGGTAATATGTCTACAGTACATGAATGAGGCCTGCCGCACACTAGCTGCGGCGGCATTGACCGGCCTGAGCCCTTGGATTTCCGGCCACAGAGGAGACGTTATGACGCCCGAGCCCCGGAACCCCGAGCTGTGGAAGATCACCCTCGGCGAACTCGACGAGAAGATGGGTGTGAAGATCGTCGAGGAATCCGTCGACCGGGTCGTCGCCACCATGCCGGTGGAGGGGAACCGCCAGTCCTTCGGACTGCTGCACGGCGGCGCCTCGCTGGCCGTCGGCGAGGCGGTGGGCTCCTGGGCCGCGGTCATCCACGCCAGCACCCTGGGCAAGACCGCCGTCGGAGTGGACGTCTCCGCCACCCACCACAAGTCGGCCCGCGAGGGGCTCATCACGATCACGGCGACCCCCATTCACCTCGGCGGCACCGTCACCACCCATGAGGTGGTCATCACCAACGACGCCGGCCAGCGGCTGTGCACGCTGCGGATCACCAACCTGTTGCTCGACCGCAAGGGCTGAGAGGACTGCGGCCGCGTCGCCGAATTCGCCGGAGAGCTGCCAGGTCGCCGTGTGGCAACGGCGACTCCGCAGTAGGGCTGGAAGTTAGCGGACAACCCGACGCCGTGCGGCAGCCAGCTTGGTGCCGCCCAGCAGGAGACTGCCCAGCAGGATCGCCCCGCCAGCAAGTCCCGCCGTCGGCAGGAGCGATCCGGCGCCGGTGTTCGGCAGGTGTCCGGTGTCGGCCGGAAGCACGCCAGCCGGAAGCATGGGGGCCACGCCAGCCGGAACATCGGGCACCCCCGGGGCAGCAGGAGGTGCAACGGCCGGAGCGTCAATGGTGAAGGCTACAAGCCGCGGGGCCGAGGCAATGCCGTCCACGGATTGGGTGATGGAAAGGGTGTGCGACCCCAGCGTGAGGCCTGCCGGGAACGGCACGCTCCAGCCTCCGCCAGCCACCAGGACCTGCGGGACCATGGAGCGGACCACTGCGCGTGCGCCGACGCCGGTCCCGCCGGCCCCGGCCTGGGCAGCACCGACCGGAATCCCGTCGATCGCCACTGTCACGTCGGCGCCGTCGACGCCGGTCCCGGAGATCGTCGTGGGGAGTGCGTCCTGGCTGAGGTGCACGCCGTCCACGATCGACGATACGGCCGGGACGCCCGGGACGACTGTGAAGGTCCGGGTGACGGAGGGACTGTCCACAACCCCGTCGGACGTCTGGACGGCGTGCACTGAGAGCTGGCCATACACGGGCCCGGTCACGGGAATGCTCCACTGGCCGTCCTGCTGGACGTCTGCGGAACCGCGGACGTCGCCGGTGAGCTTCACCGTCAATCCGGGGGTTCCGGTGCCGTCGATGCGGCTGAGGGACGTCAAGGCCGCTCCCCCGTCAGGGGCAGCGATCACGGGCGCCTCAAGGTCGGAGACGTTGACAGCCAAGGAAACCGCGCCGGACCGGCTGAAGCCGTTGATAGCCTCCGCTGTGAATGTCAGTTCACCTGTGGTTGCCGGGGTAGGGAAGGACCAGTTTCCGGCGCTGTCGATCGCCACGTCTGCCGGCTGCTGGCCCGCGACGGTGATGCGCACCTTCGAGTCAGCGGCAACAGCCGACGCTGGAGCCGCCGATACACGCCCTGTGATGGCTTGGCCCGCGGTGAACGTCCGGTTCTCCGGCGCCACGAGCTCGGGCTTGTTCAGAAACAGCTGGAGCTGGACAGCGGTCGGGAACGTGGTGAGGGCGTCCTGCAGGGTCGTTGCGATGGCGAAGTTCTCACCGGAAGTCTCGCCCGCCGAATGCGTGCCCACGGCGAAGTTGCCACTGATCCAGGGCCCGCCCGAGTCTCCGCCGCTCGACTGGACATCATGGGACAGGAAGCCCTTGAAAGCGCGGACGTCCCCCGGGTCTATGGTTCGACCGCCCACAACGTAGGTCCCGACTTCCGCGACGCTTCCGCAGGACCAGCCCGTGGTTCGACCGGAGCGGCAGACAGCCTGGCCTTCGAAGGGGGCAACGACGCCGATGATCTTCACGGCGCTGGGGGCCGGGTTCACTGCGCTGGCCCACGTGGCCGCGGCCGGCTGGACGTTGATTCCGCCGTCGAGGTGCTCGATGACGGCGATATCAGTGCCCACGTTACCGGGGTCTCCCGGATCGCCCGTGTTCCATTGGGGGTTCAGGACCCATGCGTTCTGGGGACCGCCGAACTGGCTGAACCCGAAGGTCCCGAGAGCTGCCAGGGTGCCGGGCAGTGGTGCCGCTCCACCCGCCGTGGCGGACGTCGGGGGCTCAAGCTCGGCCGTCCGCGCCGTGCCGTCTTCGGCGCAGTGCCCCGCTGTCAGCACCACCGGCAGTCCCGCCGCGCTGAACGCGCCAAAACCCGTTGAGCAGATGGTCCGCCGGTCTATGACGTAGCCCTCGCCGCCGTAGACGTCCGCTTCCGTCGTCACCGGAGACCCCTGCTCCAGCTGGACGTTGGCGTAACGGGCCACGAAGTCAGCCGGGGAAATTTTCCCGGGCACCGCATCGGTCGCAGCATCGGTCGCGGCCGGCACGGCTTGCGGGTCCAGGACGGCCGGCAGCGTGGCTTCGGCCGCATTCTTCCCGCCGGTGCGGATGATGAACCTTCCCCCCGAGTAGGCCACGGCCTGCAAAGCGGCTGGCCCCACCTCGCGGACGTAGGCCTGGAATAGCTGCTCGGTGCTTGAAGCCACCAGTTCCGCCGCGGAGGGAACGGACTTGGGCGCCGCGAGAGGAGTCTCTGACGCATGTGTTGAGGGCTCAGCCGACAGTCCTGCCACCGGTGTCACGAGGACGAACACGGCCGCGGTTCCTGCTCCGTTAAGTTCGTTAACCCGCGCCCCGAGCTCGGCGCCGCTGCCTTCAATCAGGATTTTGCTGTCCCGCAGGCTGATGCCCAGATAACCGGGGAGTTCACGCAGGGAAGGAACGGCGTCAGCGGCCGTCTTGGCCAGCTGGCCTGCGGCGTTGAACTCCTCAAGCGTCATGCCCAGGTCACGCAGGACAGCCTCCGCGAGTCCGGCGTCGCTGATGTGCGGCGCAGGTGCCGGAGTCGTCGCCGGGGCCGTCGCGTCAGCCGCCGTCGTTGCCTCACTCGGCGCTGCCGGGCTGGCCGTTGCCGACGGAGAATCTGCAGGCGAGGCAGTGGGAACAGCCTCCGGCCCCCCGCTCTCGGCCAGAGCCGGAACAGCGTAAAACGAGCCCGCGAGCGCGATGGCGGCCGCCGCCACCGCCCGCACTGTCAGCTGAAACCTGGGAGTCTTCACCCGGTTACTCTAGCGCCCCAATTTGGCCCTGATGGCCGCCAGCTCGGGTTCCGTTACGCCATTGTGGCGCAGGAACTCTTCGGCTTTCACGCTGTGCACAAACCGGCGCAGGCTCTTGAGCCGCGATTCGAGCAGGGGCGCGAGGACGTCCTCGGGCAAATACCGCTCATGCGGGTGCGGCACCCCTGACACGCGATGGTGTTCGTTGATGCCGCGCATGGCCCGCTCGTAACCCCGGGCAATGGCGTCCTCGCCCGCCCCGGCGAGGTCCTGGAGCATCGCCGCGATCATCCCGCTGCGGTCCCGGCCCGCCGAGCAATGGATCACGACGCCGCCGCGCGCCGCCGCGACAGCCCGAAAGACCGCGGCGAGCTTCTCCGGGAAAATCCGGGCATTGTCTGCATAGGACGCCGGATGGTTCAGGTACGGAACGCACAGCTCCTGAAACTCGCTGTTGCCCGGATCCTCGGTGGGGGCGTGCACGATGTCGAACGCCGCCAGGGTCTCCGCGCTTACCAAGGGATCAGTATCGCGGCGGCGGATCTCGTCCGGGTTGCGGAGGTCAATCACTGTCCGGATGCCGCCGTCGTAGGCCTGTTGCCAGCCGGCCTCGGTGAGCCACTCGCGGCGTCCCATCCGGAACACGCTGCCGGCGGTGTGCCAGGCGTTGACCGCCCCGTCCCATTCGACAGGCTTCAAGAATTCATCCACCCTGCCAGCTAACCACGTGGTCCGAGTAGTCGACAGCCGGAAATCAACGTAGCCCCGGTTCCTGGCTGGCGCAGAAACGCGTAGGCCCTACCGTGTCCGGCAGTTCAGTGCCGGCGTACCGTGGCCCCATGACTGCCCGGAGCTGAGGGTCGAAGCTCCCACAGTCTGTCCGCCAGCCGGGTTTCCGGGAGGCCCCGCTGGCCGCCACCGCTCGGTGTGCCGGCAGGCCGCTCCCGCCGTTCCGACCCACAAGGGGACTCATCATGAACACTGCGACAATCAGGCGCTGGTCCGGACGACTGGCGGGGGCGGTCGCCGCCGTCGCGCTGGTGGCGGGTTTCGCCGCCGCGCCTGCCACGGCGGCCCGCCCGGATCCCGTCTATATCGCCCTTGGCGACTCCTACGCGGCCGGTACCGGGGGCGGGGCGTACACGCCTTCCGCGGCCGGACTTCCCGACACGTGCCTGCAGACCGCAGCGTCCTACCCGGCAGTCCGCAATGCCACGCTGAACCTGGGGTGTTTCGGCGCCACGACGGAGGACGTCTCCGACGTCGCCACCCTCTACGCACCAGCGCTGGCGGCTGCCACAGTCGTTACGGTGACAGTGGGCGGAAACGACATCGATACGGGCCAGGTGGCCCTCGCCTGCACGGCCTCGGCGAGCTCACCGGCCTGCAAGGCGGCCCTCTACAACTCACTGGTAGTGAAGCTCCGCGAACTGCCCGGCAAGATCAAGGAGATGGTGAAGACCGTCAAGAGCAAGGCCCCGAATGCCAGGATCGTGCTGACCGGCTATCCCCGGCTCTTCACCGTGAGCCCCGGGCTCACCGCGGAGCAGGCACAGGCGGCCCGGTCGATGAATGCGGCGGCCGACCTGCTCAACGCCACCATCGCATTCTCGGCCCTGCTGAACAGGGCCGGGTACGTCAGCGTCACTGAGAAGTTCGCCGGCCACGGAATCGGATCAACAAACCCCTGGATTGTGGCGCCGACAGGTCTTTGCACCCTGGCGATCAATTGCAGCCCGAGCCCGTTTGACGCTTTCCACCCCACCGCCACCGGCTATTCCGGTGGCTACGCCGCGGCCCTTGCGGCGGTTCGGGTCCCCTAGCCCTGGCCCGCGTCCGGCAGACCCGGCAGCGGCTACCGCTGCCTGGCGATCCGAAACTCGAGGGCGTTGCGGACCATCGGCCATTCGTGTTCCAGGATGGAGTACACCACGGTGTCCCGCAGCGCGCCGTCGCTGCTGCGGGTGTGGCTGCGGAGCACACCGTCCTGTTTGGCGCCGAGCCGCGCGATCGCCTCGCGTGACTGGTGGTTGAGCCAATGCGTGCGGAACTCGACGGCGGGGCAGCCCAGCGTTTCGAAGGCGTGCCGCAGCAGCAGCAGCTTGGAGTCCGGGTTGCTGCCGCTGCCGTGCGCTGACGCCGCGTTCCAGGTGGAGCCGATCTCCACCCGGGGCGTGGCGGCGTCGATGTTCATGTAGGTGGTCATGCCGATCACCCGGCCCGGACCCCCGGTGGCGGGGTCAAGCAGCCGCGTGGTGAAGGGCAGCATGTCGCCGCTTTCCTGCAGTGCCAGGCGCCGCTCGATCTCGGCGGCCATCTGCTCCGGGGCCGGCACGCTGGTGTACCAGAGCTGCCACAGGTCGCCGTCGCGGGCCGCCTCGACGAGGCCGTCGTGGTGGTCCGGGCTCAGCGGCTCAAGGACGACGTATCTGCCGGTCAGCGTGATGGGGGCAATGGAAGTCACCGCACCATCCTAGGGGCTTGGATAATCGCCGGTCAGCTGGTCCAGTCGAAGAAGCCCTTGCCGGTCTTGCGCCCCAGCTCGCCGCGGGCCACCTTGTCGCGCAGGATCTGCGGCGGCGCGAAGCGCTCACCCAGCGTGGAGGCGAGGTATTCGGCAATGCCGAGGCGGACGTCCAGTCCGACGATGTCCGTGGTCCGCAAGGGCCCTGTGGGGTGTTTGTAGCCCAGGACCATAGCGTTGTCGATGTCCTCGGCGGACGCCACGCCTTCCTCGACCATGCGCATCGCCTCGAGGGCAATCGCGACCCCGAGCCGTGAGGACGCGAAGCCGGGTGCGTCATTGACGACGACGGCGGTCTTGCCCAGCGCCTCGACCCAGCCGCGGGCCGCCTGGGTCAGCTGCTCCGAGGTGTGCCCGCCGAGGACCACCTCGATCAGGGTGGACGCCGGCACCGGGTTGAAGAAGTGCAGGCCCAGGAAGTTCTGCGGGCGCTGCAGCTCGCCGGCCAGGGCGTTGACGGAGATGGAGGACGTGTTGGAGGCGAGGTAGGCGTCGTCGGACAGCCGTTCCTCGATTCCCCGCAGGGAGGCCACTTTCAGGTCCCAGTCTTCGGGGACGGCTTCGATGACCAGCTGGCGGTCCTTGAAATCGTCGTAGTCCACCGTCACGGAGAGCCGTGAGACCATCTCGTCCAGGTTGCCGTCGATGGCGCCGCGCTCGATGCTCTTGGCAGCCGCCGATTCCACCCGCTCGCGGGCAGCCTCGGCGGACTCCTCATCGCGTTCGACGACGAGGACGTTGGCGCCGTTGATCAGGAAGGCGTGGGCGATGCCGGCCCCCATGCGGCCGCCGCCGAGCACCCCGACGGAGTCGGGAAGGTTTGAGGGGTGTGCAGAGTTGCTCATCTTCAGTTCTTCTCCTGCTCGGACGTTGTGGCTGGCTTCTTGGCAGCCTTCTTATCGGATTTCTTATCCAAGAAAGCCTGCATGCGGTCGAACTTGGCCTGGGACTCAAACAGGATGCCCTGCGCCAGCTGGTCGATCAGGGGGTGTGCCTCGGCTGGTGCGTGGAACACTGACTTGGTGATCCGGACGGCCAGGGGATCTTGGCCGGCAATCCTGTCGGCCAGGGCGTGGGCCGCCGCCATCAGTTCGGATGCCTCGTGGATTTCGGTGATGAGGTTGACGGCGAGGGCCCGGTCGGCGCGCAGCACGCTGCCGGTCAGCAGGATTTCCTTGGCCACCGGCTCCCCCACGAGCTCCTTCAGGCGCCAGCTCGCACCGGCGGCGGCGAGGATGCCCAGCCCCGTCTCCGGGTTCCCGATCCGTACTGACGGTGTGCCGATCCGGAAGTCCGCCGCGTACGCCAGTTCGGCGCCGCCGCCCAGGCAGAAGCCGTCCAGGGCCGCGATGACCGGCATCGGCAGCTTGGCGATCCGCACAAAAATAGTGGAGTTGATGCCCTGCAGGGCGTCGTCGCGGCGGCGTTCGCGCAGCTGGCCGATGTCCGCCCCGGAGGCGAAGACGCCTTCCGTGCCTGCGATGATCAACACCTTCGGGGTCTGCTCCAGCGCGGCGCAGACGGCGTGCAGCTCGTCGACCATCTGCTGGTCGATGGCGTTGCGGACCTCGGGCCGGTTGAGGAGCACCACCAGCCGGTCATCGCGCTCGTCAACCAGGAGTGTGCTGAAATTCTGCGGGTTGAGGCCCGTCGCCGGGGCCGCCACTACACCCGCTCCAGCAGCATCGCGGTGCCCTGGCCCACGCCGATGCACATGGTGGCGAGGCCGATCTTGGCGTCTTCACGCTCCATCCGGCCCAGCAGGGTGATCGCGATCCGTGACCCGGACGAACCCAGCGGGTGGCCCAGGGAGATTGCGCCGCCGTCGCGGTTCACGGTCTCGGGGTCCAGCCCGAGCCGCCGCATGGTGGCCAGCGACTGGGTGGCGAAGGCTTCGTTGAGTTCGACGGCGCCGAGGTCGCCGACGCTGAGTCCGGTCCGGGCCAGCACCTTCTGGGTGGCCGGGACGGGGCCGATGCCCATGATTTCGGGTTCGCAGCCCGCGGAGGCGCCGTCGATGATCCGGGCGCGCGGGGTGAGGCCGAGCCTCTCGATGGCGGCTTCGGAGGCGACGATGATCGCGGAGGCGCCGTCGTTGAGGGTGGAGGAGTTGCCGGCCGTGACCACGGAGCCGCCGGCGACGACGGGGCGGAGGCCGGCCAGGATGTCCATCGTGGTGCCGGCGCGGGGGCCCTCGTCGGTGTCGACGACGGTTTCGCCCTTGCGGGTTTTAACCGTGACCGGGACGATTTCGTCGGCGAAGCGGCCGGCGGCGATGGCCGCGAGGGAGCGTTCGTGGGAGCGGACGGCGAAGGCGTCGGCGTCCTCGCGGGTGATGCCGTCCACACGGGCGACTTCCTCGGCCGTCTCCGGCATCGAGTAGGTCATCTTGCCGCCGCGGGAGAGCTCACCCTTTTGGAACAGCGGGTTGGCGAAGCGCCAGCCGATCGAGGTGTCAAAGATCTGGCCCGGCTTGGCGAAGGCGGCCTGCGGCTTCTCCTGGACCCAGGGGGCGCGGCTCATGGATTCCACGCCGCCGGCGATCACGATGTCCGCGGCTCCCGACTTGATCATCTGGCTGGCCATGATGATGGCGCTCAGGCCCGAGGCGCAGAGCCGGTTCACGGTGATGCCGGGGATGTGCAGCGGGAGGCCGGCCAGGATGGTGGCCATCCGGGCGACGTTGCGGTTTTCCTCGCCGGCGCCGTTGGCGTTGCCCAGGATGACCTCGTCGATGCTGTCGGGGTCCAGCCCGGCCCGGGCCACGGCCTCGCGGACCACGAGGGCGGCCAGGTCATCAGGGCGGACCGCGGAGAGTGCCCCGCCGTAGCGGCCCACCGCGGTGCGGGCACCGCCTACGAGAAATGCCTGTGGTCCTGCTGCTGATGCCATGGGTACACCCTTCACGCGATAAACGTCTCTGTCATCGAAAGAACTTTGATCGGCGGCGGCCTTCACGTTCAATCCGCGGAGCGCGCCAATTTACCGACCGTTCGTTCTATAAAGATTACACGGCGCGGCAAGGGGGTCAATCAGACCACCGCTGGATTACGCAACCACGACGCCGAGATGGCTCGCCATGAGCGGGGCCAGCAGGCCGAGCTGGTAGTCATCGATCACGAGGCCGGCGAGACTCTCCAGGCCGCTGATGGCGCGGAAGTCCGTGCCGCGGATGTCGAAGTTATTGAGCCTGGCTCCGGCGACGTCAAGGGTGCCGATGGTGCAGTTTTTCAGCGCCACCCTCGTCGCCGCGCAGGAGCCCAGGTCCAGTTCGTTGATGATGCAGTCGCTGATCTGAACGTCCGTGAGCTTGGAACCGCGCAGGTTCACGTAGTCGAGTTTGCCGCCGTCGATCCGTACGGACTGCCAGCCGCTCTCGTAAAGCTCCGCGGAACCCCAGCGCGGGTTCCCGATCTCGACGTCGCGCAGGGTGCTCCGGGCCGCCATGAACACGGGGGCGTACACCTCCGCAAGGATGCAGTCGCGGAAACCCGCGCCGCGCAGCTGGGTCTCATTGAAGGAAACGCCCTGGAACTCGCACTCGGCGAAGTCGGTGCCGGCAAGCTCCAGCCCGTCGGCCGACGCCCTGCTGTACCGGACGCCGTCGTACCGCTCCCCGGATTGGAAGTCCGGGGACGGGTCGTCCCGAAGCTCGTCCAGCCGGACGGGGCTAAGCCGCGGGCGCGGTGACTTTGGGGGCTTTGGACGCCGGGGTGCTGCGGGCCACTAGAGCGACTCGGCCTTGGCCGCGATTTCTGCCAGGTCCTTGGCGAGGGCCTTGCGGGTGATGCGCATGCCCAGCTTCCCGAAGACCGCCATCGCGAGTTTGCTCATCCGGGAGGGATTGACCAGGTCGGCGCCGAACGTCATTGTCAGGTCCGTGCCGCCGTCGCGGTCGGCCAGAGTCATGCGTGAGGTGTAGTCCGCCCCGCCCTGCAGTGCCTTCACCGTGGTGCTCCGGGGCGGTTCGGACTTGGCCACCCACATCTCCACGGTTTCCGACCTGCCCATCATCGTGCGGGTCTCCTTCCAGCGCGTCCCCTCGCCGTAGGGTCCGTCACTCAGCATCTGGATCGAGTCGATGCCGGACAGGGTCGCGGCGGATCCGGGTATGTCGGAAATAACCGCCCACACCTTCTCCGCCGGGGCGTTGACGTGCTGGGTCAGGCTGATTTTGTGGTCCATGGCATCGAGCCTAGCCCGGCCCCGCGGCAGATTTCACTTCTTTCGGACCGGACACTCCCGCGGTAATCCCTTGAATTAGTAAGCATGCTTTGTGTTAGGGTGAATGAACATTGAATTTCAACCGGAGACGAAAGGTGTTCACACCATGGGTATCGGAGACAAGATTCAGAACGAAGCAGAGCACCTGGGCGGCAAGGCCAAGGAAGCTACTGGAAACGCGACGAACAATGACGAGTTGCGCGCCGAGGGCCAGAAGGACCAGGTAGTCGCAGACGCCAAGAAGGTCGGCGAGAACGTCAAGGACACCTTCAAGAAGGATTAGTCCTTCGAGACGGCGGCGCCGGACGTTCCTTTGGGGGATGTCCGGCGCCGCCTTTCTTGTGCCCGGGTTCTTGTGCGGGCGGCAGTTGATGCCTCCGGACCCATCGATTCACCACAAGTGGCCGCTAAACCACCCCGGTTAGCGGCCATTCGTGTCAATTGGGCGCATGTCGTGGGCACGGCCCCCTGAGCGCTGGTCCCGCAATCGCCCAGGCCCACCGATCACCACAAGTGGCCGCTAACCACCCCGGTTAGCGGCCATTCGCGTCAGATGGGCGCATACGACGCACGATCCCCCGCACCCTCGCGGGCAGCCCACCCCTTAAACGAACGACGGCGGGCCCCCTTACCGGAGGCCCGCCGTCGTACACGTTGGTTCTTGCCTTGTGAGGCTAGTTGAACAGCGCGTTCTTGGGTTCGTTGTTCTTGACCTTGTGCCAGCCAAGCCACAGCAGGAGTGCGAAGAACGGAATGGTCGCCAGGGTCCAGAGGCCGAGTTGGAAGACCTCTCCGGACTTGCTGGTCATGGTGTCGAAGCCGATCAGCACCGTGATGGCGAGCAGGGCGATCAGGCCGGCCCAGCTGGTCCACGTTCCACCAGGCGCGGGCAGGGACGAGACCTTGCCCTTGGTCTTGCGCAGGGCGATCTGGCTGGCGAAGATGGCGCCCCACGTGAAGATCACGCCGATGGACGCGGAGTTCAGCGCCAGGTCGAAGGCGTATGAGCCGCCGAGCCAGATGTTGAGCAGGATGCCCACGAGGTAGACGCCGCCGATCGCCAGGATGGCTGCGTACGGCACGTGGCTCTTGGACATCTTGGTCAGCCACTCCGGAGCATGTCCATTGTTGGCCATGGTGCGGAAGATCCGGCCGATCGAGTACAGGCCCGAGTTGCAGGAGGACAGCGCGGCGGTGATGACGATCATGTTCATGACGTCGCCCATCCAGGCGAGGCCCATCTGGCCGAACACGGTGACGAACGGCGAGGTGCCGGCCACATATTGGTCCGAGGGCAGCAGCATGGCCAGGAGGGTCACGGAACCGACGTAGAAGACCACGATGCGGAAAACGACGGCGCGGATGGCCTTGGGCACCTCCTTGGCCGGGTCCTGCATTTCGCCGGCGGTGATGCCGACGAGCTCAATGCCGTTGTAGGCGAAGATCACGGCGTTCAGGACCAGGATCATGACCAGGGCGCCCTTGGGGAACATCCCGCCTTCGGCCGCGAAGAGGTTGTTGACCGAGGCGTGGCCGCCGCCCACCTGGGCGTTGGTGACCACCATGAAGGTGCCCACGGCCAGGAAGATGAGGATTGCGCCGACCTTGAGGCAGGACGCCCAGAATTCGAATTCACCGAACGCCTTGACGCTCAGGAGGTTGACGCCCACGAGCAGCAGCAGGGCCGCGATGGCTGTCAGTTCGACCGGCACGTTGGGGAAGAAGAACTGGAAGTACAGTCCGATCGCGATGAGCTCGGCGATGCCGGTCATGGCCCAGTTGATGAAGTACATCCAGCCGGACACATACGCGCCCTTCTTGCCGAACATTTCGCCGGCGTAGCTGACGAACGAGCCAGATGTCTGGCGGTACATGATGAGTTCGCCCAGCGCGCGCATCAGCAGGTAAGCGATGACGCCGGCAATGGCGTAGGAGAAGATCAGCGCGGGCCCGGTGGAGGCCAGGCGCCCGCCGGCACCCATGAAGAGGCCGACGCCGATGGCGCCGCCCATCGCGATCATGGTGACCTGACGGCCGCTCAGGGACTTTTTGTAGCCCTCGGCGCTGAGAGTCGAGTCGACGACGGCGGATTGCGCCGTCGCGCTCTTAAGTTCTGTGGGGGTCATTGATGACACAGCTGTTTCCTTGTAGGTCGAGGTATGGCCGGGGACAGGACCGTGGATTCAGGTACACAAAATTCGGCCCTGAGCCCCTTCCAAGGGCCAGGACGTGTACCGAACCTCACAAGTGTCGAAGCTCGCGCGGCTCATCTATCGTACTAGCACTCAGGACCCCGGAGTGACCCGGGCAACATCAGGCGGGTGCCATCGCTAATCAATGACGCCAAAAGGAACGGATTGCCGAAGGATGTTCGGCGAATGCCGTGGGCGGCTCCGGCTGCTAAGCCAGGGCGCCGTCCCGCATGGCATAACGGAGCCAGTTTCCGGAGCTATCCCCTGGGCGGCTCCCGGGACTGTTTTCCCCCGCGCACGTGCTGAACCATTCCCCCAGCGCGCGGTCGTGGCTGACCATGACCAGTGTGCCTGCGAAGTCCGAGAGGGCCGCTTCGAGCTGTTCCACGAGCACGGGCGCCAGATGGTTGGTGGGCTCGTCCACCAGCATCGTCCCGAACCCGCCCAGCAGGAGCCGGGCCAGCGCCAGCCTGCGCTGTTGCCCTGCGGAAAGGCTGCCCACGGGGACGTGGAATTCGCTGGTCCGGAACAGCCCCAGGCGCAGCAGCGCCTCGGCGTGCTCATCGATGTTGCCGCCCAGGCCCGAGGCAAAAGCGGGCAAGAGCCGCAAACCCGGGCGCTGCGGGAGCTCCAATTCCTGTTGCAGGTAGCCGATGCGGCCGTGCCGCACGACGGTTCCCTGGCGGGCCGTGCATCAGGACCTTGCGCATCAGGAGCACGGCCTCGTCGCAGAGTTGCGGCAGGGCGTGCAGGTCATGGGTGGAGACCAGGATGGTGCAGCCGTCCGCGGCGAGCTCCTTCAGCAGGCGCGTGATGGTTGCCTCGGAGCGCTTGTCCACCCCGGCGAACGGTTCGTCCAGGAGCATCATGGTGGCTCCCTGGGCGATCCCCCGGGCCACGAAGGCGCGCTTCTTCTGGCCGCCGGAGAGCTGGCCGATCTGCCGGCCGGCGAATTCGGACAGTTCCACCCGGTCCAGGGCAAGGTCGACGGCGGCGCGGTCCACCGTGGAAGCGCGGCGGGTGAACCCTTGGCGCCCGTAGCGGCCCATCATCACCACGTCGCGAACGGACAGCGGGAACTGCCAGTCCACGTCCTCGCTCTGCGGGACGTAGCCGATTCCCCCGGCCTTGCGCGCCTTGGCCGGCGGTTCACCGTTGATCAGGACACGGCCGGCGTCGGGCTTGACCATGCCCATGATCGCCTTGAACAGCGTGGATTTGCCGGAGCCGTTCATGCCCACCAGGCCGCAGATCCGGGCAGCGTCAAGGGACAGCGACGCGGCGTCGAGCGCCAGGACGTCGCCGTAGTGGACGGTGACGTTGTCCACCAGGATGGCCGGACTGCTCATGATGCCGCTCCTGTAAGACCTTCGGTAATGATCTTGGAGTCGTGCCGGATGAGGTCCAGGTACGTGGGGACCGGCCCGTCCGCCTCGGACAGCGAATCGACGTAGAGCACCCCGCCGAACGTCGAGCCCGTGGCTCCCACCACCTGGCGCATTGGTGCGTCCGAGACCGTGGACTCGCAGAAGACGGCGGGGACCTTGTTGGCCTTCACGAATTCGATCGCTTTGGTGATCTGTTGCGGGGTGGCCTGCTGTTCGGCGTTGACGGCCCAGATGTAGACCTCACGGAGGCCGGCGTCGCGCGCCAGGTACGAGAAGGCGCCCTCGCATGTCACGAGGGCCCGCTGCGCCTCGGGGACGGTTGCGAGCTTCTGTACCATTTCGTCCTTCACGGCCTGCAGCTTGGCCTTGTAGGCCGCGCCGTTCGCCTCGAAGACCGCGGCGTTGTCCGGATCCAGCTTCGAGAATGCCTTCACCATGTTGTCCACATAGATTTGGACGTTGACCGGCGACATCCACGCATGCGGGTTCGGCTTGCCCTGGGAGGAGTCCTCACTGATGGACAGCACCTCCACGCCCTCGCTCACCACGGCGTGCGGGACGTCCAGGCCTTCAACAAACTGGCCAAACCACGCCTCAAGGTTCAGGCCGTTGTCCAGGATCAGGTCCGCCTTCGACGCCTTACGGATGTCCCCCGGCGTGGGCTCGTACCCGTGGATTTCCGCGCCGGCCTTGGTGATGGATTCGACCTGCAGCTTGTCCCCGGCCACGTTCTGCGCCACGTCGGCCAGCACGGTGAAGGTGGTCAGCACCACGGGCTTCCCGCCCCCCGTACCGTGGCCGGCGCCTTGGCCCTGGGCGGCGCCTCCGCAGGCGGCCAGGGACAGGCAGAGAAGAACGGCGGCGACGGCGGCTCCGGCAGTTTTGAGGCCGCGTCCGGCGGCGCGGAGGCAGCGGGTCCGGCGGACAACTTCGGTTCCCGAAACAAATATTTAGGCACGCCGAATATCCTACGTGACCACGCCGTCCTCCCCCGGCGCTAGGCTGGGGGCATGGGCACCGTTCTCCGCACACCACCCGCACCGCGGCCGGAACTTTACCGGTTCTCGCGGCTCGATTTCTTTACGGCTGGCCTCTATGTGGCCGTGGCCGTCTTCTTCGCCGTGGCCGGCGGGCTGCTGGTCCCGCTGATGCTGCAGTTGTCGCCGAACCCGGCCGTGGCGTCCTACTCGGTCAACCTGATCTTCTATGGCGGCATCGGGATCCTGGCCCTGGCCGCCGTCCGGCAGGTCGCGGCCCGGGACCTTCGGGTCCTTGCCACCAGACCGTGGTTCACCATGCTGATGGTCCCCCTCGCGGTGGTGGCCATGATGATCCTCACGGCGATCTTCGTCTCGCTGACCGGTCCGCCGCAGACGTCCGCCAACCAGGCCGGCCTGCAGGCACTTATGCAGCAAGTGCCGGCATGGCTGATGGTGCCCCTGCTGGTGATCGTGGGTCCCTTTGTGGAGGAATACATCTTCCGGCACCTGCTGATCGGCAAGCTCAGCCGGCGGGTCAACCTGTGGGTGTGCTGCGCCTTGTCCGTGGTGCTGTTCGCGGGCCTGCACATCGTGGGCCAGGAGGACCTGACCCTTCCCGTGCTGATGCCCTACCTCGCGATGGGCGCCGTCCTGGTGTTCGTGTACGTCTGGACCGGCAAGAACGTGATGTTCTCCTACTTCGTCCACGCCTCGAAGAACCTGCTCGCCGTCATCTTCATCTACGCCATCCCGCCGGACCTGATGGAGCAACTCCAGAACGTCCAGCCCTGAGCCTGGCGGCGCCACTGCGGCTCGGCGCTCGGCATCATCGCCCAGATCGTTGCCTTAGTCCGGAGTCTCGGTGGCCGCGAGGGCAAAGACTCCCCCGGCACACCCTGAGGTCCGGCATCCCGCCCCGCGCCGCCGTCGAACATCCCGCCGTCGGGAGCGCCGCCGTCGACTGTGCAGTTGACGGCAGTCCCGGGCGGAAACACTGCCGCGAAATGCCAACTCGCGCGGATTGTCAGGAACCGGCACCCCTACCGCCGCACCCGCCGACGTCGTAGGTTCTTTCCATGACACTCAACATCCAGATTGCCGTCGACTGCCGGAACCCGCATGAGCTCGCCGACTGGTGGGCCGAAACGCTCGAGTGGGCCGTGGAGCCGCAGGACGAGGCCTTCATCCGCTCGATGATCGCACAGGGCTTCGCCACGGAAGCCGAAACCAAACTGCACCAGGGCAAGCTGGTGTGGGGTGCCGGGGCCGCCATCCGTCCGCCCGAGGAACTCGACTCCAAATCGCCCGAGCGGCGCATCCTCTTCCAGACCGTCCCGGAGGAAAAGACCATCAAGAACCGGATCCACTGGGACGTCAGGCTCGCCGGCCCGGACAAGGACGAGGCGCGCGCCGCCCTCGAAGCCCGGGGCGCCACCTTCCTCTGGACCGCCAGCCAGGGGCCGCATTCCTGGCACACCATGGCGGACCCGGAAGGCAACGAGTTCTGCATCAGCTGAGGCGATTACTAGACTCGGACTGTGAGCAACGAAATCCCCGCCAAGGTGTCCGACGTCTTTGACCCCACCCGCTGGCGCACTGTGTCCGGCTTCGACGACTTCCAGGACATGACCTACCACCGGCAGGTGGAACGTTCCGCGGACGGCGCCGTGGTGCGGGACCTGCCCACCGTCCGCATCGCCTTCAACCGGCCCGAGGTGCGCAACGCCTTCCGCCCGGGCACCGTGGACGAGCTGTACCGCGCCATGGACCACGCCCGGATGACCCCGGACGTGGCCACCGTGCTGCTCACCGGCAACGGCCCCTCCGCCAAGGACGGCGGCCACTCGTTCTGCTCGGGCGGGGACCAGCGGATCCGCGGCCGTGACGGGTACCGGTATGCGGAGGGTGAAACGCAGGAGACCATCGACCCCGCCCGCGCCGGCCGGCTGCACATCCTCGAAGTCCAGCGGCTCATGCGCACCATGCCCAAGGTGGTCATCGCCGTCGTCAACGGCTGGGCGGCCGGCGGCGGGCATTCCCTGCATGTCGTCTCGGACCTGACTATCGCTTCCCGCGAACACGGCAAATTCAAGCAGACCGACGCCACGGTGGGCAGCTTCGACGCCGGCTACGGCTCCGCGCTGCTTGCCCGCCAGATCGGCCAGAAGGCCGCCAGGGAGATCTTCTTCCTGGCCCGCGAATACTCGGCCGAGGACATGGTCCGCATGGGCGCCGTGAACGAGGCCGTAGACCATGAGCGGCTCGAAGAGGTCGCGCTGGAATACGCCGCGGACATCGCCCGGCAGTCCCCGCAGGCCCTCCGGATGCTCAAGTTTGCCTTCAACCTGGCCGACGACGGCCTGGCCGGCCAGCAGATCTTCGCCGGGGAAGCCACCAGGCTCGCGTACATGACCGACGAGGCGGTGGAGGGCAAGGACGCCTTCCTGGAGAAGCGCGATCCGGACTGGTCCAGGTTCCCGTACTACTTCTAGTCCCCGTTCTCCACCGAAGGCAGCCCCTTGACCTCCCAGCATCCGAACATCGAGCCCGCGCTCAAGGCGCTGGCGGACGCCCTCCACAGCGAGGGTCCCGCCGTCGAACTCTCCGCCGGCCCCGATGGAAACGTTGTGGTCTCCGCCGTGGACACACCGGGCTACGAGGACGCCGCCGTCGTGGTGCGGACCTCCGGCTCCACCGGCACGCCCAAGGCGACCGTCCTGACCGTCGACGCCCTGGCGGCGTCCTCCATGGCAACCGCCGTCGCGCTGAAGGGCGAAGGCCAGTGGCTGCTCGCCCTGCCCGTGCAGTACGTGGCCGGCGTCCAGGTCCTGGTCCGCTCGCTGTTCGCCGGCACCCGGCCCTGGGCGATGGACCTCAGCGGCGGGTTTACCCCCGAGGCTTTCACCGAGGCGGCGCTGGAAATGACGGACAAGATCCGTTTCACCTCGCTCGTGCCCACCCAGCTGCAGCGGCTGCTGGACTCGCCGTCGGCCGGGACGTTGGCTGTGCTGCGGCGCTTCAACGGGGTGTTGCTGGGCGGAGGTCCTGCGTCACCCGAGCTGCTGGCCGCCGCCCGCGACGCCGGCGTGCGCGTCGTGACCACCTACGGCTCGGCCGAGACCTGCGGCGGCTGCGTGTATGACGGCGTCCCGCTTGAGAACGTGCTGGCCCGGGTGGATGCGGACGGCCGGATCCTGCTCGGCGGAGCCACGATCGCCGCCGGCTACCTGGATGCCCCGGAACTGAGCGCTGAGGCGTTTGTGGAGGACGACGGCGTCCGCTGGTACCGGACCAACGATCTCGGCGAGCTGGACGCCGACGGGAAGCTGACCGTCCTGGGCCGGGCCGACGACGTCGTCATCACCGGCGGCGTGAAAGTATCCGCCGCGCATGTGCAGGCGGAGCTGGAGAACCTCGACGGCGTTCGGGCCGCCTTCGTCGCCGGGGTTCCGTCCGCCGAGTGGGGGCAGGCACTTGCCGCGTACGTGGCGCTGTCCGACAGCTCGCCGGAAGGCATCCGGGGCTTCACCGCATCGGCTGCCTGGGCCCCGGCCCTGGGCCCGATGGCCCCGAAAACCGTGCTCGCCGCCGGTGAACTTCTGATGCTCCCGAACGGGAAACCGGACCGCCTGGCGATGACGGTTCGGCTCACAGAGCTGCATCAGGGAAAATAGAACCGCCGGGCACTCCCGGCCTCACCAAACCAACAAGAGGTACTGAACGTGGCAACAGCCGCTCAATGGATCCAAGGCGCCCGACTGCGCACCCTGCCGGCCGCGATCGCGCCTGTCCTGATCGGCACCGCGGCCGCGTACGAGATGGACGCATTCCTGCCGCTCCATGCCGTGCTGGCCGCGCTGGTGGCCCTTCTGCTGCAGATCGGCGTGAACTACGCCAACGACTACTCGGACGGCATCCGCGGCACCGACGAGGACCGGGTGGGGCCGCTCCGGCTGGTCGGCTCCGGCGCCGCGAAGCCCGAGCACGTCAAGTACGCCGCGTTCGCCGCGTTCGGGCTGGCGATGGTGTTCGGACTGGCCCTGGTCATCCTCTCGCAGACGTGGTGGCTGATCCTGGTGGGCATCGGCTGTGTCCTCGCGGCGTGGGGGTACACGGGCGGGAAGAACCCTTACGGCTACATGGGCCTGGGCGATTTGTTTGTGTTTGTGTTCTTCGGCCTGGTCGCCACCCTGGGCACGACCTACACGCAGGCCGGGCAGATCAGCCTCGCCGCCATCATCGGCGCGATCGGGACGGGCCTGATTGCCTGCGCGCTGCTCATGGCCAACAATGTCCGTGACATCCCCACCGACCGGAAGGCCGGGAAAAAGACCCTGGCCGTGCGCCTCGGCGACAAGCACGCCCGCGAAGCCTACGTGCTGATGCTCGCCGTCGCGATCCTGTTGCCGATCGTGCTGGCGCCGACCCGGCCGTGGATGCTGATTGTGCTGCTGCTGATCCCGGCCAGCCTGATGCCGTCCTGGCTGATGATCGCCGGCCGGCGCCGCAAGAGCCTCATTCCGGTTCTCAAGCAGACCGGGCTGATCAACCTCGGCTACGCGGTGCTGTTCTCACTGGGCCTGGTGCTGAGCCACGGGTTCTAGGGGTAGCACGCGCATGCGGTGAGCCAGACGTCGTCGGGGATCTACTCGCCGCCCGGCCCCTCAGGTCCCTGCAGGGCTAGTTGTCCTTCGGGCGGCTGTCCGTGTGAACGGTGATGTCCGGGTGCTCGTCGACCAGGCGGTCTTCTGCGTCGGCGTCGTCCACTTCCCCGGCGCTGCGCAACGGCTTGGCATTGCCTGAGAACCGCTGGTGGAGCGATGCGGCGGCGGCGTCGCGCTGCTTCTGGAAGAAGAGGAAGCTGATCGCGAACGCCATCATTCCCGCGCAGAGGACGGCCAGGAACCATCCGAGCTGGAGGTAGACGAACAGCGCGAACAACGGCGCGAAGAGCACCAGCCGGATCAGGGAGTATTTCAGGAAAGCCACGCTCCAAGTTTAGCCGCCCGGCGGCGGCCGGGCCCGCCGGCCTGCATCGGGGCCCTCCGCTCGCCCTGGGGGATGCTCCGACGGCGGTCCTCGAAGGCCGGCATATCGGAAGAAGCCGGAGGCTCCCCCGGAGGCTAGACTGATTACATGCTCCGCGTAGTGATTGTCGTCGCCGTTATCGTCGTGTTTGTCTACGGACTCGTCGACGTGATCCGCACTGACCCTCGCGAGACAAAGGGCATTTCGAAGCCGGCCTGGATAGTGGTGCAGATCGTCCTGCCGGTGATCGGTGCCATCCTGTGGTTCCTCATTGGCCGGCCGCGCGGCACCAGCCCGGCGCGCCCCGCTTACAGCCACCCGATCGCGCCCGACGACGACCCGGACTTCCTGCGCAACCTCGAACTCCGCCGCCGCAAGCAGGCCGAAGCAGACCGGCTCAAGAAGCTCAAGGATGAGTTGGACGCCAAGGAGCGCAAGGCCGACGACGCCAAGGGCACCCACGACCCCCGCGGCTCCGAGTCCGGCGAGGCCTCCGGCAGCGGCGACACGCAGGGCACCGACGAGGTCAAGTAGCAGTTTCCTCGCCGTTCTTTCGCTGCATTGCCCTGCACTCCGCTGCACCGCCCTGCACTGCACCGCACCGCACCGAGAAGAGTGCGAGCGGTGGCAGGGAGAGATCCCTGACCCACCCGCTGCGTGACGACTCGCCGCAGGCCCCTGCAACCGTGCTCGCCTGCCCGGCCGGCGACCCGACCAGCGATCGATCCTTTCGGTCCGTCGCGACTGTGAAAAACTCGGAAGATGGATCACATGGCCACCACTCTGCAAATAGACCGCGGTGGCGGAGCTGAAGCAATCCGCGAAGCCGCTGCCATTTGGTCCGAAGCGACAGCACTTCGTGACGGGTCGCTGATGGCCAGAAAAGTTGAAGAGCTGATTCCCGGTGTCCGGCGGAGACTGCGCCTTGACGAGGCTGAACTGTTGATCGCCAGATCCAGCGGCGACGCCGCGGGGTTCACCGTGTACGCGCCCCGTCAGGACACTGTGGAAATTTTCTACCTTGCCGTGCACCCAGATGCTTGGGGTAAAGGCGTCGCCGGCCAGCTCCTGGGCGAGGTGGAAAGGCGTGCAAGCGAGATGAACCGCAGGATGCTTGAGTTGTGGGTCATAGACGACAACGAACGCGCGATCAACGTCTATGCGCACAATGGCTTCGTTAGAACCGACGATACGAAAGTGGTTACAAGCTCAACACGCACCGAACGCCGTTTGCTCAAACAACTCTGAGGGCCAGTGACGGGCGCGAATGTCACCCCGCCGACTTGGCTATCACTCCGGCGGACCGACACCGATGCCGGGCACACACCTGAATTCGCGCAACAGTCACACACCCCGAGACGCAGTCGTTGACTGCCTTATTTGAGCGAAGCCGACGGTAGAATCGCGGCGACCCTGCTCCCTCATGGAGCAGCGCCATATTCGATTACTGGGGGGACAGAATGTTGCTGATGCTGGCCGGAACCGAGGGTGCGAATCCGATCATCCCCACAGCGTGGGAAGTCATGGTCATCGTTGCGGGGGCGATAGTTGCCGCCCTTTTCATTTGCGCGCTGATCAGCATCGCACGGAGTAAGAACCACACGCCCACTGGCAGGGCGCTTTGGCTATTGGTCGTGTTCGCACTCCCAGCCCTTGGCCCAATGCTCTGGTTCCTCATGGGACGGGCATCGTCACCGACAGGACCGGCTCCCTCCTGACGGCCTGAGCCTGTGGTGGCCGCCTGGCCCACAGGGACATCTCCTCCACTCTGTGGATAACCTCCTAGCGCCCTCCCATCGGGGCCAGAATGCTCGTATGCATCAGCCCAGCGAGCTTCCCCCGCAGCTTCGACACCGGCCCTTCACCGTGGCCGAGGCCCACACCTCCGGGCTGAGCCGACGTCGGACCAGGGCCCGGGATCTCATCAAGCCCTGCCACGGAGTGCGCGCCGCGGTGGCCACTAAGGACAGCCTGCTGGAACGATTGCGTGCCCTGGCTGCCGTGACCGGCGCCGTCGTGAGCCACCTGTCTGCAGCAGTGCTGTGGGGATTTTCCCTGCCACTCGCATTGGAGGACCTGGCGGTTGTCCATCTGACAAGCGCGCCGGGCCGGCGGGCCGTTCGCTACAAGAATGTCGTGGGCCACCAGCAGTCACTCGAACCTGATGAGATAGTGGCCGGGGTCAGGGTGCGCTGCACGTCTCCGCTGCGGACCTGGTTTGACCTCGCCGGCATCCTGAGCCTCGACGATCTGGTGATTGCCGGCGACTTCCTGCTGCGCCGGAGGAGCCCGCTGACTTCGGTCGATGCCCTGGACGCATTCCTCGCAGGGAAGCAGGGCAGAGCAGGCTACCGGTGTGCCCTGCGTGCCCGGGCCCTGATGCGCGAGAACACCGACTCCCCCAAAGAGACCGAACTCCGGCTTCTCCTGATCCGTCACGGTCTGCCGGAACCCCGAATCAACGTCCCGATTTTCGACGAAACCGGCGGATGGATCCAGGACCCGGACCTGTCCTACGAGCGGGAGAAGATCGCGATCCAGTACGACGGCGGGCATCATGCCGGTCCTTCGCAGCGCCGCAGCGACATCTACCGGGACGAAAACGCCAGGGATGCAGGCTGGCGCGTTGTGGTCCTGACCCAGCGGGACCTGGACCCGTTCGCACCAGGCATGGAACCGACAGCCGTGACCCGGGTACGGGCGGCGCTGACGGAGCGCGGCTGGACGCCCGAACCGCGTCGGAGCCCAAGGCGTACCGCTCCTATCCCGCCGATCTGACACGAATGGCCGCCACCCGGGGCGGAATAGCGGCCACATGTGGCAAACGGACGATGTCCTGGCCAGCACCGCACCCGCCCGGCCACCCATCTGACGCGAATGGCCGCCAATCACACCTCAGCACCGGCCATCTGACACGAATGGCCGCTAACTGGGGCGGAATAGCGGCCACATGTGGCAAATCGGTGCTGGACGGAGTGGCGAAAGGGCTATTTGTGGCAAATCGCTGGACTGTGTGGGTGCTGGAGCTCTGGCAAGCACCCCCGGCTTTGGAGGCCGCAGTCTTCCTAGATAGAGGGGACCGCCACCCCACGGCCACCCATCTGACGCATATGGCCGTTAATCGGGGCGGAATAGCGGCCACTTGTGGCGAACGGGTGGGGATCTGAGTGGCGTAGCGGCCGTTCGTGGCGAATCGACGGAGTAAGTAAGCCCGTGCCACCCTGGCATGAAGTCCACCCGCTGTTTCCCCACAGAGCTCGAACCCCCGCTCCCAGTTGACGCGAATGGCCGCCATTCACACTTCAGCACCGTCCATCTGACACGAATGGCCGCTAACTTAGGCGGAATAGCGGCCACTTGTGGTGATTGGATGAAGATCGAGGTGTTTAGCAGCCGTTCCTGGCAAATCGACGCAGTGCATCGGCCAGCCCGGCGCCCATCAGCCGCGAGTGGCCGCCAACCTGGCCATCCCCGGCCGCGCGGCCACCCATCTGACGCGAATGGCCGCTATCCGGGCGGCTTAGCGGCCATTCGTGGCTACTGGGCGGATCGCGGAGTCTTGAGACCGCGGTTTACAGCCCCGAGTAGGAGTGCAGGCCGTTGAAGAACTGGTTCACGATGGTGAAGTTGAAGACCACGCAGAGGTATCCGACGATCGAGAGCCAGGCCGCGCGGGTTCCGGTCCAGCCACGGGTGGCGCGGGCGTGCAGGTAGCCGGCGTAGACCACCCAGATCACGAACGTCCAGACTTCTTTGGTGTCCCAGCCCCAGAAGCGGCCCCAGGCTTTCTCGGCCCAGATGGCGCCGAACATCAGCGTGAAGGTCCAGCCGACGAACGCGATGGCATTGATCCGGTAGGAGAGGTTCTCGAGGCTCAGCGCGGACGGGACAAGGCGCATGAAGCCCAGCTTGTCGCCGCCGCCGGCCGCGATGGTCTTCTGCCGGTGCGACTGGACCAGCTGAAGCGCGGACATCGCGAACGTCAGGGTAAACAGCGCCGAGGAAAGTACGGCGATCGAGACGTGGATGATCAGCCAGTAGCTCTGCAGCGCGGGAACGAGGTGGCCCACCGGGGTCCAGTACGCCACCGAGGCAGCAACCAGCATAATGATCGCCAGGCCCACCACGAACGTGCCCAGGAAGCGCAGGTCACGGCGGACCAGGACCAGCAGGAAGACGGCCACGGCCACGAACGCGCCGGTGGTCAGGAACTCGTACATGTTGCCCCACGGCACGCGGCCCGCGCCCATGGCCCGGGTGATGACGCCGGCTGCATGGATGGCGGCACCCAGTACGGTCACGGCGACGGCGACCCGGGCGGGGACGCGGCGCTCGGCGGCGGAGTAGCGCATGGCGCCGTCGGCGGTCCGGCCAATCCCGGCAGTGTTCCCGGCAGCGGCACCAGCGACGGACGACGTCGGGCGTTCTGCCCGGCCGACAGGCCCGGACACGTCCGCGTCGGCCCGGTCCACAGCACCGGAGGAGGACCCGACGCCGGCAGCCACCGGAACGCGGGCGGCGTCGGCACCCGACAGCTGGGCGGCCTTCAGGTCCACGGCGCGCAGCGTCTTGCTGCTCTTGGCCAGGTCCCACGCGAAGGCGATGAAAGCCACCGTGTAGGTGCCCGCCGCGAGGAGCATAAACAACTCGCTGTACTGGCCCATGGTTTCATTGATGGGGAGCATTACTGATCCTTCTTTGACTCGGAAGAGCCGGCTGTTGACTGGATGAAGTCTGCTGCGGGGTGGTCCGTCGGGACCTGCGAAGCCCCGGCACCGGGCAGCTTGGTATCCGCCCCGTCATTATCCGCTGTTCCGCTGGGAGCTGACTGGGAGTCCCCAAGATCCCAGGCACCCGCGAGCAGTTTGCGGATGGCCGCTGCCTCCCCGGCCAACCGGTGGTCCTCGCCGCGGGCCAGGAGACCGTATTCGACCATGGTGCGGCCGTCGTCATGGGTTCCGGTCCGGACCCAGACGCGGCGGCGGTTCACGTACAGCGAGGTGACCAGGCCGGCCACCGCCAGGAGCGCGAAGATCAGGGCGTACAGCTGGCCCGGATTGTGGTGGATGTCGACGCCGACGTAGCGCTTCACGCCGTCGAAGCTGATGGAACCCTTGCCGTCGGGCAGGGTGTAGCTCGCGCCCGGGGCGAGGGTGATGCCCCCGGCGTCGAGGTTGCGGGCGTTGAGCGGTGTGAGCTTCTTGACGTCGAGTTCGAAGACGTTCTGCGGGGCGCCGTCGTCCAGGCCGAGGTCGCCGTAGTACGAGTTCAGGGTCAGCTGCGGGTTGAACAGCTCCGGATCGCCGCTGAAGGACACGCCCTCGTCGGTAATGAACGCGGTGGGCAGGAAGAAGCCGGCGAAGGCGAGCTGCTCCGGCTTGGCATCCGGGACCTTGATGACGACGGACGAGTAGTAGTTGTCGCCCTGCAGCTTGGCCACCACCGGTCCCTGCATGGCGACGTTTCCGGCGCCGTCGCGGATGGTGACCACCGGGGCGTAGCCGTTGCCGGTGAGGTACATACTGGTGCCGCCGAGGGTGAGCGGATCGTTGACCTTCAGCACCTCTTTCTTGGCAGGCGCATCCGGGGTTTCCTTTGTGGTCACGTCAGCCTTGAAGTCAATGGGCTGGCCGTTCTTGCCCCGGGACTCCCGGTCGAAAGTGATCTGGAACTTGTCCAGCTGGACCGAGTACGGCTGCAGTTGGCTGCTCTGGAAATTGGTGCCCGGGGTGAACTGGTCGTACCCGACGAGGGTGTTGACGAAGGTGTCGCCCTCGACGAGGATCCGCTGCCCGCTGTAACCGAACAGCCCGCCGATTGCGACGGACACCAGCACGCCGATCAGCGAGGTGTGGAAGACCAGGTTGCCGACTTCGCGCAGGAAGCCGCGTTCGGCACCGATCGAGGGCCGGGCGCCGTCGCGGTCGCGGACGTCAACGCGGTAGCCGCGCTTCTTCAGCACTCCTGCGGCGTCGGCAATGGCGCGCGACGCCGGGATCCCGGCGTCGGCGGGGATCACGAGTGTGCCGTATTCGGGCAGCCGGGACAGCCGTGCGGGTGTCCGCGGGGGCTGGGAACGCATCGCCTTGTAGTGTGCGATGGCGCGCGGGACCACACATCCGATCAGCGAGATGAACAGCAGGATGTAGATCGCCGAGAACCACGCCGAGGAGTACACATCGTAGAGCTGGAGCGCGTCGAGGATCTTGCCGTAGTCCGGGTGGTCCTTGATGTACTGCGTGACGGTCGAGGGGTTGGCGGGCCGCTGCGGGAAGAGCGAGCCGGGGACCGCGGCCACGGCCAGCATCAGCAGCAGGAACAACGCGGTGCGCATGCTGGTCAGCTGGGTCCAGGCCCAGCGGAGCATGCCCATCGGGCCGAGCGCGGGCAGGACAGCCTCGGCCTTCGCGGCGGCGACGGGACTTGCGCCGCCCCGCGCGGCGGCGGACTGGGCACCGGCACCGCCGGACTGGGCACCGGCAGGCGTGCCGTCGGGCTCAGCACCGGTGCGCTTGGTGCCGTTGGCTGGGAAATTCTTCTCTTCGTTCACTCGCTCGCTCATCAGATCGGCAATTTCACATCGGTTTGGAACCAGTACTGCAACTCGGACACCCAGGTCCCCCACACGCCGGTGGCCATCAGCAGGCCCAGCCCCACCAGGATTCCGCCGCCAATGCGCTGGATGGCGAGGCGGTGCTTGCGGAAGAAGGACATCACGCCGATGCCGCGGCGCACGGCCAGGGCAATCAGCAGGAACGGGATGCCCAGGCCGAGGCTGTAGATAAACGCCAGGAACGCGCCCTTGGCCGCCGACGACCCTCCGGAGAGGCTCAGCAGCTGGACCGCGGAATAGGTCGGGCCGATGCAGGGCGCCCAGCCCAGGCCGAAGGTTATGCCCAGCAGCGGCGCACCCCACAGCCCGGCCGGCGGCCTGGACTGGATCTTGGCGTCGCGCTGGAGCCAGCCGAAGCCGCCCATGAACACCACACCCATGATGATCACGAGGATGCCCAGGACCTGGGTGATCCAGGCGTTCTGCGAGCCGGTGATCAGCGTCCCCAGCTGCCCGAACGCGCCGCCGAGCAGCACAAAGATCACCGAGAAGCCCAGGACAAAGAGCCCGATGCCGGCCAGCATGCGGCCGCGCTTCTGCTTCTGGAGGTCGACGCCGGTCAGGCCGGTGACGTAGCCCAGGTACCCGGGCACGAGGGGCAGCACGCAGGGCGACAGGAAGGAGACGAAGCCGGCGAGCAGTGCCACGGGGATGGCAAGCAGCAGCGATCCGCTCAGGATGGCTTCGGCGAAGGGGCTGTTCACGGTGGCTGGCCCTTACTCGGCCACGGCAGCGGCGATGAGGGACTTCAGGGTGCCCTTTTGGATCTCCCCGAGGACACGGGACGCCACGCGGCCCTGCTTGTCCAGCACCAGCGTGGTGGGCACGGCACCGGGAGGAACCAGGCCGGAAACGGCCAGCAGCACGGCGCCGTCCTTGTCGTTGAAGCTCGGGTAGGTCAGGTTGAAGGTCTCGTCGAACGCCTCCGCCGTGGCCTTTTCGTCCCGAAGATTGACGCCGAAGAACTGCACGCCCTGGCTCTTGAACTCCTGGTGCAGGGCCTCCAGCGACGGCGCCTCAACCCGGCAGGGCGCGCAGGCCGCGAACCAGAAGTTGAGCACGGTCACCTGGCCCTGGAAAGCCTCGGCAGCCACAGCGGTGCCATCGAAGAGCGTGCCCTTGATGGCAATCGGGCTCTTGCGGTCGGCAACGGCGAATTCCGTCACCGAACCGTCGCCGGCCACGTAGTTCTTGTTGTCGCCGGCCTTGGCCTGCTTGGCCAGCGCATCCTCCTGAGCGCATCCGGACAGGCCCAGCACGACGGCGAGCCCCGCACCGCCCGCTGTCAGGAGGCTGCGGCGGGTCAGCGGCGACGGATTGCCGTTGTTAGCGCTCATGCTCAGGCTCCGGGGGTGCTGGACGCACCGGGAAGAAGGGCGGCCGCAGGCTCGCTGTACTGGACCCCCAGAAGGTTCCCGGCGCCGTCGAACGTCAGGGAGGTGACCGAGGTGAGGGTGCATTCGCGTTTGCGCGGATCGTGCCACAGGGGCTTGCCCTCGGCGCTGAGCCGGGTGGCCCAGATGGGCAGCTGGTGGCTGACGAGGATGGCTTCGGCGCCATCGCCGCCGAGTTCGAGGGCCCGCAACCGGGCATCCTGAACGGCGGCCATGACCCGGGCGGCCTGGTCCTTGTAGGGCTCGCCCCAGGACGGCCGGAACGGGTTGCGCAGCATGGGCCAGTGCTTCGGCTTGAGGATCTCCGCCTTGTCGACGTGGAGCCCTTCGAAGTAGTTGGCGGCCTCGATGATCCGGGCCTCGGTGGTGATCTGGAGGTTGAGCGCCTCGGAGATGGGCTGCGCCGTCTCCTGCGCGCGGGTCAGCGGCGAGGCGACGAGGTGGACGAGCTTGGCCCCTTGCGCGGCCCTCGCACTGAAGTGCTCCGCGAGCATCCGGGCCATCTCCTGGCCGAGCTCGGAGAGGTGGAATTCGGGCAGCCTTCCGTACAGGACGCCGTCGGGATTGTAGACCTCGCCGTGGCGGAGCAAATGAACAGTGGCTTGGGGCATGTGTACCAGTTTCTCAAAGGGCAGGGGCAATGACGAAATCTTCTACAAGAAGTAGAACTCAAGTGTTTTGAGAAATGTTCCCCAGAGTTGGAATAAAAGATGCAAATGCATGTTTATACTGGGTGAAGCAGTTAGTTGAGACTTCAACAAATGATGCTTCGACTGACGATCAGACCACCGAACGACCCACCCGACTCAAGGAGAACCACCATGGCACTTCCCGCCAACGTCACCACCGGCACCTGGACCCTCGACCCGTCGCACAGCGAGATCGGCTTCACCGTCCGCCACGCGGGCATCAGCAAGGTCCGCGGCCAGTTCACCGACGCCGCCGCCACCCTTGATCTCGCCGAGGAAGTCACCGACTCCAAGGTGAACGCCACGATCAAGACGGCCAGCTTCGACTCCGGCGATGTCAACCGCGACGGCCACGTCCGCGGCGAAGACTTCTTCGACGTCGAGAAGTTCCCCGAGATCTCCTTCGTCTCCAACACCATCGTCCCCAAGGGTGACGCCTACGAACTCCAGGGCGATCTCACCATCAAGGGCGTCACCCGCCCGGTGGCCCTTGAGACCGAGTTCAACGGCGTTGCCGTCGACCCGTTCGGCAACACCCGCGCCGGCCTGTCCGCCGAGACCACGATCAGCCGCAAGGACTTCGGCCTCACCTGGAACGCAGTCCTCGACGCCGGCGGCGTGCTGGTCAGCGACAAGGTTGCCATCAACCTGGAACTGGCCTTCATCGCCCCCGCAGCCTAGTCCGCAGCACCGGGCCGGTTCTTTTGGGACCGGATCCCTGAGGCTTGCAGCCGCCGGCACCCCGCTTCGTCCAAGTGACGGAGCGGGGTGTTGCGGTTAACCAGGGCGCTGCGGTTAACGCGGGTGTTGGGGCTACCCCGGGTGTTGCGGCTAACTCTGGTGTTGCGGCTCCTGAGGGGTCGCCTGTGCAGTCTGCGCGGGCCCTCTTGGCGGCGTCCCGTCATGCCCGGCAACACGGCCATATTCCCTAGATGCCGGTACATTCGCGGTCTACAGTGAGAGCCATGAGCAACCCTGATGAGGTACCTCCGCCGCAGCAGCCGGGCGCCAGGCCACCGCAGCCGGGCAGCGTTCCGCCCGCCGGTGCCGACGCGACTCAGGGCACGCCGGCGGCGCCGGACGGAAACATGCCGGACGGGAACCTGCCGGATGGGAACCTTCCGGCAGGAAGCCTTCCGAATGGGACCCTGCCTGACGGGAACTTGCCGCCGGGCTATCAGGCGCCTGGCCACCAGCCCGCGCCCGGTTACCAGCCGCCTCAGCAGGGTTACCAGCCGCCGCCCGCATATCAGGCGCCGGACCAGCCCTCCCGCGGTTTCCGCTTCGAACTGCCAACGGACCGTCCGCGGAACTTCAACGACGCCATGCCCAGCGGCGGCTTCGCCGGCATGTTTACGGTCACGTGGCTGCCGACGGAGCTAAAAGTCGCCTATTGGATCTGGCTCATCGGCGGACTATTGGGCCTGCTGGGCGGCGTCATCGGCCTCTTCGGGTCGTTCGTGCTCCTGGCGGTGGCTCCTGGTCTGGGATTCGTGGTGCTCCTGCTGGTGCTCTTGGCCCTCGCACTCGCCGCGGCACAGGTCATCCTGGCCATGAAGATGAAGGAGGGCCGCGAGTGGGCCCGCTTCGCCCTCACGATCGTCGCCGGCATTTCCCTGCTGCTGGCCATCCTCAACGCCAACGCGGCTGAGGGCCGGGGCGGCGGGAGCTGGCCAAGCTTCGTCATCAGCCTGGTGGCGACCGTGCTGATGTGGCTGCCCAACTCGCAAGCCTGGTTCGCCTCATTGCGGGGGCGCAGCTGAACCGCCTCTGAATTTCGTCCCGACGCACGCCGTGGCGCCTCCAGCTGTTCGCTGACGTGACCCCGCGGCGGTCGCCCGGGCGCCGGTGAGAATACCTCTCCGGAATGATCCACACCGGCACCGGCCCGCGGTACGGTGGACGTAACCATGCTGGGGGCAGGGCAGGAAGCTGTTTCCGGTATCTGACCAAGACCGCCATGCAAAGGAACGCCCATGAGCATCCCGCCAGTCCCGCCGTCGAACCCGGACGCCCCCGAGCCGGGCGACCAGCAGGCGCCCCGCTACGGCCAGAACACACCCCAGCCCGGCCAGCAGCCGCCGTCGAACCCGCAGTACGGGCAGAATGCGCCCTCCGCGCCCCAGTATGGCCACGCGCCGTCCGCACCGCAGTACGGTCAGCAGGCGCCGCAGTATGGCCAGAACGCCCCGCAGCTCCCCCAGTACGGCCAGAACCAGCCCCCATACAACCAGCCGCAGAACAACCAGCCCGCCTACGGCCAGTCCCCGTACGCCAGCTACCCCTCCGGGCAGCCTCAGGCCGCGGCCGGCATGCCCAAGAGCGTCAACACGGCTTTCTGGCTCATCGTCGCGTCCGGCGTCGTATGGATTCTCTCCCTGTTGATGGCACTCGGCACCCTGGATACCCCGGAAATGCGGAACATGTTCGAACAGCAGATGGCCGCAGGCGGCGCCAACATTCCCTATGAGGACATCCGGGGCGTCCTCGTCGGGAGCATCCTGGTGTTCGCCTTGATCAGCGCCGGGCTCTACGCCCTGGTCGCCCTGAACGTCCGCAAGGGCAAGAACTGGGCACGGATCCTCGGCACTGTCTTCGCAGCCCTGTCGATCTTCAGCATTTTCCCGCTGAGCCTCGGCACGCTGGCAGTCCTCCTCGGCATCGCCGGCATCGTGATGTTGTACCTGCCGGCTTCGTCACCCTACTTCAGCAAGCAGCAGCCGTTCGCCAACCCGTACGGGCAGCCGGGCGGACAGTACTAGGCGGCCGCATTAGGCAAGATAGCACCACCGCGGAGGGCGCGGGAGCCGGACGGGCTGACTGAAGCTAGTCAGCATCCTCCGGGTCCTGCGCCCTCTGTGCGTGATAGGCGAGGATCTGGAGTTCGGTGGCCATGTCCACCTTGCGCAGGTTGACCCCGGGCGGCACCTGCAGCATGACGGGGGCAAAGCTGAGAATGCTCCGCACACCGGCGGCAATCACACGGTCGCAGACGTCCTGGGCCACGGCGGCCGGCAGGGCCAGCACCACCATGTTGGCGCCGGTCCGCTGCAGCACCGGCTCAAGGTCCGCGGCATCACTGACACGCAGCCAGCCCACCTCGCTGCCCACAACCAGCTGGTCCGCATCGAAGATCGCAACAATATCGAAGCCCCGGGACTCGAACCCGCCGTACCGCGCCAGGGCTTTGCCGAGGTTGCCGGCCCCGACGATGGCGACCTTCCAGTCGTGCGTCAGGCCCAGTGCCGCCGCAATATGCCGGTTGAGGTACTGCACTTCGTAGCCGACGCCCCTGGTCCCGTAGGAGCCGACATAGGAAAGATCCTTGCGGAGCGTGGAGGAACTGACGCCCGAGGCCTCGGCCAGGGATTCGGAGGAGACTCTGTCGATGCCCTCGGAAAGCAGGGTGGTGAGGGCACGCAGATAGATGGTCAGCCGGGCTACTGCCGCGGGCGGAATCTGCTTGGAAGCAGTCCCTGTTCCCCCGGGCAGCGCGTCAGGGGATGAATCCAGCGAAGTCACTATCTGCTCCATTGTCGCGTTGTGACTTCCACTCTAGAGCCACCGCCGATCAGCGGACAAAGCAGAGCTCTCCGGCCGGTCCCTATGTTTCAGGCCGGCCCGGCCAGCACCCGCCGCAGCGTCCGCTCCAGCCGGACTTCGTCGATCTTCCAGAAGTCCCGCTGGATACCGTCCACCAGCACCACAGGGATCTCCTCCGCAAAGCGTTCCCGCAGTTCGGCGTCGTCATCCACCGGCTGCTCCCTCCAGCCGATCCCCAGGCCTGTTGTCACGCGCTCGACGGCGGCGCGCGCCGCCGAGCACAGGTGGCAGTCAGCTTTGGTGATGAGGACGACGTCGGGCTTTGGCATGGCTCCACGGTAGCCCGCCGGCCCGTCCCGCGTCGACGCGCCAGACGCATCCGGAGCCGCCGCCGCGGCCCGGGCGGCAGGATCGGGCCCCGGCGTTGACTAGACTCGTGGCATGTCCGAAGAGAAGTACGTCGCTGAGGCCACAGAGCCTGTTGCAGCACCGCAGCTCGGCGAAGCCGCGTTCTTCGACGTCGACAACACCCTCATGCGGGGCGCCAGCCTGTTCCACGTGGCCCGCAAAATGCACCAGCGCGGGGCGTTCACCATTCCCCAGGCCGCCGGATTCGGCTGGAAACAGCTGATGTTTGTGCTGCGCGGGGAAAACATGGACGATGTCCACGCGGTCCGCGACACGGCCCTGGGCCTCGCCTCCGGATTCACCGTTGAGGACATTGAGGCGCTCGGCGAAGAAGTCTATGACGAAATGATTGAGTCCCGGATCTGGCCGGGGGCCAAGGCCCTCGCCGAACAGCACCTCCGGGTGGGACGCAAGGTCTGGCTCGTGACGGCCACTCCGATCGAAGTGGCCACGGTGATCTCCACCAGGCTGGGCCTTACCGGCGCCCTCGGCACGGTGGGCGAAATCCGGGACGGCTCCTACACCGGCCGGCTGGTCGGTGACATCCTGCACGGCCCCGCAAAAGCGGTGGCCGTCAGCGCCATCGCCGAGGCCGAGGGCCTGGACCTGGCCCGGTGCTGGGCGTACAGCGATTCGCACAACGACATCCCGCTCCTGAGCATGGTGGGGCACCCCGTGGCCATCAACCCCGATGCCCGGCTCCGCCGCCACGCCCGCGAGCACAACTGGCCGGTCTACGATTTCCGCTCCGGGCGGCGCGCGGCCACCTTGGGGCTCAAGGCTGCCACCGCAGGAGGGGCTATCTACGGCCTCTGGCGGGGGTTCTCCCGCTTCCGCGGCCCCACGGTCTGACTCCGCCGGCGCCGCTGCCAACCCGCGTCGGCTACCACTGCCCCGCCCCGGGCTGACCCGAACCTCCGCCCCACGACTTTCCGCTGCGCTTCCTGCTCAGCGCTACGCTTCCGGACGGACGCTGCGCCGGTCCGCGCGTCGTGGGTCTACGACCGCGTCGGCTGTCCGAAAATGCAGCGCCAGGCTGAACCGTCGCCGATCCGAAGCCACGTCGCCATTCTGAGCCCGCACTTTCCGCTGCGCTTCCTGCTCAGCGCTGTGCTTTCGGACGGACGCTACGCGGATTTGCGTAGCGTGGGTCTACAACCGCGTCGCCTGTCCGAAACCGCAGCGCCGATGCCAACCCCGGTCGGTCATTCCAAAAGCGCCTCGGCGACCTGCAACCGCGTCGTCGCACAACTGAAGCCGCGTCGGCCGGGCGGATCAGGGGCGGAAGACCAAAGAAAATGCCCGCTGCCGGAAAGGCAACGGGCATTCACATGATGTGAAGTATTTCTACTTCTTATTGCGACGCTGGTGGCGCGTCTTGCGAAGCAGCTTGCGGTGCTTCTTCTTGGCCATACGCTTGCGACGCTTCTTAATAACTGAACCCACGAAAGTTCCTTACCGGCTAGATGCAGTACCTGCCTGTTGGAAAGGGTCCGCGGGCTAAGCAGCAGACTGTACAACTGACAGGTTCTTACAATGACGTAAAACGTTCCTTAACAGGGTACCGCCTATCGGGGGCACACCACGACCGCAGGTACCCCAGGGCGCCTGCAGGTCCTCATTCCGGCCGCAGAAGACGCGGAAGACTCAGGCTGTTTCCGTGTGCCCGTCGACGACAGCACCCTTGAGGTACTGCTCGACGGCGGTTTCCGGCACCCGGTAGGAGCGCCCGAAACGGACGGCCGGCATCTCACCGGAATGAACGAGCCTGTACACGGTCATTTTGGACACGCGCATCACATCCGCGACTTCGGCCACGGTCAAGAAGCGTGCGTTGGAGAAGTTAGCCTCCGAAGACATTTCCCTATTCCTTTACTCAAGCGAACGGCAGCCCCATCTAAACGACATGGCGGTGTGCCGATGCTGAGCCATCAAACAACCATGTGTTAGATACTCTAGGGGCTGATGGTGCCAATGTGAAAGAGTTGCACGGGAATCTCCCGGTCGGATCACATTTTTTCTGGCACCGCCTTCCCGCCCGGCCGCCTAAACGCGGCTCCGGCGGATGCGCGCGGAGGCCGCAAGCTGTGCCAGGACCGAAGCCGTGACGTCCCAGTCCATGCAGGCGTCGGTCACGCTCTGGCCGTAGACCAGCGCGTCCGTACCGGCGGCGTGCTCGGCGACATCCAGATTCTGCGCCCCGCCAACCAGGAAACTCTCCAGCATGACGCCGGCGATGGCCCCCGCCGAGGCGCTGCCGCCCTCCAGCTGTGAGCCGATTTCGAGGGCGACTTCCGCCTGTCGGTGGTGGTTCTTGCCGCTGTTGGCGTGGCTCGCATCCACGATCAGCCGCGGGTTGAGCTGCTTGTCGGCCAGCTTGGCCGTGGTGGCCGCAATATCGGCGGAGGAGTAGTTGGGGCCCTTCCGTCCGCCGCGGAGGATGATGTGCGTGTCAGGGTTGCCTGCGGTGGAAACCAGCGCGGCCCTGCCGTCGCCGTCGATGCCGAGGAACGCCTGGGCCGCCCCGGCGGCGCTGCACGCGTCCAACGCGACCTGCAGGTCGCCGTCGGTCCCGTTCTTGAACCCGATCGGCATGGACAGTCCCGACGCCAGCTGGCGGTGGATCTGGCTTTCAGTGGTGCGGGCACCAATAGCGCCCCAGGAGACGAGGTCCGCCATGTACTGCGGGCTGATCGGTTCCAGGAACTCGGTGCCCGCGGGCAGCCCAAGGGCCGTGACCTGCTGCAGGAAGCGGCGTGCGGCGCGCAGCCCGGCGGCGATGTCGTGGCTGCCGTCGAGCCGGGGATCGTTGATCAGGCCCTTCCAGCCCACCGTGGTGCGCGGCTTTTCAAAGTACGCCCGCATCACGATCAGCAGATCTTCCTTGTGCTGTTCGGCCTGGCTGACCAGCCGGCGGGCGTATTCCAGGCCGGCTTTGGGATCGTGGATGGAGCAGGGACCGACAATGACCAGCAAGCGGTCATCGACCCCGTCCATGACCGCGCGGACCTCGTCCCGGCCCTTCGCGACGACCTCGGCCAGACGGGCATCCAACGGCAGTTCTGCGACCATATCCTGCGGGGTCGGCAGCGGGGTGAACTCGCTGACGCGCAGGTTGGAGGTGGACAGCTGGGATTCGGGGGCTGCTTCGATGCTCATGTTTGGGGGTCCTGTTCCGGGGTGCGGAGCGGGCCCAGATCAGAACCCGCCGGGAAATGGCGAAGGGCAGAGAATGATCTCTGCCCTGTTGGCTCTGAAGGAAGGTTGGATGCGTGTCAGCTAGACGCGGGCCCCTCCAGAGCCAACGAAAAATACGCATACCAACGGTTCGTCATAGCCACACGTTAACCGCACACCGCCGCCGCCGCAAAATCGCGGCGGTCACACAGAGTCTTCGGGTCAGCCGGGGAGGCTGCGGAAATGCTCCAGCAGTGCTGCCGCTGAGGCGGTCCCCCCGTCTGCCTTCTTTCGCTTAAACACCACCGTCCCGGCCGGAACCAAACGGTTCCAACCGGGACGGTGGTGACCACCCGCCGTCGTACGCTTTCTGCAGGAGCATCCGGACCTGCGAAGGCGCCCTGACGGATTGCGGGTGTGCGGCTTAGCTGATGGCGGACTTCATCTCGTCGTGGGCTTTCTTGCCGGCTTGGTCAGTGGACAGCCGGTTGAACAGCACCTCGGAGGTGTAGCGCTTGACGATTTCCTGAATGGCGCCGGCGCCCTTCGGCGGCGGAGCCGGAGCCTCGCCGAGCTCGTCCTTGATCTGGTCAATGAAGTTGACCACCTTGATGTCGGCGGGGGTCAGCTTGGACTCAATGGCCGCCCGGACGTCAGAGTTGGGGTACACACCGCGGTCGGCCAGCAGGGCTTCCCCGGCCTTGTTGTTGTTGGCCAGGAAGTTGATGAACTTGGCGGTTTCTTCAGGGTGCTTGGTCCGCGATGAAGCCGACCAGAACTGGGATGCCTTGTACCAAAGCTGGGCGTCTGCAGCCTTGCCAGTGGTGGAGGGGAACCGGAGAATCTGCAGGTCCGAGCCGGCAGCCTTCTCCAGGGCCGGCAACTGGTTGGACCACCAGAACGCGAGCCCGTTCTTGCCGGTGGCCAGGCCGCTCTGATCAAGGGGGGCAGCCTCAGCTTCCACGACCTCAGAGGCCGAAGGTACAGCCTTGTTCTCACTGAGCTGCTTCAGGAAAGCCCACCACTCGGCGATGTCACCGGGCTCGAAACCCAGCTTGCCGTCGGTCGTGTACAAGGTCTTGCCGTTCTGCCGGAGCCAGACTCCCAGCGAGGCTTCGTCTGTGCCGTAGGCGGCGGCACCATAGGTGCCCTTCGGCGACTTGGCGGTCAGTTCGGCGGAGATGCGCTCGAAGTCGTCCCAGGTCCAGGTCTTGTCGTCCGGGAGCTCAACCCCCGCAGCCTTGAAGACCGCCGGGTTGGCCAGGATGGTGGCGGCATTGATACCGGCGGCGATGCCCGTCAAGCCCTTCTCGCCCTTTCCTGCGTTGAGGGCCGCCTCGTCAAGCTTGGAGGTGTCGATTTTGTACTTGGAGAGGTCCAGCAGCGCACCGCGCGTTGAGTACTCGGTGATGTACTTCTCGTCCATCTGAATGATGTCCGGGGCATCGTTGGCGGCAACCTGGGTAGCCAGCTTGTCCCAGTAGCCGCTCCAGTCGCCGTATTCGGGCTTGATCTTGATGTTGGGATTCTCAGCCTCGAAGGCGGCGATGGCGGCCCGCGTTACCTGGGCCCGCTTGTCACTCCCCCACCAGGAGAAGCGCAGCTCGACGGGTCCACCGTCGCTCTGCGGGGTGCCTCCCCCGCCGCAGGCGCTGAGGGCTATGACGACGGCGGCTGCCGCGGCAATCACGCCCGCCTTGCGGTTGCGGCGCCGTGCGCCAGAGGGTGACACAGCTGCCGGGCTGTTGGTGCCAGCAGCGTCAGAGCGGGGAAAAAGCGGCACTGGGTACTCCGATCTTCGTTGATCTAGTGAGGACGAATTTGCGTGAGAAAGCGTTTTCTTGATCTTATGCTACAAGTTAGTGACTTGTATTACAAGAGGTTATTTGATGCCGGTGGTGGCGATGCCCTTGATGAGGAACCGCTGGCCGAAGAGGAACACCAGGAACACCGGCAGCAGCGACACGATGGACATCGCGAACAGCGACCCCCAGCTGGTGGCGGATTGGGAGTCGACGAAGGCGCGCAGTGCCACGGGGACGGTGAACATGTCCGGGTCCGTGAGGTAGATCAGGGCGCCGAAGAAGTCGTTCCAGGTCCAGATGAAGGTGAAGATCGTGGTGGTGGCCAGGGCCGGAACCATCAGCGGCAGGATGACCCGCAGGAAGATGCGGGGGTGGCCGGCGCCGTCGATGCGTGCGGCCTCGTCCAGGTCCTTGGGGATGCCGCGGATGAACTGGACCATGAGGAAGATGAAGAACGCGTCGGTGGCCAGGAGCTTGGGCACGATGAGCGGCCAGAAGGTGTTGACCCAGCCGATCTGTGAAAACAGGATGTACTGCGGCACGATCACGACGTGGAACGGCAGCATGATGGTCAGCAGCATGATGCCGAAGAACAGCTTCTTGCCGGTGAACTGCAGGCGGGCAAACGCGTACGCGGCCATCGAGCAGGAGATGAGGTTGCCCAGGATGGAGCCGATGACCACGATGGCCGAGTTGAGCATGTAGTGCCCGAACGGGTGCGTCAGCGCGGACCAGCCGTCGGTGTAGTTGCTCATTTCCAGGCTGTTCAGCCAGAGCCCAGGATCGCGGAAGATCAGGTCATTGGGCCGGAGCGAGGAGGCGATCATCCACAGCAGCGGGTAGATCATCAGGGCCCCGGCCAGGATCAGGATGGCGTGCTTGCCCAGCGCCTTGGTCCGCTGTTTCCGGCTGAAGGCCAGGGTCCCGCGTGATTCGCGGGCCTTTTTGGGCTTGCGGTGGTTCGTTGGCTTGCCGGAGCCGGCGGCGTTCTTGTCCGCGGCGGGCAGCGTCTGCAGGTCAGTCGTCATAGAAAACCCAATACTTGGAAGCGATGAAGTTGATGGCGGTGAACACACCGATGATGACCAGCAGGAACCAGGCCATCGCTGAGGCGTAGCCCATGTCGAACTGGCCGAAGCCCTTCTGGTACAGGTACAGGGTGAAGAACATCGTGGAATCTGACGGGCCGCCGTTGCCGCCCGAGACGATGAACGCCTGCGTGAAGGACTGGAAGGATCCGATGATCTGGAGCACCAGGTTGAAGAATATGATGGGGCTGAGCATCGGCAGCGTGATCTTCCAGAACTGCTGAAGCGTGCTGGCGCCGTCCACCTTTGCGGCCTCGTAGTACATCACCGGGATCTGCCGGAGGCCGGCCAGGAAGATGATCATGGGGGCGCCGAACGTCCACACATGCAGCAGGATGATGGAGCTCAGTGCAGTGCTCGGATCGGAAATCCAGCCCGGGCCCTCGATGCCGAACATCGCAAGTGCCTGGTTGACTAGCCCGGTGGTGCCGAAGATCTGCTTCCACAAAATCGCGATGGCCACCGAACCGCCCAGCAGGGACGGCAGGTAGAACACGGAGCGGTAGAACGGCAGGCCCCGCAGGCCCTTGTCCAGCACCAGTGCGATCAGCAGGGCAACCGCGAGCTGCAGCGGCACACCCACGAAGACATAGGTGAACGTCACGCCCAGCGAGTTGTGCAGCCGGGCGTCACCGAGCATCCGGATGAAGTTATCCAGCCCGACCCATTCCGGCGGCTGCAGCAGGTTGTAGTCCGTGAAGGACAAATACAGCGACATCAGCATCGGACCGACGGTGATGGCCACCAGGCCCACCAGCCACGGCAGCAGGAAGATATACGCGGCCTTATTATCCCGGCCGTTGGCTTTCTTCTCCGCTGCCGTCATCGGCCCTTTGCGGCCCTTGAGAGTGCTCAGTTCACTCATGGCGCTCATTGCCGCGACTCCGTTTCGCGCAGCAAGTCCGCGGCGGCCGGCACTCCTGCCGGGCACGGCAACTCGGTTCTGTCTCTAGCGGCCATGTGGCCTCCTTTGGTCATCGTGGCCCCCTACGTCTGGGATGATCGCACTGGGCGGTCGGTTTCCGCCGTCTTCCGCGGCGCCTGGGGTTCAGCCTCACGGATCCGGCGCCCGTCACCCGGGACGTTGAAAGCGGCTCCGTACCAAAGTAAACGCTTTCTTGACTCCTGTATAGCCTTTTGGGTACATTTCGAGAAAGCGTTTTCCGAAACGGATCCCCGACCGGCCACCCAACACCGGAACAGATCCGACGCGCCTTCCCGATCCTCATCAACCAAACAACAGGCAGGTCAGTGAGCACGGAATCCCGGCCGGTCCGGCCCAGCGCAATTGCAGGCTTTGAGAACTGGCCTGCCTACGTCCTGGACCGACCGCGCTTCCAGGCAGCCACCCCGTCCGCGCAGGAACTGTCGGACGCCCTGGGTGTCCCGGACGTTGTTCCGCCGGCGGACGTAACCGTCCGTTGGGAGGACACGCACGACGGCGTCACCACCTCCCAGCTGAGCTGGCAGTTGGGCTTCGGTCCCCCCACCACGGGCTGGCTTTTGCGCCCGGCCGGGAGTTCCGGCCCGCTGCCCGGCGTGCTGGCACTGCACTGCCACGGCGGAAACAAGTTCGGCGGGGCCGACCGGCTGGTCCGGCTTCCCGACATCCACCCGTCCGCGGCAGCGGCCCAGGGCGAAACTTACGGAGGGCGCGCTCTGGCCTCGGATGTTGCCCGCCGCGGCTTCGCCGTCCTGGCCCATGACACTTTCTCATGGGGCAGCCGACGCTTCGATCTGGCCACGCCGCCGTGGAGGACGGAAGCCGCAGTGGAGGCAAGGAGGTCGCAGTGGCGGGAGGCCGGCGTCGACCCCTCCGACGCTGAACTGTATAACGCCGGCGCGGGAATCCACGAGGACACTGTGGCTAAGGCCGCAGGCCTGCTGGGCACCAGCCTGGCGGGGATGGTGGCCCATGATGACCTTGCTGCCCTGGACATCCTTGCCGGCTTGCCCTTTGTGGACGCGGAGCGGCTGGGCTGCATCGGATTCTCCGGCGGCGGCGGCCGTGCTCTGGCCCTGGCGGTCCTCAGCCCGCAGATCCGGAACTACGTGATCACGTGCATGATGACAACGTTCCGGTCGCTGCTGCCTGCCTACCTCGACGCCCATTCCTGGCTGCTCCAGACCCCCGGGCTGTGGAAGCTGGGCGACTGGCCGGAACTGACCGGCAGATCCCTTGCCCAAGGATTCCTGGTGCAGTACGCGCTGGCCGATGAACTGTTCCCCGAAGAAGGAATGCGCCAGGCCCACCAAATCCTGGAATCCCGGCACGGGCGCGAGAGCTATTCGGGCAGCTTCTGGCCCGGCGGCCATGTGTTTACTGCCGCGATGCAGCGTGAAGCAATTTGTTATCTGTCCAGGACCCTGCGTGCAGAAGGCTCCGCCCCGGACCACCCTTCCCCGACCCATCACCAATCCACCGAGGACCTCGATGATTCCGCAAAACGCTCCCACGGCACCCGCTAATCCTTCAGCGGCAGGCGGAAGCCCTGCTCCGGCAGCCCTCCCGCGGATCGCGCTCGTCGGTGTGCATGGGTTCGGCCAACGGCATCTGTCCAACCTGGCCCGGCTTGAAGCAGCCGGCGTCCTGGAGCTTGTGGCGGTGGCAGACCCGCATCCGCCGGAAGAGGGCACGCTGGGCGGCTCTGTGGCGGTCTTCGACTCCTTTGACCAGTTGCTGGCATCGGAATCGGCCCCCGACGTGATCATCCTGGCCACGCCCATTCAGACCCACGCGCCCCTGGCCCTGGCCGCCCTGGCTGCGGGAGCCGATGTGTACGTGGAGAAACCGCCGGTGGCCTCAATGGCGCAGTTCCAGGAGGTGCTGGCTGCGGCGGAAGCCGCGGGCCGCCGTGTGCAGGTGGGGTTCCAAAGCCTGGGGTCCCTGGCCCTGCCCGCGATGCGCGCGTCCATCGAGTCCGGCGAAATCGGAGACGTCCTGGGCTTAAGTGCAACAGGCATGTGGCTCCGGACCAAGGGCTACTTCAAGCGTTCCCGCTGGGCGGGCAAGCGCAGCCTTGACGGGACCGATGTGGTGGACGGTGTGGCGACCAACGCCCTGGCACATGCAGTGGCCACCGGGCTGCACATGGCCGGTGCGCACACCACTGCCGATGTGGCCTCCGTGGAGACAGATCTCTACCGTGCCCACAACACCCAGAGCGACGACACGTCCGTGATCCGAGTTCGCACCGCAGCCGGCCAGACCCTGCTGTGCGCGCTCACGCTCTGCGCCCCCGAACAGCAGCACCCTTCGGTGACGGTCCACGGCACCCGGGGAGATATCACCTTCTATTACACCCAAGACGAAGTCCTTACCACCACGCCGGCCGGCGAGCGCCGCGAAACGTTCGGGCGGATCGACCTGCTGGAGAACCTGCTTGCGGCCCGGACCGCCGGCGAACCACTGCTGTGCGCCTTGGCTGCTACCGGCGCGTTCACCGCTGTTTTGGAGGCGATCCGCACGGCCCCGGAACCGCTGGCGATCAGCTCCGATCACATCACCTGGCATGGCGACGGCGACGACGCCCACCCTGTGGTCAACGGCATCCCTGAGCTGATCGCGCGTGCAGCCAAGGCGCAGGCCACTTTCGCCGAACTGAATGTCCCGTGGGCGCGGAGCCTGCCGCCCGTCCGGACGTTCGCAATCGACGGCAAGCCCGTCGCCGGGTACCAGGACGGCAGCCGGATCCGCGTCTCTTCCTCGCCCCGGCCCTACCTGCACCCCGTCCGTACGCTCGGCGGCACCGTGGTCACGGACCATCAGCCGCTGGATCATGTGTGGCATCTGGGCGCGGGGATGGCCCTCCAGGACGTGGCCGGTGTCAACTTCTGGGGCGGCCGCACCTACACGAGGGAGGCGGGCGGGTACGTCTGGCGGCCGGACCACGGCAGCATCGTCAGTGCCGGCGAGCGCGCCCCGGGCGAGCCGTCCGGGGGCGAGCCATCCCAGAGTGATCCATCGCCAGGCGACGGTGAGCTGACCGAGTCCCTGGCCTGGAACGGGCCGGACGGCGCTCCTCTCCTGACTGAGGAGCGGACCTGGACGTGGGCCGGCGTCGGACCTTCGCTCTGGCGCCTCACGCTGGACTTCACCCTCTCCGCCGCCGGAAACCAGCCGGTGAGCCTCGGCAGCCCGGGTTCCAATGGCCGCGTGGGCGGCGGGTATGGGGGGTTCTTCTGGCGCCTCCCCGCATGTTCCGGAGCGAGCGTGTGGACCCCGGCCGGAGTTGGGGAAGCCGAGGTCCACGGGAGCGTCACCCCGTGGCTCGCCTGGTCGGGCAGCTTCACTGCAGGAACAGCCGACGGCGGCCACGACCCCGGCAGCGCCGCGGACGTTCACACCGTTCCGGGTGCCGCCACGCTGGTATTCGTCGCCGCCGAGGGTTCGACCGACCCGTGGTTCGTCCGGGTGGAGGGATACCCAGGGGTGGGGCAGTCGCTGGCCTGGGATGAGCCGGTCATCGCCCACCCCGGTGCCCCGGTTCACCGCGCCGTGACCGTATATATCGCCGACGGAATCCTTAGCACTGACGACATCCAGACACTGATCACATCACCGGGGGACAACTCATGAGCCAGACCACCACCGCCATGCCTACCACCGGCACACTGCGCACCGGCAAACGCACAGCGCCGGCGTCCACTGCGGACCGCGCCATCAAGCGGGGCCGGGTCCTTGACATCCTCGACGCCGAAGGAAAGGACGCAGTGCTGCTGACCACCCACACGGCCCTGACCTGGTACCTGGACGGGAGCCGCGTGCACATCAGCCTGGCCGGGGACCCCATCGCCGCGCTGCTGGTGGACAGGGAGGGTGACCACCTGGTGACGTTCAACAACGAAGCCGGACGGATCGCCGCAGAGGAGCTCCCTGCCGGGGTCTCACTTCACTCCGTTCCCTGGTACGGGAACCTGCACGAGGCAGCGGCCGCCGTCGGGATTGCTTCCGGGGCGGGCGCGGGAACTCCCCTGGCCGAGTCCGCGGTGGCCGCGGCGCTGAGGGAGGCCCGCCAGCAGCTGCTCCCCGGCGAGTCCGCCCGCTATGCCCAGCTCAGCGCGGAAATGGCCGGCATCATGACCGATGTGCTCTCCACCTCCCGGCCGGACACAACCGAATTCGAGCTGGTCTCCGCACTGGCCGCCCGGGTGGTCGCCGTCGGCGCGGAACCCCTTGTGCTTCTGTGCAACGGTAGCTCCCGGAGCGGCTTCCGCCACCCGCTGGCCACCCACGCGCCCCTCGGCCGCCGCGCCATGGCCGTGATCTGCGCCCGCCGGGACGGCCTGGTTGCCAATCTCACCCGTTGGGTGAGGTTCGACGGCGGCACCGCGGAAGAGCTCGACGCCGAGGCCCGGATCGCCGCTGTTGAGGCGGACATTTTTGACGCCACTGTTCCCGGCGCCCGGCTGGACCGGGTCTTCGAAGAGATCAAGGCAGCTTACGCGCGCCACGGATTCGGCGCGGAGCAGTGGGAGCAGCACCACCAGGGCGGACCGGCCGGCTATGCGGGACGGGATCCTCGCGTCACTGCGTCCGCCACGGACTCCGTCGTAACCAACCAGCCGTTCACCTGGAACCCGTCGGGACCCGGGGTGAAGATCGAGGACACGGTCCAGCTCACCGAGTCCGGCGTGAAAGTCCTGACGGTGGACGACCGCTGGCCCGGTACAACGGTCAACGGCCTGCTGCGGCCGGTCACCCTCCAGCTGTAGGCCGGATGCTCTCTCAGATCCTGCGGCGAAACGCCAAACGCTCTCTCAGTTGCCGCCGGAGTCCTGGCGGCAAATGAGAGAGCGTTTCGGTTTGAGCGACATCAAGTGAGAAAGCGTCTACGGGAGGCGGAGCTCGCCATCCACGCGGCGCGGGATGCCCAGCGGGTTGCTGTCGTGCAGCGCCGGGTGCAGCACCGCTTCGGGAGCATCCTGGTAGGCAACGGGGCGCTGGAAGCGGCGGACCGCCGTCGCCCCCACCGAGGTGAACAGGGACGTTGTGGCCGGGTACGGGCCGCCGTGCTGCTGCGCCCAGTTCACTGCGACGCCGGTAGGCCAGCCGTCGAAGAGGACTCTCCCGGCCAGGCCGGAGAGCTGCTCCACGAGCTCAGCGACGTCCTCGCCGGGCTGGTGGTGGACGGTAGCGGTCAGGCTGCCGGGAACCTTGGCCAGGACACATGAGAGCTCTTCCTGGTCGGCGTATTCGATCAGCAGCGTGGTGGGCCCGAAACACTCCTCGAGCAGCTCGTCCGGGCGCTGCAGGACAGTGGCGGCGGATGCGGAGAACACCACCGGCGCGGCGCCGTCGCGGGTTGCGTCCTGGTCCGCGGTGCCGCTGACGATCTGCACGCCAGGCAGCGAAGCCACGCTGCGCAGGCCTTCCGGGTAGGCATCGGAGATCCGGGTGGTGAGCATGGCCGCCGTCGGCGTGTCTTTACTGGCCTCGGCCAGCTCCGCGGCGAAGCCGGTCCCGGCCGGGAGGAACACCAGGCCGGGCTTGGTGCAGAACTGGCCGGCGCCCATCGTAAACGAGGCGGCGAGTCCTGCCGCCAGCTGGCTGGACCGCCGGGCCAACGCCGCCGCGGTGAGGACCACCGGGTTCAGGCTGCCCAACTCGCCGTAGAACGGAATGGGGTCGGGCCGGGAAACTGCGAGGTCAAACAGCGCCCGTCCGCCCGGGATGGACCCGGTGAAGCCGACAGCCTTGATGGCCGGATCCTGCACCAGGGCTGTGCCCACCTCCCGGCTGACGACCAGCGCAAACAGCCCGTCCGGGGCCCCGGCGGAACGCAGTGCCTCCGTAACGACTTCGGCGGTCCGCTCGGACAGCTTCAGGTGGCCCGAGTGCGCCTTGACGATCACCGGGCAGCCCACTGCCAGGGCGGACGCCGTGTCTCCGCCTGCCACGGAAAACGCGAACGGGAAGTTGGAGGCCGAGAAAACTGCCACGGGACCGATGGGCCGCAGGATGCGGCGCAGGTCCGGCTTGGGCGGGGTGGCGGACGGGTCCGCGTGGTCAATGATTGCCTCCAGGTAGGAGCCCTCGGTGATCACGCGGGCGAAGAGCCGCAGCTGCCCGGACGTGCGGGCGACCTCGCCGGTCAGTCGCGCGGTGCCGAGACTGGTCTCCGCGTCGGCGATCTCCACCAGTTCGGTCACATGGGCGTCAAGGGCGTCGGCGACGGCGTAAAGCCAGCCTGCGCGCTCGGCGTCCGGGGCCGCCCCCGCGATGGCGGCGGCCCGGGTGGCGGCAGCCGTGAGTTCTGAAAGGGAAAGAGTTGCAGTAGTCACTGGAGTTACCTGTTCATCGTCGGGAATGGTCGGGAATCGTCGTGTCTGCGGTCATCGGTTTCGCGTGAAGCCCAGCTGCGATCAGGTGCGGTTAGCTGCGGTCAACAGCCCGGCGGGTTCTCCGTGAAGCGAAAACCCAGCCCCGGCTGGTCCGTGAGGGTCAGCCGGCTGTTGCTGAAGCGCACCGGAGAGGGACCTGCCAGGACGCCCAGCTGTTCGAAGGATGCATCTTCCACGTCCTCCACCAAGGTACTTTCGGCCAATGTGAGCGCCAGCTGCCCGGACAGCTCCGGCAGCAGATGGGGCATCACCCGGATGCTGTTGGTCCGGGCCAGCTCCACGATCCGGCGGAACGGCGTGATGCCGCCCACCCGGATGATATTGGGCTGGATGATGTCCACCGCTTCCGCGTCAATGAAATCTCGGAAACGGTAGACAGTGTGGAGGTTTTCGCCCAGGGCGATGGGCACGGGTGAATGCTTCCGCAGCCGGCGGTACGCCCAAAGATCGTCCGCGCGGAGAGGCTCTTCGATCCATTCCAGTCCGTACACCGCGAGCACGTCCAAGGCCTTGAGCGTGGTGGGAAGGTCCCACCGCTGGTTGGCATCAATCATCAGCTTGCGGTCCGGGCCAAGCACGGACCGAACGGCCGCCACCCGCTCGGCATCCTCGCGGACATCCGGCTTGCCCACCTTGATCTTGACCGCCCGGTGACCCGCGGCAACCCAGCGCTCGGTCTGGGCAACCAGTTCCTCCAGTGTGTAGTGAAGGTTCACCCCGGAGCCGTACACTTCGGCGGAGTCCTGCCGCTGGCCCAGCAGACCAGTCACGGATGAACCGGCCCGGCGGGCTTGCAGGTCCCAGAGGGCGAGGTCGACGCCCGCCATGGCGATGGTGGTCAGTCCCCCGCCGCCGGCCTCATGCAGCCGCTTCCACAACGTATCCCACACGGTCTCGGGATTCGCGGGCAGCCCCGTGATGAACGGCGCGATGTCGTAGTCGAGCAGTGCTTTGACAGCCTGCGGGCCGATGGTGGGGGTCCAGGAGAATCCGTGGCCCGCGCCGCCGTCGTCCGTCCGGAGCTCCGTGACGATCACGTGGTTTTCCGGCGCATCCGCTCCCCAGCTGCGGCGCAGCGGCACTGTCAGGATGCGGCTGGTCAGACCCGTGATGACCGGTGCAGCCCGAACGGTTTCGACGGCGGGTGCACTCATCAGCGGGCGGCCAGCTCGTGGCCCTTGGCCAGGATGGCTTTCAGCTGGACCAGCTGGTCGTCGGAGGGATCCACCAGCGGCGGCCGGACCGGGCCGACAGGAAGTCCGCCAATCCGCAGGCCCGCCTTGACCAGCGAGACGCCGAAGCCGGGCGTCTGGTCACGAAGCCTCACCAGCGGGGCGTAAAAGCCCTCCAGGAGGGCGTTGCGGCGGTGCTCGTCACCGGAAATGTAGGCGTCATAGTAGGCCGTGGCGATCTCCGGTGCCATGGCGAACGCAGCCGATGAGTAGAGCGGGATGCCCAGCCCACGGTAGGCGCCCTGCGTCAGTTCGGCGGTCAGCAGGCCGTTGAAGAATGCGAAGTCCTCGCGTCCGGTGGCCCGGACCGCGGACACGATTTCCTGGGCCAGGCCAACGTCGCCGAGCCCGTCCTTGAAGCCGATCACCTTGGCGTTGGCGGCGAGGCGGACCATGGACGCGGCAGTGAACTTGGCATTGCCGCGGTGGTAGACGATCACCGGGAGGCTGCTGGCGTCCGCCACTGCCTCGATGTAGGCCACCAGGCCCTCCGTGGGTCCGGTGACCAGGTACGGCGGGAGGACCAGAAGTGCGTCGGCACCGGCGTCCTCGGCCACCCGTGCGGCAGCAAGGGCATGGCCCAGGGGGCCGCCGGCCCCGGCAACCACGGGTACCTTTCCGGCCACAACCTCGACGGCGGCACGCACCACGGTGGCTACCTCGTCGATGCTCAGGGCATGGAACTCGCCGGTCCCGCAGGCGGGAAACACGCCGCCCGGTCCGAAGGGGAGCCGGGAGCCGATGTGTTCCTTGAGGAGCTCCACATCAACGGCGCCTGCCGGCGTGAAAGGGGTGACCGGGAAAAACAGGACGCCGTCGAATTTCATGATGTCTCCTTGGATCCGGCTGTGACCAGCAGGGCAGTTGTCTCGTCGTTGAGGGTGGTGCTCGTCTTCAGTTCGGTCCGCCAGTTGCGCTTGGGTTCCCAGCCGAGCAGGTCCCGGGCCTTGGTGACGGCGAACGCCGGGCTGGTGCCGGTCAGGCCGCCGGTCAGGGCACCGCTGCCCGGCAGGAAGCGGGGCAGCAGCCCGGCCAACGGCACGGTGGCGAGGGCATCTGCAGCTCCGACGAAGAAGGTTTCCCCGTTGGGAATGGAGTCCATCTTCTGCAGGAGCACGTCCAGGAAATCGGCGACATCGCGGGCGTCGACGTAGTTGAACAACGCCGGTGCGGACAGGGCAGGATCGGCGAGGCGTTCGGCCACGGTATGGCCCTGCTGCGTGGGCGCGCCGTCCCATTCCTCAGGCGAGATGACGTAGCACGGGCGGAACGCGGCGTACCTGATCTTCTCCCCCTGCGCCGCGGCAAACATCTGCACTGTCTGTTCGGCGATCAGCTTGGAGAGCGCGTAGGCGTTCCAGGGCCTTGGCGCGGTGCGTTCATCCAGCGGGAAGCAGTCCGGCAACCAGCCGGCCGGCGATCCGTACCCCAGCACCGTGGGGCTGGATGCCGTGACGATCTTGCCGACCCCGAGCTCCGTGGCGGCGCTGATGACCGCGTAGGCCAGACGGGTGTTCGTGGCGAGGATGACGTCTTCCGGTGCGCTGAACGGAACGGCGATCGCGGCAAGGTGGATGACGGCGTCGGGCCGGGTTTCCCGCAGCAGGCGCATGGCCTCGCCCGCTGCCAGCAGATCGCCCGTTTCCTGCACGACGCCGGCCGGCAGCTGATCCGCCGGGATGGCGTCACGGTCCACCGAGATGACGTGGTGACCGGCCCCGGCGAGCCCGGCCACGACGCTGCGGCCCAGCCGGCCGGAGCCGCCGGTGACAAAAATCCTGCTCATATTGGTTTCCTTAGGGTTCAGAAGGGCCGCTGCCCCGGCGGCCGTTAGGCGCGGCGAAGGTCGACGCCGAGATCCAGGTCGTCGATGCGGACAGGTACGGAGGACTCCAGCGAGCGGTTGCCGGCGATGCCCACAGACACTGAGCGGAGGCCGTCCAGGTAGCCGGACGGCCGGCCCAGCGGGTCCTCGCCCGGGCCGTTGAAGAGGTCTGACAGGAGGAGTTTGTCGCCGCCGCCGTGGCTGCCTGCGCCGTTGACGATCGGCACCTCGTACGCCGGCTCCCAGTGGCGCTGGACCACCAGGCGCTCGCCGTTGCGGCGGATGGCGTCCTCTTCCTCGACGGGGGTGGCCGAGGGGTCCACCACGGTCTTTTTGTCGGTACTGCTGAGGACGGCGGCGCGTTCCACCACTTCCAGTTCCGCCCGGCCTTCGGTGCCGTTGACGGCCACGCGGTAGCCCTCCCACGGGCTGTGCGCGTTCAGGGAGTAGCTCAGGCGCGGACCGTTCTGGTACTCGACCACGAGGGCAAGGTTGTCTTCGATGGTGATGCCGCCGGTGAAGACATCCTGGTCCCGGCGGTAGCCGTCGTGGTGCTCGTTGTCGAGGAAGAGGGCTTTGAGGCGCTCATCGTCACGGAGGTCCAGCGCAAACGGATCCTTGTCCCCGGTGGCGGGATAGCCGCCGTCGGGCGTTCCCCGCTCGGGGCGGGGGCCCAGTCCGCGCTCGGCCGCGTTGTGGTCGCCGTAGAACTTTAGCCCGCCGGAGGCAAAAACGCGCTCCGGGACGTCGCTGAGCCACCAGTTGACGAGGTCGAAGTGGTGGGATGCCTTGTGGATCAGCAGGCCGCCGGAGTTCTTCTTCTCGCGGTGCCAGCGGCGGAAGTAGTCCGCGCCGTGGACTGTGTCCAGGACCCAGTGGAAGTCGATGGAGGTGACCTTGCCGATCACGCCGCTCTGGATGATTTCCTTCAGGGCGCTGTTGCGCGGTGAGTAGCGGTAGTTGAACGTGACCACCACGTTGCGGCCGGTTTCCGAGACGGCCTTGGTGATGCGGCGGCAGCCCTCGGCGTCGATGGTGAGGGGTTTTTCGACGACGACGTCCGCCCCCGCCTCCAGTGACTCCACGATGTAGTCGGCGTGGGTGTAGTCCGGAGTGGTGACGACAACGCGGTCGATCCTGTTGGCATGGATGAAGGCGGTGAGATCGGCGGGGTCAAAGGAAGCTACCGGACCTGGGGCCCCCAGTTCCTGGATGAGTTTCTGGTAATACTCGACCCTGCCGGGGTTAACGTCCGAGAACGCCACCAGTTCTGCGGTGTCAGCGTGGTCGCCGAAGATGGCGCGGATGTACATCTCGGAGCGTCCGCCGGTGCCGATCAAAGCAATGCGTGACCGGGTGCGTGTGCCCGGCCCCGGAGCGGCTTCGGCTTCGTCGCCGGTCTGCGGAGCGGGTGTGAAGGCAGCGGTAGCAGAACTCGATTCGGCTGTGTTGACCATGAGGGTCCCTTTCGAAGGCGTCAAGACTCGGCCGGGCTGCGGCCGCTGGTGGTGCTCTGGAATGGCTTGGAGCTTGGAGCTGGCAACTGCGGTGCTGCGGATGTGCAGAAGATTTCGCTCGGCTGTCGAGAAAGCGTTTTCTCGCAGCCGCTACATGATTTCTATCAATAGACCCGCTGTCCCGTCAAGCCTTATGCTATTTGGAAGAAAGCGTTTTCTAGCGACGGCCCGGATCACTTGCGGCGCTGCCCACAACGCGGCCCGCCGGGAAATGGAAACCGGTTTCTGAGAGCGCTGTATGCTTTCCCTCGGGCGCCGGGTGATTATGGGGCCCGGACTGACGAAAGGCGGGCCCATGGCCAGGAAATCTGCCACTGGCAGGATCGGCATTGCGGACGTTGCCCTGAAAGCGGGTGTCTCGCACGCCACGGTTTCGCGCGTGATGAACGGAAACTTCACCGTGGACCCGGAGATCGCGACACGGGTGCGGGCGGCCGCCGTCGAACTTAAGTACCAGCCCAACCCGGTCGGCCGGAGCCTCGCACTGGGAAAGACGGACACCATCGGCATTGTGGTGCCGGACCTTGCCAACCCCACGTTCCAGGCTATTCTGCGCGGGTTGAGCAGGGCTGCGGCCGAGGATGGTTACCGGGTCCTGATCGCCGATTCGTTCGAGGTCCCCAGCGAGGAATCAATCCTGGCCGGCGAGGCCCGCCGCCGATGCGATGGACTGGTGCTCTGCGCCCCGCGCATGACTGATGCCGAGCTCGAAGAAATCGCACCCTCGCTGCACCCGCTGGTCCTGATCAACCGGACGACGGCTGCTGCCGGGGTTCCCAGCCTCGTGGTCGACTACGGGCAGGGAGTGCAGGACCTCGCCGAGTACCTGACGGGCCTTGGCCATACGCGCCTGGCCTTCCTCGCTGGCCCTGCAGGCAGTGCCTCCAACCGGCTCCGGCTCGAGGGCCTGGAGGCGTTCAGGGCCAGGCATCCTGAGGTGGAGGTCAGCATGCTCGACGGCGGATCGGACTTCGATACCGGCCATGAGGCCGTGGACGCAGTCCTGGACAGCGGCGCCACCGGCATCCTGGCCTTCAACGACCTTGTTGCCATGGGCCTGATGAGCGGACTTCATGAACGGAGCGTGAACGTTCCCGGCGACATTTCCGTCACCGGCTTCGATGACATCCCCTTCGCCCGCTACACCACGCCCACCCTGACCACCGCCGCCGTGCCTATCTCCGAACTGGGCGGCCAGGCCTGGCACCAGCTGCGGGCGCTGATCCGCAAGGAAGAGATCGAAACGCCGGACACCCGATACCAGCCACGCCTGGAAATCAGGGCCAGCAGCGGCCCCTCCCCCGCGAACCTCGCCCCCGCTACATGACATCTCGACGGCGGGTCAGGCCTTCGCGTCAGGCCTGACACCGGCTTCCCGGTAGTAACCCTCGATGTGGTCCGCCACCAGCTGGGCCGCGTGGCCGCCGTCGTGACTGGTGATGGCCGCCAGGATGCCCCGATGTTCCGCACGGAGCCGCGCAGCAGTGGCGTCCCAGTCCGGGAGGTTGCTGGTGAGCCGGCCGGCATAGTCCTGGATGGCTTCGCGCAGGGAGCCCATCATGGCGCTGACCACGGCGTTGCCCGCGGCATCCGCCAGGGCCAGGTGGAAGCGGACGTCCAGCGCCAGGAACTCCTCCGTCTCCGCGCAATTGTCCATCTGCTCCAGCAGCCGCGCCGCCTCGGCCAGCGCGGGCGATTCCGGGCGGGCCCGGGAAGCGGCCCAGGACTCCAGCAGTACGCGCGTCTCCACGATGTCCTTGACGGGCAGGTGCGAGGTGGCCACATGCAGCCGGAGTGCTGAACCCAGCGCCGCAGCCGGGTCGGCGATGACAACGGTCCCCGCATCCGGCCCCGACCCCACCCCGGCCCGGAGCACACCCATGGCCTCCAGGACGCGGATGGCTTCGCGGACGGAGGTGCGGGAGACCTGAAGCTGCTCGGCGAGCGAGCGCTCGGCCGGAAGCCGGCCCCCCAGGGTGAGCTGACCGCTGGAGAACTGGCCCTCGATCCACTGCAGGACAAGCTGGTGGGTACGCATGGGTTCATCCTACTTGATGTGGTCGGACCACACGCCTAGACTGTGGTTGGACCACACTCCCGGGGCGGCTTTGTCTTCTGGGGGTCCCGACACCAGGAACACGAGACCTGCCCGGAGGCAGCAATGACGCAGACGATCGAACCCGGCAATCCCGAGGCGCCCACCCGGGCCGACGACACCGGCGCGGGCCACCATTCCGCCGCGGCCACCCCGGGAAGCGTTCCGGCCGCCCTCAAGCGCCGCGTTCCGAAGTACTCGGACCTCGCCCCGCTGATGCAGTTCAAGAAGCCGGAGTTCAGCCGCGCGGCCAGACTGCGGCGTGCCAGCACCATCTGGGATCTCCGGGACATGGCGAAGCGCCGCACGCCCCAGGCTCCCTTCGACTACACCGACGGCGCCGCCGAAGCCGAAATCACGCTACGCCGGGCCCGCGAGGCCTTCCTGGACATCGAGTTCCGTCCCGGCATCCTGCGCGATGTGTCCCGGGTGGACCTCGGCACCGAGATCCTTGGCAAGCCGTCGCGGCTCCCGGTCGGCATTGCACCCACCGGCTTCACGCGGATGATGCAGTCCGAGGGTGAATACGCCGGGTCCCAGGCAGCCGCGGCCGCCGGCATCCCGTACACCCTCTCCACCATGGGCACGGCGTCCATCGAGGACGTGGCCGCCGCGGCGCCGGACGGCCGGAACTGGTTCCAGCTCTACCTGTGGACGGACCGAGACCGTTCGCTGGAACTGATCGAGCGCGCCGCCAGGGCCGGCAACGACACCCTCATGGTCACAGTGGACACCGCCGTCGCCGGGGCCCGGCTGCGCGACGTCCGGAACGGCATGACCATCCCCCCGGCGCTGACGATCAAGACCGTGCTGGACGCCTCGTACCGGCCCGCGTGGTGGTTCAACTTCCTCACCCACGAGCCGCTGACCTTCGCGTCGCTTTCCCGCTACACCGGGACCGTCGCGGACCTGATCAACTCGATGTTCGACCCCACCCTGACGTTCGATGACCTCGACTGGCTGCGTGAAACCTGGAAGGGCAAGCTCGTGGTCAAGGGCATCCAGACCGTCGAGGATGCCCGCCGGGTGGTGGACCACGGCGCCGACGGCGTTGTGCTCTCCAACCATGGCGGCCGCCAGTTGGACCGGGCCCCGATCCCGTTCCACCTGCTCCCGGACGTCTCGACGGCGCTCAAGGCCGACAACAGCGACGCGGCGGTCATCCTGGACACCGGCATCATGAGCGGCGCGGACATCATCGCCGCGCTGGCCCTTGGCGCCGACTTCACGCTGATTGGCCGCGCCTACCTCTACGGGCTGATGGCCGGCGGAAGGGCCGGCGTGGACCGGGCCATCGAGATCCTGGAAAAGGACATGCTCCGCACCATGGCCCTGCTGGGCGTCAGCCGGATCTCCGAGCTGACGCCGGACCACGTGCGGATCCTCAAGAAGTAGCGACGGATCGCGGCTCCCGGTTCCGCGAGTGTGCAGTTCGCGGCAGTGTCCGTCGACGACATTGCCGCGAACTGCCAACTCGGCGCGCACCGGGTGCGGGAAGGCCTAGATGAGCCCCTGGGCGAGCATCGCGTCGGCCACCTTCACGAAGCCGCCGATGTTCGCGCCCAGCACGTAGTTCCTGGGGTCCCCGTATTCTTCGGCCGTGGCGGCGCAGCGGTCATGGATTCCAACCATGATCTCCGTGAGCCGTTCCTCGGTGTGCGCGAAGGACCAGGAGTCGCGGCTGGCGTTCTGCTGCATTTCCAGCGCGGACGTTGCCACGCCTCCCGCGTTGGCGGCCTTGCCCGGGCCGAACAGGATGCCCGCTTCCTGGAAGACCGCGACGGCGTCACGGGTCGAGGGCATGTTGGCGCCCTCCCCCACCGCCAGCAGGCCGTTGCGGACCAGCCGGGCGGCGGCGGCGCCGTCGAGTTCGTTCTGCGTGGCGCACGGCAGTGCGACGGTGGCGTCGAGGTCCCAGACGGAGCCGCCGTCGACGTATGTGACGGCGGAACGCCGGGCTTCGTAGTCCTTGAGCCGACCGCGCTCGACCTCCTTGATCTGGCGCAGCAGGGCGACGTCGATCCCGGCCTCATCCACGATGTAGCCGGAGGAATCGGAGCAGGCCACGACGGTGGCGCCGAGGGTCTGGGCCTTGGCAATCGCGTTGATCGCGACGTTGCCGGAGCCGGAGACCACCACGCGCTGCCCGTCGAAGGAGAGGCCGCGGGTCTTGAGCATTTCCTCGGCAAAGATCACGGTGCCGTAGCCGGTGGCTTCGGGGCGCACCAGTGAGCCGCCCCAGGAGATGCCCTTGCCGGTGAGGACGCCGGATTCGTAGCGGTTGGTGATCCGCTTGTATTGTCCGAAGAGGTAGCCGATTTCGCGGCCGCCGACGCCGATGTCCCCGGCCGGGACGTCCGTGTACTCGCCGATGTGGCGGTACAGCTCGGTCATGAAGGACTGGCAGAAGCGCATGATTTCGGCGTCCGAGCGCCCGCGGGGGTCGAAGTCGGAGCCGCCCTTGCCGCCGCCGATCGGCATGCCGGTCAGGGCGTTCTTGAAGATCTGCTCGAAGCCGAGGAACTTCACGATGCCCAGGTTCACCGAGGGGTGGAACCGCAGGCCGCCCTTGAAGGGCCCCAGGGCCGAGTTGAACTCCACCCGGAAGCCCCGGTTGATCTGGAAGCGCCCGGCGTCGTCGACCCACGGGACCCGGAAGATGATCTGCCGTTCGGGCTCGCAGAGCCGTTCGAGGATGGCGCCTTCAAGGAACTCCGGGTGCCGGTCGTGCACCGGGCCGAGGCTTTCGAAGACCTCGGTGACGGCCTGGTGGAACTCCCCTTCGCCGGGATTCCGTGCCAGCACCGTGTCCCTGATGGCTTCAAGCCGTGCGTCCATTGCAACTCCTCAAACTTCAGCGCCCCTCGTCGGGCGCGACAAAACAAGCCTTTCCATGGTTGCACCGGGCCGGAAGCGATATCCATTCGGGCGCCGCTAATTGCCCCGTGTGACAGGAACGGGGTGACGGGGAACACAAACGGAACGGTTACTTCTTACGGCCGAACTTCGGCAGATTGGCCAGGAGGTCGGCCGCCTTGGTGGCGGCCCGGCCGACAGTACGGCCGATCTGCTGGGGCATTTTGTCCTCGCCTGCCGTGCCGACCGGGAGAACGACGGCGGGACTCAGCGGGCTGCCCGCGGCGCGCCCGGCGAGCGCCGCGGCGGGCTGTGGGGCAGGTTCGGGCGCGGACGTGGCGGCCTCGGCCAGGGTGTCCGGGACGGTCTGGAGCCGGTGGTCCGGCGTCCGGGCCGGTGACGGCGCAGCTGACATCGCCGGCGCCGGCGCCGCAGCGGAAGCGCCGACGTCGAACGTCTCCAGCCAACTGGCGATCCCGGCCAGCGGCTTGGGATTGAGCGTGTAGTAGCGCTTCTGGCCCTGGGCGCGCATGCTCACCAGGTCCGCTTCGCGGAGTACCTTGAGATGCTTGGAAATGGTGGGCTGGCTGGCCTCGAGCTCCTGGACCAGCTCCCCCACTGCTTTGTCCCCCTTGCGGAGGGACACCAGAATGTCACGCCGGGTTGCCTCAGCAATGACGGCAAATACGTCGTCTGTCACCATGCCCTCCACACTAGCGACATATACGCCGGATGGCATCCACCAATTGCCGCCGCCGCTGGTAACCGCCGGGCATTGCCCCGCACCGGGGGCGGTGCTAGAACGGACACACCGCCTGCCCGGCAGGTGAGGCCGCAGCCCACCGACCCAGAGGAGTGGACGACCGTGGGGGACTTCTTCCGGAAGCAGCTGTTCAACATCATCGCTGCCGTGTTCCTGGCCCTGTTCGTGATCGTCTGGGGCAACGTCCTGATTCAGGTCTGGGTGTTCGTCCCGGAGATACCGGGCACCCCGCCCCAGCTGAACGGCGCCGTCGTCTGCGCCGCAGGGGCGCTGTCCACCTCGCTGAGTTCGCTGACCGCCTCCGCCCTCGGTTTCACCATCGCCGAAGTGCGCCGGGAGGAGCAACGCAGCGGGGAGGCCGCGGGGAAGGCCCAGGCCGGTGTCTTCGACGCCGGGGGGATCACCACCAAGCTCTCCGGCCGGGTCATCACGGCATTGATGGTGTACCTCGCGATCGGGCTGCTGGTGCTTGGTGTGTGGCTGGTGAAGGGCACCGCCTCTTCCGACCTGATCGGGGCGTTCTCGCTCTCGCTGCTGGGCTGGATCATCGGCGCCGCCGGGGTGGTGTTCCAGACCGAGAAGCCCAGCCCCGAACCGTCCGCAGCGGGTTAACCGCAGCAGCCGGCTAGTCGAACCAGGGGTCCAGTCCGTAGAGCGGAAAGACTTCCTTGCGGGTGGCCATCACTGTCCGGTCCACTTCGTCGTTCGGATCGAAGCCGACTTCCCAGGAGCGCCACCAGAGGTCGACGTCGTCGCCCATCATTTCCGGTGCGTCCACTCCGTATTTTGACCCGTAGGTGTCCTTCACATAGCTTCGCCAGTCCTCCGGGACGGGTGTGCGGAGCGGGACAGGGCGCCCCGCGGCGATCGCGATCAGGTGACTCCACGACCTCGGCACCACGGTGACGACGTTGTAGCCCCCGCCGCCCGTGGAGATCCAGCGGTTGTCGCAGTACCGGGCCGCGAGATTGCCGATGGCGGTGGCGGCCTCCCGCTGGCCGTCGACGCTGATGTTGAGGTGCGTCAGCGGATCCAGCCGGTGGGAGTCGCAGCCGTGCTGGCTCACGATGACCTCCGGCTCGAATGCCCCCACGAGCTGCGGCACGACGGCGTGGAAGGCCCGGAGCCAGCCGCCGTCCCCGGTCCCGGCGGGCAGGGCCACGTTCACGGCGCTGCCCTGCGCGTTGGGCCCGCCGATCTCGTTGGCGTACCCGGTGCCCGGGAACAGGGTCAGCCCCGTCTCGTGCAGGGAAATGGTCAGCACGCGCGGATCGTCCCAGAAGATGCTCTGGGTTCCGTCGCCGTGATGGGCGTCGATGTCGATATACACCACGCGCTGCACACCGCCGTCGAGCAGCCGCTGGATGGCGAGGGCCGCGTCGTTGTAGATACAGAAACCGCTCGCGCGTTCTCGGGCCGCGTGGTGCATGCCCCCGCCGAAGTTCACCGCCCGGATGGCGGTGCCGTCCAGGATGGCGGCGGCGGCCAGGAGGGAGCCGCCGGCCAGCCGGGCACTGGCCTCGTGCATGCCGGCGAAAGCCGGGTCATCCTCGGTACCGAGCCCGCGCTCCAGGTCCGGGGTCCCCGGATCCGCGCTCACCCGCCGCACGGCGGCGACGAAGTCCGGGCTGTGGACCGTGCACAGCTCCGCGTCGCTGGCGACGTCCGGGGCCGAGACAGTAACGTGGTCCAGATCCAGCAGGCCGAGGCTTCCCGCCAGCCTGGCGGTGAGTTCCATCCGCTCCGGGGCCATCGGGTGGCCGTGGCCAAAGTTGTAGGCGGTCATGGCAGGGTCCCACACAACCGTCGTCGGCAGTGCGGCCTGTGTGAGCCCCGGCAGGTATGTCATCAATCACAGGCTACCCGAGCGCGGAACCCCGCTCCCCGGTCATTGCGCGGGGTTTAGTGGTTTACTACTGATGGAAACAGTTTCTAGCAAGGAAATGTCACACATGACGCAAAGCCAGTCGAGGTCCAAGAGCCCGGCCAGCTGGCACCCCGGCATTCCGGAGCGGGAGGGCCTGTGGATCTTCACAAGCCTTCGCGACTTCATCGACAACATCGCCAATACCTCCCCTGCCCGGCTGGCACTGACCGCGTTCGGCATGGTGATCCTGGTGTTCACCGCTTTGTTGTCCCTGCCGGTGTCCTCAGCCGCGGGTGAGTTCACCCCGCTGTACCAGTCCCTGTTCACCGCGGTTTCGGCGGTCTGCGTCACGGGCCTGACCGTGGTGTCCACGGCCGTGCACTGGTCCTTCTTCGGCCAACTCGTCATCCTGGTCGGCATTTTCGTGGGCGGCCTGGGCACCCTGACCCTGGCCTCGCTGCTGGCCCTCATGGTGAGCAAGAAGCTGGGTGTGCGCGGCAAGCTGATCGCACAGGAAGCCATGAACGCCGGCCGGCTCGGCGAAGTGGGCACCCTGCTGCGGATCGTCATTGTGACGTCCGTGGTCATCGAGGCAGCGCTGGCTCTGGCGCTGATCCCGCGGTTCCTGCTGCTGGGCGAAAGCTTCGGCCAGGCTGTCTGGCACGGGGTGTTCTACTCGATTTCCGCGTTCAACAACGCCGGCTTCACGCCGCACTCGGACGGCATCGTGCCCTACGAGACCGACTTGTGGATCCTGGTCCCGCTGATGCTGGGCGTCTTCCTGGGCAGCCTGGGGTTCCCGGTGGTGATGGTGCTGCAGCAGAACGGTCTGAACTGGAAGAAGTGGAACCTGCACACCAAGCTGACCATCCAGGTCTCGCTGATCCTGCTCGTGGGCGGGACCGTGCTGTGGGGGCTGATGGAATGGGAAAACGTGCGGACCATCGGCGAAATGACCGTGGCGGACAAGGTCATTCATTCACTCTTCGCGTCCGTGATGACCCGGTCCGGCGGCTTCAACCTGGTGGACCAGAACCAGATGGACTCCACCACCATGCTCCTGACCGACGCCCTGATGTTCGCCGGCGGCGGTTCGGCCTCGACGGCGGGCGGCATCAAGGTCACCACCATCGCGGTGATGTTCCTGGCTATCGCGGCCGAGGCCCGCGGCGACTCCGATGTGAAGGTCTACGGGCGCACCATCCCCGAAGGCACCATGCGGGTCGCCATCTCGGTCATCGTCGCCGGCGCCACGCTCGTCGCAGTGTCGGCCATGCTGCTGCTCCACATCAGCGGCGCGTCCCTGGACCGGGTGCTGTTTGAAACGATTTCCGCCTTCGCCACGGTGGGCCTCAGCACGAACCTGAGTGCCGAGCTGCCGCCGTCGGGCGTTTATGTCCTGAGCGCCCTGATGTTCGCCGGGCGCGTCGGCACCGTCACCCTCGCCGCCGCCCTGGCCCTGCGCCAGCGCAGCCAGCTGTACCACTACCCGGAAGAGAGACCCATCATTGGCTAGTTCCTCAGGCGCCGTCAACCGCCCCGCCCACAACGCCCCCGTGCTGGTGATCGGGCTGGGCCGCTTCGGCGCTTCCACCGCAGAGCAGTTGGTCAAGCAGGGCCGTGAGGTGCTCGCGATCGAACGGGACCGGAGCCTGGTCCAGAAGTGGTCCAGCGTCCTGACCCACGTGGTCGAGGCCGACGCCACCAACATCGATGCCCTCCGCCAGCTCGGCGCGCAGGAGTTCAGCTCCGCCGTCGTAGGTGTGGGCACGTCGATCGAGTCCTCGGTGCTGATTACGGTGAACCTCGTGGACCTCGGCATCGAGCACCTCTGGGTCAAAGCGATCACGCCCTCGCACGGCAAGATCCTGACCCGGATCGGCGCCAACCATGTGATCTACCCGGAGGCCGACGCCGGCGTCCGCGCCGCGCACCTGGTCTCCGGCCGGATGCTGGACTTCATCGAGTTCGACGACGACTTCGCGATCGTGAAGATGTATCCGCCCCGTGAAACCGTGGGCTTCACGCTGGACGAGTCCAAGGTGCGGTCCAAGTACGGCGTCACGATCGTGGGCGTGAAGTCCCCGGGCGAGGACTTCACCTACGCCCGGCCGGAGACGAAGGTATCCTCGCGGGACATGCTCATCGTTTCCGGGCACGTGGACCTGCTGGAGAGGTTCGCCGCCCGGCCGTAGCGCCGGTGGCGGCGGCCGTTACTAGGCGCTTCCGGGGGTGGAGGCGGTGGCGTCCGGGTCCGGGCCGGGGGCCAAGTTCCTCGTGGCCGGCCCCTGGATAACCGTGCCGTCAGTGCTGAAACGGGAGCCGTGGCAGGGGCAGTCCCAGGTCACGTCCGCCGGATTGAATTCGACGGTGCAGCCAAGGTGCGTGCAGATGGCCGAGACCGCCTGGACGTCCCCCGCGGGACTGACGTACACGGCAGTCTTAGCCCCTTTGACGTCCACCACTTTCCCCGCGCCCGGAGCGATCTCTTCCGGAGCTACTTCCGCCGGGGCAGCGCCGGCCGGGGGCATCCGCTCCGCCGGTCGCGACGGCGCCGCACGCAATGCTCCGCCGCTCCTGGTGCTGTCAAAAACCGCGGCCCACGGGTTAGCGGTGCCGCACAGCGTGTCCCGGAGGATCAAGGCAGCGGCCGTGCCGTTGGTGAGGCCCCATTTGCGGAGGCCGGTGATCACGTGGACATGCCGGAACTCCGGAGCCATGAGGCCCACGTAGGGCAGCCCATCGGCCGGCATGGCGTCCTGGGTGGACCAGCGGAAGGCGATCTCCCCGGCGCCCAGGCGGTCGCGGGCAAACGCCGCGAGCCGCCCGTACCGCTCGGCGGAGTCAACGTTTTCGGCAGCCGGGTGTCCTTCACCGCCGGCCAGCACGTAGCTGGTGCCCTCGACGTCGACGGTCAGGATGGAGCGCATCGGCTCATCGACGCTGACGAAGGTTGCATCCAGCGGGGGAACTGCGCTGTGTCCGGCGACGAGATACGAGCGGTGCGCGTAGCATCGCCCGGCGAAGTGTCCGTTGTCCCCGAAAGGCATGTTCGTTGCCACAATGATGTCCCGCGCCCGGACTGATCCCCGCTCCGTGTCCACCACGGCCGGAGAGCCGTCCCGGAAACCCGTGGCAGGCGACTCCTCAAAGACGAAGCTGCCGTCCCCGTCCACTGCCCGGGCCAGGCCCTGCACGTACCTGAGCGCGTGGATCTGTGCCTGCCCGTCGAAACGGACGGCGCCCCTGACCGCGAAGGGCAGCGGCACGTCATCCGTGAAGGATGCCGGCAGCCCGAGCCGTCCGGCCAGCGCCGCTTCCTCCCGGACCAGTGCAAGCGCGGACACGGATTCGGCGTAGGTGTAATTGGCCACCCGCCGGAAGCCGCAGTCGATTCCTTCCGCCGCCACGACGTCCGCAATGTGTTCAATTGCTGCCTCGTTGGCCTGCCCGTAGGTGGCGGCGGTGCCGACGCCGTGGCGGGCCGCAAGGTCCGTGTAGGCAAGCCGGTGCAGTGAGGTGACCTTGCCCGTCGTGTTTCCGGTGACGCCGGTGCCCACCCGCGCCGCCTCCAGCACGGCCACCGTCCGGCCCGCCCGTTTCAGGGCCAGGGCGGCAGTCAGGCCCGCGATGCCGCCGCCGATCACGGCAACATCCACGCCCAGGGATGCGGCAGCGTCCTCGTCCAGGGACGCGTAGGTGGCGGCTCCTCCGGTGGCAGTCCAGAGGGAAAGGAGTCGTCCTGCCGGCTGTTCCTTCACGGTCCCGACCTCCACACACTAGGTTCCTCCGCCGTCGGGCGCGTTCTTCCCGGCGTCGCTGGCTTTAGCTACCGCAGGATCAGGGACCGGCGGTCTTCGCCGCCTTCGCGGCGGCCTTGGCGGCCTGCTTGCTGGCGCGCACCTTGCTCAGCGACTCCGGATCCACAATGTCGGCGACGGACAGGAAGGCGTTCTCCTGCCCGTAGTGGCCGGCGGCCTCGCGCCAGCCTTCGGCTTGGAGTCCACACTGCTTTCCCAGCAGCGCCAGGAAGATCTTCGCTTTTTGTTCGCCGAATCCCGGCAGCGCCTTGAGCCGGCGCAGCACTTCCTGCCCGTCGGGGTCGCCCTGTGTCCAGATGGCAGCGGCGTCACCGTTCCAGTCGCCGTGCACCGTCTCGGCGAGGGCCTGGACGCGGCCGGCCATTGATCCGGGGAACCGGTGGACGGCCGGGCGTTCTTTGAACATCTCGACGAACGCCTGCGGATCGTAGCCGGCGATCGCTGCGGGGTCCATGGATCCGATGCGCGTCCGGATCTTTTCAGGACCGGCAAAGGCCGACTCCATGGTCACCTGCTGGTCAAGCAGCATGCCGGTGAGCAGGGCGAACGCGTCGTCGCCGAGTAGTTTGTCCGCCGCGGGATCCCCTGTGATGTGCAGTTCCATGGGTCCCATCCTGCCATCCGGTCCGGTCTGCGTCATGCCTTCGCCCGGGTTGGGCTAGCCGAGCTGTTTGGTGATCTCCGCGGCCCTCGCTGCGGCGGCGCTGGCACCACCGGCAATGATCGCGGGGAGGCCGCGCTCATCGAAGGTGGCGATGGCGCGTTCAGTGGTGCCGTTGGGGCTGGTGACGGCCTTACGCAACGCCGTCGGATCAGCGCCCGGCTCAGCCAGCATGAAGCCGGCTCCGGCGACGGTTTCACGCGCAATCAGCAGGGACAGGTCACGGTCGAGTCCCAGTTCGACGCCGGCGTCGGCCATGGCTTCGGCCAGGTAGAACGCGTACGCCGGGCCGGAGCCGCTGATCGCGGACAGTGCGTCGACCTGGTGCTCGGGGATTTCGACGACGGTGCCCGCGGCAGCGAGGACGTCCTTGGCCAGCTGGAGCTGCGCGGCGGAGCAGTGCGTCCCCGGGGACACGGATACGACGCCGCGGCCCAGCTTCGCGGGGGTGTTCGGCATGGTCCGGATCACCGGCTGGCCGGCCGGCAGCGCGGCTTCCAGCTGCTCCAGCGACACAGCTGCGGCGACGCTGATGACGATCGCGTCCGGTGCCAGCGAATCGCCGATCTCACGTGCCAGATCCGCTATGCCCACGGGCTTGACGCCCAGGATCACGACGCCGGCGCCGGTGGCCGCCTGTTTGTTGTTCTCCGGCTCTTCCTCGCCGGCGATCGCCGTGATGCCGTGATGCCGTTTGGCGAGTTCGTCGGCGCGTTCTGCGCGGCGGACCGTGGCGACGATGTCCGCCGGGTCGGCGCCGCCCGCGATCAGGCCGCCCATAATGGCCTCGTTCATTGATCCACAGCCCAGGAATGCGATTCGGTTGCTCATCCCCCCATCATTGCAGTCCGCCCCGATTCACAGCCAGCTCACATCCTCGGGTCAGGGTCTTCACAAACTCCGTGGCTAACGTAGTAGTTACCTCATTGAGGGTGCGAGTGATGCGGCAGGCATGCGGATGTCTGCCCGGCACCGGTGGTCTGCAGCGGGTTTCCCCCCATTTTCCCGCAGCGGACGGCCGGTGCCTTCGTCGTTAAACGGCCGGTCCCGGCCCGAGGTCCCGCAGGCGGGCTTCCAGGAAATTCCGGTCGGCAGCATTTCGGACCAGCTCCAGCGCGGCGCGGTACGCCGCGCCGGCCTCGGCCCGGCGGCCCAGCCGGACCAGCAAATCGGCACGCACGGCGTGGAACAGGCTGTAGCTGTCGAGCCCGAGAGCGTCGACGAGGAGCAGCGCAGGTTCGGGACCCTCGACCTCGGCAAGCGCCACCGCCCGGTTGAGGGCCACGACGGGTCCGGGCGCGGCGTCGGTGAGCTGGTCATAGAGCCAGAGGATCTGCCGCCAGTCTGTTGCCGCGGCGTCGTTCGCGTCGCTGTGGACGGCGTTGATCGCGGCCTGTAGCTGGTACGGTCCCGGCTGGTTCCGCCGCAGGCATTGACGCACCAGCTCCTGCCCTTCGGCGATCAGGGTCCGGTCCCACAGCCGCCGGTCCTGGTCGGCCAGGAGGACCACGCCGCCGCCGGCTTCCCGCGCGGCGCGTCGTGATTCGGTCAGCAGCATCAGGGCCAGCAGTCCCTTGGCTTCGGGTTCGTCCGGCATCAGCGCGACGAGCAGGCGGCCCAGCCGGACCGCTTCGCGGCAGAGGTCCTCGCGGATCGGCGGGCCGCCGGAGCTGGAACTGTAGCCCTCGTTGAAGATGAGGTACACCACGGCCAGCACCGGTTGCAGCCGTCCCGGAAGTTCCGCCCCGCGCGGCACTTTGTACGGGATCCTGGCATCCCGGATCTTGGCTTTGGCCCGGACAAGGCGCTGGGCCATGGTGGATTCCGGCACCAGGAAGGCATGGGCGATTTCCGCCGTCGTGAGTCCGCCCAGCAGCCGCAGGGTCAGTGCCACCTGGACGTTTGTGGCCAGGGCCGGGTGGCAGCAGGTGAATATCAGCAGCAGCCTGTCGTCATCCACCGTGCCCTCCCTCGTGAGTTCAGTGATCACGATTTCCTCGGGTGTCGGCACTGCCGGCGAGCGGGCCGCCTGCAACTGCGCGGCGTTGCGCTGTTTGTCCCCGCGTCCGGCTTCCCGGCGCAGCCGGTCGACGGCCCGGTTCCGGGCCGTGGTGATGATCCAGCCTGCCGGGCTTGGCGGGATGCCCGATGACGGCCAGTGCCGGACGGCGAGCGTGAAGGCATCTTGGACGGCGTCCTCGGCGGCATCGATGTCCCCGAGGACGCGGGTCAGGACTGCCACCGCGCGCCCGTATTCCTGCCGGAAGACACTGGCGATGTCCGTCTCCGGTGTCCCGCCGGGTTCCGGCGTCGGTACTCGTGGCATGGTTGCGCGAACCGTTCCCGGGTGCCTAGTGCTGGACGGGTCGCACTTCGATGGGGAGGGTGGTGGCGCGGGCAAGCTTGCCGGCCCACCCGAGGGCGGCGTCGAGGTCGGATGCTTCGATGACGGTGAATCCTCCGAGGTGCTCCTTCGCTTCGGCGAAGGGACCGTCGGTGATGAGCACCTCGGTGCCTTGCTGCCGCACGACAGTGGAGGACCCTGCGGGGTGCAGGCCGGCCGCGAACACCCAGGCACCGGCGGCCTTCATTTCGCGGTTCAGGGCCTCGAGGTCCCGCATGATGGGCTCCAGGATTTCCGGGGCCGGTGCGGGACCGACGGGCTGGTAAACGCTGAGCAGGTACTGTGCCATGGTTGTGCCCTCCTTGACGATTGGACCGGCTCCGTACCGGCCTCTCACCTTCTAGACGAACGGCGGGCGTCCGGATCGACACGCCACCCGGGGCGACCCGGCAGCCGGCGGCCTTTACCTGGCGTCGGCCGGTGCGGCCTGCGCTGGTTCCGCCTCGTCTCCGTCGGGCGACTGCAGCACAGGAGGGTGGCCGGTCCCGGTCACGTGGGGCGCGGGCCCCAGCGGCCCTTCGAAGACCAGCTGGTCCAGCCGGCGGAGGATCAGTCCCTCGCGGAGCGCCCAGGGGCAGATCTCCATGCTGGGGAACTCGAACATTTCGAGCGCGGCCTCGGCCACGAGAGCACCGGCCAGCAGTTGGGGAGCGCGGGCTTCGGAGACCCCCGGCAGGTTGAGCCGGTCCTCCACCTCCATGGCCGAGATGCGCTGCGCCCAGAGACCCAGATCCGTCGAGAACAGTTCCCTTTTGACGTAGGGGCCGGCGGCGCTGGGCGCGGCCCCTGCGATGCGGGCCAGCGAGCGGAAGGTCTTGGAGGTGCCTGCCACGTGGTTCGCCTTGCCCAGCTTCTCAAAATCACGGACGACCGGCTTGAGCGTGGTCCGGATGTAGCGGCGGAGTTCCTTGACGCTCTTGGCCGACGGCGGGTCCTCCTGGAGCCAGTCCCGGGTGAGCCGGCTCGCCCCGAGCGGTACTGACGTCGCCAGTTCAGGGAGTTCGTCCTCCCCGTAGGCCATTTCGAAGGAGCCGCCGCCGATGTCCAGGTTCAGGATGGGACCGGCGCCCCACCCGTACCAGCGGCGGACGGCGAAGAACGTCATCGAGGCCTCTTCGCTGCCGGTCAGTTCCTGGAGCGTCACAGTGGTCTCATGCTTGACCCGGGCCAGCACGGCAGGACCGTTGGTGGCCTCGCGGATCGCGGAGGTACAAAACGCCAGCAGGTCCTCGGCTTTGTGCTTGGCCGCGAATTCCCACGCTTCGAGGACGAACTCGATCAGCTCATGCTGGCCGTCGTCGTTGATGCTGCCGTCGCTCTCGAGGAACTGCACGAGGGACAGCGGGCGTTTGTGTGAGGCGAACGGCACAGGGCGCGCGCCGGGATGGGCGTCCACGAGCAGCAGGTGGACAGTGTTTGATCCGATATCAAGGACGCCAAGACGCATAGTGCCATTATTCCCCCGGGGACGCGGCCCGCCTAACGGGGCCGCGTCCGGAGGGCCCGGTTAGGCCTGGCCGTCCTGGGAGGCATCATCCGGCTCCTCGGCGGGCTTGAAGTCGCGGCGGATGTTCGCCACGCCTTCCGGATCGATCTCGAAGCCGAAGGCGGCACCGGGATTGATGACCATGCCGAGATCGTCCCCGAGGTTGCCGAGGATCGCGGCGCCCTGGGTGCCGAGCACGTTGGGCGCGGCTTCCAGGTACTGCTCGGCGACGCGGCTCGGGTGGGAGAACACGGCCAGGACGGGATTCCCGGAGGAGTTGGCCAGCACCAGCGGCTCGACCTGGGCATCGGCCTCCTCGAGTGCATCGGAACTGACAATGTAGACCTCGTTGTTGAGGAACGCGAGGATGACGTCAACGGGGTTGGCGTCCGGCTGCTCCCCCACGGCAAGCTTCTCTTCGAGGTCGTTCAGCGGCTGGAGGTCCAAGTGGGCGGGCTGTTCAGTCATGCCTCTACTCGATCACGTTGCGCCCGGGTCCGCAAACGCGAAATCGCCGGAAACCCGCGAAGTCGCCGGAAGCTTCCGGCGACTTCGCACGTTTCCGGCGACCTCGGTGGGGCAGTCCTACTTCTTGGCGGCAGCCTTGCGGGCCGGGGCCTTGCGGGCCGTCGTCGTGCGCTTGACCGGACCCTTGGCGCGCTTCTCGGCGAGGAGTTCGACGGCCTGTTCCCGGGTCAGCTCCTCCAGCGCGGTGGAGCGCGGCACGGTGATGTTGGTGACGCCGTCGGTGATGTACGGACCGAACCGGCCTTCCTTCACCACGATGTTCTTCTCCGAGACCGGGTCGGGGCCGAATTCCGCCAGCGGCGGGACGGCGGCGCGGGCGCCGCGCTGCTTCGGCTGGGAGTAGATCTCCAGCGCCTGCTCAAGCGTGATCGTGAAGATTTCCTCTTCCGACCCGATGGACCGCGAGTCCGTGCCCTTCTTCAGGTACGGGCCGAAGCGGCCGTTCTGCACCGTGATCGGATTGCCCTCGGCGTCCTGGCCGAGCACCCGGGGCAGGCTCATGAGCTGCAGGGCCTCGTCCAGGGTGATGGTGTCCACGGCCATCGATGCGAACAGGGACCCGGTGCGGGGCTTGGCCTTCACGGGCTTCTTCGGCGGTTTGGGCTTGCCGTTCTTGTAGTACTCCACCGGCTGGCTGGCGAGCTGTTCCTCGGTCATCTCCGGGATGATCTCGGTGACGTAGGCGCCGTAGCGGCCGTTCTTGGCGACGACGGTGTGTCCGGTGTGCGGGTCCGCACCGAGCGCGCGCTCTTCGGGCGCGGCGGTTTCCATCAGCTCAATGGCTTTGGCCGCGGTGAGCTCGTCCGGGGCCAGGTCCTCGGGGACGTTGGCGCGGGCGGCCTCCACCACTTCGCCGGTCTTCGGATCGACGGTCGGGATGGAGCTCTCCAGGTACGGGCCGAACTTCCCGACCCGCAGCGTGATGCCGTCGGTGATGGGAATCGAGTTGATTTCGCGGGCGTCGATCTCGCCTAGGTTGTTGACGATGCTCAGCAGTCCGGGATTGGAATCCTCGCCGAAGTAGAAGTGCTTCAGCCAGGCGGGCCCGGCCGCCTGGCCGTTGGCGATCTTGTCCAGGTCCGCTTCCATGTCGGCCGTGAACTCGTAGTCCACGTAATCATGGAAGTGCTGTTCCAGCAGCCGGATCACGGAGAATGCGATCCAGCTCGGGACGAGCGCCGAACCCTGCTTCCGGACGTAGCCCCGGTCCTGGATGGTGGAGATGGTGGACGCGTAGGTGGACGGGCGTCCGATGCCCTTCTTTTCCAGCTCGGCGGTCAGTGACGCTTCCGTGAAGCGCGGCGGCGGGGAGGTCTCGTGCCCGACGGCGACAATTTCCGACGCGGTGAGTGCGTCGTCCTTGGCCACGTTGGGCAGCCGGCGTGCTTCTTCGGAGTCCTCATCCCCGCGGCTTTCGTCCTTGCCTTCTTCGTAGGCGGCGAGGAAGCCGGGGAACGTGATGACGGTGCCGGAGGCCGAGAATTCGGCGTCGCGGCGGTCGGTAGCAATAGCGCCGAGGCGGATGGTGGCGGTGGAGCCCTTGGCATCGGCCATCTGCGAGGCGACGGTGCGCTTCCAGATCAGTTCGTAGAGGCGGAACTCGTCGCCGGAGAGCTGCTTGGCCACCTGGGCCGGCGTGCGGAAGGAGTCACCGGCGGGACGGATGGCCTCGTGGGCCTCCTGCGCGTTGGCTGCCTTGCCGCTGTAGACGCGCGGGGACGCGGGGACGTACTCCGGGCCGTACAGCTCGGAGGCCTGGCGCCGCGCGGCCGTGACGGCCTCGTTGCTCAGCGCGGAGGAGTCCGTACGCATATAGGTGATGTAGCCGTTTTCGTACAGTCGCTGGGCCACCTGCATGGTGCTCTTCGAGGAGAAGCGCAGCTTGCGGCCAGCCTCCTGCTGCAGCGTCGAGGTGGTGAACGGCGCGGCCGGGCGGCGGGTGTACGGCTTGGTGTCGACGGAGCGGACGCGGAAATCGGCGTCCTGCAGGCCGGCGGCAAGCGAGGTGGCGAGTTCCTCGTTGAGGTGCACAGCGTTGCGGGAGGTCAGCTCGCCGTTGTCGTTGAAGTCGCGGCCGCTGGCGACCTTGGCGCCGTCGACCATGGCCAGCTTCGCTTTGAAGGAGCCGGACCCGGCGCCGAACTGGCCCGTCAGGTCCCAGTAGGAGGCCGCTTTGAAGGCCATCCGCTCACGTTCGCGGTCCACCACCATGCGGGTCACAACGGACTGCACGCGCCCGGCCGAGAGGCCGCGGGCCACCTTGCGCCACAGCACCGGGGAGATCTCGTAGCCGTAGAGGCGGTCCAGCACGCGGCGGGTTTCCTGCGCGTCCACCAGGTCCTGGTCGACGTCGCGCAGGTTGTCCATGGCGCGGTGGATGGCTTCCTTGGTGATTTCACCGAAGGTCATCCGGTAGACCGGCACCTTGGGCTTGAGCACTTCCAGCAGGTGCCACGCGATGGCCTCGCCCTCGCGGTCCCCATCGGTTGCGAGATAGACAGCGTCGGCGTCTTTGAGCTGGGCCTTGAGTTCGGCGACCTTCTTCTTCTTGTCCGGGGACACCACGTAGTACGGCTTGAAGTCGTTATCAATGTCGACGGCGAACTTGCCCACCGAGGTCTTCTTCAGATCCGCCGGCAGCTCCGAAGGCTGCGGAAGGTCGCGGATGTGACCAATGGAGGCCTCAACAATGAAGCCCTCGCCGAGGTACTTGGCGATGGTCTTGCTCTTGGCGGGAGACTCCACAATCACGAGTTTCTTACCGGTTTTGGCCTTGCTTGGCACGGTGCTCCTACAGAAAAAGGTTTCTCGGGCAGATGCGCCCATACCCGCCTAGTTCACCATATTTTGCCGATTCCCGCGCATCCAGCCTGTAATCACGGGCCTCCGGACACGGCTCCCGGACGTAATGTGCCCTGCGCCTCTCCCCCATCTGCCGGGCGCGGCCACCGCAGCCGGGACGGCCTCAGGCGGGGGTACCGGACGGGCCGGCCAGAGCCCTCCCGCGGTCATCCGGGATCATCGACCACATGGTCGCCATCCGCTCTGCACCTTCGGGGACGTGGTCCGGGTCCTCCAGCTCGTAGTCCCGGAGCAGGTCGAAGAGCCGGCTGTTCAGCTCGGCCCGCTGCGCCGGGGTCAGGTAGAGCAGGCTGCTGGCAAGCACCACGGAGGAGGGGCCGTCCCCGGCTTCGCCGCGCTGGCGCCGCTCGTCCCGGGTCTTGGCGTAGGCGTTGACGCGCCGGCGGTAGGCGTCCAGTTCCAGGTCCAGCACCGCGAACTCGGGGCTCGCGACACCTCCGCCCGATTTAATCGTGAAGTCGGTGCCGGCGGCTTTCCAGCGGCGTTCCCGGGCATCGCCGGCCGTGGCGGCCGGCACCACGATGCCCCACTTCTGCAGCGCGCGCAGGTGATAACTCATGGCGCTCGGCGTGAGGCCGGTCTGCGCGGCGAGTTCGGTGGCGGTCCGGCTCACCTGGGTTGAATACAGTTCGGAGATGACTTCCAGCCGGGCAGCATGGGCCAACGCCCGGATCGCCTTCGGGTCGGTGATCTCCACGTTCTTTTCCGGGCGCTGCCGGCGCTTGGTGGCCGGAGGGACCGGCGCCTCCGCCATTGGGGTTTCTGCATTCACACCACCAGTCTACCGAGCACCGCCAAACTATGAAAGAAGTGCTTGACACTAAGTTCCGGCGGGGAGTACCTTGCGATTATGAAACATACACTTCATAATCTGCCCGGCGGTTCCGTAGCCCCGCAGCCCCTTTGGCGCAACCGCGACTTCGTTCTTGCCAGCAGTGCCCGCTTCATCGCCACGGCGGGCATGGGCGCCGTCATCATCAGCGTTATGCTGCACCTGCAGAACATCGCCGCCGCCGGCCAGACCGCCGTGGCCGGGCCTTGGCTCGTCGCGGCCTATCTGCTCTGTTCCGCGCTCCCGCTGGTGCTGCTGGCCCCCTGGGCCGGTCGGCTGGCCGACACGCGGGATTCCAGGACGCTCGCGACGGCGTCCTCCGTGGTCAGCGCCGCGGCGGTCGCCGGCATGGGGCTGGGGATGCAGTATCTGGACAACTACCTTCCGGTGCTGTTCGCCATGACGTTCCTCCTCGACACCGCCCAGGCGGTGGCCGGGCCGACCTGGCAGGCCCTGCTGCCCCGGATCGTGGGCGAGGAACGCACCCCGCGCGCTCTGGGCACCATGCAGGCAACCATCATGATCGCGGGCATGGTGGGGCCGGCCGCGGGCGGGCTCCTCAGCGGCTGGGGCGGATCCGGCCTCGTGTTTGCCGCCGCCTGCGCCTGCTACCTCGCGATGGCCCTGGGCGCCCTGCTGATCCGGACCCGCCGCGGGACCGCCGCCGAACGGGCCGGCAGGGACAAGCCCGCCCTGCTGGATGGCCTGCGCCTGATCCGCCGCGACGGCCTGGTCTGGGCCTTGGTCCTCGGCGCGCTGTTCTTCATCACCGTCGGCGAGGCGACCAACGTCCTTGAGGTGTTCCTTGCCCGCGACGAACTCGGCGCCTCCGAGACGCAGTACGGGCTGCTGGCCGCGTCATTCGGCCTCGGGATGGCTTCCGGCGCGGCACTTGCCAGCCGGATCAAGACCCCGCCGGCCCGCCTTCGCGCACTGCTGGCCTCGATGGCCCTGACCTCGGCCTTCCTGGGAATCATGGCCCTGGTGCCGAGCGTCGAACTGCTGTTCGTGGCCTACACGGCCATGGGGGCCGCCTGCGGGGTGCTGAACGCATGCTTCGGGGCGATTGCCATCCTCCGGATCCCGGAAAGCGGGCGCGGCCAGGCCATGGCGATCATCGGCGGCATGACCCGGGCCGTCTCCATCGGGGCGCTCGCGCTGGGCGGACTGCTTGGCGCCCTGCTCCCCATCCGGGTGAGCTTCCTGGTCACCGGAGTGGGCGGGGTCCTGGTGGCCCTCGCCGTGACCATATATGTCCTGCCGCGCTACGGCAGCGACGGAGCAACTGTCCCTGCCGACGACGACGCCGCGCCCGACGACGCGGTACGCCCGGCCGCTCCCGCCGGGTCAGGCGGGCAGCAGGAAGCCGTCGCGGACCAGGTTGCCCACCTCGGCGAGGAGGCCGGCGCGGAAGGCCTCCCCGTCCCAGCCCTCTCCCCCGCCCAGCAGCGCCTCGAGGGCGCCGACGATCTGCCCGGCGGACAGGTCGCCGTCGCACGCTGAGACGAAGCCCGCCAGTTCGGTGCTCAGCAGGTTGGTGCGGCGCAGGCCGGCTCCCTGGCGCAGCAGGATGACGCCGGGGTGCTCGGCTCCGGGGCGCTGGTGCCGCTCCTCGGTCACGTCCCCGGCCACGAGCAGGTGCGCGGCCGCCAGATCGTGGTCGGCCAGCCAGTCGGCGCGCTCCACGGCGGCGCCGAGATGCGGGCCGACGGGCTGCTCGATCGGATAGGTGATTTCCTCGAAGCGCGTCAGCACCGGGGCGCCCGCTGCGGGCCGCCGCAGCCAGATCATCCCGAAGCCGATGGCCTCGACACTGCGGGAGGCGAAATCGTCCAGGTACGCGGCGTACGAGTCCTGGTAGAGCCGCCGGTCGCGCGCCTCGGAGGCGTCCTGCAGCCACGTCTCGGCGTATTGCTCCGGGCTGACCTGCTCGCGCTGGATCAGCCAGACATCCGCGTCCGGACTGGCCCAGGTTTGCGGCCGTTCCGCCCAGGCAGCGCCCGCCGGGATCTCCCAGTTGCCCAGAAGCTGGGCTGTTCCGCCGGGGGCGAGGACCGAGGGAAGGGCCCGGACCAGCGAGGCGACGATGTCATCGCCCGGCAGGCCGCCGTCGCGGTAGGTGAACTGGTCCGCGGCGGCCTCGCCCGCGCTGCGCGGCGTGATCACGAAGGGCGGGTTGGAGACCACCAGCTCGAACTCCTGGCCCGCCACCGGATCGAGCAGGGAGCCCTGCCGCAGGCTGACCCGGGCTTCCAGATCGGCGGGGTCCAGGTGCAGCTGGCCGGAATTGAGCAGCAGGTTGAAGCGGGTGAACGCGAGGGCGCGGTCCGAGATGTCGGTGGCGGTGACGTGCTCGGCGTGATGCAGGAGGTGGAACGTCTGGATGCCGCAGCCGGTGCCGAGGTCCAGGGCACGGGCCACATGCCGGCGGGCGGTGACCTGCACCAGGGTGGTGGAGGCCTGCCCGATCCCTAGCACGTGGTCGTGGCGCAGCACGCCCGGGCGCTGGTGGGCCGCCAGGTCACTGGCCACCCAGAGCTCGGCCCCGCCGCTCCCGTCGGCGTCTTCCCCCTGGGTGCCGTCCCCCTCGGCGCCGTCCCCCGGGGCCTCCTCCCAGCCGTACGGCCGAAGGTCCACCTTCGCCTGGACCCGGCCCTCCGCCGCCGGTTCCACGAGGCCCAGTTCCAGGAGGCCCTCCGTGCGGACGCCGGGCAGTGCGGCGTCGAGCGTTGCGGCCGGCTGCGGTTCGGCCAGCAGCCAGAAACGGACGACGGCGGCGAGCGCCGCCGTCGTCTCCGCCCGAGCCGCCGCCTCGGTGATGATCAGCGCGGGGACGAGTTGGTCGCGGCTCAGGGCGCTGTGCGCTGCCGGGCCGAGGAGGCCGGCGACGCCGTCAACGGTATAGCCGATGCCGCGCAGGTCCGTGGCCAGGGAACCGAGCAGGCCGGGGAGGTCGCTGCGGGGCGCGTCGGGAGTGTTGCCGGCCGTGAAATGCGTTGAGGGAGTCACCGGACAAGTTTAGTCCCGGCGCAGGCCGGCCCCCGGCGCCAGCGGGCTCGAGCTCCGGCCCTAGAGATGCTTCGCGGCGTAGATCCGCAGGGCGTCGCGGACGAAGGCTGCCCCGGCGTCGCCGCCGTAGTTTGCGGCGAAGCGCGGATCGGCGACGTACATCTCGCCGAGCCCCGTGACATAGCCCTTCACGTCGCCGCCGCTCCCAGTCGCGGAGGCAGACGCCGGCGTGCCGGGAATTCCGGTCAGCCATTCAACATGCCGCCGGGCCAGCTCCTGGGCCTCGGCACTGTCCGCCGCGATTCCCGACTCGGCGGCCGCGGTCCAGTCGCTGCCCAGCTGGCGGGAACGCAGTTTCCAGGCTTCCTTCCCGGCGGGGTCCATCCCCCGCCACCAGGCGTCGCTGTCCGCGTACGCTTCCTTGCCCCAGCGTTGTTCCACCTCGTCCCTGTACTGGGTGTGGTCGAAGCCGTCGAACATTTTCTCCGCCATGATCTCTCCTCCAACTTTCAGTGCTTCAATCGTCTGCCGGACCGACGCAATTTGCCGCGTCAGCCGGTCCTGTTCCTGCCGCAGCCAGTCCAGGTGGCGGCCCAGTGCCTGTTCGGCGTCGGGCTCGTGAGCGAGGACCTCCGCGATGGCCGGCAGCCCGAGCCCGAGGTCCCGCAGGAGCAGGATGCGCTGCAGCCGCACGAGCGAAGCCTGGTCGTAGAACCGGTAGCCGTTGGCTCCGGTCCGGCTCGGTTTGAGCAGCCCAACGTCGTCATAGTGGCGCAGTGTCCGGCTCGTGGTGCCGGCGCTTCGGGCGATCTGTTGCACGGACCACTCCACTTGGCACCCTCCTTCCGCTCCGCGCCAGCCGCTTCCGGGCCGGTCATCTGATGCTAGATGTTGACGCTACGTCAAGGTCAAGACCCGTGGTCAAGGCCCGTGCGGGGCGGTCGGTCCGGACCCCTACGGCCTGCAGTAGCATGGGCGGTATGCATACGCAGCAGCGATTTATCAGCCCTCGGCCGCTTTCCGGCCGCACGGGCTTCTTGTCGCGCGCATAACTGCAGCCGCCGGGGTCCGTCCGGTGCAGCGGCTGAGGGTGAAGCTTCCCCCTTCCCGCACACAAGACCAAGGACCCCTCATGAAGAATTATCTGACCCCCGCCGAGCTTCAATCCGCGCTGGCGCTCCGCGATTTGTCCGATCCCGCCCAAGGCCCCCACGCGATGTCACTGCTGCTGGCAGACGTCACAGTGGCGCTGGAACGCCTCTGGGGCATCGGGGCGGAAACACACCGGATCAGCCCCCTTGTCGCAACCGCCGATAACTACGACCGCCTGGGCTACTCCCCCGACGACGTCACTCGCGATTCGCGCTACTCCCGCCATGTCAGCCCCACGGTGATGCTGCGGAGCCACACCTCGGCGGGCGTTCCGGCGCTGCTGGACGCGCTGCGCCAGGACATGGGCCGCTACGACCGGCTGCACGCACTGCCCGGCCTGGTGTACCGGCGGGACTCGATCGACCGCACCCATGTCGGCGCCCCGCACCAGGTGGATTTGTGGCGAGTTAAGGCACGCGGCCTGCTGGGCCCGGCCGCGCTGCACGAGATGATGGGCGCTGTGGTGGAGGCGGTCCTTCCCGCCGCACTGCACCCGGACCTGGAGTGGCGCGCAACCCCGGCAACCCACAGCTACACGGACACGGGCAGGCAGCTCGACGTGCTCGTCACCCAGCCGGACGGCACGCGGGAATGGCTGGAACTGGCCGAATGCGGCCTCGTCGCCGCGCAGGTTCTCCGCGGCTCCGGGCTGGACCCGCGCCGCTGGGCCGGCCTCGCCATGGGACTGGGGCTGGACCGTGCCTTGATGCTGCGCAAGGGCATCCGGGACATCCGGCTGCTTCGCTCGGAGAATCCCGATGTCCAGGCCCAGCTGCTGGATCTGAGCCCCTACCGGCCGGTGTCGGTTCTGCCGGAAATCAGGCGTGACCTGTCCCTGGTGCTCGGCTCCGCGGCGGAGGCCGACGTCGAGCTGCTGGGAGACCGTGCTCGGACGGCCCTCGGGGCGGAGGCCGAGGTGCTGGCTGCACTGGAGATCCGGGCCGTCACCCCGGCGTCGGAGCTACCGCCCGCCGCCGTCGAGCGGCTCCGGCTCGCTCCGGAGCAGGTGAACGTGCTGCTGCGGATGGTGCTGCAGCCGCTCGACCGGACGCTGACCGATGAGGAGGCCAACCTCATCCGGGATCGCGTATACCTTGCCCTGCACCGGGGCCGCGTGATGGAGCTGATCAGCGGGTAGGGCGCGGGGGCGCGGTCCGGGGCGGGCGCGGTCCGGGGGCGCCGGCAACAGCGGTAAGTTTGAGGAATGTTCTTCCGCAACACCAGCCCCCTCCGCGCCCGTGCCGTCCGGCAGCGCGCACTTGTCGCGGCGGCGGGCGCCGCCGTCGTCCTGGCCGCCGCCGCGTGCTCCCCTGCCGTTTCAATCGAGTCAGCCGATGTGCCGTCGTGGAAGGCGACGGCGCTTCCGCCGGCCAGCGGCATAGTGGTCGAAGATGCTGGAAAGATCCTCAACCGGGACCCGATCGTCAAGACGGCAACCGGGATCGGGCCCGGCACCTACGTCCTGACCATCACCTGCGACGGCGGCGGCAAGGCTTTCTTCGACGTCTCCCTTGACGGCACCCGGTTGAGCGAGGCGGGGGCGGCCTGCAACGGAAGCCGCGAGACGGCACGCATCAAGGTTCCGGCGGCCAGGACGCTCCAGATCAGCACCTCGAGTGTTGATGCCCCCCTCATCTACGCCTACCAGTTGGTGCCCGCGGCGTAGCAGCCGGGCCCGCCCCGGACACGCCTCTGTGACTTGCGCCCCCGGCCCCGGCCGTTAGGCTCGGTGCATGTCTGCTACTGGGAGTATGCACCTGACGCGCCGGACGCGCCAAGCAGCCGTGGTGCTGGCGGTGGCCGCCGTCGCCGCGGGGCTGGCCGGGTGTGAATACGCGGACGACATCGAACCTCCGGCTGCCGCTCCCAGCCGGTCATATCCGGCGAGGGCGCTGCCGACCCGGGATCCGGCAGTCGTTGCCGCCGAATCCCGCAACCTGTTGGAACTCGGGGCCGTCCTCGACGGCTCATCGGCGGACTACCTGTTCGGCGGATCGAGCGGGATCGGCACCAACAGCGGGGGGTTCTCGACGTCAGGCCCCGTTCGACAGGCCGGCCAGTACAAGGTCACGGCGGCCTGCGTGGGCGTACCGGACGCGCATTTGTCCGTCACCCAGGGGGCCCGGGAGGGCGGCACCCTCCTGGAGCTCAACCTCGACTGCGGCAGCGCGGCGGAAGCGCTGGTGGACCTGGTACCCGGGTCCGTCTCGGCGCACCTCATACACTACGGCCGAGGCGCTCCGGTGCCCGCAACCGGGGCCGTCGCGGGGATCCGGATCGGCTTCAACGGCCCCGGGCAGTAGGCGCCGGACCCGAACTGCCGGAGGGCCCTTGGACTCTGGTGCCCGGCCCCGTGGAGGGCTAACGTCAGGCTATGCCCACAGTTCCGGCGTCGGGCGTGCCCCGGACCCGCACGGCATCCGCCGTGAGGATCCTCTTTGTGCTGCTGCTGGCGCTGTCCGGCTGTGCCTACGAATATGACGACGGGTCAGCCAGCGGGACGGCGCCCGCCTCCGCCCCCGCTTTCACCGATCCGGCGCTGCCGCGGGATCCCACCGTGAACCAGCCCGTCTCCGGCGCAGAGCTGGACGCGTGGGTGGCGCAGGTGCTGCCCGAATCCGAGGGGCAGGTTTTGCACACCAACTACGGCATCTTGGAAGCCGAAGAGGAGCGGGAGGAGACCACGGCGAGCCTGCCCGAGGGCAGCTACGCCCTGACCTTGGCCTGCCGGAGTCCGCGCCGGGTTTCGTTCAGCGTCAGTCTTGACGACACGGAACTGGTGGACCTGAACCTGCGTTGCGGAAATTCGCGGGTCAACGTCGTCTATTTGCCCGCGGACGTTATCCTCCACATCAAGGTGGAAGCAAAGAGCGGGGCCAACTTCGCCTACCGCGTGAGCCGGATCTGAGGTTTTACGGCGCAACCAGCGGTCCCGGCAGCGGCCGGGACGCAGGTTTCCAACCGCGGGATCTGGGCCGCGGGGTCTAGGCCGCGGGATCTAGGCCGCGCAGCCGTCCGGGCAGCGGAGCGTCTCCGGGCTGGCGGCGCAGTCCGGGCAGTACAGAGTAAGCGTGCGGCAGGACGCGTTGGAGCAGTTCTCAAACTTGCTGGTGGGCGCCGAACAGCGGACGCATTCGCCGATGGTCTTCGCGTCCTCGCTGAATTCCACGTGCATGCGCTTGTCGAACACGTAGAGGGACCCCTCCCAGAGGCCCTGGTCTTTGAAGGTTTCGCCGTAGCGGACAATCCCGCCGTCGAGCTGGTAGACCTCCTTGAAACCGCGGTTCACCATGAGGCTGGACAGCACCTCGCAGCGGATGCCGCCGGTGCAGTAGGTGACCACCGGCTTGTCCTTGAGCGCGTCGTATTTGCCCGAGTCGAGTTCCCTGATGAAGTCGTGGGTGGTGGCCACGTCCGGGACGATCGCGTCCTTGAATTTGCCGATCTGGGCTTCGAAGCCGTTGCGGCCGTCAAAGAAGACAACCTCCTCACCGGACTCCTTCCGCGCTTCCACGAGCTGGTGCAGTTCCGCGGGCTGTAGGTGCGTCCCGCCGCCGACGACGCCGCTGGCATCGACCTTGAGCTCTCCCGGGGCCCCGAAGGACACAATCTCGTCGCGGACCTTGACGCTCAGCCGGGGGAAGTCCGCGGCCCCGCCGTCGGACCATTTCACGTCGATGCCGTGGAAGCCCTTGTACTCCCGCGTCGTCTTCACGTACTGCTTGACCGCGTTCAATTCGCCGCCGACCGTCGCGTTGATGCCGTCCTTGGAGATGATGATGCGGCCGGTCAGGCCGAGTTTCTCGCAGAGGGCGCGCTGCCAGAGCCGGATGGCATCCGGATCCGCGAGAGGGGTAAAGCCGTAAAAGAGCACAATTCTGTTCAGAGCCACGTTTTAAGGGTACTGGGTGGACCAAAGCAGGGCTGCCGGCCCCGGCAGCGCCCGTTCCGGCGGAGCGGTCCGGTCACAATTGCGTAAGCAGTGACTGTTCCCTGACCCGGCCCCTGTTGCTTGTGGCGGGGCTGGAATACGCTCATCTCATGAGTCTTGAGGCCATGGTTGAAGACACTACCCATCTGCTGGAAATCTGGGTCACCGGCTGGGCCGGCTGCCGGGGATATGAGACACGCAGGGAGGGCCGGTTCCCTGCGGCCTTCCGGGCGGACACCACTCATGAATGGGAATATTTCGCCCACAACCCCTCCGATGCTGAGTTCGCCGCGCTGGCCGCCACCACCGCTGAAGTACCTGCCCGTATCCTCACGATCCTCACGAACGACGTCGCGCGGTACACCTTCCTCGCCCAGCAGCACGGGCTCAATGTCACCTCGGCCTCGCAAACCATGATGATCGTGGACATGGAGACCCAGGACGCCGAGGATCCCTGGCTTCCGGATGATGATCTCCGGTGGGTGCCGTCGCGGACTGACGGCGTCCACCATGCCACGGTCTACGCCGGGGACGAGGTGGCAGCAAGCGGGCAGGTGTTTGTGGTGGACCACACCGCGATCTTCGACAAGATCGTCACAGAGCCGGGATACAAACGCCGGGGCCTGGGCAGCTTCATCATGCGGGCACTCGCCGCCCAGGCTTTCGAGCACGACGTCGAAACCGGGCTGCTGCTCGCTTCCCTGGACGGGCAGAAGCTGTATTCGCACCTGGGCTGGACCGCGGTCTGCCATGTGCTGATGCTCTCCGCCTCGGACGAGGGCGCGGACCTGTCCGTGGGCTGAGGCTCCGGGCCCTGCTGCCTCTTCCACCCGGACGATTTGAGGCCGGGTGAAAGAATGTACGAGTGAACCCACATGAGTCCCTGATTCCGTTGCTGGGCCGCGGCCCGGACCCGGAGCAGCTCCGTCATGTGCGCACCATCCCCGCCCGCCAGGCCGTGCACGCACCGTGGCCCGAGTGGGCGCACGCCGACCTCGTGAACGCCTACGGTTCGCTCGGCATCCACGAGCCCTACCGCCACCAGATCCAGGCCGCCGAACTCGCCCACGCCGGCGAACACGTGGTGATCGCCACCGGCACCGCCTCCGGAAAATCGCTGGCGTACCAGCTACCGGCGCTGGACGCGGTCCATCGGTCCGAGCTGCGCGTCCTCGCCGATCCGGGCAAGATCCACGACGACGGCGCCGTCACGCTATATCTGTCCCCCACGAAGGCCTTGGCAGCGGACCAGCTGGCCGCCATCCGGGCGCTGCAGCTCCCCACCGTCCGGGCCGAGACCTACGACGGCGACACCGACCCCGCGTCCCGCCGGTGGATCCGGGACCACGCGAACTTCATACTGGCCAACCCGGACATGCTGCACTTCGGGATCCTGCCCAACCACGCCTGGTGGGCCCGGTTCTTCCGCCGGCTGCGCTACGTGATCGTGGACGAGGCCCACAGCTACCGCGGCGTCTTCGGATCCCATGTGGCCAACCTGATGCGCCGGCTGCGGCGGATCTGCGCCTACTACAGCCCGGACGGGTCCGGGCCGGTGTTCATCGCAGCTTCTGCCACGGCGTCCGAGCCCGGGACCTCCTTCGGCCGGCTCATCGGCGCTCCGGTGAATGCCGTGTCCGAGGACTCCTCGCCGCACGGCGCCACCACGGTCGCATTCTGGGAGCCAGCCCTGACCGAGCTCCGGGGCGAGAACGGCGCCAAGGAACGGCGCACGGCCGTGGCTGAAACCGCGGACCTGCTGGCCAATCTGGTGTCCTCGCGGGTGCGGACCATTGCCTTCATCAAATCCCGGCGCGGCGCCGAGACCATCTCCAGCATCACCAAGCGCCTCCTCGACGAGGTGGACCCCAGCCTGCCGCAGCGGGTGGCTGCCTACCGCTCCGGCTACCTGCCCGAGGAACGCCGGGCCTTGGAGAAATCGCTGCGCTCCGGCGAGCTGTTGGGCGTTTCCAGCACGTCAGCCTTGGAGCTTGGCATCGATATTTCCGGCCTCGACGCGGTGCTGGTTGCCGGGTGGCCGGGTACCCGCGCGTCGTTGTTCCAGCAGATCGGCCGGGCGGGCCGGGCCGGGCAGGATGCCATCGCCGCGTTCGTAGCAAGCGACGACCCGCTGGACACATATCTGGTGAACCACCCCGAGGCGATCTTCGACGTCTCGGTGGAGGCCACTGTCTTTGATCCCTCCAACCCCTATGTGCTGGGCCCGCATCTGTGTGCCGCCGCCGCGGAACTGCCGCTCGGAAACGCCGAGCTGGAACTGTTCGGCGCCACGTCCGAAAAATTGCTCGACCAGCTGGTGGCCCAGGGCTACCTGCGCCGGCGCCCCGCCGGATGGTTCTGGACCCACCCGCAAAGTGCCGCGGGCATGGTGAACCTGAGGGCCGACGGCGGCGGGCCGGTGAGCATTGTGGATGCCGACACCGGGTCACTGCTCGGGACCATGGATTCCCCGCAGACGCACTACCAGGCCCACACGGGCGCCATCTACGTCCACCAGGGCGAGAGCTATGTGGTGGAAGACCTGAACGAGGACGATCACTGCGTGGTGGTGCGCCGCGCGAACCCGGACTACTACACCACAGCCCGCGACGTGACCCAGATCGAAGTGCTCGAGACGCTGCGCACCACCGAGTGGGGCGATGTGGCGGTGCATTTCGGTGATGTGAAAGTAACAACGCAGGTGGTTTCCTTCCAGCGCAAGGCCCTGATTTCGAACGAGATCCTCGGGGAGGAACCGCTTCAGCTTGGTGCCCGGGACCTGTTCACCAAGGCCGTGTGGTTCGTCGTGGACAACCGATCGCTGACCGGTGCGGGGCTGATCGAGGCGCAATTCCCCGGCGCACTGCACGCTGCGGAACACGCGGCGATCGGCCTTCTGCCCCTGGTTGCCTCCAGCGACCGCTGGGACATTGGCGGCGTGTCCACGGCCATCCACGCCGACACCGGGGTGCCGACCATCTTTGTCTATGACGGCCACCCCGGCGGGGCAGGCTTCGCCGAGCGCGGCTACGAAAAGGCCCGGGTCTGGCTCGCCGCCACCCGGGACGCGATCGAGGCCTGCGAGTGCGAGTCCGGCTGCCCGTCCTGTGTGCAGTCGCCCAAGTGCGGCAACAAGAACAACCCCCTCGACAAGGACGCCGCCGTGACCCTCATCGACGTGCTGCTCAAGGACGCGACAGACCAGATGCAGGCCACGTTGCCGGACCACGCCGGGACACCGCTGCAGGCCTAACCGCAGCAGCGGACGCAGCGGTGACGTGGCTATGGCTACTGCCGGTCCGGCCGTAGGCTTCACCAGGGGCCGGCCCGGATCTTTGGCACCGGCCGACGGCGGCGGCAGGCACGGGCTCAGGGCGGCGGCCCGGCCCTGGCCAGACCGGTGGCCCCGCCCCAGGGCGGATGGGTATCGAGCTCGGTGCGGACCTGCACTGTGCTCCCGGGTCCTTCCAGACAGCTCAGGACCCTGGCCCCATTCCGGCGCGCCACGTCCGCGGCGACGGCGCATGGCTCTCCGGGTGTGATCCCCCGGGCAGCATCGGCGGCGGCCAGGGCCGCCAGGTCTGCGGCGGCCGCCGCCCGGAACGCCATCGCAGCCGACTGGGCCAGTAGCATGATCAGGACCGCCGCGGCGAGGACCAGCATCCCCAATCCCAGCGCCAGGACGGTTCCGGCGCCGCGTTCCGGGGATTCCTGGGGTTCCGGGTGCGCGCACTCCGGGGATTCCAAGTGCACCAAGAACTCGAAGGATTCCGTGTGTCCCAAGCACTCCAGGGCTTCCGGGTGCCCCGAACACTCCGGATGCCTGCCCGGATCGGGTATGCGCGGGTGCTGTTGCGGTTGCGTCATCCGGTGAGGCCCTGCATCTGGTGGCCCCCAGTCCAGGGAACCGTGGCCGCAGCTGAAGGGCCGGCCGATTCGCCCCGAACCCAGGCGCGGGCCGAGAGAGTCCAGGGAACGAGCGAACCGACGGCACCGGGAACCCTGTCCGAGACCGTCACGCTGAGCCACTCGCCGTCGGACGCCACTGCTGATGCCGCCGCGTTGCCCGCGAGCCGGCGGACGATCACGTCCACCGCTCCGGCATCGTCGCCCCGGGCCAGTGCGCGGGCGCCGGCCCGGGCTGCTTCCTCCAGGCGAAGCTGCGTGACTCCCGCCGCAGAGCCGGCCAGCAGGAGTGCCAGCAGGAGCAGGACGGCGGGCAGCGCGACCGCGAATTCGGCCGTCACAGCGCCGCGGCATGGTCCGGCGGCAGCGCCCGGCCGGCCGCGGGCGCTCGCGGCAGCGGGCGGAAGCGCCGCACCCCGCTTCATTCGCCCCGCCGGCCGGCCGGGGCTCATGGCAGGGCGAGCGCCGTGCGGATGAGGTTCAGCAGAAAGCCCCGGACCTCATCACTGCGCATGATGAAGACGAGAATGCCGGCAAATCCCACGGCGGCGAGCGTGGCGATGGCGTATTCCGCCGTCGCCATCCCTCCCTCGGAGCCAAACAGCTTTCGGGGCCTTCGCGCCCGGAACGGGCCCGCAGTACTGGCTCCCGGATAGATTTCGCGGACCTCAGCGTTGTCCGGTTCGGCGTGGACCACCCGGACAGTGCGGACGGGCTCAAAGTACTGGGCTGGCATGGGACTTTCCTTTCCTCGGATTCCGGCGGGACCGCCGGCACTCTCCACTGTTCCGGCCGGGTGGGCGGCCGGAAAGGGGCGTTTGCTGCCAAGTGGAAAAGTCCGGCCCAGGAAGCCTGTGGGGGAATGCTCCTGGCCAACGGGTACCGCTCCGTTGCAGGGTCACCTCGGCCGGATGGGTCCGGCAGGATCGACACGTCAGGATCAGCCCGGCAGCATCGCCAGCAGCACAGGAACCACGCCGAGGCAGACGAATGCCGGCAGCGAACACAGGCCGAGCGGCACCACAAGCTTCACGCCCAGGGCTGCGGCCTGTTTCTCCGCGGTCCGGAACCGTTCGCGGCGCAGGCGTGCCGCCTGGGCGTACAGGATCGCGGAGGACGGGGCTCCTGTGAGCGCGGCAAACCCCAGGGCATCACGCAGGGCAAGAAGTCCCGGCGACCGGATGCCGGAGCCGCGCCAGGCTGTGTCCCAGTCGGCGCCAATGGCGAGCGCCGCGACGACCGGCCGCAGCGAACCACGGACCTCGGGGGTTGCCAGCTCTGCAGTCAGCGCCAGGGCACGGCCGAGACCGGCTCCCGCGTCGAGCATCGCGCCGATCAGTTCCAGCATCATGGCCACATCACGGAGCCCGGTCCCGGGCGCGCCGGGTGCCGCGGATGGCCCGTCACCGCATCGCGTGCCGCTCAACATTACGGCGTCCGGAGCAGGCAGCGTCCGGCGCCTGAGCCGACGTCTGGCGATGCCGCCGCCGGAGCACGCAGCGAAGGCAGCGATCGCCAGGATCGCCATCACCGCACAGCCCGCGGCGACTGCCGTCACGGCTGCAGTCCCTCCGCCGCCCGGACGAGCCGTGCCGACCAGAACCGGCCCGCCGCTGTGAGTGCCAGGCCCGCCACGAGCGCCGCCACACCCCAGGGGTTTGCCAGCAGGACCTCGACAGGATCCACCCCGAGCAGCAAACCCAGGCCAAGACCGAGGAACGGCAGCCATGTCAGCAGCCGCACGGTTGCGCGGGGGCCGGCCAGCGCCGTCTGGCGGGCGCCCTCGGCGTCGTCCTCCGCCTCAAGCTGGGCGGCGAATCTTGTCAACACGTCCGCCAGCGGGCAGCCGGTGGCTTCGGCAACATCAAAGCATGCGGCGAGCTGAAACCAGACGCGTCGCTCGGACCCCCACAGACCCGCATCCCTGTCCTGGGTCGTTCCGGCTGTTCGGCCGGCGCCAGCCGCGCCGGCGGAGCGGATGGCGGCTCCCACGGGAGACCCGCGCATCGCGGCCGCACGGGCTGCCGCGAGCATCCGCACGGATCCCGGCGCAAGTGCCGCGGCCCGGCGGGGCAGTGGCTCCCCGGACAAGGCCGCGGCGGGACCGGCAACATGCAGGAGCCACAGCTCGTCCCACAGCCGCGCGGGGGCGCGGCCGCCCTTCAGCAGGGCCGCCAACTGCTGCACGAGCAAGTTCATCGAAACGGCCGGATCCTTCCGGCGCCGCCATCGGGACACCGGGCCGGGTCCTGCGGGCGGGCCGGCGGGAACCCCACGGCGTGCGCCGGTCAACGTCACGCGGATCCGGTGTGGCGGGGCACCCGCCCGCGAAAACGCCAGGAACACCGCGAGCGCAAGGACGCCCACGAGGGCGGCGGTCATGCCGTTCCCCCGCCCGGATCCTCCCGCGCCGCTTCTTCCGCCGGCTCTGCCGATTCCGCTTCCCGCAGCTGTGCTGATCCGGCGACGCCGGGTGTGTCCAGCCCGCCGGCAGACAGTCTGCCGGGGCCAGGTCCGTCGTGAGCAACACTGTCGGGGTCCAACCCCAGGCGGACCGCCAGCAGGGGCCAGGCCGGCCCAGCCCGGACGGCCCCGCCGCAGATGTCCAGCGCGGAACCGACCACCAGCCCGGCAGGGCCGTCTTCCAACACGCCGATGCCGGCCACGGCCCGCCCAAGGTCCAGCCGTTCCACGTGAACCACAGCGTCGAGGGCGCTGGCCGCCTGCAGGCGCACCGCGTCCTGTCCCATCCCGGCCAGCGCCCCCAGCGCGGCCAGCCGTGCGGGCACGTCGGCAGCGGTGTTGGCGTGAATGGTTCCGCCGCCTCCGCTGTGGCCGGTGTTCATGGCGGCCAGCAGTTCCCGTACTTCGGCACCGCGGCACTCCCCCACCACCAGCCGGTCCGGCCGCATCCTCAGGGACTGCCGCACGAGCTCGCCCAGGTCCACGACGCCGCCCCCTTCAAGGTTGCCGTGCCGCGCCTCCAGCGAGACAACGTGCGGGTGGACGGGATTCAGCTCCGCGGCGTCTTCGATCAGGACCAGCCGCTCGCCCGGCGGACAGAGGCCGAGGAGGGTGGCGAGCAGTGTGGTCTTCCCCGACCCGGTGGCGCCGCTGATCAGGAAGCTCAAGCGGTGCGCGACCATCCGTTCCAGCACGGCCTGCACCAGTGCCCCGAACATTCCGTCCCGCCGTAACTCGTCCATGGAGAAGACCCGTTCACGCCGGATCCTGATGCTCAGGAGTGTCCCCGCGGTGGAGATCGGCGGCAGGACGGCATGAACCCGGAAGCCGCCGTCGAGCCTGATATCGACGCAAGGGGAACCGTCGTCCAGCCGCCGGCCGCCGGCTGCCACCAGCCGCGCCGCCAGCGCACGGACCTGCGGCTCGCCGGAGAACGATACCGGCGCCCTTTCGAGCCCGTCCCCGCGGTCCAGCCAGACGGCACCCGGGCCATTCACGAAGATGTCTGTCACGGCGGGGTCCCGGACCAGCACCTGCAGCGGTCCCAGACCATTCAATTCCGCGCTGATGCCCTCGACCGCGGCCAGCGCACCGGCCGTCCCCAGCAGGCGTCCACTCGCTTGGACAGCGGCTGCCACGCGCGACGGAGTCACCGGGCCCGCGTCGGACATCACGGATTCCCGGACCGACTCCAGCAGCCGCGCGTCAACGGAGGCGCGGGCCGGAGCCCGGTACCGCGGGATGCCCGGGCTGGACCCGGCGTCCGGGGGCCCCGACGCCGAATGGGCGGCGCTCATGGCGTGGGTCCTGCGCCGAAGTCGAGGACCATTCCGGTAAACCGCCGCACACTGCGCTGCCGTCCGGCGTCCAGCAGCCGCCCGGCCTCCGTGGCGGCTGCGGCCCGCCGGACGTCCGGCACGATCCCGGCCAGGGGCAGCCCGACAGACTCGGCTATCAGCCCTGCATCCAGTGAGGTCCCGGATTTGCCCCGCACCACGAGCACCGTGTCCACCGGAGGAAGGTCCTGCAGGAGCCGAGCCGTTGCCACGGCCGCCCGCAGCAGAGCGGGGGCAACAACGATCATCCGGTCGCAGTCCCACGCGAAAGTCCGCAGCGTTTCACGTCCCCGGCCGATATCCACGACCACCAGCTCGTAGCCGCGCCGGGCGGCGTCCAGCACTCCGGCCACGACGGCGTGGTCCACTCCGCTGTGGCGCTCCTTGTTCCCGGGCCAGGACAGGAACGGGAATCCCCCGGCAAGCGGCAGGGAATCGGCGAGCTGGCGGGGATCGATCGTGCCGTCGGCGTCGGCCAGGTCCGGCCAGCGAAGCCCGGCCGATTCTTCGGCGGCGAGCGCCAGTTCCAGTCCCCCGCCCCACGGGTCTCCGTCCACCAGCAGAACCCGCACGCCCTCCCGGGCGGCGGCACTGGCCAGCCAGACAGCGGCCGTGCTGGCCCCGGCGCCGCCGCAGCCGCCGACAATCCCGAGGACCAGCCCGCCCGGCTCGGGAGTCCGGGCGCGGCTGAGGAACTCCGCGAGCCAGGTAGCGGCCTCCGGCAACACTGCGACGCGTTCAGCTCCGACGGCAGCCGCCAGCTGCCACAGGCGGTCGCCGTCTCCATTGAGTCCAACGAGGACAGCCGGCGACCGTCCCCGCGGCGGCAACTCGTGGATATCGCTGCCGAGCAGCACCACCGCGGCCGTGTCCCAGACCTGCGCCGCCTCCCTGATGGTCCCGACCGTCCGCAGCTGGCCGCCGGACGCCGCCACGATCCGCTCCACCTCACCGCGCAGCAGCCCGTCCCCCGTCACCAGCAGCATCTCCGGCGACCCGTCCGGAATCCACGGCCCGGACTCTGGCCCGCCCCCGGCCCCGGGGCCTGGCAACGGGCCAGACCCGGGACTTGCTAGCTGGTGCCTGCTCATGCGGCAACTCTTCACGTCCCGCTGAGCCGCCATAACCCGTGCCGGCGGCTATGTGGACAAGCCCGTGAACGGGTCCATGGACAAGGCACTCCGCACCGCAGGGCAGAATTGACCCTATGTACCTGTTGCTCGCCGCCCACGCTGACGGCGCAGCCCTCCAGGAACTCACCGCAGACGGCGCCCCGCACCCGGACGCACCCGCACTGCAAGTCGTCAGCGCCGCCGAGCTGGCCGGCGTCGTGCGTGCACTCGAACAGCGCCGGCCGCGCTGGATCTGGCACCGCACCCAGGACTGGTACCCCGCCCTGCTGGCCGCCGGCGTGGAGCTGGAACGCTGCTACGACCTCACGTTGTGCGGCGCGATCCTGGCGCACTCGGAGTTCACTGCCCACACCGCGTACGCGCAGAACGCGGAGAAACTGACCCAGGACGACGAACTGCAGCAGCCGCCCCGCGCGCTGCAGCCCCCACCCCCGCCGGCCGACCAGGGTGCCCTGTTTGATGACCCCGGCTGGCGCAAGGCGCCCCGGCACAGCCCCGAGGACCTCCGCGCCGAATACGCCGCCCAGCAGGACGCCCTCAGCCAGGCCGGAGGGGCCGGCGTCGAACACCACGGCGACAACCGCAGGCAGCGCCTCCAGCTCCTGCTCGCCGCCGAGTCCGCCGGCGCCATGATCGCCGCCGAAATGCAGCACACAGGCGTGCCGTGGCGGGAGGAACTGCATGAGCAGATCCTGGCCGACTACCTCGGCCCCCGGCCTCCCCAGGGGCACCGCCCGGCCAAGCTGGAAGCGCTGACCGCCGAGCTGCGGCAGCTGCTGAATTCGCCCGCGCTGAACCCGGACTCCCCGCAGGAGCTCATGCGCGCCCTGCACCGGAACGGCATCGAGGTGAAGACCACCCGGCAGTGGGAACTGAAGGAATCCAGCCACCCGGCGATCGAACCGCTCCTGGCCTTCAAGAAGCTCTCCCGCCTGCACGCCGCCAACGGCTGGGCCTGGCTGGATGCCTGGGTAAAGAACGGCCGGTTCCAGCCGGAGTACGTGGTGGGCGGCGTGGTCTCCGGCCGCTGGGCCTCCCGGGGCGGCGGGGCGCTGCAGATCCCGCGGCAGATCCGAGGCGCCGTCCATGCCGATCCGGGACACAAGCTGATCGTCGCCGACGCCTCCCAGCTCGAACCCCGCGTGCTCGTGGCGCTGGCGCAGGATGCCAAGATGGCCGAGGCTGCGCGCGATAAGGACCTGTATGCCGGCATCGCCGCGCAGGGTTTCGGCGGCGACCGCGCCAAGGCGAAGGTGGCGCTGCTTGGGGCGATCTACGGGGCCACAACCGGCGAGTCCGGCCGCCTGATGCCGCAGCTGACCCGCACCTATCCGCGTGCCGTGGGCTACGTGGAACAGGCCGCCCGCGAGGGTGAGGCCGGACGGACCGTCACGTCACGGCTGGGCCGCAGTAGCCCGCCGCCATCTTTGCGCTGGCTGCAAAGCCAGCAGTCGACCAGCGCCGAGGAACAGCGTCGGGCCGATTCGCTCGCCCGCTCACGCGGCCGGTTCACCCGCAACTTCGTGGTCCAGGGCTCCGCGGCAGACTGGGCAGCCTGCTGGCTGGCAGAACTGCGACGGCGGCTCCGCACCATGCGCGCGGACGGCACCCCCTCCGGGGAACTGGTCTTCTTTCTCCACGACGAAGTCATGGTCCATAGCCCCGAAGCCGCGGTGGCCGACTGCATCCGGGCCATCGAGGAGGCGGCCGCCGCCGCCAAGGAACTGCTGTTCGGCAGGATCCCGGTGGAGTTCCCGGTCAGTGTGGCGGTTGTGGACTCCTACGACAACGCCAAATAGTGCTTGTGACCCGACCGGCGTAACGTACCCGTCGGTAGCGTTGTGCCCTCGTGTGACGGCGGTTACTCTCGAAAAGGCCGGTGGTTGAACCGATAGTCATCGGCCGTGCAACGACGCATATTTCTTGGGGAGGCAGCACCTTGGCTGGCATTTTTGAGATCGCCATGGCCGGCGAGAAGAAGTACTTCTTCAAGCTGACGGCATCCGACGGAACGGTGGTCGCCGTTTCACCACTGTTCAACACGATTAAGGGCGCCGCCGCGGGCATCAACGCCGTGCGGGAGAACGCCGCGACCGGGCTGGTGGTCGACAAGTCACGCGCCTTAGCCGTCTAGCCGGCTCCAGGTATCGACGCTGAGCAAGCTGGTGCGGTCCCAGGGGACCGCCCACCCCAGCTGCTCGAAGAGCTGGTTCAGAATCATCCCGGTGAAGCCCCAGACCACCACGTCGTTGACGGTGAAGGCGGGGCTGTGGAACGTCTGCCCGGCCCGGGTCACGGTGGCCATCACGCGGTTGTCCGGGTCCAGCAGGTCCCGGACCGGGACCCGGAAGACCTGGGAAGACTCGCCGTAGTCCACCACGCGAACGGGTGACTGGGACGCCCACCACCCGAGGACCGGCGTCACCAGGAAGTTTCCGCGCGGGAGGGCCAGTTCCGGCATCACGCCGAGGACCTCGACGCCGGCCGGGTCCAGCCCGGTTTCCTCTTCTGCTTCCCGCAGGGCGGCGTCGGTGACGGATTCGCCCAGGTCGATGCCGCCGCCCGGGAAGGCAACCTGCCCCGGATGGTCATCCAGGGTCTGGGCGCGCTGCAGCAGCAGGACATCCAGATCAGCCGGGGCAAGGACCTTGACCGAGGCCGCCGGGACATCATCGAGCGAGCCGAAGAGCATCAGTACGGCCGCCCGGCGGACGCGGTCCCCGGACTCTACGGCGAGTTCGCGCCAGCGCGGATCAGGTGGCGGGGCCGTTCCGGCCTCCACCGCGGCCACCAGGTCGATGAGGTCCTGACGGGCCGTCACCGTGGCTTCCTCTGGGATTCCATCCGGATCTCCGCGGCCCGGTGCGTCTCTGCGAGGAGCTTCGACAGCAACTCTTCTTGTCCCGGTGCCAGTTCGTACTTCAGCAGCTTCTTCGCCTTCTCAGGGTCCGTCTCGCCCATGCCGTAGCTCGGGCACCAGTTCGCCACCGCACACGCCCCGCAGGCCGGTTTGCGGGAATGGCACACGCGCCGGCCGTGGAACACCACCCGGTGCGAGAGCATGGTCCAGTCCCTCGGTTCGAACAGTTCGCCGACGTCGGATTCGACCTTTACCGGGTCCTCCGAATCCGTCCAGCCGAAGCGTTTGGCGAGACGGCCAAAGTGGGTATCCACGGTGATGCCGGGGATGCCAAAAGCGTTTCCGAGCACCACATTCGCGGTCTTCCGCCCGACGCCGGGAAGCGTCACCAGATCAGCGAGCCTGCCGGGCACCTCGCCGTCGTACTCATCCACCAGCCGGTTGCACAGCGCCATCAGGTTCCTGGTCTTGGCCCGGAAGAACCCGGTGGGCTTAAGGATGGCCTCCAGCTCGGCCGGGTCCGCCTCCGCCATGCTGCGCGCGTCCGGGTAACGGCCGAACAGCAGGGGCGTGATCGCGTTGACCGTGACGTCGGTGGTCTGCGCGGACAGCACCGTGGCCACCACCAGCTCGAACGGACTGCGGAAATCGAGTTCCGCGTGCGCATACGGATACTGCTCCGCCAGCGCCTTGTTGATCCGGCGGGCACGCCGTTTGAGGCCCAGCAGGGACTCCCCCGCTGCCCGCGGCCCGGCGGTCTTGGTCTCTGTGATTTTGCGGCCGGCGGTTTTGCGGCCGGCGCTTTTGGCGCCGCCCGGCGCAGCGCCACGACCGGCGGCCGGTACAGCGTCCGAAGGGGCGCTGCCTGTCGCTGCGCTGCCGGCGGCCGGGATGCTCGAGTCGGTGGCCACCGGGCCGGCTAACCGCGTTCGATGTTGCTGAGGTCCCGGAGCACGCCAACGCGGCCGTCGGTGTGCTGGACCAGGAACTCGTGGCCCCGGTCCTCCAGGGCAAGCACCCAGCCGCCGGGCTCGATCACGAAGGCCGCTGCTCCGGTGTGCTCATCCACGGCGGTGCGGGGCTGGGCAACGGCGAACCAGAATGCCTCGTGAACGGGCTGGACGTCGTCTTCCTCGGGTCGGCTTGCGGGGTCGACCGTGGCGCCGATCGGCTCCTGCTGGCGCACCTGCGGGTTCACGGTGGTGGGTGCGCTGTGGCTTGAAGCGGCCGGAACCTCGGCGGCCCGGGTGTCCTCGGCAGCAGCGGCGGCCCGGGCCTGTGCGTCCGGGGCCTGATCGCCTGCGGGTGATTTTGCGGCGGGAGGCACTACGGCGGCGGCCTGGGTCTGCTCGGCGGCGGACGGTGCCGCCGGGGCCGACGCTGCAGGCACGACGGCGGCGGCCTGAGTTTCCGGGGAACTGACCACCGGGGCGGGCGCGGCGGACTGGGCGGGCGCGGCGGACTGGGCGGGCGCGGCGGACTGGGCAGGTGCCTGCTGGGCGGGTGCCTGCGGGGCGGGTGCTTGCTGGGCCGGAGGCGGCGTCGAAGCTGCGGCGCCGGCCGCGGCACCGGAGGCTGCGGCCGCGCCCGCTGCGCCGGCGGCAGCACCTAACGACTCGTAGCCGCGCGGGGCCGTGTCCTTGGCAGACTGCCCACCAGGGGTCATCCGCTTCGCCCAGCCGGCGACGGCGCTGGTGCCGGCGGCCTTGGGCGCCTTCTCGTCCGCGGCCTCTTTCGGGGCCTTGGGGGCACGGGGCTTGCGGACGGGGACCGCCGATTCACGGGCCACAATGTGGGCGGGCACCTCTGCACGGTCCAGGAAATCGCCGGCGAAGAAGGGGATCAGGCGGCCCAGCACGGTGGCCGCGAGGAGCCCGAGGGCGCCGACGAGGGCCAGCAACATGCTGGGCACGAATGCGCCCGCGATGGACAGGAAGAAGAACGCAACGGAGAAGGACGCCACCACAGAGCCGAACTGGTCTACGGAAAGGGAGCCGACCCGCATCTTCGTTGCGGGACTGACGCGGCGCGCCACGAACAGTGCGGCAACGATCACCGGGAGGATGATCCCGAGGCCCAGGAAGAACAGGCTGCCCAGGTTCCACAGGTTGTAGCGGACGGCAAACATCGGAATTAGCGAGGCCACAAAGAGAATCAGGGTCGAGCCGAAAACGGTGAGATCACGGATGGTGAATGGCCCCAGGACCGCTTCGTTCTTTTTGCCGGCCGTCTTGCTGTTGGCCTTGTCCACCGTGAAGCGGGGCGCTTCCCCGTAGCCGGCGGGCCGTTCCGCTCCGCCGTTGCCCTGGCTCTGGGCGGGCTGCTTGAGCTGCCCGTTTGCTTGCTCGTTCATTCGGTTCTCCTTAGCACGGCGGCACTCTGGACAGCACCGTCTAACGGCAGCCGAGCAGGGACCGCGAGCAGTCCCGTCGCCTCCATCGGATGTCACAACTTCATCTCAGCCTAGTCAAGTGGCTGGCCGATCACTAGCTGACAAGCCGTGAACAGCGGCATGAAACAAGGCCCGGCATCCCGGTGCCGCGGCTCCCGGTGTGTGTCATTCCAGCACGAAGGTGTGCATGGTCCCGCCCTGGCCGTCGACGAGGGTCACGGCCAGCGGAAGGGTGTGCGCCCCGGCCGGAACGGTGAATTCGTGCGTCGTCGGCGCAAGGTCGGCGGTGCAGACGTTGTCTCCGGCCTGCTCGAAGGTGATGTTCACCCGATCGCTGCCGGCCGCTTCAATCCGGGTCGGGACGGCCGGGCAACTGGAACTTCCCCACAGCGTGACGCCGAACCGCCGGGGTTTGTCCACCCACCCCGCCAGCGGCGTCCCAGACCCCTGGGGCGGTGCGGGGGACGCCGTAGAAGAGGATCCCGGGGAGGCGTCGGGCGCCACGGAGGGCGACGCCACCACGCCGCGGTAGCTGCGGTCGGCGGCATGTGGCGCGCCGGCGCAGGCCGCGACACCCAGCAAAATGCCGACGGCGAGCGCACAGGCCAGTGTCCGCAGCCGGCGTCGTTTCCCCTGGTACAGGTTCATCGCTCACCGGTCCCCGGCTGCTGCCCGGAACCGAAGGTGTGCAGGGCCCGGCTGTAGGCGGCCGGTTCGTTGCGGGTGGCGGCAGAGACGGCCAGGTGCCGGGCGGTGATGCGCCGGGCGAAGTGTCCCCGGTATGGCAGGACGATCACGGTGTCCAGGCCGTTCTCCCAGGCGGCGATCAGGGCGGGCAGGCTTTGAGGCTCAGGCAGCTCGGCCGCGCCCCGGCCCGGATGGGCGTCAGCCTGGGGTCCGGACGCCCATTGCCAGGAGTTGTACGCGCCGGCGTCGATACCGGCCCAGCCATAGTCCGCCTGCCAGAACGGCGGAACCAACGGATCGAGGCCGTGTCCCGGCTGCGAGACCAACCGGAGGTGGGCCGGAGTCGGGTGGACGGTCGGATCGGGCTCCTCCACGGAATACCAGTCCCACGCCCGGGCCCAGGCCCGGTGCCAGCGGGCTTCCCACTCTACCGGCGTCGCCGAGTCCGGGATCCTCGATGTCCCGGCGCCGGGCACCGGCTCCAGGCGGGGGACATCGGCGTCGGCCGCTATGTCCCAGGCGTGGCGGATGAACAGCAGGAGCGTCAGGTGGTGCGGGGTGTCGTCCACGCGGATGGCCATGCCCTGCGGCCACGGGTTGTCCGGCACCGGGTCCCAAAACTTCATGTTTCATTCCCCCAATCAGCGGCTGCGTCATCCCGGCCCATTCTGGCGAACGACGGCCGCCGGCGCCAGAGCCTGGACATGCCCCCACCGCCATTCGGCGCTTAACAAACGCCGCTCACGGTTCGCTGTGTGACGCGGCACACGCCGGGCGCGGCGCAGGCGTTAGTGTGTATTTCGGAACAGCTCTTTGCGGTACGACCGTGACCAGCCCATGCCCGACGCCGCGCACGCGGCACGGCCCTGCGGCGGAACGGACGCCCCGCGCAGCACGGATCGATGAATGATGAGGTTCACCATGTCCCAGCAGACACCCGGCATCGCAACGGCGCAGGCTCACCAGGGCGATGCCTTCGAAAACCTGTCCCACGAGAACCGCAAGTTCGCCCCCTCCCCCGAGTTCGCGGCCAACGCGGTGGTCACCGCCGCCGACTACGCCGAGGCCGACGCCGACCGGCCCGCCTTCTGGGCGAAACAGGCCCGGGAACTGCTCACCTGGAGCAAGGACTTCACGCAGACCCTGGACTGGTCCACGCCGCCCTTCGCCAAGTGGTTCGTCGGAGGCGAGATCAACGCCGCCTACAACGCGCTGGACCGCCACGTCGAGAACGGCCACGGCGACCGGGTCGCCATTTACTTCGAGGGCGAACCCGGCGATACCCGCACCTACACGTACGCGCAGCTCACCGAAGAGGTCAAGAAGGCCGCGAACGCCTTCGAGTCCCTCGGCGTCGCCAAGGGCGACCGTGTGGCCGTGTACCTGCCGATGATTCCCGAGGCCGTCATCACGCTGCTGGCCTGCGCCCGGATCGGCGCCATCCACTCGGTGGTCTTCGGCGGCTTCTCCGCTGAAGCCCTCCGTTCCCGGATTGACGACGCCGAGGCCAAGCTCGTCGTCACGGCCGACGGCACGTACCGCCGCGGCAAGCCAAGCTCGCTGAAGCACGCGGTTGATGAGGCGCTGTCCCACGAGGGCGACGGCACCGGGCACACCGTGCAGAACGTCGTCGTCGTCAAGCGCAACGGCCAGGACGTCGACTGGCATGAGGGCCGGGACCACTGGTGGGCCGACACCGTCGGGACCGCCTCCGCCGAGCACACCGCCGTCGGGCATGACTCCGAGCACCCGCTCTTCATCCTCTACACCTCCGGCACCACCGGCAAGCCCAAGGGCATCCTGCACACCACCGGCGGCTACCTCACCCAGGGCGCCTACACGCACAAGGCCGTCTTCGACCTGAAGCCGGAAACCGACGTGTACTGGTGCACGGCCGACGTCGGCTGGATCACCGGGCACTCGTACGTCGCCTACGCCCCGCTCATCAACGGCGCCACCCAGGTCATGTACGAAGGCACCCCGGACTCCCCGCACCAGGGCCGCTGGTGGGAGATTGTGGAGAAGTACAAGGTCTCCATCCTCTACACCGCCCCCACCGCCATCCGGACCTTCATGAAGTGGGGCAAGGAGATCCCGGCGAAGTCCGACCTCTCTTCGATCCGTGTCCTGGGTTCCGTGGGCGAACCCATCAACCCCGAAGCGTGGATGTGGTACCGCGAGGTCATCGGCGGCAACGCCGGGAAGAACGGCGAGCGGAAGGAAACGCCGGCCCCGATCGTGGACACCTGGTGGCAGACGGAGACCGGTGCGCAGATGATTGCGCCGCTGCCCGGGGTCACCGCCACGAAGCCCGGCTCCGCCCAGGTCCCGCTCCCGGGCATCGCCGTGGACGTCGTGGACGAACTCGGCGAGTCCGTGCCGAACGGCTCCGGCGGCTACCTCGTGATCCGCGAACCGTGGCCCGCCATGCTCCGCGGCATCTGGGGTGACCCGGAGCGCTTCAAGGACACCTACTGGTCCCGCTTCGAGGCCATGTACTTCGCCGGGGACGGCGCCAAGAAGGACGACGACGGCGACATCTGGCTGCTCGGCCGGGTCGATGACGTGATGAACATTTCCGGCCACCGGCTCTCCACCGCCGAAATCGAATCCGCCCTGGTGTCCCACCCCGCCGTCGCGGAAGCCGCCGTCGTGGGCGCCGCGGACGAGACCACCGGCCAGGCTGTCGTCGCGTTCGTGATCCTGCGCGGGGACGCCGTGGACACCGGGGACGCGATTGTGCAGGAACTCCGGAACCACGTCGGCAAGGAGATCGGGCCGATCGCGAAGCCCAGGACCATCCTCGTGGTGCCCGAACTGCCCAAGACGCGCTCGGGCAAGATCATGCGGCGCCTGCTCAAGGACGTGGCGGAAGGCCGTGAGGTGGGCGATGCCACCACCCTGGCCGACAACACCGTGATGGCGCAGATCGCGCAGTCGCTGCGGAAGTAGAAGGAGGCCGGCCGGGGACGGTTCGGCGGCGGCGCCACCCACCTTTGGTGGGTGGCGCCGTCGCCGGTTAACCCGGGCGTTGTTCAGGGGTGTTTATTCAGCGGCGTTCAGCCGCCGGCGCAGGCCTTGACGAGGACAGCTTCGAAGCTCGTTGCCGCGGGGGTGGTGAATTTCGCGTTGACGAGGGCGAGGGTATCGCCGAACAGGGCCGCCGTTGTGGGGACGTCGAAGTTCTCGCTGGTGATGACCCCCCTGACCTCACCGGAGCTGAGGCGCCCGTTCAGGTCCACCCGGCTGACCTGGTTGGAGAGGTTCTGGACGGCCCAGAGCGTGCCGTCCCGGACGACGATGCCGTCGACGTTCGTCAGGGCGACCGGAACCCCGGCGGAGTCTGTGACCTCGATTTTCTTGTTGAATCCGTCGGTCGGGTCGACGGCGTACAGGGCGCCGCGGCCCGTGTGGGCGACGATCAGCTTGTGGCCTTCGTCGGCGGCGGCTATTCCGTTGAGGTTGAACCCTTCGTCAACAGTGCCGGCGGGGGCCTCAAGCGACAGGGTCCGGACGTCGTCCGGCCGCCCGTCACGGTTGATCGGGACCCGGTAGAGCTCACCGGCCCGGGAGTTGGTGAACCACGCGCCGCCGCGGGTCAGGGTGACGTCGTTGATGAAGCTGGCACCGGCGGGCGCCAGTTCGTACACGGCCACGGTCTCCTTCGTGTCCAGATCGTATACATAGGCCTGGCCGGTGGCGCCGCCGGCCACGAAGAGAAGGTCGTTGTCCCTGTCGACCTTCATGCCGAGGGCGGCCCGGCCCTCCGGTGCTTTGATGAACAGTTTTGCCTTGCCGGTGTCGATGTCTCCCCGGAAGATGTTGCCGTTGAGCCGGTCGCCGGCGAAAAACGTGCTGCCCTCCCCTGCGGCGATCCCTTCAGCTCCGGTGGCGCCGGGGAGATGGAGCACCGGGGAGCGGCCGTCCCGGTCCGCCCCGGAGGCGGAGGCAAGGGGCGCCGGCACGAGAAACGCCGCCAGGGCAAGGATGCCCACGGCCAGCCGGCGGATGGATTTTCCTGTGTGAGTAGTGCGCATGATGTGCTCCGAGATCGGGCTTGCCGCGCGGGCTGACCAGTACGGGCGCTCCGCACGATGGTCCTTTCAGTCTAGGCAGGCGGGCCGGTGCGGGCCAGAGCGGCCTGCCTGTCCGGGCCCATCCCGGGGGGTGTCATTTGAGTGCCGATTCCCGCCGGGTGCGGCGGCCCGTAACGCAACGCGATACATTGGCAGGCATGAGCGAAGCCACCCCCGACGGCGCCGGCCGCGGCACCATCCTGGTCCTCAACGGACCCAACCTGAACCTGCTCGGCACCCGGGAACCGGAGAAGTACGGCACCGCCACCCTTGCCGACGTCGAACAGCTCGCCAAGGACGCGGGCGCGGCGCACGGCCTCGACGTCGAGTGTTTCCAGTCGAACCATGAGGGTGCCCTGGTGGACGCCATCCATGCCGCCCGCGGCAAGGCCGTCGGCATCGTCATCAACGCCGGCGCTTACACGCACACCTCGGTGGCGATCCGGGACGCCATCTCCGCGGTGCAGCTGCCAGCCGTCGAGGTCCACATCACGAATGTCCACGCCCGCGAGGAGTTCCGGCACCACTCGTACCTCTCGGACATCAGCAAGGCGGTCATTGCCGGCGCCGGGATTCTGGGGTACCGGTTCGCCGTCGAATACCTCGCCGGGCTGCAGGCCGGCCGGGACTGAGCATGTCCGCCGGCGAGCCCGCCCGCGGGGAATCGGGCACGGCCGAATCAGGCACGGCCGCGTGGTACCGGCACTTCGGCACCATCGACGCGCCGGGCAATTCGGAGTGCTACGCCGAATGGTCGGTGGGCATCGCGGACGACCCGGAACTGCTCCGGCGGATCGACGAGTGGCCGCACAACAAACGCCAGCCCCTGCTCATGCTCGCGGCCGCCCGCTTCCTCGGCGCGCGGATCAGCCCCTACCGGGACTTCCGTGCGTTCCTGGACTCACACTGGGCCGACGTCTCCCGGACGGTGCGCTCCCGCGCCACGCAGACCAATGAGACCGGGCGCTGCGCCACCCTGCTGCCTTCGCTGGCGCAGATCGCGGCGGCCGGCGGGCGCCCCCTCGCCCTGATCGAGGTGGGGGCCTCGGCCGGGCTCAACCTGTTTCCGGACCGCTACGGCTACGAGTACGACGCCGGAGCCCGGGCCACCCGGCTGGCCCCGGCCGGCAGCGTTCCCGGCAGCTACCCCGTCCTGGGCTGCGCCGTCACCGGCCCGGTCCCGCTCCCGGCGGAACTCCCGCGGGTCATGTGGCGTGCAGGGATCGACCTCAACCCGCTCGACGTCCGGAACCCCGACGACGTTGCCTGGCTGGAGGCCCTGATCTGGCCGGAGCAGGACTTCCGCCGCGAGAGGCTGCGCCGGGCGGTCGCGGTCGCCCAGGCTGAACCGCCGCTGCTAGTCGCCGGAGACCTCAACGACCGGCTCCTGTCCCTCGTGGCACAGGCGCCGCCGGGCGCCACCCTGGTGGTCTTCCACAGCGCGGTCATGGCCTACCTCGACGCGGAGGCCCGGGACCGGTTCCGCGCCACCATGGCGCGGCTCGCCGTCGAACGCGGCTGCCACTGGCTCTCCAACGAGGGGCACATGGTGGTCCTCCAGGCGGATGGCTCCAGCGTGGTCCCGGAAATGGATGACGAACGGCTCCGCGGGCGGTTCCTGCTGCTTCACAACGGCAACCCGGTGGCGATCACCGGCCCGCACGGCCAGAGCCTGGAGTGGCTGTAGCAGGTTCCGTCCCGGCGCCGGTCCCCGGTTACTTCTGGATGCACTGGCCCGGGGAAACGGCGCTGCCGAGGCCCGGGGCCTGGGCCGCGACCGGCTCCAGATCCGTCATGGTGATGGCATAGCCGAGCGAGGACCCGCCCGTGGCCTTGGCGAAAACCACTCCGGCCACCTGGCCGTCGTTGGTCAGCAGCGGGCCCCCGGAATTGCCCGGCTGGACGTCGCCGGCGATCCGGTAAACGTCCGCCGGCGAGGGGTTGTTGCCGTAGATGTCGGGGACCAGCACCGTCGCAATGTCCTGCACCGTGGCGGGCTTGGACTGGAACGGGCCTCCGTGGGGATACCCGGCAAACGCCGCCGGGCTCCCGGCCGGCAGGTCGGAGCTGAGCGGCAGCGGGGCCGTGCGGAGGCCGTCGACGGCCACGACCGCGAGATCGTGCTGGGTGTCGAAGTACACCACCCGACCGGGCAGGGCGCCGCCGCCGGGGATCTCCACCACCGGTTCCGGCACGCCGGCAACCACGTGGGCATTCGTGACCACCCGGCCGGGGGAAACCACGAAACCGCTTCCGGTCTGGCTTTGCCCGCACTGATACGCGGTGCCGGCGATCTTCAAGACCGATGCCGCTGCCCTGTTCAGCGCCGGGGTGTCGGTGCTGGTGTCCGGGATGGCCACCGGCTGGCCCTGCCCGATGCCCTCGAACAGCGTCGGGATGCCCTCACCGATCACGGCGGAGCGCAGCTGTGCCATCGAGGTCTTCAGGGGCACGGGGGTCACGCCGTCGATGAAGCGGATCACTTTGGACTCGGCAAGCGGCTGGGAGACGAAGGGAACACCGAGCGCGCCGATACTGAAGGCCAGCATCGACATCACCAGGGCCGACACCACCACGTTGACGCCGCCTCCGGCCAACCGGTCCATGGACCGCAGCGGGCTGATCTTGACGACGCTGCGGATTCTGCGCCCGATCGCGGTGCCCAGCCCGTGCCCGAGGACCATCAGCAGCACGGCGGTGGCGATGATCGCCGTGAGGCGCCACCCGCTGTCCTCCACCAGTTTGCTGACAATGGGGACGGACACAAACGCGGCCACGGCGCCCGCGGCGAACCCGGCGATGCCGCCGGCGGTCACCAGGAAGCCGTTGCGCAAGCCATGGAACAGGTAGGACAGCAGCGTCACGATCAACACGACGTCCAAGATGGTCAAGCCGAACACCAATGCTCCTTATAGGCAGGAAAACCCCAATTCTACCGGCGCAGGCTGACAGTTTGCCGAGGGCGTCCGGAGGGCCTGTGACGGCACAGATGCGCCTTGGCCACGACGTTTGGCGCGTTTCGGTGCCAAGTACGTCACAGACCGGCCAAAATTCTGAAACAATGGCTGAAGCGCCCCAGCCGACACAGTAAGTCAGGAGATTTCATGGATATCGAGGTATTGCGCCGCGCACCCCTTTTCGCCACGCTCGACGACGAGGCGTTCCGTCTGCTGACGGACGAACTCACCGAGGTGGACCTCTCACGCGGAGCCTCGGTTTTCCGGGAAGGCGACCAGGGTGACCAGCTCTACTTCATCGTCTCCGGCAAAGTGAAGCTCGGCCGCACCTCCCCCGACGGCCGCGAGTCCCTGCTCGCCATCCTCGGCCCGGGAGAGCTGTTCGGCGAAATGGCACTGTTCGACCCCAGCCCGCGCACGGCCACGGCCACGGCCGTCTCCGAGACCCGGCTGGCCGGGCTTAAGAACGAGAGCCTGAACGCCCTGCTGCGCACCCGCCCGGAGGTCTCCGCCCAGCTGCTGCAGGCCCTGGCACGCCGCCTGCGCCGCACCAACGATTCGCTCTCCGACCTGGTCTTCTCGGATGTACCGGGCCGTGTGGCCAAGGCGCTGCTGGACCTGGCGGACCGCTTCGGCCGTCCCGCAACCGACGGTGTCCTGGTGGCCCACGAGCTCACCCAGGAAGAACTGGCCCAGCTGGTCGGCGCTTCCCGCGAGACGGTCAACAAGGCCCTCGCCGAATTCGTGCAGCGCGGCTGGCTGCGCCTGGAGGCCCGCGCCGTCGTCATCCTCGACATGCAGCGCCTCCGCCAGCGTTCCCGCTAAGCCTGGCGGGCATTGCGCCTGCAGCACACCGAAGGCCGGCCCGTGAATACACGGAGCCGGCCTTCGGCGTTGCTCAGGACTCCGGTTCGTAGCCGATGAGCCAGTGAAGTCCATGACGGTCGATGACCTGGCCGTCGGAGGCGCCCCAGGGCTTCATGGCCAGAGGGTCGACCACCCGGCCGCCCGCGGCGAGTTTGTCGAACCACTCGTGGAGGACGGCAGGTTCCGCGGTCCCCAGCAGTGAGAGCCTGAGGCCCTCGAACCGGACACTCTGCTCGCCTGCGGCCGCATCCGATCCCGCCAAACCCACAGTTCCGCTCAGCTGGCCGTGGGCGATGGCATCCGGCGGGCCGTCAGTGCGGCTGAACTCCTCATAGGTGAACAAGGCAAGCTCTCCGCCGAAGACGTCCGCGTAGAAGCCAAGGGCTTCACGGGCCGTGCCGGGGAAGGTGACATAGATCTGCGGCGCTGTCATGGGCACAGCATACCGACACCCAATCAGCGTTCGCGCTGGGGCTCTCCGGCGACGGTCTTGGCCGCCTCGACCTCGAGCATAAGCCGGCCGTCTTCCTCGACGAGCTTCGGCTGGTAGACGTGGGCCTTGCGCTTGTAGCTGAGGTAGGCGATGCAGCCGTTGGCCGCAGCCATCTTCTCGAGCATGATTTCCGAGCCGGGAACCAGGAGCTGGCCGAGTGTGAGCCCGGCGGTGTTCTCCTGGGCCACCTCATCGCCGAGCTCAGAGGTGTTGCGGCCGTCGACAACCTTCCGGGCGCACACCCAGCGGCCCCACACGCCTTTGCTGGCCAGCAGCGACGGCTGCTGGTTCATCGGAACGGTGGCCGCGAAGTAGCGGGTGTTGAAGCGGCGGTGCGCGAAGTCCGGGCTGAGCCAGTTGACCAGAGGTTTGAGCAGGTCCGTCCGCACCGAGAGACCGCGCTTGGCGAGCACCTCGGTGAAGGACTTCTCCTGCTCCGCCACGGCCACGCGGGCCCTCATCCACTCGGCCGTGGAGGTCGCCTCGACGGTGGTGGACAGGTCCGGCCCGGCCAGGAGGATGCCGGTTTCCTCGAACAGCTCACGGATGGCGCCCACCACATGGCGGCGCGCCAGCCCGACGTCGGCCGTTCCCATCTGCTCGGCCCAATGCTGCGGCGAGGGGCCCAGCCAGCCCACGGCGTCGTCGTCGGATGCCTCCAGGGACCCGCCCGGGAAGGCGAGCACACCCAGCGGCGAGGAGCCGGGCCGGTACCCCAGCCAGGTCTCCAGGCCGGTGGGCGAATCGCGGAGCAGCACCACGGAGGACGCGAAGCGGGGCGCGCGGGGCGTCCTTTCGCCGTGTTCGAGCCAGCTGCGGGCCGCCCCCTCCAGATCCGGGGGGAGGGCAAACAGTCGTCGGGCTAACTGAGGCAAGAAACTGACCGGCCCTCTAGGCGAATTCGGCGATCAGTTCGACTTCAACGGGTGAGTCGAGCGGAAGGACAGCGACCCCGACGGCGGACCGTGCGTGCTGGCCGGCGTCGCCGAGGACCTTGCCGAGCAGTTCGGACGCGCCGTTGATCACGCCGGGCTGGCCGGTGAAGGACGGGTCGGAGGCGACGAACCCCACAACCTTGACGATCCGGGTGATGCGGTCGAGGTCCCCGATGACGCTCTTTACGGCAGCCAGGGCGTTGACGGCGCAGACGGCGGCGTACCGCTGGGCTGCTTCCGGTGAGACCGTGACCTCGGCAGAGGCGCCTTCGGTTCCGGAGGACACCTTGCCGGTCGCTTCGAGCTTGCCGTCGATGAACGGCAACTGGCCCGAGGTGTAGACATGGTTGCCGGAGATCACAGCCGGGACATAGGCAGCAACCGGGGCGGCAACCTCGGGCAGGGTCAGTCCGAGCTCGGCGAGGCGCTGCTCGACGGCGGACGACGCGCCGGTACCGGCGGTGCTGCGGGCCTCAGTTTCGGGAGCCCCGGGGGCGCCCGGGGCGGCGGATGCGGGGGTGTTCATGGCTACTGCTTCTCCCGCTTCAGGTAGGCCACCAGGCCGTTTCCGTCGGGTCCGGGGACAACCTGGACAAGCTCCCAGCCGTCGTCACCCCACTGGTCCAAAATCTGCTTTGTGGCGTGAATAATGAGCGGAATCGTGGCGTACTCCCATTTGGTCATGATCTAAAGCCTAGTCCTTGCCGGTAAAGTGGAAAACATGGCGACTGGTAAGAACCCTTTATTTGACACGGCCACCACCCTCGGAAAGATCCTTCTTTTCCTGGGCGTGAGCGCCATTTGTGGCGTCCTGGTGGCGGGACTGCTGGTCCCCGCGGCAGCCGTTACCGGCAGCTCGGCCAGCGGATCGATCAAATTTTTCGACACCCTCCCGGCCGAACTGCAGGTGGACCCGCCGAGCCAGTCGACGACGGTCCTGGCCTCCGACGGCAGTGTGATCGCCAGCCTCTACGCGGAAAACCGCACCAAAGTCTCCCTCGACCAGATGTCGCCCTACGTCAAGGACGCTGTCATCGCCATTGAGGACAGCCGCTTCTACGAGCACGGCGGCGTGGACACCACCGGCATCATGCGCGCGCTGGTCAGCACGGCCCGCGGCAATAAGCAGGGCGCGTCCACCATCACGCAGCAGTACGTGAACAACGTCATCAACTCCTCCCTCGAGGCCGAGGGCAAGAGCGACCAGGTCCTCCTCAACGGTGTGAACAAGGGCGTGGGCGACAAACTCCGGGAAATGAAGCTCGCCATCGCCCTGGAGAAGAAGTTCACCAAGGAAGAGATCCTCGAGGGCTACCTGAACATCGTCTTCTTCAACCGTGACGCCTACGGCATCGAAGCCGCCTCCAAGTTCTTCTTCAGCACCACCGCCAAGGACTTGACCCTGCCGCAGGCCGCGCTGCTGGCCGGCCTGGTCAACAGCCCGTCCTTCTACGACCCGATCACCAACCCCGAGAACGCCAAGATCCGGCGCGACCTGGTGCTCCAGTCCATGCTGACCCAGAACAAGATCAAGCAGCCCGAGTACGACGCCGCCGTGGCCACTCCGGTGGAAACGAAGGTCACGCCGGCCCGTCAGGGCTGTGCCTATTCGGCGTCGGCCCCGTATTTCTGCGACTACGTGCTGCACCTGCTGCTGAACAACCCGGCCTACGGCGCCGACTACGACGCCCGGGTGCGCAAGGTCTTCCGTGGCGGCCTGACCATCAAGACCACCCTGGACCCGAACGCCCAGGCCGTGGCCCAGGCGCAGGTTGAAGCCTCCGCCGGGGCGAACCCGGACAAGTGGGGCGCCTCGCTGGTCTCCGTGCAGCCGGGCTCGGGCAAGATCGTCTCCATGGCCCAGAACACCCAGTTCCTGGAGGCCGAGGGGAAGTTCAAAAACGAATTCAACTTCAATGTGGACAAGAAGGACGCGAAGGGCAACGACCTCGGCGGGCTGGGCGGTTTCCAGCCCGGTTCCACGATGAAGCCATTCACGTTTGCGGAGTGGCTCAACGAGGGCAAGTCCATGAACACCGTCCTCAATGGTGCGGTGCGCAAGTACCCGCTGAACTTCCGGTGGAAGAACACCTGCCCCTCCCCCGTGGACGGTGCCTACAACACGGCTGAAGAAGGCCTGGGCGCGGCGCCTGACCTGCAGAACGCCGAAGAGAACTGGTACCGCCCCCTGTCCGTCCTCGAGGGCCTCTACAACTCGATCAACACCATCACCTTTGCCTCCGCGGCGCAGGTGGACCTCTGCGGCATCCAGAAGATTGTCGACGCCGTGGGAATCCACGCCGGCCAGACGAACGAGCCCGTTCCCATGACACGGCTGTCGAACCTGATCGGCGCCACCCAGACCTCGCCGTTGACCATGGCCAGCGCGTTCGCGACCTTCGCTAACGACGGCAAGTACTGCGAGGCGATCGCCATCGAATCGGTCACGGATGCCACCGGCGCCCCGCTGCCGGCCCAGGCGACCAGCTGCCGCGATGCGATCAAACCGGAAGTTGCCCGCGGCGTGACCTATGCGCTGCAGGAAGTCCTTAACCGCGGTTCCGGTTCCTTGATCCAGCCGCGGATCTCCACCCGGACCAGCTTCCCGATCGCTGCCAAGACCGGCACCAACGACACCAACAACTCCACCTGGGTGGTCGGCTTCACCAGCGGCCTGGCGACGGCGTCCTTTTTCGGCGACGCGCTCGAGGGCCAGACCCGCTACGGACGCAACCTGACGCTGAACGGCAAGTTCTACAAGGCGATCGACGGTTACATGATCGCGGGACCGCAGTTCTCGAACTACATGGCCCAGGTGGCGCCGGCGTTCGGCACCAACCCGTTCCCGGCCCCGCCGTCGAACCTGCTGACCGGCCCGGCTCCCGCGCCCAAACCGTCGACACAGGCGACGCCGGCACCGTCCAGCGCGCCGAGCGAGCCCGCACCAAGCGAGCCGGCGCCGCCTTCAGACCAGCCAGGCAACGGCGGCCAGCCCGCCCCACCCAACAAGCCGTGACCGGGCAGAACCCGCTGGCAAGCCGCGTCCGAAGCATCGGGCGCGGCTTCGCCGTAACCGCTGCCGCCGGCGCCGTGACAGGTGCCGCCATGACCGGGTACGGGCTGTGGGAGAAGAACCAGTTCGTCCTGCGCGAAGAGACCCTGCCGATCCTCCCTGCCGGCTTTGGGCCGATCCGGGTGCTGCACCTGAGCGACATCCACTTCGTGCCCGGCCAGCACCGGAAGGCCGAGTGGCTGTCCTCGCTGGCGGAACTGCGGCCGGACCTGGTGGTGAACACCGGTGACAACCTCAGCCATGCCAAGGCGGTACAGCCCCTGCTGGAGTCGCTCCGCCCGCTGATGGAGTTCCCCGGAGTCTTCGTTCCAGGCTCGAACGACTACTTCGCGCCGCGGATGAAGAATCCGGCGTCGTATTTCCTGGGCCCGTCCTCGAAGCCCAAGGCCCCGGCCAAGCTGGACTGGGCGCGTCTCCGTTCCGGTTTTGGCATGGGCGGCTGGGTGGACTTGACCAACCGCTGCCAGTCGCTGGTGATTAAGGGCCTGCGCGTTGACTTTTCGGGCGTCGACGATCCGCATCTGGGCCTGGAGCGGTACGCCGGCTGGCCCCGCGGCACCAAGGGCCAGGACAGCAAACCGCACCTCCGCGTCGCCGTGATCCACGCCCCCTACCAGCGCGTCCTGGACCGTTTCACCGAGGACGGCGCCGAGCTGCTCTTGGCCGGGCACACCCACGGCGGCCAGATCTGCGTCCCGGGTTTCGGGGCACTCGTCGCCAACTGCGACCTTCCGACATGGCGGGCCAAGGGCCTGCACGACTGGGAAAGCAAGGGACTCACGACGCCGGTCAATGTCTCCGGCGGCATCGGCACTTCGCGTTTCGCCCCGGTCCGGATCGCATGCAAGCCCGAGGCAGCGCTGCTCACACTCACCGAGCGTTCCTGAGCCCTCCCGTTTCCCCGCTTCCACGGGACATGCCATCCCCTGCGCGCCACCGCTGGACATAGTGGGCCTATGTCCACTCCCCGCGGCCACGACTGGGCATGTCCCCCAGTGGCGGCGCGCCGCGACGCCATTGCGGAATGTAATTACTGGGCGAGATCCTGATGCTGTGGATATATATGTGAACCGGGTCACCCGATGGCCTAGGGTAGTTGCTACAGGAAACTACATCCAGTTGCGTTAGATATTTCGCAGTTGCGTTTAAAGAAGCAGGCATGGCCAAGCAGACCTCATTTTTCTCCTCCATCAGCCGTCTCTATCCGCACGTCAAGCCGATCATTCCGCGGCTGGTCATGGGCCTGCTCTGCGCACTGCTCGCCAGCGTGGTGGCCCTGGCCATCCCCCAGGTGCTGCGCGTGCTGGTGAACCAGTCCCTCCAGCCCGGCGGCAGCACCGACGCGGTCTGGGCCGCCTCCCTCGTCATCCTGGGCCTGGGCGTTGCCGAAGCAGGACTCGTGGCCCTGCGCCGGCAGTTCGTGATCAACCCCGCCACCACGGTCGAGACCCGGATGCGTGTGTCCCTGTACGGCCACCTGCAGGACCTGACGGTCTCCTTCCACGACCGCTGGGGCTCCGGGCAGCTGCTCTCCCGGGCCATGACCGACCTGAATTTCCTGCGCCGCTGGATGGCCTTCGGCGCCATCATGCTGGTTGTCACCACGCTGACCGTCGTGATCGGCGTCGCCGTCATGTTCTCGATGAGCTGGCAGCTGGCACTGATCTTCCTCGCCGCCGCGGTGCCGATCATGATCTACGGCTTCCGCTTCCGCACCCGGTTCAGCAAGGTGGCCCGCCGCAGCCAGGACCAAGCCGGCGACCTCGCCACCACGGTCGAGGAATCTGTCCACGGGATCCGCGTCCTCAAAGCGTTCGGCCGCAGCCGCGAGGCACTGGAGAACTTCAACGAACAGGCCGAGGAACTCCGGCAGACTGAGATCGCCAAGGCCAAGCACCTCGCCTCCTTCAGCCTGGTGGTCACCCTCCTGCCCGAGCTGGCCCTCGGTGCCGGCCTCGTCGTCGGCATCATGCTGGCCTCCACCGGCGAGCTGAGTATCGGCGCCCTCGTAGCTTTCTTCGCCACCGCCGCCGTGATCGCCACCCCGGTGGAATTCTGCGGCATGCTGCTGGCCATGGCGCTCACCGCCAAGACCGCGGTCGACCGGCATTTCGAGGTGATGGACTCGGTGAACACCATAACCAGCCCGGACCAGCCGCGCCGCCCCGCCGAGCTGAAAGGCGCCCTGAGCTTCAACAACGCCACCTTCGCCTACGAGGATGCCCCGGACAAGCCGATCCTCAAAGACATCAGCCTCGACATCAAGCCCGGTGAAACCATGGCCCTGGTGGGAATCACGGGCAGCGGCAAGAGTGCACTGCTCCAGTTGGTCCCCCGGCTGCACGAGGTCACCGACGGTTCCATCACCATCGACGGGGTGGACCTGCGGGAGTTCAGCGTCGAGGAGCTCCGCACGGTGGTCGCCGTCGCGTTTGAAGACACCACCCTGTTCTCCAGCTCCGTCCGCGACAACGTCCTGCTCGGCGCACCGGCCGGCCTTCCGGCCGAGCGCCGGGAAGAAGCCCTCGAGGAGGCGCTCGACGTCGCCCAGGCCCACTTCGCGTACTCCCTCCCCGAGGGCATCGACACGCTGATCGGCGAGGAAGGCCTCAGCCTGTCCGGCGGCCAGCGGCAGCGCATCGCCCTGGCCCGCGCCATCGCCGCCCGGCCCAGGGTCCTGGTTTTGGACGACCCGTTGTCCGCCCTCGACGTCCACACCGAGGAACTGGTCGAGACCAGGCTGCGGGAAGTGCTGACCGACACCACGACGCTGATCGTGGCCCACCGGCCGTCCACGGTCGCGCTGGCGGACCGGGTGGCGCTGCTGGAGGACGGACGCATCACGGCCGTCGGCACCCACACCGAACTGCTCGCCGGGAACCGCCACTACCGCTACGTGATCGCCAGCCTCGACCCTGAACCGCGGGACCTGGACTCCGAGATGCTGGATTCCGAATTGTCAGATCTCAATGCCGAGGAGATTTCCCGATGAGCAGCGCCACCTTCGGCACCGCGAACGAGGACAACGCGCACCTGTCCAAAGGCGAAAGCAAGACCGTCCGGCGCCGCTCCCTGGCCCTGCTGGGCTCACTGATCCGCCCGGTCCGCAAGCGGTTCTGGCTGACCATTGCCGCCGTCGTGCTGTCCCAGGCGGCTCGGGTCGCCGGGCCCGCGCTGATCGCCTTCGGCATCGACCGGGCACTTCCGGCCCTGACCGCCGGCGACAGCCTCCCCCTGCTGCTCACCGGCGCCGCCTACCTCGCCGCCGCCGTCGCGACGGCCTGCCTCACCGCCCTGTACGTGACCTCGACGGCGCGGCTGAGCCAGGCGATGCTCCTGGACCTGCGGGTACGGGTCTTCCGGCACACCCAGCGGCTCAGCCTGGAATTCCACGAAAAGTACACCTCGGGGCGCATCATCGCGCGGCAGACCTCGGACCTGGAGGCGCTCCGCGAACTCCTGGACTCAGGGATCAGCTCGCTGGCCTCCGGGATGCTGTTTATGGTCTTCACCGCCATCACCGTGTTCGCCCTCGACTGGCGCAGCGGGCTCCTGGTCCTCGCCGCCGGCGTGCCGATGTACTTCCTGGCCCGCTGGTACCAGAAGCACTCCCAGATCGCGTTCCGCGAGTCCCGCGTTGTCTCGGCCCAGCTGATCGTGCACTTCGTCGAAACCATGACCGGCATCCGCGCGGTCAAGGCTTTCCGCAAGGAACGCGAAAACGCCGAGCACTACGCCGGGCTCTCCGAGGACTACCGCAAAGTCACGGTCCGCTCCATCAACCTCAACGGCGTCTTCCAGCCCGGCCTGGTGCTGATCGGGAACGTCTGCGTCGCCGTCGTCCTGCTGTTTGGCGGCTTCCGCGTGCTCAGCGGCGAACTGGCCGTCGGTGTGCTGCTGGCCCTGATCCTGTCCACCAAACGTTTCTTCCAGCCGGTGGACCAGATGGCCATGTTCTACAACTCGTTCCAGAGCGCCCAGGCAGCGCTGGAAAAGGTCTCCGGGCTGCTCGAGGAGGTCCCCACCGTCCGGCCGCCCAAGAACCCGGTGGCCATGCGCGACGCCAAGGGAGCCATCGACTTCACGGGCGTCGAGTTCCGCTACGGCGACGGGCCGGTCATCATCCCGGCCATGGACCTGCACATCCCTGCCGGCCAGACGGTGGCGCTTGTGGGCCAGACCGGCGCCGGCAAATCCACCCTCGCGAAGCTGATCGCCCGCTTCTACGACGTCTCCGCCGGCTCCCTCACGCTCGACGGCGTGGACCTGCGGGAGCTTGCGACGGCGGACCTGCGGCGGAACGTCGTTATGGTCACCCAGGAGGCCTTCCTGTTCAGCGGTTCCGTCGCGGACAACATCGCCCTCGGCCGGCCCGAAGCCTCCCGCGAGGAGATCGAGGACGCCGCCAGGGCCGTGGGCGCGCACGATTTCATCACGGAACTGCCGGACGGCTATGACACCGACGTCAACAAGCGCGGCGGACGGGTCTCCGCTGGGCAGCGTCAGCTCATCAGCTTCGCCCGGGCCTTCCTGGCCCGGCCCGCCGTCCTGATTCTGGACGAGGCCACGTCGTCGCTGGACATCCCGTCCGAGCGGCTGGTGCAGACAGGCCTGGCCGGGCTGCTGCAGGGCATCGACGCCGACAGCGGCCGCACAGCCCTCATCATCGCGCACCGCCTGTCGACGGTGGAAACCGCCGACAGGGTCCTTGTTGTCCATGACGGGCGCGTGGTCGAGGACGGCACCCCGGAACAGCTGATCGGCGGCGGCGGCCGCTTCGCGCAGCTGCACGGCGCCTGGAAGGACTCGCTGGTCTGACAACCAGGGGCTGGGCGCGCCCTGAGGCGTTCCGTGCGGCTTCTGTTGCAGGAAGACGGCGGCCCGATTTCACATCCGGAGCCCCATCCGATACTCTTGTGAAGTTGCTTTTGAAGCAACGGATCGGGATGTGGCGCAGCTTGGTAGCGCGCGTCGTTCGGGACGACGAGGTCGCAGGTTCAAATCCTGTCATCCCGACCAATCAAAAGAGGGCCTTCCATTGGGAAGGCCCTCTTTTTGTTTCCAGCCGGCCGGCGATGCAGGCGCCCCGCCGCAGTCGACCGGGGTTCCGGGGTTCCGGGGTTCCGGGGTTCCGGGGTTCCGGGGCAAAAAATAACTCCGGGACATGGTTCGCGCATGTCCCGGAGCTATCAAAGAGCCAATGCTTACATCGGGTCCGGCCAGTTGCCGATGTTGGTGGAGAAAGTCATCGGGTCCGGCCAGTTGCCGATGGCCGAGAGGCTTCCCTGGCTGGAGCTCATGGGGTCGGGCCAATTGCCGATGGACAGTGTGGTGCCCATGGGGTCCGGCCAGTTACCGATGGCACTTACGGACAGGACTGCGGGAGCCGCTGCGGAGAAGGCCAGCGCCCCTGCCAAGGCGACGGAAGCTGCAATCTTCTTGAACATGTGGGTTCCTCAATACGAGTCGGAAACGCGATTCGGATACATTACAAAGCGAGCACTAGCCCTTGTTGACATACATTGTAAAATGGCTTGCACAGAGACTGTCAAGCATTTAGTACAAAGACTGTCCGGAATTAGGAGGAACCCGTGGGGAACGGATTCGGGGAGAAACTCCGAGCGGAACGGCTCGAACGCGGCCTGACGCAAGCGGAATTGGGACGGGACTTGTACTCGCCCAGCTACATCTCCCTGCTGGAGACCGGACGCCGCGAACCGACCGCCGATGTCATTGAGGAACTGGCCCGGCGGCTCGAACTGGCGCCCAAAGCGCTGGAAGCGTGGAGCCAGCCGGTGTCCGTCAGCGACGCCGAATACGTGCTGGCCGGCCTGTACGCGCGCCAGGCCTGGGACCTGCGGGACTACGCCCTGGCGGCAACCCACGCCGCGTCGGCGGCCCAGATCGCCCTTGAAGCCAAGAACACCAGCGCCTGGTGGAACATGAGCTACATGCAGGCCGAGTGCCTGATGAAGCAGGGCCAGCTGAAGGAATGCCAGGACCTGGTCCAGCGGCTGCTGGACCACCCGATGGCCGCCGAGTCGGCGGGCCTGGGCGTCCGGGCACGGCAGATGCTCGCGGCCGTGTGCCACGGCCAGGGGCAGCTGACGGTCGCCGTCGGGCATGCGCAGGAGGCGGTGCGGCTTTGCGCCGAACTGCCCAAGGGCTCCACTCTGATCATTGGTGCGCTGCGCGCCCTGATCGGCGCACTGGCCGAAAGCGGCCGGCTGGATGAGGCCTGGGAATACTGCCAGGCCATGAACGAGCAGATGGATGACCATTCCATGACCCAGCTGGCCGGCGAGGTCGCCTGGGTGATCGGCAACGTGGCCTTCATGCGCCACGACTACCCGGAGGGCATCAAGTACCACGAGCGGGCGGCGCAGCTGCTCTCCCCCGCGAACGACATCGACCTCTGGGCCCGGTTCAACAAAGCCTCGGCCGCCGTCCGGCTGTCCTCAGGGATCGTGGAGCCGGAGACGCTCACCTCGATCGAGCGGGCAGAGCTGGCGCTCTCGATCGTTGGCGGCAACAAGACTGACCAGCTCGAGGTGGCGTTCATCCGCGCCCGCTGGCTCTACCTGACCGGCGATATTGTGGCGGCCGTCCAGAAGCTGCGGGAGATCCACGCCGAAAAGGACGCCCTCGCCAAGCACGTCGCCGGCGAGGTGGCCCTCCTGCTGGGCAAGGCGCTCAAGGCCGCCGGTGAATCCGACGAGGCCCTTGTCTATCTCGAGGAAGCCCAGAAGGAATTCAGTGCAGCGGGCGCCTCGGACCGGGTCCAGCAGGCGATGGACGCCGTGCTGGAGATCCGGCTGGCGCAGCGGCGCGCGCAGGCCGCCACTTCGCCCGGAGCCGGGGCGGCCCGCTCCGCGACCGCTTAGGCGAACGTCCGGCCGGTGAGCTTCTCGAAAGCCTCGACGTAGCGGCTGCGGGTACGGGCGACGACGTCGGCCGGCAGGGCCGGCGGCGCCACGTCCGAGGACTTGTCCCAGCCGGACTCGGCCGAGGTCAGCCAGTCGCGGACGTACTGCTTGTCATAGGAGGGCTGGGCCTTGCCCGACTCATATGTGGCGGCATCCCAGAACCGTGAGGAATCCGGGGTGAGCACCTCGTCGCCGAGCGTGATGACGCCGGTGGCGGCGTCGAAACCGAATTCCACCTTGGTGTCGGCGAGGATGATGCCGCGGCCGCGGGCGATCTCCTCGGCCTTGGTGTAGATCTCCAGCGTGAGTTCGCGCAGCCGGGCGGCGATGTCCTCCCCCACGGTGACGACGACGGCCTCGTAGGTGATGTTTTCGTCATGCTCGCCCACCTCGGCCTTCGCGGAGGGGGTGAAGATCGCTTCCTCGAGCCGGGACCCGTCCACCAGGCCTTCCGGCAGGGGGATGCTGCACACGGTGCCGGACTCCCGGTACTCGAGGAGGCCGGAGCCGGTGAGGTAGCCGCGGGCGATGCATTCGACCGGGAACATGTCCAGTTTTTTGCAGATCATTGCCCGGCCTTCGACGGCGGCGGGCACGCCGGCGTCGACCGTGGACGCGAGCACGTGGTGTTCGACGCCGAGCTGTTCGAACCACCACAGGCTCAGCTGGGTCAGGATGCGGCCTTTGTCCGGGATCTCGCTGGCGAGCACGTGGTCGTAGGCGCTGATGCGGTCACTGGCGACCACCAGGACGCATTCCTGGCCGATGCGCTCCGTGATGGACTCGTCCACCGGGACGTAGAGGTCGCGGACCTTGCCGGAGTAGATGTGCTTCCAGCCGGGAAGGTCCAGCGTCTCGGTGTCCAGGCCTCCGGCGGGCATGGCGGATTCAGTCGCATTCATTCTCAGGCCTTCGCTTTCGTGGCGGCGGCGCCGGGCGACTGCACTTTGATCTCGCCGCGGGCCGCCTTTCCGCCGATGTCGGTGCGGAACTGGCTGCCGTCCAGCTGGACGAGTTCGACGCCGTCGTACGCCCGTTCGCGGGCCTCGACGAGGTCCGTGCCGAGCGCGACGACGGCGAGGACCCGGCCGCCGGCGGAGACCACTTTGCCTTCGTCGTCGAGCCGCGTGCCGGCGTGGATCACGTGGACGCCTTCGATCGACTCCACTTTCTTGAGCCCGCGGATGCGGTCGCCGGTGCGCGGGGCATCCGGGTAGTTTTCGGCGGCGACGACGACGGCGACGGCGGTTTCCTTGGACCAGCGCAGCGGCTGGACCTTGTCCAGCCCGCCCTTGGCGGCTGCCATGAGCAGCCCGCCGAGCGGGGTCTTGAGGCGGGCGAGGACGGCCTGGGTTTCCGGGTCGCCGAAGCGGACGTTGAACTCGATTACCCGGGTGCCGCGGGACGTCAGGGCGAGGCCTACGAAGAGCACACCGACGAACGGGGTGCCGCGGTGGGCCATCTGGTTGACCGTGGGCTGGGCGACGCGGTCCAGGACCTCCTGGACGAGGCCTTCGGGGGCCCATTCCAGCGGGGTGTAGGCGCCCATGCCGCCGGTGTTGGGGCCCTCGTCGTTGTCGAAGATCCGCTTGAAGTCCTGGGCCGGGGAGAGCGCCACCGTGTTGCTGCCGTCGCAGAGGACGAAGACGGAGACCTCGGGGCCGTCGAGGAACTCCTCGATGACCACGGTTCCGCCGGCGTCGAAGCAGGTCTGGGCGTGGGCGAGGGCCTCGGCCCGGTTGTTGGTGACGACGACGCCCTTGCCTGCGGCGAGCCCGTCGTCCTTAACGACGTAGGGGGCGCCAAAGGTGTCGAGCGCGTCGGCGGCTTCCTCGGCGGTGCCGGCGACCCGGGCCATCGCCGTGGGGACCCCGGCCTCGGCCATGACTTCCTTGGCGAACGCTTTGGAGGCCTCAAGCTGGGCCGCGGCCTTGCTGGGGCCGAACACCGGGATGCCGGCGGCTCGGACGGCGTCGGACACGCCGGCGGCAAGCGGCGCCTCGGGGCCGACCACCACGAGGTCGACGGTGAGCCTGGTGGCCAGGGCAGCGACGGCGTCCGGATCGTTCGCGTCGATGGCGTGTGTGGGGACCAGTTTGCTGATGCCGGCGTTGCCCGGGGCCGCATGGACCTCGGACACGTTCGGGTCTGCAAGCAAGGATCGGACAATGGCGTGTTCGCGGCCGCCGGGGCCGATGACAAGTACCTTCACAGTTCCCAAGGGTACTTTGTGGACCCAGCAGGCTCCTAAGCTGTGACCACCGCCGGACATGCCCAGTCCCGGCCGCGCCCACTGGACACAATGCCCGTAAGTCCGTCCCTGCGCCCGAAGGGAGGGCATGTCCCTCGATGGTGGCCCCGCCCGCCGGGCCATCCTCGGAGCTGTCAGCTACGAAGACCTGTTATGGACAAGCCCAGCACGCAGACGCCCGCCACGGAAGAATCCAGCGCGGAAGAACTCAGCATCGAGGAGCGCGCCCGGAAGCGGCCCGGCAAGCGCCCGGCCGCCAGGTGGCTGTCCGGACCCACCGCCCTTGCCGCGCTGGCGGGGGTGGCCGCCGCCGCCGTCGTGCTGTCCGTGGCGGAACTGGTTGGAGCATTTTTCACGGCGCGGGCGACGCCGGTGATCGCCCTGGGCTCGACCTTCATCGACTTCACGCCGCCGTGGATGAAGGACTTCGCGATCGCCACTTTCGGCACAAACGACAAGCTCGCCCTGTTCGTCGGCATGGGGGTGACCATCCTGCTGCTCGCGTGCGTCCTGGGCATCGTGGCGTACCGCAAGTGGGCCCTCGGCGTCGCAGGCGTGCTGCTGATGGGTGCCGTGATCGTCGCGAGCGTGGTGACCCGGGCCAGTGTGAAGCCGCTGAACGCGATTCCCACGCTGATCGGCACCGTGGCCGGACTCATTGCGCTCCGCTTCCTGATCACGCGGCTGTGGCGGATGCAGGAGTGGCCGGAAATGGACGCGGACCTGGCAGCCAAGGACCCGGAACGTCCCGCAACGAGCCGCCGCGCTTTCTTCGCCGCGACCGGAATCACCGCCGCAGCCTCAGCCATCGCCGCGACCGGCGGTCGCATGCTCAGCTCGGCCCGCAGCAACATCGCCCAGGCCCGCGAATCCCTCCAGCTCCCGGCACCGGCCAAGGCGGCCCCCGCCGTGCCCGCTGGGGTGCAGTCCAAGGCGCCGGGGGTTACGCCGTGGCTGACGCCCAACAACGACTTCTACCGCATTGACACGGCCCTGAGCGTGCCCGAAGTCAACGTCCAGGACTGGGAGCTGCGCATCCACGGCCTCGTGGAACAGGAAGTCCGGCTCAGCTTCCAGGACCTGCTCGACGCGGACCTGATCGAGTCCCACGTCTCGCTGACGTGCGTGTCCAACCCGGTCGGCGGTAACCTGGCCGGCAACGCCAAATGGCTGGGCATGCCCATCCGTGACGTGCTCAAGATGGCCCGGCCCAAGGAGGGCGCGGACATGGTGCTCTCCACCTCGATCGACGGCTTCAGCGCCTCGACACCGCTCGAGGTCCTGCAGGACGACCGTGACGCCATGCTGGCAATCGGCATGAACGGTGAGGCGCTGCCGCTGGAACACGGCTATCCGGTGCGCATGGTGGTCCCGGGCCTGTACGGCTTCGTCTCCGCCACCAAGTGGGTGGTGGACCTGGAAGTCACCCGTTTCGCGGACAGCAAGGCCTACTGGACGCAGCGCGGCTGGTCCGAGCGCGGCCCCATCAAGACCATGGCCCGGGTGGAAGTCCCGAAGTCCTTCGCCAGGGTCCCGGCCGGGCGGGTCGCGATCGGCGGCACCGCCTGGGCCCAGACGCGCGGCATCACCAAGGTTGAGGTGCAGATCGACAACGGGCCCTGGACCGAAGCCACGCTTTCCGACGAGGCCTCACTCATCACCTGGCGCCAGTGGTCCTTCGACTGGGACGCCACCCCGGGCCCGCATTACATCAAGGCCCGCGCCACCGACGGAACCGGCGAGGTCCAGACGGACAAGCGGGCGGATCCGGTGCCCGACGGCGCCTCGGGCTGGCAGTCGCTGATGGTGACCGTGGAATAACGGGGTATCACTGCCGGGCACCATAGACTTGCTGTATGCCCTTGAATTCGCATGCCACCTTCACCGTCGAGTCCGCCGTCGAACTGGCCGTCGTTGAACGCAGCGGCTTTGTGGAGTCCCGGCACATCGGCTCCGCCGTCCTTATCGCCGGGGACGGCACCGTCGTCACCGAACTGGGCGACATCACCACCCCGATCTACGCCCGGTCCACGCTGAAGCCGTTGCAGGCCCTCGCCTCCATGCAGGCCGGCGTCCCCCTGCGCGGCGCGCAGGCAGCGATCGCCTGCGGCAGCCACGTCGGCTCGCTGGACCACATGGACGTCGTCGAGGGCATGCTCAAGGCCGCGGGCGTCAAGGAAGAGCAGCTCCTGTGCCCGGCCGCCTGGCCCGAGGATGAGACGGCCCGCAACTGGCTGGTCCGCTCCGACCGGGGCATGTCCAAGCTCGCCTTCAACTGCTCCGGGAAGCACGCCGCGTTCCTCTGGGCCTGCACCGAGAACGGCTGGGACACCCACAGCTACCTCGAGCCCAACCACCCGCTGCAGCAGCGCATCCGCTCCGTGATCGAGGAGTACTGTGGCGAAAACATCGCCCACCTCGGCATTGACGGCTGCGGCGCCCCCGTAGCTGCGGTCTCCCTGACCGGGCTGGCCCGTGCCTTCTCCAAACTCGCCAAGGCCCCCGGGGACAAGAACTCCAACGCCCGCGCCGCCACGATCGCCACCTCGATGCTGGACTACCCATGGGCGGTGCAGGGCAAGGGCGAATGCAACACCATCGTCATGGACGAGCTCGGCGTCCTCGCGAAGATCGGCGCCGAGGGCGTGCTGGTGATGGCCACGCCCACCGGCGCCTCGGTTGCCATCAAAGTCCTTGACGGCAACATCCGGGCCACCACGCTCGTCGGCCTGACCCTGCTGGCGGCTGCCGGCGCCGTCGACGTCCCGGAAGTGGCCAGCGTCCTGGACAAAGTTGTTGCCCCCGTGCTCGGCGGCGGCCGGCCGGTGGGCAAGATCCGGCTCGGCCACGCCGTCTCGGCGCTGCTCGACTGACGCGGCGGCCGACGGCGGCGTTCCCCGGCTGAGGGGACGGCCGGCGGCGGCGCTGCTCGGCTGAGGGGACGGCCGGCGGCGGCGCCGGCCGCATAACGTGGCAGGACCTCCGGGCGCGCTGCCCTGACGCGTTTTGCGGACCGATTTTGCTGGACGGGGCCCTCCGGATCGGGCAGTCTTGGTGGTTCCGGACGTTCGCTCCGGTTGCACGCCCGGACCCTGGTACCGAACGGAGCAGCATGGTGACTTCCGGCCAGCCCCCGGCGCCGCGGGTCCTGCCGATCCTGGCCGCCGGCCTGACGCTGCTGGTTCTCGGCGCCGTCCCTTCCGCCGGTTCCCCGTCCGCGCTGCCCGCCGCCCCGGCAGCCGGGCAGCTCCCCGCCCATGCGTCTTCCACGCCGGCGGCTGAGGGAAATGAAACGCCCGACGCCGGCGCGCCGGCCGCCACGCCGCCATCCACGGCACCTCCACCCGAGTCACCCGCGGCATCCAGCCCCGCCGCCGGGACGGTGACCGTCTCCACCGCCGCCGAACTCAGCGCAGCCCTCGCTGCGGCTCTCCCGGGCCAGACCATCCGGCTCAACGACGGCGCCTACACCGGAAAGTTCGTGGCCGCAGCGTCCGGCACGGACGCGGCTCCCATTACCCTGACCGGTTCCCGCGCTGCCGTCCTCAGCTCCGGGTCACTGAAATCCGGTTACGGGCTGCACGTCACCGGCAGCTACTGGCAGGTCTCGGGCCTGTCCGTCGCGCAGTCCGCGAAGGGAATTGTCCTGGACGGATCCGCCCACACCGTCCTGGACAACGTCGACGTCGGCAGTATCGGCAGCGAGGCAGTGCACTTCCGTGCCAGCAGCACGGACTGCACCATCCGGGACTCGGAGATCCACGACACGGGCCTGGTCAAGCCTGGCTTTGGCGAAGGCATCTACGTGGGCAGCGCCAAGAGCAACTGGGAGGCCGTGATGGGGTCCGCCACGACCCCTGACCGTTCGGACCGGATCCTGATCAGCAACAACCGCGTCTCCCGGACGGCTGCCGAAGGGATCGACATCAAGGAGGGCACCACTGGCGGCAAGATCACCGGAAACAGCTTTTCCGGGGCGGGGTTCTCCGGCGCCAACTCCGCCGATTCCTGGGTGGACGTCAAGGGCAACGGCTACAACGTGACCGGAAATTCCGGGTCAGCCACCAAGCTCGACGCCCTGCAGGTGCACACCGTCCTGGACGGATGGGGCCGCGACAACGCCTTTTCGGGCAACACCGTGCAGGGCGGAGTGCCGGGCTACGAGGTCTGGATCCAGTCCGCGGACCTGGGCAACACCGTCCGGTGCCAGCCGAGCGCTGCGGGCCGCGGACTCACCAACATCCCGTGCACGCCCTGACGGGGGCCGCCAGGGCAATCCCGCAGCTCAGGCTGGCGTGCCGGTGGCGCCGTCGCGGGCGTCTTCGAGCAGAATGACAGTCCTCGGCTGGTAGGGCCGGCCCAGGGCGCGGTACTCCCAGCCCTTCGCGGTGTAGTCGCTGGCATCGAGGGCATGCCGGCCATCAACGATGAGCCGCCGGCGGACAAACCCCGCAAGGTAGTCCGGGTCAGCGCGGCGGAATTCTTCCCATTCGGTGAGCAGCGCCACCACATCAGCCTGGGCCACCGCCTCCTCCATCGACGCGACGTAGTTGAGGTCCGGGTAGAGCCGGTGGGCATTGGCGTTGGCCTGGGGGTCGTAGACGGTCACCGCGGCACCCTCCAGGTACAGGAGCCGGGCGACGTCGAGTGCCGGGGCGTCGCGCACGTCGTCGGAATTCGGTTTGAAGGCCGCGCCGAGGGCCGCCACCCGCACGCCCGCGAGGGTCCCGCCGGCGAGTTCCCGGATCAGGTCCACCGTGCGGACGCGCCGCCGGTTGTTGATCGAATCGACCTCGCCCAGGAAGCTGACGGCCTGGCCCACACCCAGTTCCTCGGCGCGGTGCCGGAAGGCCCGGATGTCCTTGGGCAGGCAGCCGCCGCCGAATCCCAGTCCGGGCTTGAGGAACCGCCGGCCGATCCGGTCGTCAAGGCTCAGCGCCTGGGCCAGCAGGCTGACGTCGGCACCGGTGGCTTCGCAGACCTCGGCCATGGCATTGATGAAGGAGATCTTCGTGGCAAGGAAGGAATTGGCGGCCACCTTGACCAGTTCCGCGGTGGACAGGTCGGCCACGATCAATGGAGTGCCGGTACTGAGGATCGGGGCGAACACCGCGCGGAGCTGCACCTCCGCCCACGCGGACTCCACCCCGAAGACGAGGCGGTCCGGGAAGAGGGTGTCCTGCACCGCGAATCCCTCGCGGAGGAATTCCGGGTTCCAGGCCAGCTCCAGTTCGGGCCCGATCGGCGAGATGTCCTTGACCATCCCGCTCAGGCGGGCCGCCGTTCCGATCGGAACGGTGGACTTGCCGACGAGCAGGGCCTTGCGGGAAATGCGCGCGGCCAGGGAACTGAAGGCCTCCTCGACGTAGCTCAGGTCCGCGGCCCCCGATCCGGCGGCCTGCGGCGTGCCGACGCAGAGGAAGTGGACGTCGCCGAACTGTGCAACCTCGTCGAAATCGGTGGTGAAGTGCAGGCGGCCCGAGGCGAGGGCCTCGTCAAGTTTCTCGGGCAGGCCGGGTTCGAAAAACGGGACGCAGCCGGCGCAGAGCATGTCGATCTTGTTCCGGTCAACGTCGGCGCCGAGCACCTCGTAGCCCATGATCGCCATGCAGATGGCGTGTGTGGCGCCGAGGTACCCGGTGCCGGTGACGGTGACCCTGGGATTGGGCACAGCGGAGGACGGAGGGTTGCGCATTGACTTCTCTCTTCCTGGGGAAAGCACCCTGGCTGGCGTCGGCCGGCACGGTTGCGCCCGGCCCGGTTTTTCTAGGCGGTTTTGCAGGGTTGGTTCGAGACGCCCTTTCCGGCCTGGGAGGCGCTGTTGCTGCATTCGACGACGTTGCCGCGTACCGGAGTCAGCGAATAGCCGAAGCCGGGTCCGTTGACCTCGGCTGTGTTGTTACGGAATACATTCCCGGTGCCCCAGCCGTCGACAATCTCGTGGGTCTGAAATCCGTCCACCGGTGAATTTCGGCCGGAGTTATTGTCGATGGTCCAGTCATTGCCTTTCACATCCACCCAGGAATCGGCGCCGGCAATACTGGAACCGTCGAAGCGGTTGTCGCGAACGATGCCCCCGGATGTCCCTTCCTTGATGTCAACACATTCTGCGGAAGTCCCGGAAATGTCATTTCCGGCGACCTCGTTGCGGTCGCTTTTATCCGGCCCGCAACCGCTGATGTCGCACCAGTTGCTTTCCGCTGAGCCGACGTAGATCCCTTCACCGAATTTCGGTTTCCGCAGCCCGGTGTCCCGGATCGAATTCTCCAAAACTTTGTTGTCGGTGCTGAATTTCCTGAGGTGGATGGCTTCGTCGCCGGTGTTGCTGACATCGAGGCCCCGCAGTACTGAGTGCGTCGTTTCATCGACCATCACGCCTTTCTGCCCGTTGCGTACGGCGAAACCCTGGAGCACCCAGTGGGATGCCCGGTTGAGGTGGAGCACGTAGCCGTCGTCGAGCCGCCCGCCGTCGAGGATGCTGCCGGCCGTGCCGCAGACTGTTACCGGCCGGCCTTCCGCCCCGTTTCCGGTGGCGGTGAAGTTGCCCGCATAGACGCCTGGCCTGAGGCCGATGACGGATCCGGGCGCGGGGTTCATCAGGGCGGCCTGAAGTTCCGCTGCGCTGGCTACGGTGACGGTGGCCGCCGGGCAGTCCCCGCCGGGCGGCGCGGCGGTGGGCCCCGGCGGCCCGATTGACCCCGGCGGCCCGGTTGACCCGGCCGGCCCAGGCGATACGGTGCCGCGCCCGGAGTCGGCACCGCCCTCAACGCCGCCTGGGCCGGAGGGACCTGCCATGTTGCCCGCGGCAAGCCAGGCCGCTGCCCCGATCACCGCGGCAGCCAGCAGGGCAAGTGCCACCAGCCAGGGGCGGGCCGGGGTCATGGCCGGCTTCACTGCCGCAGTCCTGCGACGTCGTCGGGAACCACGAATCCCCGGCTGAGCGTGGTCAGCGGCACGCGTTCTTCGTAGGGGCTCCGGATCTGTGCCGTCCTCTTCTTCCGGACCACGGCGGTGAGCAGCAGCAGGCCGCCGAGCGCGATCCAGACCAGGCTCAGCGGCTGGAACATGGACCCTACGGCTTTGTCCACGGTGTAGGCCGGCGCCCACCCCAGCAGGTTGTTCTCCGTGACGGCGGCCCCGGCGGCCCCCTCCGCCCAAATGGCCGCGCTGCCCTGGCCGGCCACCGTGTTGCCCGCGACGATGGTGCCGCCCACCTCCCCAACAAGAGTGATTCCGTGGTTCGCAATGGAGCCCAGCGTATTGGCGGTGATGTCGGCCCGGGCGTTCCGGACGTAGATTCCGGTGTCCCCGCCGGTGATGGTGTTCCGGTACACCGCTGCAGAGGCGTGCGCGTCCCGGACCGCCACGGCCTGGAGGCGCTGGTCCCTGAACTCGTTCCGGCTGATGCCGACGCCGCTGGCTCCGTGGTTGACCACCACGCCCACCTCGTTGGCAGCAATGCGGTTGTTCTCGACGTCGAGGTTGCTGCCGCCGCTGAGCTCGATCCCGTAGCGGGCGTTCCCCACCACCGAGCTTTCCGTCACGCGGTTGCCGCCGTAGGGAATCACGGCAGTGCCGACGGCGTTGGGCCCGTCCGCGAGGGGCCGGCCGTCGAATGAAATTCCGTTGCGGCCGTTGCGCTCCGCCGTGACCTTCTCCATGAGGACCCGCGTGGTGGAGCTGGCCACCGTGAAGCCATCCACCGCGTTGTCCGACGATCGTGTCCGGGTGATCTGCGCATCTGTGACGGCGCGGTGCAGGACAAGGCCGTCCACGAGGCTCCCGGTGATGGCCGAGTCCTCGATGATGATGTCCCGGGCGTTGGAGACAAACAGGCCAAAGGCGTTGCCGTCGATGGTGACGTCATCGATGCCGGCGGTCACCACGCTGTATTCCTGCTCCCTGGCGGCCCAGGCGGCCAGGACGTCCTCGGGAAGCACCCGCGCCCCGCCGGCGGCTGCCTCTGTGGCCTGCTCTGCCGTGGGCGGACCGCTCTGGAACGCCCCGACGTCGTCCGTTCCGGTCAGGGAGAGGCCGCCGGTGTTGCCGCTCCAGAACCCCAGGTTGGAGATGTTGGCGCGGGCCAGGGAGGCGTGTCCGCCGAGGACCCGGATGTAGGCGCGGCCGTCAGCGGTGCTCGTGTCGACGGCCTGCTCCGCGCTGTCCCAACTGGTCAGGCGGACGTCCGCCGTCGCCGAGCCGGCCACGGTGAGGGACCCGCCCAGGGCAACAATGGAGACGAAGTGGTCCCGGGTGCTTTCCAGCCGGATGTCGAGTCCCTCCGGGCTGTCGGGGGCGAGCAGGGAAAGATTGGCCCCCGGCAGGACGACGATGCTCTCGGACAGGACGTAGGCGCCGTCCGGCTGACGGACAAAGCCCTTGGGCGTGAGGACCTCGAGATCGGCGAGGGTGTACGGTTCGGGCCGGGCCGGGAGGATCAGGGTGTAGGTGGAGCCGGTGCGGAGGCGGAAGGCGCCCTCCAGCCCGTCCACCCGCCACCGGGCGACCGAAGCGACGGTGCGCACGTAGATGAGCCGTTCGTCTTCGCGTTGAACGAGCTGCGCTTCGCGGGCCGGATCCCCCGGGTAGATTTCGCCCTGGACGTTGCCGTTGGCCGCGATTTCGTTCCGGCCCACGGGATCGAGCGGACGCTGGTTGAACAGCTTGTCGGCCTGCAGGATCAGCGTGCCGGACCCCGCGAGGAGCACGGCGGCGAGGGTGACGAGCAGTCCCTGCCTGGTGGGTCTCATGTCGAGGCCGCCCCCGGCGTCAGGCTCCGGGCGTCCTGGCCGTCGCCGCCGACCTGGTCCGTGTGCCGGGTGAGCCAGCCCTGCCTGTTCATCGTCGCGAAGGCGTATACCTTGATGGGCAGCGCCACCAGGATCACTGTGAGGGCGAAGACGGGCAGGATCAGGAGGTCCTTGGGCTCCCGGCGCAGGTGAGAGATGCCCCGGATGCCCCGGCCCAGCAGCAGCCAGCACGCGGCGGCCGCGAAACCCAGCGGCGTCGGGTCCAGCCGGTTGAAGATCAGGTAGAAGACCGTCAGCCCCATGGTCACGGGCGTCAGCAGGATCTGCAGCACCGTCACTTTGGTGACGAACGGGACGCGCCACAACCAGCCCATGGCGATCGCCGTCAGGTAGCAGCGGTAGGAATTCCGGCTCCAGCGGACCCGCTGCTTGACGAAGGCGCCGAAGGTCGACGGAAACATGGACAGCGCCTGCGCGGTGGACTGGTGGACCGTCCTGTACCCGGAGGCCAGGACCAGCCAGGTCAGGCGCCCGTCGTCGCCGGAGATGCACCGGCGGCCCATGAAGTATTCGTTTTCCAGATGCTCCAGGACCAGCAGCACGGCCTCACGGCGGTAGACCGCTGTCCGGCCCGAAATGCACGGCACCGCCCCGGCGCGGCCCATCGCCGGCACGTAGTCGAGATACCTGAGGTTGACCATCCAGTCCGCGATGCGCCGCCAGATGCTTGTGTTCCGCTGGTAGACGTTCTGGTGTGTGCCGACGGCGCCGACCCGGGGATCCGCGAACGGCATCTGGACGTTCCGGAGCAGGTCCGGTTTCCACCAGGTGTCGGAATCCGTGAGCACCAGGAGGTCGTATTGCGCGAGCCGCACGCCGGCGCCCAGGGCTGACCGCTTGCCCACGTGGTGGAACAGCACCGGCCGGATGGTCTTGTCCCCCAGCGCCGTGATGCGGCGGTACGCCTCGAGATCTTCGACGTCGAGGACAATGATGATCTCGTCAGGCCGCTGCTGGCGCCAGGATTCGAGGGCGCTCATGAGGATGTCGGGATCCTCGTGGAAGGACGGGACGATCACGGAGGTCGTGGCCTCGAAATCGTTCACCACCGGCCGGGCCCGGCGCGAGAGAATGAAGCGGTACAGCCACAAGCCCCACACAATGGCTCCGGCCACGGCCACGGGAAAGTATGGGGATGCCTCGGTGTAGAAATCGCTGAGGGCGGACCAATCGAATGTGGTTTTGGTTTGATTTTGCGGAATATCAAAGGAACGCATAATCGGCCTTCACTGCGGTGCGAATGAGAGAAGGGACGCTAAAGACTATTGCCCCCCAATGTCGTTCGATGCGCCGTTCGATGCGCTGTTCGATGCAAAAAGCGCCGCTACTTGCGGCCCGGTGTCCTGCGCCGCGCCCGACGAGCCACTTTATGGCCCCATCCGCGCCGTCCGTTTGCCGCCGTTTCTTCGGCTGGCTGCACTTCGAGCATGGGCTTACGGCGGTAAGTCACGCTAGGGATTTGCGTACGCGATTAGCAGGGTGCCCTACTGGTATTTGCGTGGGGCATTACCTAGGTCCAATTGCGGGTAGCTACTCGCTTTTACTGCTACTAATGGCCGAATATTTGTCAAGGATGTTTACAAAATATGAATTACGTGAGGGGTAGGGTGGAATAGGCAACCGCCCGGCGGCCCTCGGCAGAGGCGTTGGCCGCGTTAGCTGCTTTGCGACAGACAGGAGGCAATATTAATGGTTGTACAACGCCGCCGGATAGCCCTGAACGAGGGCCGCGCGGCCCTCGCAGCATGGCAGGCAGCCAATACCGGCATGCCGGATTCCGCCGGAAGTGATGCCCCGGAAACGGGCGCACCTGTCCCCCGCAGCACTCTTGCGACGGCGGTCCGCTACTCCCTGGAGGAGGTCACCGCGCGGGCGCCCGGGAACTCGGTGGAAGTGCGGGTTCCGCCCTTCGGCGTGACCCAGTGCGTGGAGGGCCCGCGGCATACCCGCGGCACTCCCCCGAATGTGATTGAGTGCGACGCCGCCACCTGGCTCGCGATGGTCAGCGGGCACCTGAGCTGGGCAGACGCCGTCGACGCCGGGCGGGTAGCCGCCTCGGGGCTGCGCGCCGACCTGTCCGGGCTGCTGCCGCTGTGATCGCGCCGCCTTCTCCGGCTAACCGCGTCCGATAAACGGCATCCCGGCGGCCGTGATCACGATGGACCCGACGCTGGCGGAGGGCGGCATGCCGGCCATCAGCAACACCGCGCGGGCGGCGTCGTCCACCGGGAAGGTCGGCTCAACACGGCTGCTGCCGTCGGCCTGAACGACCCCGGAGCCGACTCCGATCGTGTCCATCAGCTCCGTGGCCGTGTTGCCGATGTCGATCTGCCCGCACGTGATGCCGAAGCCGCGGCCGTCGAGTTCGATGCTCTTGGTCAGCCCGGTCATGGCGTGTTTGGTGACCGTGTAGGCAACGGTCCGCGGCCGGGGTGAGTGTGCGGCGATCGATCCGTTGTTGATGATCCGCCCGCCCTGCGGCGACTGCGCCTTCATGGCCCGTACGGCGGCGGCGGCGCACAGCATGGAACCGGTCAGGTTCACCGCCAGGGTGGCGTCCCAGTCCGCGGGGCTGATTTCGTCCACGGAGGCGGCCGGACCGAACACGCCTGCGTTGTTGAAGAGCACATCCACCCGGCCCCAGTGCTGGAGGGCTGCGGCGAAAAGCCGCTCGACGTCGTCGGGCACGGTGACATCGCACGGAACGGCGAGCGCCTGGGCATGTCCCGCGCCGGTCTCCTGCAGCTGCGCTTCCCGCCGGCCCGCCAGCACCACCCGGTACCCGTCGGCGAGCATGAGCCGGGCCACCGCCCGGCCGATCCCCGATCCGGCGCCGGTGACTACTGCTACGCGGCCGGGCAAGTGCTGTCGTGTCATCCGGCTAGCGTATGCCGAGTTCGCATTTCACGGCAGTGGTCCGCGCCAACATTGCGGCCAAGTGTCATGTCGCGGAGGGGTGGCCGTCCCCGCGCCAGCGGGAACGCCGGCCGGCACGAAAGCCGGACCAGAACGTCAGCGCCAACAGGCCCGCACCTCTCAGCACCACGCCCGCCCATTTCTCCCTGTCCATGATCAGCATGCCCTGCGGAACGAAGGTCTGTTGGGACAGCGGGGCGTAAGCAAACCAGCCGAAACTCTCCTGCTGCACCGGCACCGACAGCAGGACGATTCCCGCCAAGATCAGGGCCAGTGCCACGAGCGGCACAGCCACACGGGCCAGCCGTGTGGCGCGCGACGGCCCGGATTGCCGGTCCCCTGACGGGCCGTCCCCTACTGGATCGCCCCCGGCCGGACCGTCCCCCGATAAATTCATGGGAACACTGTAACCGCCGGCGGTCCCGCTAGCTCCGCCGGACGCGGGCGGCGAGCTGTCCGATGGCGCTGTCCCGGAGGTTCTCCAGTAGCGCCCGCGGACCCGGATATATTTCGACGGCGCCGGCGTCCCGGAGTTCCGCCTCGCTGGTGCCACCGCAGGTCAGGCCGATGGCCGGAATGTCGAGCTTCCCTGCGGCGTAGATGTCCCACACGGCGTCGCCCACGAAGACTGCGTCCGCTGCCGGCGCACCAACGGCGTTGAGGGCGGCCACGAGGATGTCCGGGGCCGGCTTGCTCTCCTTCGCGTCTGCCGAGCTGGTGGCGGCGTCGATGAAGGCGTCGGCGCCGATCGTGGCCCGCAGCACCTCGAGGTCTCGTTCCCGGGCGGAGGATGCCAGCGCCACGGCGAGTCCGCTGTCGTGGCAGCCCGCCAGCAGCTCGCGGGCACCGTCCAGCGGGCGCAGGGCCGGCCAGAAAGTGGAGAACACTGCGGCGTGCGAGGTCATGATGGTGCTGTCCTCGCCCGTGTCCCGGTCAGCGGGCAGCAGCTTGGCAAGGATCTTGTCCCCGCCCATCCCGACCGCGCGGTGAATGCTCGCCATCGGCACGTCGTACCCGGCCTGCCGGAAGGCCTGCCACCACGCCAGCGTGTGGAGGTAGGCGGAGTCGACCAGGGTGCCGTCGACGTCGAAGAGCACGGCGGCCTTGCGCCCCGGACGGGACGTGCTGGCGGTCAAGGAGTCTGGGGTGCCCGGGCCAAGGGGGCCGCCAGGTTCTGCGTCAGTGATGAGCCCGCGCCCGTTTTCCTGCGGCCAGTGAACCGCCAGCCAGGGAGGTTCCACGGCCGGCACCCCCTGCAGTCCGTCGGGTCATCCTCGTCAGCGGGCCCGCGGGTGCGGCCTGCCCGCCGGCACTGCGGTCCCGGATGAGCCCGGTGCCGGCAATTTCACGGGCCTGGGCGATGCCTGCCACGGCTGCCCTCTTGGTGGGAAAGGTGACGGAGACAGCCATCAGGCTGCCGGCCCCGTCAAGCATGCGGATCCGGTAGCCGCCGTCGGGCGCGTCCACGAGTTCGAAATATCCAGCCATCGCACACTCCTCTATCCTCTACCCCGGGGTGGGATATTAGTAAGTATACTTATCTAAGGTCTGGACGAACACCATTTTCCTCCCGGTTCCCGGCGCAGCTCCCCTGTTCAGCGGCCCGGGAGCGGGGCGTCGCTGCGGCGTACACCCACTTCATTCAGTTCCAGGGCGCTCCTCACAAGAGCAAAGTGGCTGAAGGCCTGCGGCGTATTGCCGAGCTGACGCCCGTCCTCGACGCTCCATTCCTCGCTCAGGAGTCCGACGTCGTTGCGCAGCGCCAGCAGCCGCTCGAACAGTTCCTGCGCCTCATGGTGCCGGCCGGCCCCCAAGAGGGCCTCGACGAGCCAGAACGAACAGGCCAGGAACACCCCTTCCTCGCCGGACAGCCCGTCGTCGCATTCAGCCGGCTTGTAGCGGCGCAGGAATCCGTCGTGGGTGAGTTCACGCTGGACGGCGTCAATCGTGCCGATCATGCGCGGGTCATCCGGGGGCAGGAACCCGACGCGCGCGATGAGCAGCAGGCTCGCGTCGAGCTCCGGCCGCCCGTAAGACTGGACGAACGTATTGCGTTCGGCATCGAACCCGCGGGACATGACGTCGGCGCGGATCGTTTCCCGCAGTTCCTCCCACCGGTCCGCGGGGCCGGGCAGGCCGAAGTCCCGGACGCCCTTGACCATCCGGTCGGCCGCCACCCACGCCATCACCTTGGAGTGCGTGAAATGGCGCCGCGGCCCGCGCATCTCCCAGAGTCCGTTGTCAGGCCGGCGCCAGGCGGACTCCAGGTGCTCCATCAAAGCGAGCTGCACATCCCAGGATTCGTCGGTGCTTGTCAGCAGCGAATTCCGGGTCAGTGACAGGCAGTCCAGCACCTCGCCCCAGACATCGAGCTGAAGCTGCCCCGCAGCGCCGTTGCCGGTCCGGACCGGGGCGGAGTTCTCGTACCCCCGCAACCAGGGCAGCTCCATCTCGGGCAGGCGGCGTTCGCCATGGAGGCCGTACATGATCTGCAGGTCCTTGGGGTCTCCCGCCACGGCCCGCAGCAGCCAGTCACGCCAGCAGGCGGCCTCGTCCGTGTAGCCGGCCGCGAGCAGTGCCTGGAGCGTCAGTGTGGCGTCGCGGAGCCAGCAGAACCGGTAGTCCCAGTTCCGTTCGCCGCCCAATTCCTCCGGCAGGGAGGTCGTCACGGCCGCCACTATCCCGCCGGTGGGGGCGAACGTCAGCGCTTTCAACGTGATCAGGGAGCGCTGCACGGCCTCCCGGTAGGGCCCTGTGACTGTGCACTTTGCTGACCAGCGCCGCCAGAACTCCTCGGTGGACGCCAGGGCCCGTTCCGCGTCGACGGTCCGGGGACGGGGCAGGTGGCTCGGCGTCCAGGTCAGCACGAACGGCACCCGATCCCCGGCTTTGACGGTGAAGTCACTGATGGTCTGCAGGCGCTCGCCCCTCAAGGGCGCCTCGGTCACCAGATACGCGGCATCGGGACCGGCCACCGCGTGGATCCCGTGCTTGTCGTGGCGGACCCAAGGCACGATGTGCCCGTAGTCGAAACGCAGGACCAGCTCACCGCGCATCCTGACTGTTCCGCGGATGCCCACCACAATCCGCACGATGTCCGCCACCTCGTCGCGCGGAGGCATGAAATCGATGACCTTGACCGTTCCGGAGGGCGTCTCCCACTCGGTTTCCAGGATCAGAGTGCCTTTGCGGTAGTGCCTACGGGTGCATTCACCGCCGCCCGCTGGCGCCAGCAGCCAGCGCCCGGCCTTGGGCGTGTCCAACAAGGCGCTGAAGCAGGCCGGCGAGTCGAACCGCGGCAGGCAGAGCCAATCGATCGAGCCCGCGGTGCTGATCAGGGCCGCGGTGTGCAGATCGCCGACCAGTGCGTAATCTTCTATGCGTGCCATGGGTCTTACAGTGCCACACCCGTTTCCCAGCGGACTAGGACCCTCAGTTGAACCGCGGCGCTGCTGGGACCGCGGCGGAGCCGGACACAGTCCGCTGCCCATCATGCCCTTGTGGGAGAGTGGAGGCATGGAATTGGCGTCACAGCAATCACCCGGCCCGCAACCCGTTACCGGCAACCGGGCTTTCCGCCTGGCGCACTGGGTCTCGGATACCTTCAACAGCATCCGCCTGAAGTCGGCCCGCCGCTGGGACTTCGTCCCGACCACCGTCGCCTACCAGGGCTACGGATCCACCACGTGGGTCCGGGTGCTCGGCCGTGTGGTCCTGACCAGCAAGCCCAACCCCGGCAGCCGGGCCGAGCAGGCAGCCCAGAACGGCAACCAGAACATCCGCGGCTGGCGGGCCTTCACGTCCGTACCGGTCCAATACTCCGAGGTAGAGATCGAGGTTGGCGGGGTCACCGCGCGGGTCCAGGCGGACCGTGGCGGACTCGTGGACACCGTCGTGCAGGTGGAACTAACCCCGGGCTGGCACACCGCCGTGCTGCGCGCCGAGGGCACCCCGCCTGCCACGGCGCAGATCTTTGTCATTGCCCCCGACACCAAGCTCGGGATCGTGTCCGATATCGATGACACGATCATGGTCACGGCGCTCCCCCGGCCCTTCCTCGCGCTCTGGAACACCTTCGTGCTCAACGAACGCGCCCGGATGGCGACCCCCGGGATGGCCGTGCTGATGGACCGGATCAAGGTGGAGCACCCGGACGCCCCGGTCATTTACCTGTCGACCGGGCCGTGGAACGCCGCCCCCACTCTGGCCCGCTTCATCACGCGGAATATGTACCCCTCCGGCGCCCTGCTGCTCACCGATTGGGGCCTCACCCATGACCGGTGGTTCCGCAGCGGCCAGGAGCACAAGCGCCGCAACCTGGAACTGCTCGCCGAAGAGTTCCCGAACATGCGCTGGTTGCTCTTCGGCGACAACGGACAGCACGACGAATCGATCTACTCACACTTTGCCCAGCAGCACGGCGACCGGGTGGCCGCCATCGGCATCCGCCAACTCTCCGCCAGCGAAGCCGTCCTGGCCGGCGGCCACTCGGAGACCGGGGACCACGCCGGTTCCGATGTTCCCTGGATCTACTCCCCGGACGGCGCAGGCATGGCGAAAAGCCTGCAGGGCTTGGGGATTCTCTAGACGCCTGCGGGGCCGGCCGCCGGTGCCGCGGCTAGCCTGCCGGCTGAGGGTGGCCGGCGTCGGACGCCACCTGCCCGCCGTCGGAAGTGGCGCCCCCTGCGCCCGGAGGCACCGGGACCGAGTCCGAGTGCCGGGCCGCGAGGACTTCCCGAAGCCAGTGGAACGAGGCCTTTTTGGTGCGCTCCTGGGACTCGCGGTCCACGTGCAGCAGCCCGAACTGCTGCTTGTAGCCGCCCGACCATTCGAAGTTGTCCATCAGCGACCACACGTAGTACCCGCGCAGGTCCACCGACTCCGCCACGCCGCCGGGTGACGTCGCTTCGATGGCGGTGGCAATATGGTCCGCGAGGTAGCGGATCCGTCGTTCATCCGGGATGATGAGCCCGCCGTCGGGATCCTGGATCTCGAGGTCCTCGAAGCTCGCCCCGCCCTCGGTGATGTAGACCGGCGGAAGGTCCGGGTAGCGCTCAGCCATTTCCGCGAGCGCTACGGCCATGTACTCCGGTTTGATGGGCCAGCCGTACGCGGTGATCTCGGTGTCCGGGAACGACGCAATGTGGAACGGGGCGCCCGGCGCAGTGCCGCTCAGGTCATCGCCCATGGCCTCGGCCATCCCCTTCGGCACGGCACCCTCACCCGGACCGGAGGCCACCCGCGTGGGCATGTAGTAGTTGAGCCCGTAGAAGTCCAGCGGCTGCGAGATCAGCTCCATGTCCTCGCTGGACGGGCTGAAGGAGGAGAAGAAGGTGGCGGCGCGGACGGTGTCAGGGTACTTGCCGAGCAGGACGGGATCCGCGTAGAGCCGGTTCTGGGCCATGTCCATCAGGCCGGCGCTGAGCTTGTCCAGCGGATTGATCGAGGCGGGCACCATCGGCGAATAGACGTTGGTGATCCCGATTTCGCCGGGCACATTCGCCGCCCGGAGCGCCTGCAGCGACAAGCCGTGGCCCAAGAGCTGGTGGTGGACGCTGGGCAGGGCCTTCAGCATGAGCGCCTCGCCCGGCGCGTGCATCCCCAGCATGTAGCCGTTGGTGCTGACCGTGGCGGGTTCGTTGACAGTAACCCAGCGGGTGACCCGGTCTCCGTACGCGGCCGCGGCGATCGAGGCGAACTCCCCCAGCCGGTAGGCCGTGTCCCGGTTCATCCAGCCCCCGGCTTCATCCAGCTCCAGCGGCGTGTCCCAGTGGTACAGCGTGGCCATGGGCGCGATGCCGTTGGCCAGCAACAGGTCGATCAATCTGTCATAGAAGTCCAGGCCCGCGGGATTGACCGGGCCGCTGCCGCCTGGCTGGATCCGGGACCAGGACAGCGAGAACCGGTACGAATCGATCCCGAGTTCCTTCATGAGGGCCACGTCTTCGGGCATCCGGTGGTAGTGGTCGCACGCTATCGCGGGGCTGTGGTCCTCCACTATCGCTCCGGGCTTGGCGGCGAAGACGTCCCACCCCGCGGGGCCGCGTCCGTCCTCGTCCAGGGCGCCTTCGATTTGGAAGGCTGCGGTCGCCACTCCGAGGGTGAACCGCGGCGGCAGGAGGGAAGCCAAGTCCTTGGCGGAAGCTTTCATCAACAGGGTCCCTTATGTAGTTGCAGGCAGTTGACTGATTTTAGGCCGCCGCCCGGCCCCGCGCCACGACCAGCGCCCGCATGCCGGTGTGGCCTCGTCCGGCCGCGCTTTTACTGCGCCTCAGTACGAGGCGGTCTCCGGGCCGAACAGGAATTCCTTGGCGTGTGCCACGGCCTTTTTGAATGCATCATTTCGCAGGGCCTGCAGTTGTGCAGCCTCGTCCGCTGAGGGTTCCAGATAACTCGTGTACCCCGGCCTCAGCACCCAGATGTCGCCAGCCGGCGGCAGGTAGAAGACACCGAAAGAACGGTGCTGGCTGTCGTCGACGGTCCAGACGGGAACCACAGCCAGCGCGGCCCCGGTATCGATGTTGATCCATTGCGCCCGCGGAAGCGGCGCTTCATGGGCCTCCGGGTCGAGAAACGGCGCGGTCCCCTCACCCCATCTGGCCTCGAAGCGCTCGTGGAATACCGGCATCAGGTGCGAATCATAGCGGCGCCATGCGTTCATGGCCGCCCTCCTTCCTAGTGCTCATTCCCTCTCGAGTGCTCATTCCCTCTCGAGTGCTCATTGGCTGTCTCTTACGCCCGGGAGCAAGCGCCGGGATCGGACGACGGCGGCCCGCTGCGGCCGCCGTCGTCCCTCGTCGCGTTCTGCGTCTGCCGGACGGACAGCCCGCTGTTACATCCCGATCTGCTGCAGCTTGCCCTCGGCGTGGGTGATTTCGATCTTCCGGGGCTTGGCCCGCTCCAGCACCGGAATCCGGAGCGTCAGCACGCCGTCGGCGTAGTTCGCCGTGACCTTCTCGGTGTCCAGGGTGTCGCCGAGAAGGAGCTGGCGGCTGAAGACGCCGCGCGGCCGCTCAGAGGCGATCAGTTCCACATTGGGCTGCGTCGGATCGCGCCGTTCAGCCCTGACCGTCAGGACGTTGCGCTCGATATCGAGGTCCACCGAGTCAACGTTGACGCCGGGAAGATCAAACGCGACGACGAACTCGCCGTTCTCCTGCCATGCATCCATGGGCATGGCTGCGGGCCTTGCCGCCGTTCCGAAAACCTGCTGGGTCAGCCGGTCCAGTTCACGGAACGGGTCCGTACGCATCAACATCATTTCCCACTCCTTCATGCGAGAGTCCTGATTTTTTCCTGTATCCACGCCATCTAATTATCTGTGGTAGTGGATATAGATTTTTTATAGCACCGGTGCGAAACTGATGCAAGGGGGAAAACCCGCACATCAAAATGCCGCGAAGGAGTGCCGTGACGGAACATGGTCGGGAGCTGGGCCTGTATGCGATTTCGGTCGTGGCCCAGCTGGTCGGGACCGGGCAGCAGAACATCAGGCTTTACGAGCGGAGAGGGCTGCTGACCCCGGACCGCACCGCCGGGGGCACGAGGCAGTACAGCGACTCGGATCTCGCGGTGCTGCGGCGGATCGGCGAGTTGCTGGAGGAGGGGCTCAATCTGGCCGGCGTGGCCAAAGTGCTGGAACTCGAAGCGGTCAATGCCCGGCTCCAGGCTGAGCTGAACCGCGTCAGGCCACGCCGGACCTAGAGCTTCCGGCCGCCGGCGATGCGGTGGGATTCCTCGAGGAGCTCGCCCAGCTCCTCACGATCGATCCGGTCCAGCCGCACCAGCACGAGCAACGGCGAACGATCGTGGTGCGGCGTCCAGAAATACGTGTCCGGGTCCGTTCCGGCGAGGGCTTCGCGTTCCTCGGTCTTGACCGTGAGCACGCCCGCCTCCCAGATCCTGGCCATGAGCGTGGCCGCAAACCAGGCGGGCTGGCCCCAGCTGGGCCGCTCCACCACTCCCGGGAGGGCCAGCGCGGCGCGTCGGACGTCATCTTCGGTGGCCATGCCCCACTCTGGCACCCGCGCAGGGCGGGGGCAAGGAGCAATGGCCGGGAGCTAATCCTGGCTGGTGTCGGCCCTGGAGAGTGTTCCGGTGATCTGCTCGCCTCGGATGCGGGCAGTCCGCCAGGTGTCCAGGGCGATCACCCCGCCCAGGATGACGAAGGAGATGGACAACGAGGCCAAGGCGTCGGTCAGCCAGTGGTAGCCCAGGTAGAGCCGGCTCACCGCGGCGAAGAAGATCCCCACGCCCGCCAGTGCGAAGCCTGCGACCGCGGCCCTGGGGTTGCGCCGGCGGGAGACGACCAGAAACGTGCCGACCAGCAGGAAGTCGCAGGCGCCGAGGACGTGGCCGGACGGGAAGGAGAAGGTGAAGTCGGCGCCGAAGAGCATGAGGTCCACGGGCGGTCGCTGGCGCCCGATGGTGCGCCCGATGATCTGGGCAAGGATCACGCCGGTGAGCATGGCGCCGGCCAGGAGCATCGGCCGCCAGGCATGCTTCGCCAGCAGGCCCCAGGCCACCGTCACCACGAGGACGATGATCGGAAGGGCGACGGGTCCGAAGACAATCGCCAGGAAGATCATGACCGCAGTGAGCGGCTCGGAGCGCAGGGTCAGGAGCCCCGAACGGACAGGTTCGTCGCCTTCCGTGAGCCCGTCATGCTGGAGGACACCGGCAAGGATCACAAGGAACAACACAGTTCCCAGAATCATGAGGCCGACGGCGGTCCGGTACAGGTTCTTTCGGTCCCGCTCGCTCATGAAGCGTTCCTCCACGACAAACTTGTCGTGGAAGACCCGCCAGCGGCCGGGCGATTTCCCGGTAGCTTCCTCTGCCATTCCCGTCTCCGCCTCTGCACCGTGTGTGGACATATCCTTCGAGAAGAATATCCCGGTTCCGGCTCCGCAGGGGCCGTGGGCTCCCCGTCAGTCCCGCGGCCCCCTCCCCGGTAGCCTGAAGCCATGGGCGTTATGAATGAACTGATCAACCCGGGTGTCGTCGGCTCACTGGGGCGGATCCTGGCCGCCGCCTCACCGGGCGGCCGTTTCACCCAGCTGGCCGCGTCGGCAGGAGAACTGGACGGGCTGAGCCTGCGGGAACGCACCGACCTCCTCAGCCGCGCCATGCTCGCTGACCTGCCCGGGGACTACGCCGGAACGGCAGCCATATTCCGCCGGGCGCTGGATGATCCGGACTTCACCGGTTGGATGATCTGGCCCGTGACCGAGGCAGCGGCCACCCTGGCCCATGACTCAACCGGGCCGGAAGACTTCGAGGACTGCCTGGCGCTCCTCGCCGAACTGACACCGAGGCTCACCGCTGAATTCGCGATCCGTAGGCTCCTCGCCGCAGATCTGGACCGGGCGCTGGCCGTCATCCAGGCCTGGACGTCCCACCCGGACTGGCACGTCCGCCGGCTCGCCAGCGAGGGCACCCGGGCGTACCTCCCCTGGGCAATCCGCGTCCCGGAGATCACGGACCGGCCGGCCGCCACCCTGCCGATCCTCGACGCGCTGTACCGGGAACCGGTGGTCGACGTCCGGCGCTCGGTGGCCAACCACCTGAACGACCTGGCCCGGCACGCCCCCGGCGATGTGGTGGCCACAGCAGCCGGTTGGATGGCCGCCCCGGACGAGAACACTCCCTGGGTGGTCCGGCACGGGCTGCGGACCCTGCTCAAGAAGGCCCATCCGGGTGCGTTGGAACTCTTGGGGTTCCCGCCGGCGTCGATCGCCGTGACGCCGCCCCGGCTGGACAGCACCGCCGTCGAGCTTCCCGGAGAACTCGCCTTTGCGTTTGAAATCACGAACACCGGCCCCGCGGAGGCCCGGCTCGCCGTCGACTTCGTGGTCCACTATGCCAAGGCCAACGGGACGCTCGCGGAGAAGGTGTTCAAGCTCGCCACGCCCGTCCTCGGGCCGGGCGAGTCCAGGACATTTTCGAAGCGCCATGCCTTCCGCCAGATGACCACGCGGGTCCACCACCCCGGCAGCCACGCACTGCAGCTGCAGGTCAACGGAGTTCGCTATCCGGCAGCCGGATTCACGGTTGTGACCTAAGGCGCCACCTCCCCTGCGCGGACGGACGGCCGCGACCGCCGTGTCCGTGAGCATCCTTCGCCGGCCCCTGAGCGGTCCGACGTGACCACACTCACCGCAGCAACGCCTGTGGCGATGGAACAGCAGGTCAACGGCGCGCGGCCCGCTTCGACCAAATTGCTGGTCCGAACAGACGCCGGTCCGATACGGCGCGGTGATTTGACGGCCCTATAAATATGACGTTATTGTCGCTTCAATTATTGGGGCCGACGAGTAACACCCAAGAAAGAACAGAGCGATGACCACAGTAACTGAATGCATTGAGATCCAGGTCGACAGCCGTCAGGTGCTTGACGAACGGCTCGACGACGCCGTCCGCGGTCTCCAGCAGATCGCCATGGCAACCGGGACGCAGGGCATCCTGCTCACCCGTCACAAGGCCGGCCACTACACTGCGGCGCTGTCCGACCAGGTCCCCTTTGGCATGACGCGGGAGCTCATTCGCTGATCCTGGCAGGGCCTCAAGCGCTTGCCCCCAGCGCCTGATTTTGGCGCCACAAGCCAGGTCCCGGGCGGCGGAGCATCGACTCCCGCCCGGGACCTTTTTTGTTCCCGGTCCTTTCAGGACTACCGGCCGTGGCCGGTTACCGGGCCTGGCGGGTCACCGGTTGTGTCCGCTCACCAGTCATGGACGGTGCCGTCGACGAGTCGGTTGTAGGGCAGGTAGGCCTGCTGGTACGGGAACGCCGCTGCGGCTTCCTCGTTGAATTCGACGCCGATGCCGGGCTTGTCGCCCGGGTGCAGGTACCCGTCCACGAACGTCATGGACTGCTCGAAGACCTCGTTCGTCGCATCCGAGTGCTGCATGTATTCCTGGATCCCGTAGTTATGGATCGCCAGGCCCACGTGCAGCTGCGCGGCGAACCCGACCGGGGAGATGTCCGTCGGCCCGTGGAAGCCGGACTTGATCTGGTACTGCGCGGCGAAATCCATCACCTTCTTCAACGGCGAAATGCCGCCGAAGTGCGTGGACGCGGCCCGCACGTAGTCGATCAGCTGTTCCTTGATCAGGGTCTGGTAGTCCCAGACGGTGTTGAAGATTTCACCGATCGCCAGCGGCGTGGTGGTGTGCTGGCGGACCAGGCGCAGGCCTTCCTGGTT